>NZ_JADYUF010000009.1 GCF_021531655.1 Leyella stercorea | reverse complement strand
ATCATAAAGGTACTAAAAATTATTGAGATTACCAACTTTTACAAAGACTTTCTTATCCCGAACTCAGGTTAATAGGTCCGATTGCCAACGACCGCGTAGGTGTACAATTGTGGAAATACGAAAATCAATTGATAGATCTTCCGACACTCGTCTGCAAATTAAAATACATGAAGGGCTTGACAATACAGTACTTTTTCGGAACAGAAAAAGCCCTTTCAATAGTAAAGAGAATAAAATAATGAAAAATGATAAAGAAATAATGAAAGACGATATGGTAACAAAGCTTGCCATACTGCTCTTTGAAAGCGGCAAGGCTTCGACAATGACCGAAGCACTTGACATCGTCATCAACTCAGAGACCTATTTACGGTTGATTGACGACAAAACAGCGTTATATTATCAGAGTCCACGTTATGTCTACGATTTCTTGCTCAACGAACTAATAACGGGGAAGTCAAAATAAATTGAATACGTATTCAAAGGCGAAGTAATACGTATTCGTTGGCGAAGTAATATATATTATATAGGCAAGTATATTGAATATACTTTTTCTGCTTAATCAAAAGGACTCCTTTTAGATTGCAAAAGGATTCGTTTTAGGCTGCAAAAGGACTCGTTTTGAACAGCAAAAGGAGTCCTTCTGCAAGGCAAAAGGACTACATTTCGATTACCTAAAGCGACATTCAAATATCTTATACAGAAATTTCAGACTAATCATAAAGCGATTGGTATAAAAACCATACGTACGGCATGCCTTGACGTCCTCACTCACAAGCACCATACGACTGCGCACTCCTTTGGTACTCAAACCACCCATAAGCATCGTTACAAAATCCATCGGCATATATTTTGCCTTTATACGATGCTTGAGAAACAGTCTGACCATCATGTCGTAATCGGCAGCAATCTTGTAATCAAGAGAGTACAAGCCATGTTTCTCAAACACCTCCCTACGAGCATAAAATGACGGATGAGCCGGCATGAAGCCGAAGCGTAGCCAGAACGGATGGAAATACTTAGACGAATAATAGCGCACAATGCGGTCTGGGGCACCATCCTTAATGAAATGTATGTCGCCATACACAGCATCCAGAGTGTTGTCGGCCTGCATCTCAGCAGCCACACGCTCCAGCACATCGTTCGACGTGAAGAAGTCGTCGCTATTGAGTATGCCAACCACGTCGCCCGTGCTATGGCTAATACCCTTGTTCATGGCGTCGTATATACCACGGTCGGGCTCCGAAATCCAATGCAGACGACCGCCAAACAGCGGCTCGTACTTACGCACAATATCCATTGTGTCATCCTTCGAACCACCGTCTACAACCCAATAATCTATCTCCTTATATGTCTGTGCAAGAACCGACCGCAGAGTATCCTCCACGGTCTTCCCACTGTTGTATGTAGCTGTTATGAGTGATATTGTCATTACCTTAATAATATAACAAGTCAGAATGTAGCAAAATATAATTCAAGACTTGCCATATCACGTAATTTGACAATCTTTTCAGTTCCCTTATGTTTCTCTTTTCTTATACTTCTACTCTTACTAACTATTTTAATTATAGTGTCTGCGACCCCATGTGTATTTACGATTACAGAAAAAGACTTTTTGCAAATTTCAAGCAATTCATCAGCAAAAGAGCGAGAAATAAACTCCACACCCTCCATATCAATAACGCACTTTGCATTACCTGATTCTTTGATGATTTTTTCAATCGCTCCTGCATTGCTACGGGAACGAATATCCGGACCTAATAGGTCTAAAACTTTAATGTTCTTTTCCATGACTTCATTCCTTATATATATTCATAAATATTAAAATGTTCTGGCAATGTAACTGGTATTCTCATAAGAACTATAGTTCCATCCCAACGTATTGTTTTAGGCAACTCCACTACTTCATCATGATCCTTTGACAATCTGTAAAATGCACTGCCCGAAAGCATGAAGAAATCGCCACCCATTCCTTTTGTTAAGAGTCTTCGTGATGTATTCAGTCCATAGCCACGCTCTGGAGAATCTTTCGTAGAAAAACCATCATTGGCCATACGCAAAGCCTTTGCTTCATTGTCCCCTATTTCCTCAAGATACTTCTTGTTCTTTATATAACTACCGTATACGGTAATACCGTCATCTGCAATACAAATATCTATACACCCTTCCTTTCTTAAGTATTGTGCAAAAATATAACCATACTTACTACACGAGTGTTGGTTTACATTGCATATTATCTCACTTAAGAGAATTATGACAATGGAGTTTTAACCGAACTATCATAGTTCGTTTGGTTTTCTATCAACACTTGTAAAACAGACTGTAACTCGTCCGCGACTTTCTCCTCTGAAGCACGGAATGCACAGATTGGAGTGTAAGTCTTATGTTTATAAGGTTCTAAAAGAGCCTTAATATCCGACTCTGCCTGTATGCTCAAAGGCTTGTGAAAAGCTATCGTTGAAAAATAATCGCTAATGTTTTGAGGATTATTTATACAATGTATTTTCTTCCCACATCTATGTTTATATATAGCCAACGGCGCAAGGAAAAACGGATGAAAGAAAGAGGCGTTTTTAAAGTTCCATTCTACTGTTTCGTCTTCAGATTTCTCTGAATCATTGATTATATGGAACAAATAATTAAAGACACTTCCAATCCGTTCATCTATACTTACATTGGGTATTAATACATTTGTCGGCATAGCTTACATTTTTATATTTGCAAAGTTATATTAAAAATACGACAACAGCAAATTTATATTATAATAAAGACACCATTGAAACTACCAAACTATTTATCATAACATTTCATAATATCCTCATACAATAATAAATACTGCCTATAGGTTTCATCCCATGAGAAACGTTTCGCATTATTGATACCATTCTCAACAATCACATTTCTATAATCTTCCTGTTGAAGTTTATATATTTGATCGGCAAAAGCTTCGGGCTTAGGTTCATTAACTAATTGAGATTTATCACCAATAATTTCTGTAATTGAAGAATTATCTAGTGCTAATACCGGACAACCTGCCTTTTGAGCTTCTATTACTGGGAGCCCAAAACCTTCATACGAAGACGGATAGATAAGTGCAAAAGCCTTATTGTATAATTCATTGAGTTTCGCATTATCAATACGACCTAATTCTTTATAATTATTCCTAAGATACCCATCTACCACCAAACGTTCATCTTCCGTTAGTTTGTCACCCACAATCATCAACTCCATGCCTACTAAAGCAGATGTTCGTACTGCCAACTCAAAATTTTTGTAAGATGCACGACTGCCAACATAAACTAAATAAGGTTGTTCCTTTATCGAATACCGATCTGCAGAAGATGCAAACTTAAAGAAATCATCCGATGCACCATTGTATATAACATGAACTTTACTCTCATCCAAGCCTTCAACAAATTTCAACAAATCTTTCTTTGTATTATTTGATATGCATATAATATGGTCAGCATTACGTAATGCATAGTTCTTTGTAAGACTATGTATATAACGCTTCAAACCGCTACAAAAATATTCATAAGTAAAATCGTGTACGGTAACAATATTTATTGCTTTCTTATCCGAGCAAATACGATAGTACGTAGAGTGGAAAATGAAGTGCTGCCCTTTATTACTAAACATTTGTGGCAAATACTTCATTACACCAAATAGTTTACTTGATATGCGTTTACAAATTAATGCCGAAGGTATATTCAACAATCGGTAAAATATATTTTTCTCAGAACCAGCATAGTCAATAAAGTACAATTTACCTTCAAGCTCTTGCGTATTAAGCAAACGTTTGAGCAACTCATACCAGACAACAGAAATTCCTCCTGATTTCTGCCATGCAAAAACAACGTTATCTATAAATATTTTCATAGTTGTATCTGAATCCTTACGAATTTGTTAATTGTGTGTATTAGTGTTAATATAAAATTTCAGTTATATATATTAAGTTAATGTACAACCATTTAGAGTGCTCTTTGACGTTTTGATTTGAAATGGTAAGAGTTTTTTTGCAGCCAAAACATATAAAAAATACGAATTAAGGGAAGCATATTTTATCTCAAGTAATAAACTTTGTTACTATTGAGTAAAAAAGCCAGAAGTTAATTATTAAAATGGCTACAAAAAAATCATCACTTGAAAAGTAAAAATAAAAGAGTATATAACGAAGTCAAACTCAACCCCATCTCATAATCAATAAGTCAAAGAACAATCTTTTTAGATGATATGTAATAATCGTGCAAATTGGTTGCACATATAGCTATATGGTATTTATATTTACCTTATAATTAATCACGATTCACAATTTTCTCAATAATTCCAAGTTGATAGTGAATATTCCACTTCTTTTCTATTTCTTTAAACGCATTTATGCGTGTATTATTTCTTGCTTCTTCGTCTTTATTTATCCATAATTCTATTTTGGCTTTCATGTCTGCCATATCATCCTTTTTAAAAAAGTCGCCAGTAACACCAGGCACTATAGCTTCAAACTCAGGGTTCTGATATTTAAAATCATCGTGAGTAATAACTGGACAGCCAAAACTCAGGGCATGTATGGCAGTCAAACCTACATTACCTGGAGACAAACAAACATAGGCATTATAGAACATCTCACCAATAACTTGTTCATCATAACATGGACCATACATCCACACTTGATTAGAAACGCCAAGACTCTCAGCCAGTTTATCAAGTGCAACATTCTCAATGTCCTTGCCCAAAAATACAACATTTACCGTCTTACCTTCATTCTTGAACTGGGCTATACTATGAATAATAAGGTCCAGCCTTTTCCACTTCTGAATTCGCCCACAATATATAATCGTTGGACAATCGTTCTTAAAGTGCTCACGGTATATATTGGAGGGTTTTAATTCTGAGCGTATCTTCATATCTTTGTCGGTATCAAGTGAATTTGCTATACAAAACATCTTATCTGTACTAAAGCCTACTTGCTCCATCAACTTTATTGAATACTCGTTATATACCATCAATTTTGTATATAGCGAATAATAAATACGCTTTATAAGTCGCTTGACAAAACCTTCCCTGCCATACCACCCATGCGTCCACGCTACAGTCTGTTTACCTAACAACCTGCATAAAACAAGCAAAACCCATGATGACAAACAATAAGGCTCGCCAACAAAAAAATACATATCATATTTTTTGAATATAATCCTCAGTGATTTAGACTGCCAATAAAAGTTCCCCCAAAAATAGTTCTTAAGTGTAGCCACATATCCTTCCAATATTTTATAATCAAAAGTCTTTATCTGTTGTTTCATATGACTTCCAAAATAAAAACTGCACGAAAATCTTTCGTCAATAGCCTTAAATATTGGCAAACGATAATGTGGACCGATATTTAAAACAAAACAAAGTTTTTTATCTTTCTTCAATAGTTTCATAATTCATATTATTAGTTACATTTTTTGAGCATACAACCAAAAGTATCAATACAAACAATCCATTAGATAACATAGTTGTAAATATTGAAGTATTAAGAAAATACGCTATCGTCGGCATAAACATTATAAATATATCAGATTTCTTATATCTTGCAGATATTGAATTTATAAACAACAACACTATAGCAAAGAACACACCAATTACTATTATTCCAATCAACCCACAAGCAGCAACGCCGTCAGTTAAGAAAAAATTTGCATTGGCATTCTGGCTACCATAAGCTACAACTCTACCCAAAGGCTCTGAGTATGGGTATGCTTCGGTAATATAATTAACAATATTAATGTGCGAATAGTATGTGTACGGATTCTCATTAAAGAAGTGAATATAGAACTGAGTAAGCCAGCCTGCGACACATACAGTACGCAACAAGACGATAGCAGCTAAAGTAAACACAATCTCATCATCTTGAAAGATATATAGCACCAATGATAGTATTAATATGCACACCATCATGAAGGAATGCAGATAATTGCATATTTTATCCTCGTTAAGCGAAATGACATAATACATAAATATTAAAGCAAATGGCATAAGAAATGTCATCTTCTGCATGTCTACCGCAAACAGCAGGAAATATCCTATCAAAGGTAACAAAGCCATCTTTCGTCTCTTCATCCTAAGATAACTAACCAATAAGAACGGATAGAAAGCTCCAAATAAGCACCCTCTAACATAGGCAACACCACCAAGATACTCAACTTCTGAATTTTGTGCACGATAAGCATACATATCTCCTGACTGTGTAAATATATTAACAAAATGCATAGAATTATGCGCTATTGCAACAAATAAAAGAGTCAAGACCAAAGTGATAATTTCTATTGTTCGTAATGACACTTGTGGTTTCACTACAATATCATGCAACAATGTCCATTCACCACCTAACTTAAACAGCGATATCATAATGACCATCATTGCAAGACAATAAGAGTAAATCTGCAATTGACTGATATTATACGCCACAAATATGGCGTGGACAAAAGGCAGATACACAAACAAATAGAGGAACAATGAAAAGAAAGAAGAAATCTTAGTCAGGCCTTTGTATGCAGCAAATGGCAATACGGAAAGCAATATCCACAGGACACGATTCTCCACACCCATCTCAACATAATCCATGTTGCCAATATAGCCGAACAGTTTATAGACAAAATTTTCATACATAAAGTCGTATGCCAACGCATATATACACGCCAGCATAAGCTTGCCTGAAAGACAATCAGTAGACAATATATAAGAAAGTGCTTTTTTCATAATAACACCAGTCGTACGACCAAAATACATACAGCAAACACCCATACAGATAATGCCATACGATGATTAAACAAATTATAATTAACTATACTTGCCATTTTGCGAAAGAGGGCGAACTTTACCAATGCACATATTGCAGCATAGACAATAAGAGTCGTAAACATACTACATGAACAATGGCAACATAATAACAAGCTACCTATTCCTCCAATAAAATACAATATATCATAACGCAATAGCACATTCTGGATATTATAAGCCCTAAATAACGGCAATAAAGGCTGTGTCAAGATAACAGGAAAAGACCACAACGACAATATCAAAGCGACATGTCCTGCTGTACTCCAACTCTCACCAAGAAACAGCACAACCAAATAGTCTCCGCCACAACTCAGCAATAACATAGGAATTACTGAAACTATTAACAGTATATTAAGTATCGACTCTGACATTTTCTCTATACGCTTACTGTCACCTGCGGCGCTGCATAGTTCTTGATAATACACCTTGCCCATTGACGAGCCAACTAATGACATAGGCAGAAGTAACAATTGCAAAATAATAGAAAAACATCCTATACTTGACTTGCTATAAGTACCAGCAAGAATTATAATAGGCAAATTCAACGTCGAAAATGCAAGAAGATTTGATGGAGCATCATACAGCGGAAACTTACGATACTTTTTCAACAGATTCTTTACACCTCTCACAGTAACTGTAGTCCACTTACGAGTATCTATTTTGAATAGACAAAAACACAAAAATATGGATGTTATTATTTCAGCTAATATCGTTCCGCATACAAGTCCATTAACAACCCCAAGAAAAAATACACCTAGAGAAATTCTGGCAATAGCCTGTGTAGCTCCTTGAAGAACATTCGAAACTGCAAGTTTTGAATAATTTGCATACCTATTATTCAAATTATAAACAATAGTATAGACAAAATATGCCAGCATATATGTTATAATCATATAACAAAAACCGCTGTCATAAATATTGAGCAAAGTAAAGGCGATACACAATAGAGAGATTACCATCAGACCTATTCCACCACATAGTACCAATAGATTTCCAACTTCTTCCTCCTCTGCCTTAACTATAATATTATCAATACTTAAGAACATAACAATTGCTACAATTGATGTGAATGAAGAAAATATACCCCATTCACCAAATGCAGCAGGTCCGTATAGACGCGACAATATAGGTGTCACTATTATAGGCAACACATACATTATTATATTACTGACCGACAATTTGGCTGTATTTACCAATAATGACTGGCCACGCAGTTTACTTAAATAGTTATTCAAAACTTATATTTCTTAGGTGATGGTACGTAATACATTGTAATTCCACGTCGTCCCAATTCCAACATTTTTTGAAGACAGGCTTTCGAATCAAACTCCTTTATCAGCAGATTGGAGATTCGACGTTTTCTGTAAGCACTTCCCATTCTTGATATCAACACTTGTTCGTGGGTTCTGCGGTCTATATCACCTGTAAGACAAGTATATGAGCAAACTTTACCTTCGTCATTATAATATCTGAATGTATAGGTTTTTGTAAGAAACTGTTTCCAATATGGATGTTCCTTATATAGAAGTCCCTCTACACAATGATCAAATGTTCCGATATAACTTGCAGGCAATCCTAAAGTAAATACAAGAGCATCTAACTGTGTCATACGATACCAAGGTGAATGTTCATCCCAACAATTTACACCTTTATGATGATCCCGTATAAGCCATTCTGAATTTTTTCCCCAGGCACATACTGAATGCTGAACGTTTATGCTACGTAGTACCCCAGGGCATTTCCGAAAAGTTTCTGCAAGAAAGCCAGCGGAAGTTGGTGTGTTATTGATGTCAAATACAAACGAATCATCAAACATACACGCAGGCTTTGGATAAGCAGGCATAAGTAATGTTCCTTCAGGCGTTATCACATTAAGAATCTTTTCTATCAATTCCTGTGCAGTACCACGATAATTATAGAATTCCTTCATTGCGGCATGTATACACACTACAGAGCCTTTCTTCATGCCCATGTCTTGCATTACACGCACAACATCATCTGCATTATACTTTTTATGATAGATTATACTGCCAACAACTTTCTTGACATCTTTTCTAAATGCAGATATATCCTTAATACCTGTCATTTTTTTGACAAATATACCGACTTTAGTAAGAAAACTCAAGTTTTGACCCATATCTATTTTAAACAAACAATTTCGGAATATCCTTTCTCAGTGTCCACAACGTTCCTATTACAAAAGCTACACAAACCATAGACAAAACGAATATCATTCGCTTCGGACCTGCAGGCTTAATAGGAACGGCAGCTCCCTTTAATGTTGTAAAAGCAGGCGTCTTCTCTTGTAGTTTTGCTATAGCAGCCTGTAGTTGCTGATTAAGTTGACTGTATGTATTGAACTTTAACTGCATATCATTCTCAAGATCGTTCTGCTTTAAACGAACACTCTCAAGAATTACATCTGCATTGGAATCTGAAAAGCTACCATATAATTGACGGGCTTTCTCATAATTTGCCTTTGCCTTAGTAACAAGCGATTTGTAATATTCTACATCTGCTCGTGCCTTATTAGTACGATAGGATGTAATATATTGCTGCAATATTCCACGTACTGAATCAGCCAATATTTTACAAACCAATGGGTCTTGAGACTTAACGGAAATTGTTATTACCCCAGTTTTACTGTCTACGACAAATTTGATGTCATCTCTTATCGCAGAAAACACCTTATCCTGTTCGGCAGTCAAATCATATGGATTTGTCTGTTTATCAGGTAGATTCTCTTGTTTTTGTACAGAACTGAACAACTTTGAAATTGGCGATACTTTATTATATTTCGTCAAATAATCATAGTAATTTGTCTTTATTTTCCCATCCTGAGTTGTTACAGAAATCGGAAGGAATTTGAACACGAAACTATTATCCTTCAATAATTCAGGATAAAGCAACGGAGTAATAGCATCTGTAGAATTCATCTGCGACATATCAAATCCAAATGAAGACGCAATAGACCCCAAAGTTCCTGAACTCATGGAATTTTCTATCTCTGGAGCTAACTTTGTTTCTGTGGAGTAATACCGCGGTACACTTACGATATAAAGACACGAACATAAAAATACAATCGGTATCAGTATGGCAAATAACTTCTTATTTGCCATTATTCTCTTTAATACCAATTTCAAATCTATAACTTTACTATTATTTTCTACCATTTTATTTTATTATCAACCGCTATAACTAACGGCTATTATACTTCATTATTATCTTTCCCTTGCTTTCCCTTGCGCCAATTATTATCTTTGCAATGCCCCGACGCGTTCTTTGGCTTGTTTACATACTTTTTTATTATATGACAGCCCATCGTTCCAGTCTTCTGCTATCTCTTCCGAATTCAAGAGCCAAACAAATCACTCTTTTATCAGAAGCAGCATAAGAGTCAGCGTAATGTCGAGTTTTGAACAGCCTCTTTCACCTCACGATTCGGATAGCCCAAAACATAAGTATTACCATCTACTGACTTTATTGTCAGATAGCCCGCTTGATAGAGGAACAGCTTCGGGTCAATCATATTCACATCGCTCTCTTCCAGATAGTCGGCATCAATAAGACAACCATCGAGCATGGGGATATCCTTGGCGAACTTATTCAACACCTTAAATAACATCTCGTTTGAACCTGATGCTATCCAATAAGAATTAAGACGTCCACGAGAGAATGCCGACAACACACTATAGGGGTTGTACACATTCAACATGTTGGAGGCAAAGTGATAACCGTCGTACAAGGATTGCATCTCATTGATTGTCGCCTCTTCGCTCATATTGCATTTGTCAGCCAATCTCTTTATCTCATTCTGAAAATTGTCTGTCAATTCGCTATACGTGATACCGCAAACGGTAGCCAACGATTCGTCAAAACTTATATTGGCAATAGTATTCAAAGTACTAAACAGGCTTATCTGCGTAAACTTAGTAATGCCTGTTATGAAGACACATTTTATACAATAGCCAAAATCTTTCAACCCCGTAAAAAAATCACGATATATAGTTCGACATTCCTCATGCTGGTCTGTATCGTACGTATGCTGCAACGGCACGTCATACTCGTCTACTATTACAGCTATCTGTACTCCAGACTTTTCGTACGCACGACGAATCACGCCATTAAAACGATTGCCCAATGATTGCTCGGATTGTACCTTTCCATATACAGACTCGTAATAACTCAAACGTTCGTTGAGATATTCCTTCAACGATTGAGCATCGGAGCCTCCTAAACTCATACTTAAATATATGACTGGACGCACAATCCATTCTTTTTCAATGGACATTATCTTGAGACCATCAAACAATTCCTTCCTGCCTTCGAAATAGCATTTCAAAGTAGACGCAAAAAGTGATTTGCCGAAACGACGAGGGCGACTGAGGTAATTGTATTTGCGGTTGTTAGCCACAGCCCACACCATATCGGTCTTGTCCACGTAAAGATAGTTTCCATTACGCAGCTCCTCAAAGTCCTGTATGCCTAACGGCAATCTTCTTTCTTGCATATCTTTATTTGCATTCTATTAAATAAACATTGCCGGGAGTCTTAGATTACCAGCTTTGACATCCTTCACAAACTCGTCGACCATAAAAGGCGAATTATTGCCTGCCGATGTATATAACGGCAAAAGAAAATTAAGGAAACCTTCTTCTACTTCCTTTTGTTGGGAAAGCCAAGCCGGTATTTCTTGAAACGTTCGTCGTAACCTTTTATAGTAAGGTAACCGCTCTGATATATCATAGGAATAGGATTGGTAGACATCGAATCAACGCTGTTTATAACGTCGCCTGATACTTTCTCTCTGGTGATGTCTAACAGGCGATAATTGTGCATCTTCAATAGGTCGACAAGGAAAGTGGGTGTACCAGTTTCAAACCAATAGTCCTTATAACGCAACTTAGCCAGTGTATTGAGTACACTGAACGGATTGTATATACCTACTGTATCCTCTTCAAAATGATAGCCGTCGTATCTTATCTTCAGCTTATTCAATGTCTCTTCTTCTGTATCGCCATACGCCTCGCCCAATTGCTCTATACCTTCACGAAAGTTGTAGAGAAGTTCATTCTGCGTCATACCACAAATGCTTATATAGCGTTGATCCATGGATATGTCCATAAGATTATTGAGGTCGCTGAACACGCTTACCTTGCCAAACTTTGTTACACCAGTAATGAAAGCAAAACGTATATAACGATCTTGCGTCTTCAGTACTGAGTAGAACGACTTGAGCAACGAACGGTGTCTCTCCTGCAATTCTTCATTGCGCAGAGTCTGGAGGATAGGCTTATCATACTCGTCAATTAGTATTACGACTCCACGTCCTTCCTTTTCGGCAGCACGTGCTATTACACCTTTAAAGCGCAAAGCGAGTGTTGTTTCATATTCACGAGCACCATACATTTCTTCCCATACACTCACGTGTGAATTGAGGACTTCATACAGACTATTCTCGTCACGGAAATTTGCCGTATTCAAATCTATATAAAAAATTGGATGACTCTTCCATTCTTTCTCCATATCATATATGGCAAGTCCTTCGAAGAGTTCTTTCCTACCAAGGAAATAGGCTTCGAGTGTAGACAGGAAAAGACTCTTTCCGAACCGTCGTGGACGGCTCAGAAAGTAATATGACCCTTCGTCGGCAAGCTTATATACAAATTTGGTTTTGTCAACGTAAGCGAATCCGCCCTGACGAAGTTTGACAAAGTCTTGTATTCCTATTGGATATTTCATATATGTATGTATTAGAGGTATACGTAATCAGGCAATTTTACTTCGTCAGATTGGCTATCGTAGCTATCATGGCGGCTATCGACGACATGCTTGAACCGAGGCTCATGGTCTCAGCCACACTCATCTTGCGCTTCAGCTTGGCTGGCACTACAATCTCGCAACCCGGCATTACGCGTGCGCCATGGCTAACCTTGGCTACACGACCGTTCATATATATAATGTAGGCACGGTTCTTGACGGCGTCTGTAGCATAGCCTCCTGCCTGGTCGATATAGTAAGATGCACGCTTGCCCTTCTCGTAGGCTACGGTATTGGCATACATTACGGCTCCATTAACCTTGACAGTTCCATTGTACTTAGGCACGATGAGGCGGTCGCCCTCGCGCAACACTACGTCGGCATCGCTGCCTGGATTCTTCAATGCTTCGTCAAGGTCGATGCCTACGGGATATTCGTCAGGCACGTTGAACTTGGCAAGTTCGGCATTCTTGGCATCTTCGGCTACCTGCTGCATGCCGCCTGCATTGTTGCTGCTTGCCGAAAGCTGGAGCAGATTCTTCTGCAACTGCTCCTGCTGCATGCGCAATACGGCACGCATGCGCTCCTTCTCGGTTTCGTTGGCACGACGCATAAGGCGTGCTCCCTTGATATAAGCCAGTCCGTTGGAACCGCCCGACTTGCGGAACAGCTCGCTCAATCGTACATTGTCCTTAGGCAAAGTGTACATTCCTGCAAACACTACTTCGCCCTCAACACTTACATTCTGCTGCTCGCTGTAGGCTGGGCTGCGCATTACGTACACTTCGTCGAAGGGCATGAGCTTGAACTCGGGTTGTCCGTCTACAGCAAATCCGTCCTTCAACGACACGGTGAAGGTCTGGGCTATAACCGAATCGGGACGCAGTGCCTTGGGGTCGGTGATACGTCGACTAATGTAGACATTGACAGACGAGGCACGATCGGTCAATCCGCCTGCCTGAAGCACGAAGTCTTCAACGGTCTCGTTCTCGGCATAGCGATAGGTGCCGGGATAGTTCACCTCGCCACGTATGGTAAGCGTGCGCTCCTGTATTTCCTCTGGACGTGTGGGAATGAAGAGCACGTCATTCTCCTTCAATGGCATGTCGGCTACACGTCCACTCATGATGCCTGCCACGTCAACGCGTATTGCCTCAAGCGAGCGGTCGGCTTTCAAGCGATGCATTACGGCACGAGCTGTGAAGGCTTTCTCGGTCACGCCCTCTGCCTGGGCAAGAAGAGTGCGCACGCTGTTGACCTGACCTCCAAGATTGTACTTGCCAGGACGGAATACTGCGCCACGCACCTCTACTGTGTTGGCAAAACGAGGCAAGATGGAGTCTACCTCTACCGAGTCGCCGTCGGCTATCTGGAAACTTGAGTAGTCGAACTCGCCAACATTATATACCGAATACTCGCGGCCGGTCTTGCGATTGACACGAACTGCCTTGGTATAGGCATCGCCCGTGAACGAACCTGCATATTTTAGAAGTGAAGCTACCGACTCGTTCTTCTTCATCTCGTAGAACATTGGACGCTTCACCTTGCCCGAAATGTTAACAAGGCAGTCGTAGGGACCTACTACGATAACATCGCCTTCGGCAAGACGCACGTTGCCCGTAAGTCGACCGTTGAGTATATAGTCGTAAATGTCGACTACGGTGACGAGCCGACCGCTACGATACACCTTGATGTTACGCAACGTACCAAGGTCGTTGGTGCCTCCTGCCATGTATAGGGCGTGGAATACTGTAGCAAAGGCAGACAGCGTGTATGTACCAGGCAAGCGCACCTCGCCCATCACATTGACCATAATGGTGCGTGTCTGACCTACTGTGAGTCGTACACGGCTGCTTGTATAGCGGCTGCCAAGCGTAGAACGCAGGCGTGCATTGGCCTGTGCTACGGTGAGTCCTGACACTTGAACGGGTCCGTAACCTTCGATTGTCACATCGCCATCGGGCGATACGGTACATTGCTCGGTCTTCTGCGACGCTCCGTATATATCTATAATGACGGCATCGCCCGGACCGAGGCGATAGTTCTGAGGTGTGGCTATGTTCATATTGGGTTCAAACGAAAGAAGCTTGCTATTGAAGATGTCGCGACCGAAGACACGGTTTTTGCTTTTTGCCAATGAGTCCTTATCGCTACTGACCATTGCAGCCATCTCTTTCTGAAAGTCGACATACTCCTCATCGTTGTCGTCGTAGGTATGGGTATAGGTGCGGTCGGGCTGCGCCTTAACTCGCTGCGAAGAATATTCGGCAGCCTCAGCATCAGCCTTCTTGCCATAGTCATTGCGTGTCTTGCCATTATTGGTGCGCATACGTGAGGTTTCAGCTGCACTCTTGCCTGACATCGAACTCATTGAGCCTTGATTCATCTGGCTCTCGTACTTGGTGCGCACGCGACGTATCTGAGATATGTCGACTCCACGCTGCATGAGTTTGGTTACAATCTGGGCATTTGACGTGCCGGCTGCATGCTCCTTGGCTACAAATGCCATAACCTGATCGTCGGTCATCGACTGTGCTACTGCCGCCAAAGGCATCAGAAGAGCAAGCAATATGTATACTATGTATCGTCTCATTATGAATTATTATGTGAATACGTTAAACTGTTATATCTATACATTATATAATATATATAACTGCCAAACGGCTTAATTGTTGTGTTCGCTGTCGACTTTTAGTGCTTTATCGCGAATATCGTTGAGCACCAATCCTGCAATGGTGAAGCCGAAGATGGCTGTAATGTGCGACATACTGCCATTAGTTTGCTTCTTGTATTCAGGTTCGGGTTGCGGACCGACATTGTCAAGAAGTTCCTCGCTATACACACACTGGAACTTATGGGCTGGCTTAAGTTGGGCCCGCTTCATACGTTTGCGCAGAGCTGAACCAAGCGGACAGCCACGCACCTTCCAAAACTCTGCCACGCGTATTCGGGTTGGGTCCATCTTTAAGGCTGCTCCCATCGACGAGAAGAATACAGCTGATGTCTGACATGCGCGCATTATGAGCGCCACCTTGTCCTTTAGCGAGTCAATGGCATCGATGATATAGTCGTACTGGTCGAGACAGAACTCGTCGGCTGTCTCTTCGGTGAACATCTTCTGCAAGGCTGTGACCTCGCAATCAGGGTTGATCTGGAGCAATCGCTCCTTTAAAGCTTCAACCTTGACGCGACCTATGGTGTTGGTAGTGGCCATAAGCTGGCGGTTGACATTTGAGGCACACACGCTGTCGAAGTCGACTATCGTGATGCGACGTATGCCCGAACGTACCAGACACTCAACACACCAACTGCCAACGCCTCCTACCCCAAACACGATGACACGCTTGGAGGCTATCTGATTCATCACATCGTTGCCCAAGAGCAATTCGGCTCTCTGGAATATATCATTTTCTTTTTCCATTGTCTTTCACTTTGTTTGATATTTGCAAAGTTACGGATTTACAGAAAATAAACAATGAAAAAGAATGGGATTTTACACAATAACAATAGCGGAGGTCTTTCGGCCTCCGCTACTAAAGTTTGCTGTTTCAATATTCTTGCTGCGCGTCGGACTGGAGTCAGCCGTTCCTATATTATCTGCGACGCAGAGTCTTCGGTACATTATTTTCAACGCGCTTCAATGTGAATCCCTTGCCATACGACTTGCCCTGCGATGTTGTCTGTACAAAGTCTGAACCAAGAGCACGTGTGCCGCGACTTGTGACACGTTCGCAGTCGAACGTTATGTACTCGTCAACGTTGATGCCTTCCATTACTCCATTGAACAGATCCTGCTTCTCTTTAGAGTCCCATCCAAGGAAGAAACCGGATTTATCGGAATTGCCATTGGCATCGAGAAGGTATCGGGATCCGCTCGGGATGTACTCTATATTGATATTGCCCGTACGAGGGTCGATATACCACTTGAAGCGACTGACATTGGTTTCGCCATTGTCGGCATAGTCGGTCTCGTATCCGGTACCGTTGCACGACATTGAGGTGTACTGCGTGAAGGTGAACTCTACATCGAAGTAAGCAGTATACCACTGGCCATCTTCTTTAAAATCGCTCTTGGCATCACCTGTCCATGTGCCATTGAGAGTGCGAGCCATCGATACCAGTTGGTTGTTACCATGATCAAATGGATCATTATACCAATCGTATTCGTCATACCATTCACCATAATAGTCGTCGTACCAATAATCATCGTCAGTATCACAACTTGTCATCATTGCCGGCATTAATGCCAACATGAACATTGTAAGGAAAGTATAAATTCGTTTCATAATGTATGTGTTTTAATTGTTTTCTGGTGCAAAGATAGAAAAACCAAACAACACGGCAATGTATAAAAACCATAATAGTAAATAGGGAAATCCCTATTTGCCACTTTATAAGGCATAAAAACGACATTTGTGTTGTCTATATAGATAATAATGTATAAATTTGCCATACACATTATTGTATATAATCAAAAAAAGCAAGAAGATATGAAAGTATTTCAAAGTTCTGTTGTGCGCGCATTGTGCGCCATTATTGTAGGAGCGCTCATCGTGAAGTATCGCGAACTTACCGTAACGTGGATAACTATTGCCATTGGTGTGCTGTTCTTCCTGTCGGGAGTGTTCTCGTGCGTAACTTACTTCATTGCACGAGGCAAGAAAAACGACATACAGGTGTTTGATGCCGACGGCAGACTGCTGACTGGCATGAAGCCTACGTTTCCAATCGTCGGACTGGGCAGCCTCATACTTGGACTCATCCTGGCTCTTATGCCCAACACATTCGTGCAAAGTCTGATGTACATTCTTGCAGCCATACTCATACTGGGAGCCATAAGCCAGATGGCAAATCTTGTAGCGGTATCACGCATGGCACGCATCGGATTCTACTACTGGATTATGCCGGCGCTGACTCTGCTTATAGGTATTGTGGCTATAGTTTCGCCATCGTCTATTGCATCGGCTCCATTATTCGTCATAGGCTGGAGCATGATTGTCTATGGCATTGTGGAACTGACCAACGCCATCAAGCTGCACCAGTTGCGTCGCAGCATAGAGCGTAACGTGAGCACTACAGTAAAGGAAGACGACCAGCAACCGAAAGACTGAAAAACAACAATAGGGATTTTCCCACACGCGTTTAGGGAAAATCCTTTTGCCAACCCATAATGTGTATGTATCTTTGCAAGTGTAAAAAGAAACCAATTGTCGAACAATATAAAACATATACATTATGAAAAAGCTGATTTCCATACTAATGCTTCTGATGGCGTTCACAATGTCGTCAAACGCTATGAGTTATGAGCAGGCTCGTCAGCAGGCTTTGTTCCTGACCGACAAAATGGCTTATGAGCTGAATCTGACCAACGACCAGTATGAGGCAGCATACGAGATAAACCTCGACTACCTTATGAGTGTAAATACTGTCGACGACCTGTATGGGGCCTACTGGCGCTACCGCAATCTCGACATGAGCTACGTTCTGCTCGACTGGCAGTATCGTGCTTTCTGCGACGCAGCCTACTTCTATCGTCCGCTCTACTTCAACGCTGGCTACTGGCACTTCGGCATTTACGCACGCTATCCGCACCGCGACTACTTCTACTTCAATCGTCCTACTGTATACGTAAACTATTGTGGCGGACACTCATGGAGCACAAACCACGGACGTTCTTGGTATCATGGACGTAGCTACGGATCACGTCGCGGCGACAGCCACTTCGGAATGCGCGATAGATTTGACCGTGGTGACTATGGACGTGGCAACAGACAGTCGTTCGGTTCACGCGAACCACAATATATCTCAGGTCGTCCACAAAACTCGTTTGGCAACAAGAACAATCGTCAACAGAGTTCGTTTGGCTCACGTGGCAGCAGCACACGCACTACAGTAAGACATTCGTTGACCGACAACAATACTAACCGCGGACAGTTTGGTTCACGCCGTGGAGGTGACGACGTATATGGCACACCACGCAATACGTTCACACGTCCCAACACGTCAAACCAGTCAAGACCTTCGTTCGGCAACAGCAACCGCAGCAACTCATCTTCATTCGGTAGCGGTTCACGTTCAAACGGGTATTCATTCGGAAGCGGTTCGCGCTCTAACAACAGCTCTTCGTTCGGCTCACGTGGCTCTTTCGGAGGCAGTCGCAGCAATGGAGGTTCATCGTTTGGAGGCGGTTCACGCTCTAATGGCGGAAGCAAGAGCAACAATGGCGGTAGCAGCCACGGTTCGTTTGGAAGCCGTCGCTAAACTATAGCCAACAATCACATAGGACAACAACACTATATATAAAAGTCAATTGAAAATTGTGAGGGTGTCAAAACAATAAAGTTTTGAACACCCTCATTTTTTTTGTATTCACATTTGCGGCATTTCGAACTACTTTCGCTTGCGAAACTTAAATTAAAAAAAGAATAAAATTCTATTACAAATATTCGTTTCTTGAAAATAAATGGTAATTTTGTAATGTTAAAGATAACAGAAAAGATTACTACTATATACTGCTTTTAATATTTCGATTACGATATGGAATCATTATTTACATTACAATACACATGCTTGCTTGTATTCGCAATGCTTATGCTGCAACTGCTTGTTTCGCGACTGTACCAGAATTCCACTACCCCGCAATACGAGAAGTCACGACTGCTGCTGGCTGCAACAATGCTGATACTGGTAGTTCACTACGCTCTGCAGATAAAGTTCAAGCTGAGAGCTAATGACGATAATGTCGGCACAGTATTCAATACTTTGTTCTATCCTATAGCCAACTATTTTCTGGCTTGTTCAATAATACAGCTACAAAGTTCGCGCAAAACCACACGTCGCTATGCCATAGTAGGCGCATTGGCTTGCTTATCCATAGTCGTGGTGTTTGCAATAGGATGGTATACAAGTGGCAATATGGCACTTGACGGAATGCGTGGTATAATATTCGCCATGTTCGCCTTGAGCATGGTGTACTTCATGACGTCGCCTACCATTATACTAAGACGCACACAACACCGCATCAACAACGACACCGGCGGCGACATATCAACGTACGACCGCTACACAAAAGCAAGTTATCTATTGCTTTCCATGCTGTCGTCCACACTTATTTTTGCTGTAACTTGGCGACCGGCATTGTATGTCGTCGGTCCGCTAATGCTGTTCACTGTGTTTCTGTTCGTTTCAAGTTTTGTGGCGTTAGGCTTCAACATGGCTCCCGTTGAAGACGTGCTGACCGAAGACGAAACATACGGCAATGCATCAGACTACTACAATGAATTGGCTGACGATGACCCTACAACCATATCGACAGGACAAATCGAAAAAATAAGCATTATACTGGGACAATGGGTTGCAAACGGAGGATTCAGGGACAGCTCTGCCAACATAGGCAAGCTGTCGCAACAAACCGGCATTTCGCGCATACGACTGAGTCAATACTTCGACCAGTACCTTAACTCTACATTCAGAGTGTGGCTGTCGGGCATACGCTTTGCAGAAGCACAACGGCTTGTCAAGGCACATCCCGAATACAACAACGATACAATATCTATATATTGCGGATTCTCATCGCGCAGCCAACTGTACAAGATTTTCAACGACAACACAGGTATGTCGCCACGCGAATGGCGCGAAATGCAGAGCTAAATGACTGCATTATAATTGTTGTTAAACTTGTTTTCAGTTATTTTGCCAATTAAACCGAAAATTGTAATTTTGCATATTGTATATAATAAGGTGACAATGTGTAAAGCATTGGGAAGCCTTTATATCGCAGAACAATTCATTTATAAGATTTTTACAATAATTATGGCAAAGAAAGCATTATTGATGATCCTCGACGGATGGGGCATCGGCCAGCATGGCAAGGGAGACGTTATCTACAACACACCTACTCCTTATCTCGACTATCTCACAGCTGTTAGTGCTCACTCACAGCTCCTCACCTGTGGCGAAGACGTTGGTCTGCCCGAAGGACAGATGGGTAACTCGGAGGTAGGTCACCTCAACATCGGTGCTGGTCGCATCGTTTATCAGGACCTCGTAAAGATCAACCGCGCATGCAAGGACGGTTCTATCCTCAAGAACAAGGAAATCATTAACGCTTACAGCTACGCTCAGAAGACCGGCAAGAAGCTCCACCTTATGGGTCTTACTTCTACTGGCGGCGTACACTCTTCACTCGACCACCTCTTCAAGTTCATCGAGATTGGTAAGGAGTATGGTCTGAAGGACGTATACGTACACTGCTTTATGGACGGCCGTGATACCGACCCGAAGTCGGGCAAGGGATTCATCGAGCAGGTACAGCAGTGCTGCTCTGACAACGGCGCACACATCGCAAGCATCGTAGGTCGTTTCTACGCTATGGACCGCGACAAGCGTTGGGAGCGTGTCAAGGAGGCTTACGACCTGCTCGTTGAAGGCAAGGGCAAGCAGTCGGCTGATATGGTTCAGGCTATGCAGGAAAGCTACGACGAGGGCGTAACTGATGAGTTCATCCTTCCTATCAACAACTCTACCGTTGACGGTACAATCCAGGAGGGCGACGTTGTCATCTTCATCAACTATCGTAACGACCGTGCCAAGGAGCTTACTGAGGTGCTCACACAGAAGGACCACACCGAGGCTGGCATGCACACCATCAAGGATCTGCAGTACTACTGCATGACTCCGTACGACGCTTCGTTCGAGGGTGTACACATCCTCTTCCCGAAGGAGAACGTAACAAATACTCTCGGCGAATACCTCGCTGCCAACGGCAAGCGTCAGCTCCATACAGCCGAGACAGAGAAGTATGCTCACGTAACATTCTTCTTCAACGGTGGTCGTGAGACTCCGTACGAGGGTGAGGACCGTATCCTTGTTCCTTCACCTAAGGTTGCCACTTACGACTTGAAGCCGGAGATGAGCGCATACGAGGTTAAGGACAAGCTCGTTGGTGCGATCAAGACTCAGGAGTACGACTTCATCGTTGTCAACTTCGCCAACGGCGACATGGTAGGCCACACTGGTATCTACAACGCTATCGCTAAGGCTGTTCACGCTATCGACAACTGCGTTAAGGAGGTTGTTGAGACTGCCAAGGCTAACGATTACGAGACTATCATCATCGCCGACCACGGCAACGCCGACCACGCTCTTAATGAGGATGGCACTCCTAACACAGCCCATTCATTGAACCCGGTTCCGTTCATCTACGTTACTGACAACAACTCAGCAACTGTTAAGGACGGTCGTCTGGCTGACGTTGCTCCTTCTATTCTCCACATCATGGGACTGGAGCAGCCTGCCGATATGACTGGCGAGAACCTTATTGAGGACAACAAGTAATCTACGAATTAACCAAATAAACAAGTAATCTACGGATTTACTAAATACAAAAAAAAACTGGCAAGTTGACCAATTGGTCGACTTGCCAGTTTTTTTTGTATATAAATGTTTTGCCCTTACTTAACAATCAGCTTACCATTCACGCTGGTAACGCTGTATGTCTTGCCCTTTTGGGTCTTGAAGCGTATGGTCTGGTCGCCATAACGAACCTCGCACGGCTCACCAGCACCTGAATAAACGGTAGCCTTAGCAAGCTTACCACCATTCCATACGATGCCAACGGTGAAATTGCCACGAGCACGCAGTCCCTCAACATTGCCTTCAGCCCAAGCATCGGGCAATGCAGGCAACAGATGGACAAATCCCATATGGCTCTGCATCAGCATTTCGGTCACACCGGCAGTTCCACCGAAGTTGCCGTCAATCTGGAAAGGAGCATGAGTGTCCCACAGATTGTCGAGCGTACCATTCTTAAGCAAGTTGCCATAGAGCTTGTATGCGTGGTTGCCGTCATGCAGCCGTGCCCACTGATTGAGCTTCCATCCCATCGACCAGCCTGTAGCTCCGTCGCCACGATGCTCGAGTACTACACGCGAAGCCTTGGCAAGTTCAGGAGTTGTGACAGGCGAAACGGTGTGACCCGGGTGCAATCCGAACAGATGATTGACGTGACGGTGCTCGTCCTTCGGGTCGTCAATGTCGCGCGACCACTCCATAAGCTGTCCATAACGACCAATCTTATAAGGAGCGATATGCTTCAAAGCATCTTCCCACACACGACGGTCCTTGGCGTCGCGACCGAGAATCTTGCTTGCCTCAATAGCATCCATAAGAATCTCACGTACTACAGCGTGTGCAAACGTAGCACCCTCGTCAACCGGTCCGTGTTCGGGCGAAGTAGAAGGCGCAGCTGTATATACTCCATCCTTACGGTGCCACAGATAGTCGGCAGCAAAGTCGGCACTACCCTTGATTATGTCGTAAGCCTCATTGGCAAGGAATCGGCGGTCGCGAGTATAGTCGTAGTAGTTCCACATGTGTGTGGCAAGCCACGGACCTGCAAACGGTGAGAAGTTCCACGACATATCCTCGCTCGCCAAGGGCGAAGTGAATCCGAAGATGTTGGCAGATACAGATGTTGTCCATCCACGTGTACCGAAATATGCCTTGGCAGTAACCTCACCCGGCTTGATGAGAGTACGTATGAAGTCGAACAACGGCTGCTCGCATTCGCTGAGGTTGGTCTGGCATGCCGGCCAGTAGTTCATCTGCACGTTGATGTTGGTGTGATAGTCGACACGCCAAGGTCCGTCAACATTATTGTGCCATACTCCCTGGAGGTTGGCAGGCATATTGCCGGGGCGCGACGAAGCGATGAGCAGATAGCGCCCGAACTGATAGTAGAGCTGTTCGAGATAGAAGTCCTTCTGGCCGCGACGATAGTTGCTGAGTCGCTGGTTGATAGGCATATCCTTAACGTTGGCTGTGGCGTTGTTGATGTTGAGCTTTACGCGGTTGAACAGACTTGCGTAGTCATTGTAATGCTCGATGAACAGCGACTCATAGCTCTTGGCTACAGCCTTGTCGACCCACTGGCGTGTAGTAGACTCAGGATTGACGCCTACATAAGCCTTTGCATCGTCGAAGTTGGGATTGTAGTTGGGCTTGTAGTCGGTGTCGGCTGTGATGATGAACACCACCTCGTCGGCACCCTTAACGGTAATTTTTCCGTTATGATTGTCTACGGTTCCGCCCTTTGCCACCGCCTTCATACGTATGCAATACTGCATATTATTATTGTCGAGACGGGCGTTCCACAAGAGTTCGTCGTTGCCTTCGGCTATCATCTTGCCCTCCGAAACGGGGTTCTTGGCATACGAAAGCACGAGGTTCTGCATTCCCTTACGCGAAGCCTTGAAGCGTACAGCCATCACATTGGCAGGATAGCTGACGAAGTATTCGCGTGTATAGCTGACACCGTCCTTGGCAAACGACACCACAGCCAGAGCCGAGTCGATAGAGAGCGAGCGGCGATAGCCTGTCATGCCCACCTCGCTCAGTCCGGTCTCGATATAAAGTTCGCCTGCTGTAGTGAAGCTACCAAAGCGGAACGGGTTCTCTGCATCTGCCTCGTAGGGCACCGGACTGTTGAAGTTTTTGCGTGTAAGCATTTCCGCCTTCTTCAAGTCGTTGTCGACAAAAGCCTGACGTATGTCCTTGATGACACCAGCCGACTGCTTGTTGACATCCCAGTAGTAGCGTGCGCCCTTGCTTGTGTTAGGTCCGCCACGCCAGAGTGTCTTCTCGTTGAGGGTGATACGCTCTGCAGGAACAGAACCCATGATGTTGGCACCTATCGAGCCATTGCCTATAGGCAGCGACTGCGACTCCCATTCCTGGTCGGGATTCTTCACAGTATCGCCCGCTCTTTCAGGCTTGTTTTCGCCTTTCCACATTTGCGGATTACCACCATACCACACGGCTTGTCCTCGCATAGTGGCTGGAGTGTCAAACCAGTAGTTGAGCCCGTGCTGGGCCATAGCTGTTGTTGATGAAGTTGCAACGAGTGCAACGGTGTAGAGAAATCTTTTAAGCATTTGTATTTGGTTTATTAATATCTTCCTGTCTCACCAACGATATCCTTGATGCTGTTCACAAAGTCGCGGTCAGCCTTCAGCGATTCGATGGTCATTGGCATGCGGTAGCGCCAGTAATGGAACGGATTGGCAGGCACGTTGACACGCTCGCCGGTAGGATCGGCCTGGCGGATGCGTTCGTCGGTGGCAAGCCAGTCCTGCAACTGCACTATGCACAACATCGACGGGGTTTGCATCTGACGCACCACAATCTCACGAGCCAGCCATCCCGGCAGCGGATGAGGTGCCGCGCCCGTATGATAGAGCACCGTCTCGTAGTAGTCTTGCGCCACCTCCAGGTCTTCGTCCCACCACAGTCGGAGCGTAGGCATGTCGTGCGACGAGAAGAGGCAAACCGATCGGTAGGGATATTTCGACAGATCGGCAAAGTGCACACCATACTCCTTGGGCATAGTCTGTACGTTGAGCGAGAGAATGCGCAGGTCTTTCATGACCCAATCCACACTTTCCGGCACCATACCAAGGTCTTCGGCACACACAAGCATGCGTGTAGCCTGCACCAGTCGGGGCAGTTTCTTCATAGCCTCGCGATACCAGAACATGCTGTTGCGACGATAGTAATAGTCGTCATACAGTCGGTTGAAGCGCTGCTTGTCGTCGTCGCCGAGTGCGGCAAAGGCGAAGTTGAGCTGTGCCGTAATGCGCGGATGGTAGAGATAGTTGCGTTTGCGGTCGCGCACGAACAATACATTCTCAATGAGTTTGTACAATCCGTCGCTCAACGCTGTGTCGGCAACCGAGTCTTTTCCGGCAAAGGCAGCCTGCACCTTGCGCTCGGTGTCGTATTCGGGACGCATGCTGTAGGTGCCGTCATCGGCAACAGGCTGCAGATAGTTCTGTGCCACTTCATCGGCACGTTCGCCGAAGATGCGCTCCAACACCCACTTGTTGATGAACGGACGTGTGTGTCGTTCCTCGTCAAACTCAAATCCATAGCTGCCTATCTCTGCCTTGGTCATGGGCAGAGCCGGCGAGAACTGTCCGAGCAGAGCATGTACGCAGTCTGCCGGAATGTCCCATATACGGAAGAAACCGAGCACGTGGTCGATGCGGTAAGCGTCGAAATACTTAGCCATATTGCGGAATCGGCGCACCCACCACTGGCATCCGTCAGCAAGCATACGGTCCCAGTTGTACGTAGGGAATCCCCAGTTCTGTCCGTTGGCAGCGAAAGCATCTGGTGGCGCACCTGCCTGTCCGTCAAGGTTGAAGTAGTGCGGTTCGAACCACACGTCGCATCCTGTACGGTCGACACCGATAGGTATGTCACCCTTGAGAATTACGCCGCGAGCCATAGCGTGTTCGTGTGCGACACACATCTGCTGGTCGAGCACAAACTGCACATAGTAGAAGAAGGCAAGCTTCTTGTATGCCTTAGTGCGCGGATTCGACAGTTGTCCACGTTCGGCTTCAGTCCATTCACGATGACTGGGCCAGGTATTGAAGTCGGCTGTGCCATAAGCGTCGCGCAGATAGCTGTACTGTGCGTATGGCACGAGCCAGCGCTCGTTGTCGCGGAAGAACTTCTTGAACGCAGCTGAACGCATGGTGCGCTCGCTCTCCTGCTCGAACATGAGGTGCAAGTACTGCTCTTTGGCGCGTATCACACGCTCGTAGTCTACAGCCGGGAGTGCGTTGAGTTCCTGTCGAAGCGCTTCAAACTCAGCCTGCTTCTTTGCGTCTGCCAGAGGCGGCAATTGTCTGAGATCGACATATATCGGATTGAGCGCAAAGATGCTGATGCACGAATATGGATAGGAGTCGGTCCATCGGCGCGACGTGGTAGTATCGTTGATGGGCAGCAGCTGCAGCACTCGCTGGCCGGTGTCTGCCACGAGGTCGGTCATTGCGGCAAGGTCGCCGAAGTCGCCTACACCGAAACTGCCTTCGGTGCGCAACGAGAAGAGCGGCACGAGTGTTCCAGCCAGACGTCGGTTGCACATGGCGAAGAACGACTGGTCCTCCTCTATCACGCACACGTCGCCTGCCTCCATCGCATCGAGTTTGAGCTTACGGTTGTCGCACGTCTCCCACATCACATTGCCGTCGGTGCTGACTGCCACAAACTTGTATTCAATGCTGCGCATCGGTGCTGCCTCAGCATTCTTCTTGACAGGCTGCGGCACACCGAGAGCGTTGGCGTTGAGGTCGATCTGCCATTCGTTGTAGTTATGCTCGTGCATCGGAATGGCGTGTCCGGTGTTCCATGCTCCCAACGAGGGATGCTCGCCTACGATGGCAAGCCTCTCGCCCAGTCGCAACTGAGGCGCACGCACTATCAGACGCACCGTGCGGCTGTATGCTGAGCGTCCTACCGAGTGGCGCGGATGGCGGTTGATACATTCGGTATATGCCGATGTGTACAGATAGGAGTCATGCGGAATCTCGTTCCAACGGTTGTTTACGATTATATTAGTGGCCCCGCTCATGTTGAGGTCGAGGCGATGTGTCACGGTTATCCACTCACGACGCAACTCTTTGCCAGCGTTGCTGAGTGAGAAGAAATAATCTATATAAGGAGTTGAAGGAGTGTCTATTTTGTCCAAAGTATATTGCCAGTGGCGTCCATCGGTGGTAGACATGCCGAACACAGCGGTCTTCTCCTGTCCGTCTTCTGTTGTCACCTTGACGTTGAGCAACAGTTCCTCGCCAAATGTGGTTTGGTAGTTAAGATTGAATTTAATAGTCATTATCGTTAAGGTTACTGTGTCATAAAGACACTGGTTATAGTTTTATTTGGTTCAAAATTAGTAAAAAAAAAGCAGACTATAACGAAAAATCGGATTTTTTTAAACACAAAACGACCCGAACAATACCAATAATTAATAATCAGTACTATTCGGGTCGTTTTAATTGTATATTAACAGCCGTTTGGGGCTTTATAACAGTCGTTTATGACGCAGTATTATCCACGACAGAGCCGATATCACTATCGATATGAGCAGCGCTATGAGGAATCCGAAACGGCTGTCCTCCATACCGTTGATGAGGTTCATTCCGAAGAATGAAGATATAAGCGTAGGCAACATCATGATGATTGACACGGACGTGAGCGTACGCATCACGGTGTTCATGTTGTTGTTGATGATGCTGGAGTAGGTGTCCATCGTCGACTCAAGAATGTTCGAGTAGATGTTGGTGGTCTCGCGTGCCTGCGACATCTCGATGTTAACGTCTTCGATAAGGTCGGCATCCAACTCGTCCACTTGCAGCTTGAACTTCAGCTTCGAGAGCAACGTTTCGTTGCCACGTATTGACGTGACGAAGTATGTGAGCGAGTCCTGCAGTCGCGACAGGGCGATGAGCGACTCGTTGTTCACGTTATGGTCGAGATTGTGCTTTGCCTTTTCGATGAGGGTGTTTATCTGCTTCAGCCGCTTCAGATACCATACTGCCGACGAAAGGAAGAGTCGGAAAATCATGTCGACATAGTCGGTGAATCCCTCGCCGCGCTTCTGCTGGTACGACACAAAGTCAATCATCATGTTTGTCTCGTAGTAGCACACGGTGATGGTCACGTCGCGCTTGTGTATGATACCGAGCGGCACGGTGGTGTATGGCGTACGCGAACGTATCTCCTTGACATACGGTATACGAAGGATGATGAGCATCCATCCGTCGTCATACTCGTAGCGTGCACGTTCGTCGGCATCGCTGATGTCGGACAGGAAATAGTCGGGTATGTTGAATTTGTCTTCCAGAAATTGCTGGTCGTCGTCTGTCGGACACGTTACCTGTATCCAGCAGTTGGGCTGCCATTCGTCGATGGTCTTAAGTGTAGAGTTTGTATTCCAAAATGTTCTCATAAAGATAGGTCTCCATGGGTTAAAACAATGTGTGGGAGACCAGCCGTTATGAGTTGCTGTCCTCCTGCACTACAAATTCATATTTTCCGCGTGATAGTCGTCCATATATTGCGTATATATTGATTTTCGGCTGCAAAGGTAAATAAAAATGACGAATAAGCGTACTTTACTTCTACATTATTTGCACAATCGTAGTCAATTTTTACACAAATGAAACATTGCATAAATATTTTCGGCTGCCTTGCTGTGTTATCTGAGATTTTTCTAATACCTTTATCGCATTATACTACAAATGGGGATATAACGAAACATTGAATACAAAACGAAACATATATGAAAAAGAAAATTCTGCTGACAGCGGCTGCTGTCGTTGTGCTACTCGTGTCTGCGGTGACTGCGGGTTCGTTCTATCTGGTCAACTATGCGCTGGTGGATGCGCCGCGCCATCGTGACAGCAGTTTCAATCGTGCCATAGCCAACTATCCCGAACTGCGCTCGTGGATTGACAGCTTGCAGGCAGAGGGTGCCCTGCGCGACACCTTCGTGGTGATGCCTACGGGCGAAAGGGCGCACGCTATCTTTGCACGTTCGTCCAAGGCGCATGGCGCAACGGCTGTACTGGTGCACGGATATACCGACAACGCCACTTCGATGCTTATGATTGCACGCATCTACAACCATTTCCTCAACTACAACATCCTGCTGCCCGACCTTCACGCTCACGGTCAAAGCTACGGCAAGGACATTCAGATGGGATGGAAGGACCGTCTCGACGTGATGCACTGGATTGGTCTGGCACCCGGCATGTTCCGTACGCCTGCCGACTCGATGCGCCTCGTGGTGCATGGCATATCGATGGGTGCAGCCACTACAATGTGTGTCAGCGGCGAGCACACGCCCGATTATGTGAAGTGCTTTGTAGAGGATTGCGGATACACAAGCGTATGGGACGAGTTTGCGCACGAGCTGAGCGGACGTTTCTCGCTGCCCGAATTCCCGTTGCTCTATACTGCGTCGTGGGTGGTAAGGATGAAGTACGGATGGTCGTTCGGCGAGGCTTCGCCGCTCAAGCAGGTGGCTAAGTGCCGCAAACCGATGCTCTTCATCCATGGCGACAACGACACTTACGTGCCTACGGCTATGGTCTATCCGCTCTACGAGGCCAAGCCTCAACCCAAACAGCTGTGGATTGCGCCCGGCAGCAAGCATGCCCTCTCCTATCGCGACCATAAAGCGGAATACATAAGGAAGGTTACGGAGTTTGTAAGCAAGTGGAACGGGGCGGAGAATTGATATAATAAGTATGTGGTCATATTTATTTTTATATATGAGCTGCTTTCTATAAGAGGAGGATTAGGCAAGAGTAAAACAAAGCGGGCTGAAAGCCCAATAAGCACATAGCCCAGGGCATTCGCCCTGGGTGTACGGATTGATAAAAGCAAGACGCCCTGCAAGGGCAAAAGCATTGATTATTAACGCTTTTGCCCTTGCAGGGCGTTTTGTTGTTTGGGAACTTTTACCCAGGGCGGGTGCTCTGGGCTATGTGCTTCTGCCCCTTCGGGGGCGTGCTGCTTAAACTTTTGACACACTCTCTTTGAAATACGGTTGTTGTAAGTATGCTGTATACTGGTGTGTTGACGTCGTTTTTATGGTTCATCCGGAATTTGGAGTGATACTATATTTTAAAATTACAAACTGTAGGAGGCTATGGCGTCCTCGCCATAGCCTGAGCAAGCAGGCAGTGCATATTATCAATAACAAGAATGTACTGACTAACTGCACAGGCTATGGCGGGGACGCCATAGCCTCCTACTATTTGCTTTACCAATTAACTTACAAAATTGAACTTATAATATTACCACTCCAAATTCCGGATGAACCGTTTTTATTCCTCAACCTTCTTGGTCTTGGGCAACACCAGATTGAGCACTACGCCTACTACGGCAGCGAGTCCGATGCCCGATATTGCGAACGAACCCGATGAGAGTACGGCACCGCCCAGGCCCATTGTGAGCATAACAGAAATGATGATGACATTGCGGGTGTCGTTCATGTCGACCTTATGTTGCATCAGATTCTGCACGCCAACGCTTGCTATCGTTCCGAACAGCAGCAGCATGATGCCGCCGAGCACGGCTTGTGGGATAGACTGCAGCAGTGCGCTGAGCTTGCCGATGATAGAGAAGCAGATGGCTGTGGCAGCCGAAATGCGTATTACGGCAGGCGATGTCACCTTGGTGATGGACATGGCTCCGGTCACTTCAGAGTAAGTAGTCTCGGGTGGTCCGCCAAGCAATGCCGATGCAAGGCAGGCACATCCGTCGCCGAGCATGGTGCGATGAATGCCAGGGTTTTCTACGAAGTCCTTCTTGGCAACGGCACTTACTACATAAACGTCGCCTATATGCTCAAGCACGGGGGCTATTGCCACGGGTATCATGTATAGGAATGGTGCCCACTCGAAGTGGGTGATGGTGTCGAACTGTACCGGTATGGCCAGCCACGATGCCGATGCCACACCCGAGAAGTCAACCTCGCCAAGGCATATAGCGAGTATGTAGCCCACGATGACACCGCTGATTATGGGCACCAGCTTCATCAGTCCGCGGCAGAATGTCAGTATGGCAATGGCTGTGATGAGCGACGTGAAGGCGAGTATCCAGTTGGTCTTTGCCATGTTGACGGCACTGCCCGAGAGCGAGAGTCCTATGAGTATGATGACCGGACCGATCACTACCGGAGGGAAGATGCGGTCGAGCAGGCGCTTGCCCTGCCACTTTACGAGTGCGCTCACTACGAAGTAGACGAGCGATACGGCTGTAAGTCCGGCGAGAGTGCCGGGCAATCCCCACTGCTGTGTGGCTGCAATGATAGGGGCAATGAATGCAAACGACGAGCCAAGGAAGATGGGCACCTTGCCACCAGTGACGAAGTGGAAGATGAATGTGCCCAATCCGGCTGTGAAAAGCGCCGTAGCGGGATTGATACCGATGAGCAGCGGCACCAGCACCGTGGCTCCGAACGCCACGAAGAGGAACTGCACGCCGACAAGGGTTTTCTTTGTTAGCGATAGTTGTTCTGTATCCATTTTGTTTTGTTGTAAATTATTGTTTTTGAAACCGCTTTGATTTGTTGCAGATAATTATTTTTGAAATAATAATAGTACGGGCTGAAAGCCCATAAGCACATAGCCCAGGGCAACGCCCTGGGTATATGGATAGATAATATCCGAACGCCCTGTAAGGGCAAAAGCATCAATCCGTGAAAATGTATCTTTCGTCATATTGAACATTATATAACTTCAAGAAAGTTTTATATTCATCAGCAAAAGATTGTTTGATATGATGCTCTTGTTGTTGATTTATATATTGTATAGTCTTGTCCGTAACAGATTGGCTAACCGAAAATGCCGCATAACCTCCTTGCCATGCAAAATTGTGATAATAGGAATCTATCGTCTTAATCCATCGGCTACTGTTCCGTTTTATTTCTTCTACTATTTGTGAGATTCCCTTTTCCTTAGATAGAAGAAATAAAATATGTATATGGTCGCCAACACCGCCTGCACGTATTTCTCGACTTCCAGTAGCATTTACCAATTTGCCAATATAGGAAAGGACACGGTCCAAATCGTTTTTTCGAATCAAGGGACTGGTTGTCTTTATATGAAATATAAGGTGTATGTATATCTTACACAGTGATTGTGCCATATTTTTTATGCTTTTGCCCTTTCAGGGCGTAGGGATATAATACGCAATACACCCAGGGCGTTGCCCTGGGCTATGTGCTTATTGGGCTTTCAGCCCGTATTGCTTGCTTATGGCTTGCCCGTAGTTTGCTTATGGCTTGCCCGTAATTTGCTTATGGCTTGCCCGTAGTTTGCTTATGGCTTGCCCGTAGTTTGCTTATGGCTTGCCCGTATTGTTTGTCAATGGCTTTCTGCCCGCATGTTTGTCTTTTTACTTCACGAGTATCACGAGATACTTGCTGGTCGACCAGAATATCTGCGGGTTGTTGATGCGCAGCACATACTGCTTGTTGGCATCCTGCTGCAGGGTGTACGAACTTGACGGGTGCATGGTGAGAATGCGTGCCGACTTAGAGTAGAGCTTTATCTCCTTGTCGACACGGATGTCGATCTTGGTGAAGTAGTGCTTGTTGAAGTTCGACTCAAGCACCTTTGATCCTTCGAGTATGTGCTGTTCCTTCAGCTCCTTCTTGGTTCCGAATACAAACCATGCGGTGTTGAGTTGCTTGTCCTGAGCGTTGATAGTCTCGCTCTTCTGCGACGATTCTGTCTTGAGGCTCGACACGTTGTCGTTGAGAGTGTTGACAGTCTGGTCGAGTTCGGCAATGTGTATGTCCTTGGCATCGAGTTCGGCACGCAGCTGCTTGAGCTGGTTGTCCTTCTCGTCAATCTGCTTTACGAGGTCCTCAATGGTCTTGCGTAGCTGGTCGCCCTTAACGCTCGACTCGCGCATCTGCTGTCGCAGCTTCTCGATGAGGGCACGGTTCTGCTTCATTGTATTGGAGATGAACTGTATGTTCTCTACAATCTGACGGCGCTTGTCGGCTCCTTCGCCGTTCTTCACGATGCTCACACGGTTCTGGGCTTCGTCAATCTCGCGCAAACCTTCCTGTATTTGGTTGAAGGTTTCCATCATATCGTTGATTTCATTGTCCTTCTGAGTTATCACGCGTTGCAGTGAGTCGCTCTGTACAGTGCCCTCTACCGATTGTTTTTTGTCACTGTTGCCACACGATGCGAAGGCAACTACTGCCAATGCAAATAATAAAAACTTAAACTTTTTCATATTTGTCAGGGTTTGGTTATTATTCAGTATGTTATCGATTGTTATTCTTCTTCTCGGAATTTCTTCTTCTTGAATTCTTCGGGGGCGGCTTCGCGCATGGCGTAACGCTCCTTGTTGCTCAGTCGCGGCTTCTTCTCCTTGGCCTGAGCCTTCAATGCCTTGAGTGCCGACATTTCGCCTTCGCCGCATCCAGCCACCACTATCACTATCTCGCCACGCGGCTCTGTCTGGTGGAAGTGGGCTATTATCTCCTTGAGCGAACCGCGTACACTCTCCTCGTGCAACTTGGATATCTCGCGGCAGACGCTGGCCTGGCGTTCGTCGCCGAATACTTCGGCAAACTGCTCCAATGTCTTCACCAGCCGGTAGGGCGACTCGTAGAATATCATAGTGCGCGTCTCGGTGCGCAAAGCGTCGAGAAGCGTCTGGCGTCCCTTCTTCTGTGGCAGGAAACCTTCAAAGCAGAAGCGGTCGCAAGGCAGTCCGGAACTGACAATGGCTGGCACAAATGCCGTAGCACCCGGCAGACATTGCACCGTTATTCCAGCCTTGGCAGCCTCGCGTGCGAGAAAGAATCCCGGGTCGCTGATGCCTGGAGTGCCGGCGTCGCTGATTAGAGCTATCGTCTCGCCAGCCTTCAACCGTTCGACGATGGCGGCGCTTGTGCCGTGCTCGTTAAACTTATGGTGCGACATCAGACGGTTCTGTATGTCGAAATGCTTGAGCAGAATGCCCGATGTGCGAGTGTCTTCGGCAAGCACAAGATCGGCCTCTCTCAATATACGGATGGCACGCATTGTCATGTCCTCCATGTTTCCCACTGGTGTGGGTACTATATACAATATCCCCATATTGGCGACAAATATAGCTATATTAATCAAGAACGGCAAAAAAAGGAGCCCTTTCTTTGCAATTTTTAAAACGTATTCGTAATTTTGTACCCATTGAAATCGTAATATTATATATGTTGGAACAGAAAATCACTTTTGATAAATTCATTCGTTGGACAGCCATTGCGCTCATCACAGTGGCTGTGTTTGCCGTGACCAACTATCTGAGCAGCGTGCTGCTGCCGTTCTTCATAGCGTGGCTTTTCGCCTATCTGATGTATCCGATGGTGAAGTTCATACAATATCGCATGCATGTCAAGGTGCGCGCACTGGCTATACTCATAGCCATGGCTGTAGTGCTGGGCGTGGTGGGACTGATGATTTACTTCATCATTCCGCCCATGATAGGGCAGTTTCAGAAGCTTTACGAGTTTCTGATGCACTGGCTCCACCAGACAACACACACCAATGACCTTACGACGCTTGTGAAAAACTGGATTGAAGAGAACCAGGAACAGGTGGAACGATTCTTCAAGAGCAACGATTTCAAGGATGCCATACGCACCAGCATGCCAAAGGTGTTTGCCGTGATAGGTCAGACTGCCAACATAGTGCTGAGCATTGTGGCATCGTGCATCACCTTATTATATATGTTCTTCATTCTGCTCGACTACGAATATCTCACCTCCAATTGGATAAAGATATTCCCCAAGAAGAACCGTCCTTTCTGGCATGAACTGGCGGGCGACGTCGAGCGCGAACTCAACAACTACATCCGAGGCCAGTGTCTGGTTGCGCTTTGCATGGGCGTGATGTTCTGCATAGGCTTCAGCATAATGGACTTCCCTATGGCAATAGGTCTGGGCATACTCATCGGAGTAATGGATCTGGTGCCTTATCTGCACACCTTCGCCATAATTCCTACCGCTTTCCTTGCCATGCTTAAAGCGGCTGACACCGGACAGAACTTCTGGGTGGTGTTCGGATTGGCTGTCGGACTCTTCTGTGTGGTGCAGATAATCACCGACATGATAGTAACGCCAAAGATTATGGGCAAGGCTATGGGGCTGAACCCTGCCATTCTGCTGCTCTCGCTGTCTGTGTGGGGCGCGCTGCTGGGCTTCATCGGTCTCATCATCGCCCTCCCCTTGACCACACTCATCATTGCCTACTGGCAGAGATACGTCACGAAGGAACACGAAGAGAATTAGGAATTAGGAATTAGGAATTTTGAATTGTTCTCGGCTTTGCCTGCGATTTTGAATTGTTCAATTTTGAATTGTTCTCGGTTACGCCTGCTATTATGAATTATTCAATTTTGAATTATTCTCGACTGTGCCTGCGATTTTGAATTGTTCAATTTTGAATTGGGCTGCTGTGCCTGCGATTTTGGATTTTGAATTTTGAATGGGGCAGCTCCGCTAATTGTTCTAAATGACGGAAAACAAAGGGGATAAGTCGAACGGAAGGTAAATATCGACCGAATTATTTTCGCAATTGGAATATAATGCCTTACTTTGTAAGGACAATAAAAACAAACTGAATAAAACAAACATGCAAAAGAAACTAAATATAGCACTGTTGGCTATGTGCTGCGCTCCTGCTTGGGCACAGACCTATACCGACTCGATTGGTCAGCACGGCAAACTTGATGTGGAGGCAGCCTATACCTTTGCCGAGCAGCAACTCGGACAGAATGCCGACATGCCACAAGGCGTTACGATGGTCAATTCCAACCGTAACGTGTTCGCATCGGAGGTGAGCTATCGCTTCGCACCTACCCATCTGCGATTCCGTGCATATAATCCTATGTACAACGAGGTGTACATCAACGGCGTACTGATGAATAACGTTGAGACTGGACAATTCCGCTATCCTACCATAGGCGGCATAGGACTTCAAGGACTGTACTTCGACTCGTCGCTGCCTTTCGAATCGTTCGGCTATGGAATGACGGCTTTGGGCGGATCGAACAACTACAACTTCCGTGCTGCCGACATGAAACGCGGCCACCATATAGAATGGACCGGAGCCAACCGCAACTATACTATGGGCGGAGCCTACTCGTATGCCTCGGGACTGAGCGCCAACGGATGGGCATTTGCAGGTACATTGTCCTACCGATGGGCTAAGCAGGGATATGTAGACGGCACACCGCTGAAGTCGCTATCGTACTATCTCAGCGTGCAGAAGATGTGGGGCGACACTCACTCATTGGCTTTCGCCACATGGGGCAGCCCCTCTAAGCGTGCTCAATATGGCGCATCTACAGATGAGGCTTTCCAACTCTCGGACGACCATCAGTACAATCCGTATTGGGGATACTACAACGACAAGAAGCGTAGTTCGCGTGTTGTGCGCGACTTTGCGCCTACAGCATTGCTCACATGGGACTGGAAAATCAACGAAAAGACCCGTCTGAGCACATCATTGCAGGGACAATATGCGTGGTACAGATGTACCCGACTCAACTTTAACGGCGAAAATCCATACGCCGACTCGTGGATTAAGATGCCAAGCTCTATATATAATGTATGGAACACAGCCGACCCTGCCAACACAGCCGACGCTAAAGCACGATGGGAGAAGGCCTGCTCGCAGTGGGCAGCCGACAAGTCAAACCGACAACTCGACTGGGAACGCATGTACTGGTTTAACAGTCAGGTGGCAGCACAAGGCACCGATGCAATGTATTGGCTTGAATCCCGCCACAACGACAACCTCAACATCTCGCTCGCAACGACACTTGACAAGCGCCTGACGGCAAAGAGCAGCCTGCGCGCCGGATTCAACTTTGCCACAAACAAGGGCATGCACTATCAGACCATTAACAGTCTGCTGGGCGGAGCGCAGCTCCACAACGTCAACACATACGCCGCAATGCACTATCCTTCGACATCCGACAAGGTGCAATACGACCTCAATAACCGCAACGCCGCATTGTATAAGGGCGACAGAATGGGCTACGACTACAACATTCTGATTAATAAGGCACAGGCATGGGCGTCGTATGAAGAGCAGTTCGGAATGCTCAACTACAGCATTTCGGCACGTATGGGCTATCAGTCGATGCAGCGCGACGGCAAGATGCGCAACGGTATGGCTGCCGACAACTCCTTCGGCAAGAGCCGTACAAAGGATTTCCTTGACGGCGGACTGAAGTTCGGATCGTCGCTTGATATGGGTTGCGGCCATACGCTCACATTCGGCATGGGATATGAGCAGCGCGCACCTCTCGCCTCTACCGTATTTGCAGCGCCCGAGGTGAACAACGACCTCGCTGCCAACATCAAGAAGCAGCAGGTGCTCAGCACCGAGGTGGGCTATATATACAACGGCACGTGGCTGCATGCGAACCTTAACGGCTACTACTCGTACGTCAAGGACGCTTCCGACTGGCAGAGTTTCTACATGGACAACACCAACGAACTGGTGTACAACTCAATAACCGGACTCAAGAAGAAGTATTACGGACTCGAGGCAGGACTGAAGTTTGACATCTGCAAGACTCTCGACATTAAGCTCCTGGGCACCATAAGCGAGGCTAAGACTACCAATAATGCCCTCTCGCGCTACATGTTTGCATGCCAAGGCACATACAACGACGATGTGCTCCTTAGCAAGGACATGCACGAATCGGGCACTCCGCTCACAGCCGCAAGCCTCGGCGTCAACTATCATCAGCGCGGATGGACCGTAGGAGTAGACTGCAACTACTACGACCGCATCTATCTCGACTACTCTACGTACAACCGTCTGCAGCAGATAGCTGACGGTGAGAGCCTTGAACAGGCAAAGGGTAAGGGCGGATTTATGCTCAACTGCTCAATAGGACGCACCGCACGTGTGATGGGCGGACTGCTCGACATCAACCTCAGCATAACCAACCTCACCAACAACCGCACCATCTGCACCGGCGGCTACGAGAGCAACTACGACGCAAGTCAGCCCTCTACCGACGGCAACAACGCCTCGCTGTACAACTTTGCAAAGAATCCGCGCAAGTTTTACGCACTCGGAACAAGCGGCATGCTGAATATCACGTACAGCTTCTAAAGCCATAACAAGAGAAGACTTTATATAAAACAGAGGGTGTCAAAAGTCAAAGCAGTACGCCCCGAAGGGGCAGAAGCCTATAGCCCATGGCAACACCTTGGGTAAAAGTATCACAAATAGCAATGCGCCCTGCAAGGGCAAAAGCGTTAATTATCAATGCTTTTGCCCTTGCAGGGCGTTTTGATATTTTCAATCCGTACACCCAAGGCGCTGCCTTGGGCTATGTGCTTTTTGGGCTTTCAGCCCGCTTTGTTTGACTTTTGACATATCCTCTGTCTTTTTTCGTTTGGCTGATTGTTTCGCCAAAATTCAGATAACTGACTTATACTTAGTAGGTATTTGCAGTCAATCAATCTTAAAGAAATACCGATAAAATTTGGCGGTGAGCAAAAAAACTCGTACCTTTGCAGCCGCTAAAGCTTATAACAAGCGAAATTTTTTATTAACAATATAACAATAAAATCAAAATGAAGAAGGGAATTCATCCAGAAAACTATCGCCCCGTCGTATTTAAGGATATGTCCAACGGCGATATGTTCCTTACAAAGTCTACATGCAAGACTACAGAGACAGTAGAATTTGAAGGCGAAACTTACCCGGTGGTAAAAGTCGAAATCTCAAGCACATCTCACCCGTTCTATACCGGTAAGAGCAAGCTCGTCGATACAGCCGGTCGCGTAGACAAGTTCATGAGCCGTTACGCTAAGGTTCGCAAGTAAGGAAAAGCGAGATTTTACATATAGACCTTTCGAAATAGACTCGTTCTATTTTCAGATAAAACAAATAAAGTGCGTTCAATCGTAGTTGCATATACGAGTTGAACGCACTTTTTTTTTGTGCCTATGCTTTACCAATGGATTTGTACGGCAAAAAAATGTAGTCCTTTTGCTCTTCAAAAGGACTACATTTGGAGTGCAAAAGGACTCCTTTTGAAGAGCAAAAGGGCTACATTTGGAATGCAAAAGGACTCCTTTTGAATTATGAGGGTTGAATCTCGGGGATTCAACATTCGGATTTCGGCATTTACTTGGTTTTTGAGAACGAGTACGGAGCGTCGCTTTCGGCAGTGCCGCGACTATAGTTTGGCTTCGCCGACATGTTGTAGACGAACTGCGCACCCTGCATCAGGTCGGAGCGCTTGATGTAGTTCTTGGAGTAAGGCTTGCCGTTGAGCGTCAGCGAATTGACGTAGCAGTTGTCGTCGGTGTTGCCATTAGCCTTGATGCTCACGGTGCGACCGTTCTCCAGATGCAGCGTCATCTCGTCGAAATAAGGTGCTCCGAGCACATATTCGCCAGCTCCGGGACATACAGGATAGAAGCCCATAGCCGAGAAGACGTACCATGCCGAAGTCTGACCGTTGTCCTCGTCGCCGCAATAGCCGTCAGGATTGGCGTTGTACATGCGCTGCATTGTCTGGCGAATCCAGTACTGCGTCTTCCACGGCTCGCCCGAATAGCCATACAGATAAATCATGTGCTGGACGGGCTGGTTGCCGTGGGCGTAGTTGCCCATGTTCATAATCTGCATCTCGCGTATCTCGTGGATAACGCTGCCGTAGTAAGAGTCGTCGAAGAGTGGCGGAACATTGAACACCGAGTCGAGCATGTTGTTGAATGTCTGCTTGCCACCCATCAGTTGGATGAGGCCCGCGGGGTCGTGAAATACCGACCATGTATAGTGCCATGCGTTGCCCTCGGTGAAGGCATCGCCCCACTTAAGCGGCGAGAAAGGACTCTGGAACTTGCCGTTCTTGAGTCTGCCGCGCATCAGTTTGCTCTCGCTGTCGAACACGTTGCGATAGTTGAAGGCGCGCTTGCGGAACGGTTCCAGCTCCTTCTTTGACTTGCCCAGCGCCTTGCCGAACTCGTATATGCACCAGTCGTCGTAGGCATATTCAAGCGTACGCGCCACGTTCTCGTTTATCTTCACGTCGTACGGCACATAACCCAACTTGTTGTAATACTCATAACCAAGTCGGCCGGTAGAGCTTACGGTAGGATGTACGGCACTGGCGCCATGTACTACAGCCTGCCACAGAGTCTCGGCGTCGTAGTTCTTGAGTCCGCACAGATAGGCATCAGCCACTATCGAAGCCGAATTGTTGCCAACCATGCAGCCACGATGGCCAGGTGAAGCCCATTCAGGCAGAAATCCGCTCTCCTTATAGGCATTGACCAGACCAGCCTGCATCTTCTCGTTCATCGACGGATACATCACGTTGAGCAGAGGGAAGAGGCAGCGGAAGGTGTCCCAGAAACCAGTATCGGTGAACATATATCCCGACAACACCTCGCCGTTGTACGGACTGTAGTGTACGATTTCGCCCTTGGCGTTCTTCTCGTAGAACGAGCGAGGGAAGAGCACCGAACGATACAGGCACGAATAGAACGTGCGCAGATGGTCGATGTCGTCCGACTTCACCTCGATACGACCCAGAATGTCGTTCCATGTCTTGCGTCCGCGTGCCTTTACTTCGTCGAACGAGTCAGAGCCAAGCTCTTTTAGGTTCTCAAGAGCCTGCTCCTCAGAGATGAACGACGACGCAATGCGCACGTTCACCTGCTCGCCACGGCTGGTCTTGAAGCCCACGATGCCGCCGGCATGGTTGCATTCAGCCTTAATGTCAGCCGTATTGATACGTCCGTCGGCAACGGCGGCGGTGTAGGTGAAGTCCTTGTCAAACTTCATGACAAAATAGTTCTTGAAGTTCTGTGGTACGCCACCCGAATTCTTTGTCGTATATCCCACAATCATGCGCTCCTTCGGCATGATCTTGACATACGAACCCTTGTCGAAAGCGTCAACTACAACATAGCTCTTGCTCTCGGGGAAGGTGATGCGCATGATGGCAGCGCGCTCTGTCGGTGCAAGCTCGGTCACCACATCGTAGTCGGCAAGATAGGCACGATAATAATAAGGAGTAGCCACCTCGGCCTTGTGCGAGAACCACGAAGCACGCTTCTCCTCGTCGAATATTGGGGCTTCGCCCGTCTCGGGCATGATAGTAAACTGTCCGTAGTCGTTAATCCATGGACTGGGCTGATGAGTCTGCTTGAATCCGCGCAGCTTGTCGGCAGTATAGGTGTAGGTCCATCCGTCGCCCATCTTTCCCGTCTGCGGAGTCCAGAAGTTCATGCCCCATGGCATACAAACGGCAGGATAGGTGTTGCCTGTAGAAATAGCGTACGACGACTGTGTTCCGACAAGCGTGCTCACATAGTCTACAGGTTCGTAATGGCGGCCCATTGTGGTGACGCACAACGCCAGCGCAATAAGCATAGAAAATAGATGTTTCTTGTTCATTATGGTTTATTTATTGTGTTTTTAGTCATTTATGATGCAAAGTTAGGAATTTTTTCCGAAACAATAGATATAAAGGTAGTCCTTTAAGGCAATAAATAAGCCTTTTAAGAGTTAATAGTATATATAAAACAACCGACAATGCGCAAATACATTCTTACATTATTTATATATATATCTACCGTGTTTTATGCCTTCGGCTTGGCTGTTGGCACATGGCAGGTGTATCCCAGCTACGCCAACCTGACTGAGATTTCGCCTGCCGGCGACGTGTGCTTCGCACTCGCTTCGGGCAGTCTGTTCGCATACAACAACACAACTGCCGAGACTACCGTATTCAACAAGACCACCGGACTTGCCGGAATTGACATAAGCCATATAGCATGGTCGCAGCAGGCAAAGCGTCTTGTGGTGGCATACGGCGACGGCAACATCGACCTTGTGTCTGCATCGGGCGACATAACCAACGTGCCAGGACTCTATCTGTCCGAAACCGTGAATGACAAAACCGTCAGCCATATCTATATCGACCGTCAATTTGCCTACATGTCGATTGGGGTGGGGGTGATGAAGCTCGACGCCAAGAAGGGTGTCATTGCCGATACATACCAGTTGGGCTTCGCCGTTGACCACTCGTACGTCAAGGACGGCTATCTGTATGCAGTGTCGAAGACGCAAGGAACGTGGCGCGGACTGCTCACCGACAACCTCCTCGACAAGAACCGATGGCAGCGTGTGGGCGGATATGCAGCTCTCACAGATGACCGTCTTAACGTGCGCGATGCCTCCACCGGACTCTGGTGGACACGCAACGATGCCGGACGACTGGCTTGCTACACCCTCGCCACAGACGGCACACGTACATACAAGACCGAGGGAGTGCTGCCCGAAGGTCCCGCCTCCAACCATTTCTATCGTCTGTATATGCACGGGGGGAAGCTGTATAGTGTAGGGGGATTCTGGGCACAAGAGAACAATGCAGGCTATCCGGGTGAAGTTCATGTATGGAATGGTCAGAATTGGAGCGAGTTTGAGCAGCCCACATCTCAAATGATAGGTCATGACTACATCGATTTGCTTTGTATGGACTTCGATCCGAAGAAGGAAGGACATGTGATGGTGGGAGCTAAAGGTGGTGTATACGAATTCCAGGACGGGAAATTCATAAAGCATTACGGACGTCAGAACAGTGTTCTGGAATCAGGGGTGAATTCGGATAACTATACTATAGTTTCAACCCTTAAATACACCGACAATGGTGATTTATGGGTTTTGAACAGTATGGTAGACAATCCGATATGGAAGATAGAACATGGGAGTGGTAATTGGGTGAATTATCCACATCTGGAAATGAGCACTCCTGCAAAATACAATCTTGTGAGTTTGCTGCAGAGCCGCTACAATAAAAACATTATGTGGTTTGCCAATAATTATTATATGGAAAACCGCTTGTATGCATACGATTGTGTCAATGATAAACTCGTTAGTTTTGGTCCTGACTTTACGAATGAAGACGATGCCGTAATCACACCGATAGGGGTGTATTCATTGGCTGAGGATATGGAGGGTAATGTGTGGATTGCTTCAATCAATGGTCCTTTTTATATTTCATCTGCAGATGCACTTGCAGGAAATGACTTATTCGTTCAGCATAAGGTGCCACGCAATGATGGTACAAACCTTGCCGACTATCTACTTTCTGACGTCAAAACGAGGTGTATATCTGTGGATGGGGCAAACCGTAAATGGATGGGAACAAATAATGGCGTGTTTCTGATAAGTAATGATTGCAATACACTCATTCAGCATTTCACGACAGAAAATTCACCTTTACTGTCAAATACAGTGTATGATATATGTGTGGATGATAATTCAAACATGGTATATTTTGCTACAGAAAGAGGGTTGTGCTCGTATGCAAGTGACGCAACACAGCCATCTGAGGAAATGACAAAGGACAATGTATATGCCTACCCAAATCCCGTGACACCTGAATATACGGGCAAAATTACCATTGTAGGATTGAGTTTCAATGCCGATGTGAAGATTGTGACAAGCAATGGTGCACTTGTAAATCAGGGACGAAGTACTGGCGGTTCGTACCAATGGGATGGTCGCGACCTTAAGGGGAAGCGTGTGGCAAGTGGAGTATATATGGTTCAAGCAGCTACTGAAACTGGCGATAAAGGTGTTGTTTGTAGAATTGCTGTTGTGAACTGATTGTTGTGAACCGATAATCGTGTGCTGACAGATGCAATTCTGCTACGTTAAAATCATGATTATTGTTTATAATGTAGCGTATGCTCCTAACTTATATAGTTGGAGTAGAAACAATTTGGGATATCTTCCGGTTAGGATTCGATGTTCAAAATTCCCGAAAATAAGATGAAACCATTTGACCAGACTAAGCAGATGTAGCCTCTTGAGGCTTTCTATCGTTCTGAGTAGAGGCGAATAGCCGTATAATTCACTGTTAAGGCAATGAAGTGTGTGCAATGCCTCGTCAAGTTTTGCCAAATAGCGGTCATTGTCTTCAAACGAAGTATAGGCTACTGGATTGTCAATGTGCAATACTTTGATGCCGGCGTGCTCAAGGTCTCTGCCAAGCATAACGTCTTCATAGCCATAGCCGATGATGCGTTCGTCGTAAGGCGTGTGCTGCAATACGGAGCGACGGAGCAGGATATTAGTTGTGCGGAACGACTGATAGGGGTGCTGTTGGCGAATTGCTACAGAGTGAAGGCTTTCTGCGTGTTTCTCATAACGAAAGCGCAGGTTTTCACGGTAAAGTTTCTTGGTATTGTCGCCACCATCCACTACAACGCCACCGCATACCGCACCGCAGCCATCTGCGCCAGCATGGACATATCGACTGATGAAATCAGAGTTGGCAGGGCGCAATCGAGCGTCAATCATAAGACACCACTCGTATCTGCCTTGACGTAGCATTGCATTGCGCATGGATGCACGGCAAGGGTGATGCGGAGCTGAAACATAATTACAACCAGGCAGTAAGGCAAGCCTATGATTGGCATCAATGCAACGAGCATCGGTGCTACCATCGTCAAAGACAATGATTTCATAATCAAGACCTTTGACATTCCGGGCTTCTGCGACAAGTGCTTGCACCAGTGATGAAGCATCGTCGTTGTATACCGGGATAAGAATTGTGAGCTTGTCTATCATCTTCATTTTATTGGTTGTACATATATTAAATAACGCCATAAATGGAAGATATATTGCAAATGTAAAGAAAATAATTATATGATACCTAAGATAATACATTATTGCTGGCTGAGCAATGACCCCATACCTGCCAAACTAAAGAAGTGTATGGACTCATGGAAGAAACAACTTCCTGATTACGAGTTCATGCTGTGGAACTTTGGCCGTTTTGCCAAGGGCCGTTCGGTATGGGTTTCGCAGGCGTTCGACAGCCGTAAGTATGCATTTGCTGCTGATTACATACGTCTTTATGCCCTGTATAATTATGGCGGCATTTATCTTGATATGGATGTTGAGGTCTTGCGTCCGTTTGATTCTTTGCTCGGTCTCAAAACAATGCTGTGTTGGCAGAAGGGGTGCGACGGACTGGAAGTGGCTACATTTGGGGCTGAGAAAGGAAGCAAGTGGGTAAAGGAGTGTCTTGACTATTATCAGAATCGTGAATTTATACTTCACGATGGGACTTGCTCGGTAAAGCCATTGCCAAATATTGTAGAGGACATATTACGACATAAAGGCTATAAATTGGTTGATTGCAGTTCGATAGCCGATGCTAAGAATACAGAAAGACAGTACGCTGAGCGTAACGACAGTTATGTCTTACCAATACTTACAGACAACTTTTTCAGTCCGCGTTCGTATGATGACGCTACGACATGCGTCACAGACGACACATATTCTATACACCATTTTGCAGGAACATGGCTTCCATGGTATAGTAGGATGAAACGAACTGTATACAATTCGCTGGGACTTAAGAACCAAAGTCCATTGAAAATGCTTAAGGATTGCTTTGGCAAGTGACTCATTAGCAGCCTGCAATAAACAAATGCGCCATCTTATACAACACCATATACGTATTGCCGAATTCAGAATCTCGGAATAGTCCAAGTGTGCCTTGACCATTGTGCTGAACTGTTCCGATAAAAAGGGCTATGGCGAATATCTTTAAACGGGTTGGTGGAACTATGCGGTTCATTGTTGTCAACAAGCTTTCTGCCAAATTACGATACCACCTCGGCAGCAGCCTCGTACACGATTCGGCATCCAGACTAAAGAAAACTATATATGCAGATATGGAAGCATATATGCAAGTACGAGTGAAATCAGTCGAAAGAACCGTAAACATTGGTATTTGACATAGCATCAAGAATGACAGTAGTGCAAAATAGTTGGTACGTTCTTGTGGTGAAACGTATGAACGTGCATATTGCGATGTAGCGTTGGCTCCATAATAAAGCGTAACCAATATACTGCCGATGCTGCCGATAATCGTAGGCAAATGGTTGAGTATTGCAAAGAAGTTGTAATGCAGATGCATGCGCATTACGCTCAAACTGTCAAAGGTGAAAAACTCTATGACGTTGTGATAGTCGGCATAAGGTTTTATGCTTTGCATTATGGCTGCATACACTTCGGTATTGCCCGAATATTTCAGACATAGCAGGAAGGCTGCAAACGAAGGGAGCCAACAAAGCAATGACCTGGTTATTTTGTTAGTTTTCAAGAATGTCAATAGCGCAACTATCGGCAGACCGTAGAATGCATAAGGTTCATGCAGCAATATAGCGATGACTGTAAGAGTATTGGCAAGCACCAACCATAGCCGAAAATTCATTTTTGTCCACGACTTTACAATTATAAGCAGAATACACAGTTCGATGAAATCACGACGGAAAAAGCTTAATCCGAATATTCCAACTCCGCCAATCAAGAACGACACACATAACAATCCTAATGAATAGCCCCTGCGTTTGAATCCATTCACCATAAATATTACTATTGTCAAATAGGCGACAAGGCACAACAACAATGCTGTATGCAGCGGATCGAAACCCAATCCGTGTAGCCGATACAGCATTTCGCCCATTAAACCACGGCGTACAAAACCACCTTGATAGTTGATGAAGACATCAGCAAAGCTGTAATACTGAAAATTGTACACATAATTATATATTGCTGCAATAAACAATATTACGGCATAAAAAAGAGACCAGCAATTGAAGAACTTAATACTCTTTATTATATTCAGCACTTTGTCTTTCATACGTAAATGACAGTAGATGTTATAACGAGCGGTACAGTCTTTCGTACTGCTCTGCCACACGGCGGTAGTCGTGATATTTCTGAACGAATTCAATGCTTTGGCGCGACATTTGTTGAAGCTTTCCTTTGGTGAAGAAGGCACACTCAATGGCTGCTTCGTTCTCGCTGTCGCTAATGTCGGGGCGTACATTTATTATCGGGCGCAGTTGGGATTCGCCTATAAAGTTGTAGTAAGCTTCTTCGCCTCCACCTATGACAACTGTGCCGCGAGCCATTGCTGCGAGCGAGTTCATTGAGGGAGTGTAGCTGTATAGCTGGTCGACAAGCACGTCTGCCTCGTCGAGCATGTGCATATATTCATCATAAGGCACGCCCTCGACATACTTAATCTCTATTTTGCCTGGGTGGCGTAGGGCTACAGACTCTACGAAAGAGGCTATGCGCTTGGCACCTTTCAGGTAGTCGCGCTTGGGCTGTATGCCTACAAGCACTTTTATAGTGCGCCCCATTCCCTTGATTCTTGCGCTTGACTCATGTGGAATCTCCATCGGTAGCGGAATGTAATGCAGCCGTTTGGCAAACCGTGGTGTATTGTAACAGAGCCAATACTCGTACAGGCAAGCCACAAGAGCGTCCGAATTGTATGCCACATCGTGCCAGCAACGTATGAATTGCGGACGTGTGTGCTCGAATATGCGTTGTCGGTTGGCTTCCATATTCTGTGGCTTATTGTTCCAATAGGTATCGGAATAGGCTGGAACTCCTGCCGCTTGTCGCTCGAACAGAAACGGGTCGTCGGCGAAACAGCCCTTTACTATGCGTCTGTTGGTGAGTTTCAAGAACCAGAACATTATCCGGTTCCATCCGCCCATCAATGGCACGAAAGTGTAGTTATGAAGCTGTACAATGTCGTTGCCGCACACTTTCGGAAGATTGGAGAATATGTTCCACAGCACTCGCAGACCGCTCAGCTTGCCCCAACGCATATTGCGGCGCAGGTCAATATCGCGCGGTGAGTCGTGCCAGTCGTTGCCGTCGGACATCAGCGTGACTTTATGGCCACGTTCTGTGAGTCCTTTCTTGAGCGTGTTGTGCAACATGCTCGACTCGCCAACCAACAGTATCTTCATAGTCTTATGTATTTGTTTTCGTCAATGTATTCTTGCGGGCGCATTCCGAGTGCCACAACAGTATGTACAGCCATTTGTTCAAGACAGTATTTCAGCGTCCGCCATTTCCTTTCCTTTACGTCGCGCCACGGGCTCATGGCACGATAGCGTTCGAATTCACGCTTCATCGGATGGCGGCAGTTGCTGAACCATGGCTTGGGCAGCCCCGTGTAGTGTATGATGGCGGGATGCTGCTGACCGTAAAGCATCTGATTGTCAAACTCCCATGACACAACTGAGTGGCGTATGTCAAACCAATACTCGTTGAGCATATTGTATCTCAACGGAAGAGTAATCTTTGACTCACGGAAAACGTAGTTCAGAATGTCCTGATCGTGGCAATATAGAGAGTCGGGGCGTGCTGAAGCGTATTGGCAGAAGGCATCAGCCACATTGTTGGCACGCCAATAATCCAGGTTGATGAGAAGCACTCCGGCGTTGAAGTAGCCCAACGGCTGCGGATAATGCAGCCGGTTGTAATGCTCAATCTTGTTGTTATAGCTGTCGGGCACGGCGGCTATAGCCTTGTCGTGCATGTCGGTAGCCCACAGTTCGTTGAGGCTGTCCGTGACGATTATGTCGCCGTCGAGATACAATACACGGTTGATATCGTCAGGCAACAGCTCGCTTAGTAATAGCCGATAGTATGTAGCATACGACGTTCCGACATGAGTGTTCTGCCCTTCACGGCCTATCGGAAAGGCGCTGAAAAGACTCTCGTCAACAAGATAGAACTTTATCTTCTGTCCGTAATCGTATGCTATGCGTTCAATCAGCATGATGCTGTTGCTGTCGATGCCGTTGTGCAGCACATGCACACGTATGTCTGCCTCGCGGTTGTTCTCGAACAGCGAGGTTAGCATTATTCCGGTCTGCATGACGTAGCAGCAGTCGGTAGAGCATACGATATCCATACTTATTGCCATATACATTATTATATAATCATAACGCACATTGCTTGTTAATATTGTGTTGTCCGGCTTTACAAAGCCAGGCGTATGCCGTACGGACGGTTAGCATATTAATATTTTTGTAAAGTAAATATTACAAAATCAGAATGTAATGAAACAGTAAGGTAAAGGAAACATAAAAAAACGTTTCGATGCTTTGTCGTGACAAATTAAAATGTTAACTTTGCAGATGTAAAAAGATTACACGTTTTTTTTAAAACAAATAAACAATTATGGTAAACTACAAAGAATTGGGCTTGGTGAACACACGTGATATGTTCGCAAGAGCCATCAAGGGTGGTTATGCAATCCCTGCATTCAACTTCAACAACCTCGAGCAGCTTCAGGCTATCATCAAGGCTTCTTCAGAGCTGAAGTCGCCGGTTATCCTCCAGGTATCTAAGGGTGCACGCAACTATGCTAACGAGACTCTTCTCCGCTACATGGCTGAGGGTGCTGTAGAGTACGCTAAGGAGCTTGGCTGCAAGCATCCTGAGATTGTTCTTCACCTTGACCACGGTGACAGCTTCGAGCTTTGCAAGAGTTGTGTAGACCTTGGCTTCTCTTCAGTAATGATCGACGGTTCTGCTCTTCCTTACGAGGAGAACATCGCTCTTACAAAGAAGGTTGTAGACTACGCTCATCAGTTCGACGTAACTGTAGAGGGTGAGCTCGGTGTATTGGCTGGTGTAGAGGATGAGGTTTCTTCAGACGTATGCCACTATACAAAGCCTGAGGAGGTTATCGACTTCACAAGCCGCACTGGTGTTGACTCATTGGCTATCTCTATCGGTACTTCACACGGTGCTTACAAGTTCACTCCGGAGCAGTGCACACGCGACCCGAAGACTGGCAAGCTCGTTCCTCCTCCATTGGCATTCGATGTTCTCGACGAGATCATGCAGAAGCTCCCTGGATTCCCAATCGTTCTCCACGGTTCTTCTTCTGTACCTCAGGAGTATGTTGATATGATCAACGAATACGGTGGCAAGTTGCCTGACGCTGTTGGTATTCCTGAGGAGCAGCTCCGCAAGGCTTCTGCTTCTGCAGTTTGCAAGATCAACATCGACTCTGACTCACGTCTCGCATTCACCGCTGCTGTTCGCAAGGTATTCCACGACAAACCAGGTGAGTTCGACCCACGTAAGTACTGCGGTCCTGCTCGCGACCTCATGGAGCAGATGTACAAGCACAAGATCATTGACGTGCTCGGTTCTGACAACAAGCTCGCTCAGCTCGACTAATACAAACTATATAGTTTGCGCCCGAAACCGTTTGGTTTCGGGCTTTTTTTTGCTCTCTCGCGAGGTAGCGATTGTTTCCTCGCGAGGTAGCAAAATCTTTCTCCTTTTCAAATGTAGTCCTTTTGCCCTCCAAATGTAGTCCTTTTGCATTGTAAAAGGAGTCCTTTTGCCCTCCAAATGTAATCCTTTTGCATTGTAAAAGGAGTCCTTTTGCCCTCCGAATGTAATCAAGCAAGAGTCGTCATCGCCTTTCCTTCGTTTCTTTATGATTTCTACAATTTATATTTTTGACAAAGTCCAATAGCTACCAAAACAATCGTTATAATCAGTAATCCCCAGCCATAGTTTTTTACAAATGATTCTTGCTTTCGTCCCATTTCAAAGTATACTTGACCGAAAGAAACTTGACGGCGCAGAAAAAGCCTCAGCCAAAAGAAACGGAATACAGAGCCTAAGGCCTCTATGAACAACCACCATAAAATCCTAAACACCATTGCGCCTATTCCTTGCAAGAATCTGACGATTATTTCTCCTATTATCTCAAACATATTGTCTCGTTATTTTGTTTCCACATTTTATGACATCCGTTTTAGACTGGTCGCAAATTGCGACCTTAAACGTGTTGTTATTTATTGTAGTATGCAAAGGTAGAGTTTTTAGTCCTTGAACTATTATCGCACAAAACCTTTCTTTATGAAGAACGTTATTTCTTGTATTTTATTATTGCACTTGAAAAGAAAGGGTTACACTATATCACTCATGGCTTTTTCGTGTGTTCTTGATAGATGCCAAGCACGTATGCAATACGTTACCATGTCCCTTTTCAACCGTGATACTAATGTCTGGATAGTGATATAAGGTTTTGTCGTGTGCCTTGAAACGGTCGTATCAAGCCTTGATATGACCGTATCGTGCCTTGAAATGATCGTATCATGCCTTGATACGACGTTTTTGCTGGATGGCAATATACAAAAAAGAGGGTGTGCTACTACTGGATTTGCCGGAACGTTTAGTCCGGTCATTCCAGTTGTAGCACACCCTCTTAGGGAGTGTCATATAGTTCGGAGTGGCTTACAGAAGCTCGTCGAACTTTGCCTTAAGGTCGCCCTCGGTGATGGCACCTACGTGCTTGCCTACGAGTTCGCCGCCCTTGAAGAACAGCAGTGTAGGGATGTTGCGTACGCGGTACTCGGCTGCTACGTCGTCGTTCTCCTCTACGTCGCACTTGCCTACTACTATCTTGCCGTCGTATTCCTCGGCGAGCTTTGAAACGATAGGGGCAATCATACGGCAAGGACCGCACCATGTAGCCCAAAGGTCAACTACCAACGGCAGTTCGCCGCTCTTGTACTGCTCAATGTTTTCGGTTGTAATCTTTACTTCCATTGTCTTTTGTTTTTTAATATTGTCGTTAATGAATAATTAATATCAAAGTCTGTGCCATTCTTGCTTGTGTCCTGACTAATTGATGGCGTAGCGCACGCTGTGAAGTTCGCCCGACTGCTTGTCCATATCGTCGAGGAAGTTGAGCAGCCGCTTGTTGACGTCGACTGTCACTTTGCTGCTGTACATCTCGATGTTGGTGTTGTGCTCGGTGTCGTGTATGTTGAAGTAGAGCGGCACCTGGCCTTTGTTGCTTTGCAGCATGGTCTGCAGGTCGGTGATGCTGGAGTCCTTGAACAGTGTGGAGTCTATGTAGATGGTGAGCTTGTCTATCGACTTGTCCTTCACGTCGCTAAGGAATTCTATCTTCTTTATCACCAGATCGTAGGCGTCTGGATTGTTGCGGAAACGCTGCTGGCACTTTGCCGTGATGTACACTGGATATTCCTCTTGCAGCATACTCTGCCATTTTGTCCACTCTTCACCGAACAATGCTATTTCGCCTGCGCCCTCAAAGTCTTCGATTGTCACTATTCCGAAGGGCTTGTTGGTCTTGGTCCAGCGCGATGACACGGCTGTAACGATGCCTCCGAACGTGAGTTCTTCGTATCGGGCAAGGTCTTTCTTGTCCATCTCGCGGCCCACTTGCGGGCACTTGAGGTTGCACATATGGTTGAGCACTACGGCATAGTCATCGAGCGGATGTGCCGACAGGTATATGCCGACGAGCTCGCGCTCCTTCTTGAGCAGCTCCATTGTGCTCCAAGGTTCGCAATTTGGCACTGGCGGAGTGGTTATCTCTATGCCACCCATGTCGCCAAACAGCGAGTTCTGCATCGACGATTGCTCGGTCTGATACACCTGACCGTAGCGCAGAATTGTCTCTATAAAGGTGTCGCCCTTGACGTTTTGGGCGAAGTATTGCTCTCGCTTGATGCCGAACGAGTCGAATCCGCCGCTCAGAGCAAGCGATTCAAGGGCCTTGCGGTTGACCGCCGAGAGGTTGACACGCTGTATAAAGTCGAATATATCTTTATATGGTCCGTTCTTCTCGCGCTCGGCTATGATGTTCACCGCAGCTGCATCGCCCATTCCCTTGATTGCAGACAGTCCGAATCGTACCTCGCCTTTCTTGTTGGCAGAGAACTTTCGCTGGCTCTCGTTGACGTCAGGACCGAGACACGGTATGCCCATTGCCTGACATTCGGACATGAGCTTCGTTATCTTCGTGATGTCGTTGATGCATCGGCTCATGTTGCCTGCCATAAATTCGGCAGGGTAGTGTGCCTTCAGATAAGCTGTCTGATATGCCACCCATGAGTAGCATGTGGCGTGCGACTTGTTGAATGCGTATGATGCGAACTTCTCCCAGTCGGCCCAGATCTTCTCAAGCACTTTCGGGTCGTGGCCGTTCTTCTGTCCGCCTTCGATAAACTTAGGCTTCATTGCGTCAACGATAGCTTTCTTCTTCTTACCCATTGCCTTACGCAGGGCATCCGATTCGCCTCGGGTGAAGTTGGCAAGCTGGCGCGAGAGGAGCATCACCTGCTCCTGATAGACGGTAATGCCGTAGGTGTCCTTGAGGTACTTCTCCATGCACGGGATGTCGTACTTTATCTCTTCCTTACCGTTCTTACGGGCAATGAACGACGGGATGTAGTCCATAGGACCGGGACGATAGAGGGCGTTCATGGCAATGAGGTCCTCGAAAACCGTGGGCTTCAGCTCGCGCAGATACTTCTGCATACCTGCCGACTCAAACTGGAACGTACCGATGGTGCGGCCCTCCTGATAGAGTTTGTATGTTAGTTCGTCGTCGATAGGAATCGTGTCCAGGTCGACGGTGAATCCGTGTGTCAGTCGGATGTTCTCCACTGTCTCTTTCATTATAGACAGGGTGGAGAGTCCGAGGAAGTCCATCTTGATAAGTCCCGTCTCCTCAATGACGTGTCCGTCGTATTGTGTTGCAAGAAGCTTGTGGCCTGGGTCGGATTTGTCTTCGGCTGTTGACACGGGCACCCAATCCGAAATTGCGTCGCGGCAGATAATGGTTCCGCAGGCGTGAATGCCCGTTCCGCGCACCGTTCCCTCAAGCATCTTGGCATATTTTATGGTGTTTGCCATCTGGGGATTGGCACTTGCTTCGGCTTCGCGCAGCTCAGGTACGCTCTTGATGGCGTTGGGCAGGTTCATCTTCAGTCCGTCGGGCAACTTGTCGGGGATGGCTTTGCACAGACGGTTGCTTATATCGAGCGGCAATTTCTCCACACGTGCCACGTCCTTGATAGAGTTTTTCGTGGCCATAGTGCCGTAGGTGATGATGTGCGCAACCTTGTCGTGTCCGTATTTGTCCTCAACCCATTCGAGCACTTTGCCGCGTCCGTCGTCATCGAAGTCGGTATCGATATCAGGGAGAGAAATACGGTCGGGGTTAAGGAATCGTTCGAAAAGCAGGTCGTACTTGATTGGGTCAATCTTGGTGATGCCCAAGCAATAGGCTACAACCGATCCGGCTGCCGAACCACGTCCGGGGCCTACCATTACGCCAAGTTTGTCACGTGCAGAGTTGATGAAATCCTGCACAATAAGGAAGTAACCGGGGAAGCCCATGGTCTTCATGATGTGCAATTCGAACTTCACACGCTCGTAAACTTCGTCGGGTAGCGGGTCGCCATACAACTTCTTGGCACCATCGTATGCGAGTTTGGCCAGATAGTCGGCTTCAAACTTGATACGATAGAGCTTGTCCAGTCCGCCGAGTTTCTTGATTTTCTTCTCGGCTTCTTCGTCTGACATGATGTCGTTGCCGTTCTCGTCGGTTGTAAACTCGCGGAACAGCTCTTCGGGTGTAATGCGCTTGCGTGTTTCTTCCTCACTACCGAATTCGGCAGGAATGGGGAAGAAAGGCATAATGGGCGCATGGTCGATGGAGTATGGCTCCACCTTGTCCAATATCTCAAGTGTATTAGAAAGTGCTTCGGGCACATCGGCGAAGATTTCGTTCATCTCTTCGCGCGTCTTGAACCACTCCTGCTTGGAGTAGAGCATACGGTTGGGGTCATCAAGGTCTTTGCCAGTGGCCAGACACAGCAGGTGGTCGTGGGCTTCGGCATTGTCCTGGTCGACAAAGTGGCAGTCGTTGGTGCAGACAAGCTTTATGCCATACTCCTTCGACAGCTCTATCAATTCCTTGTTGGCACGCTGTTGCAACTGGAATGTTTCGCGGTTGGCACGCTGATGCGGGTCCTTCACCTCGTGACGTTGAAGTTCCAGATAATAGTCGTCGCCAAACACGCGCTTATACCATTCAATTGCTTCGCGCGCTCCTTGCATGTCGCCATTCAGAATCTTGGCGGGCACTTCGCCGGCAATACATGCCGAGCATACAATAAGGTCTTCGTGATATCGCTCCAAGTCCTCGCGGTCGGTACGAGGACGCATATAATAACCATCCACCCATGCACGTGACACCAGCTTGATGAGGTTTTTGTAGCCGTTATAGTTCTTTGCGAGCACTATAAGGTGGTAGCCGCCCATGTCGCCGCGGTCCTTTTCGCGGTCGCATTTGCGTCGGTGAGCCACATACATCTCGCATCCGAATATGGGCTTGAAGGGTTCTTTGCCCTCGTCCTTCAGTTTGCCGTTTATCTTGTTGCAGTAGTTATACAATTCCTTCACGCCGAACATGTTGCCGTGGTCGGTTATGGCCATGCCGCGCATGCCGTTGGCTACCGCTTTATCCACAAGTTTCTGCACGGGCGATTGTCCGTCGAGTATGGAGTAATAGGTATGTACGTGTAGGTGAATGAAATCTTCCATGTTATTTTGATATTATCGGCGGCGGCTTTATTCGGGTCTGTTCTTATCCCAGCACCATCTTGCGTGCCAGCAGACAGGCTCCTATAATGCCTCCGCGTGCGTTGAGTTTTGACAGGCACAGGCGTGTGTCCTTGTTGACAAGGTTGAGTGTATACTTGCGCACCGACACGTTGACAGCCTGCAGGAGGAAGTCGCCCGTGCGTGCCAGCAGTCCGCCTATGACTACCAGTTCGGGGTTGAACACATTGATAAGGTTGGCAACAGTCTCGCCAATAGTATGACCGATGTGCTCCACTACGTCAATGCTAAGTGGGTCTTCGGCGTTTACGGCATCGATGATGTCCTCGAGTGTGAAGTCGTTGCCGACGCTTTGTGTCAGCGACGATGATTCGCCGGCATTTATGCGTTCGTGCATTATGCGGTAGAGAGCGCGTCCCGAAGCCTCGGTTTCGAGACATCCCTTCTTGCCACAGTGGCAGAGTATCTCGTTGTTGTACATATGCATATGGCCTATTTCGCCTGCAAATCCAGAGCGTCCGGTATAGAGTTCGCCGTTGACGATTATTCCGAGGCCAAGTCCCCAGCTTGCATTTACGAACAGAATGTCTCGTTCGCCGTTGACATTGCCTGCCATATATTCGCCATAAGCGTATGCTCTTGTATCGTTTTCGATGCTTGCAGGATAGTTGAGCAGGTCGGAGAAGAGTGTAGTGAGGGGTTCTTCGGTGAAGTTGTATATCGTGTGGCTGTATCCGCTCTTTGCGTTTACGCGTCCTGCAATGCTGAAGAGCACGTTAAGAACTTTGTCTTTGTTCACGTCCGACTTGTCGATAAACTGCTTGACGAGTTCGCACAGCTCCTTGACCGACTCCATTGTGTTGTCGATGCGGCATGGTTTGTCGTTCTCGATATTAACGAGGTCGCCCCGGAAGTTTATCATTCCAAGGTTGACAAAGCCTTCCTTAATCTCTACACCGACAAAATAGCCTGAGTCGGGATTGAGGCCGTAGAGTGTCGGATGGCGTCCTTCGCCGGTCTCCTGCTTTCCATACTCGTTGATATATCCCATGTTGAGCAGTTCGCCCAATGCCTTAGTGACAGTAGGAACACTAAGATTCACTTCCTTGGCCAGCTCCTGTATGGTAGAGTTGCCATTAGCAACGAAATAGTTGAGTATGCCTTTCTTGCATTGTCCGCTTTTGGTTTCGTTGTCTATCTTGAAATTGTTAAGCATAATAGATTGCAGGGTTTTATGTTTGTTGTTTTCAAATTACTTGTTTGTCGAGCAAGTCAACGTATGTGTCTATTGCGTCGTTTATCTCTTCGATGCGAATGAATTCGTCGGCAGAGTGTGATCGCGCCGAGTCTCCAGGTCCAAGTTTGAGCGACTGCCATGGCATCAGAGCCTGGTCGCTAAGCGTCGGCGACCCGAATGGAGTTTTGCCCATATCCGTAAGTCGTTGTACTATTGGATGGTTGGTGGGTATATGTGACGAGTGTAGTCGGTATGAACGTGCCTTGCAGTCGCTGTGAATATTCTTTGCAACGAATTCGCACACCTCCTCATTGGTGTAGAGTTCGTTGGTGCGCACGTCTACTATGATATGACATTCGTCAGGAACTACATTGTGTTGGGTGCCTGCATTGATGACTGTGGCGTTCATTATGGTAGGTCCGAGTAACGGACTGACGCGCTCAAAGCGGTAGTCGCGTATCCATACGAGGTCGTCGAGTGCTGCATACAGGGCGTTGATACCTTCGCCACGTGCCGCATGTCCGCTCTTGCCGTGTGCTGTCAGGTCGAGCACCATCAGTCCTTTTTCGGCAACAGCAGGTTGCATGCCAGTAGGTTCGCCCACTATAGCAACGTCGATGTGTGGCAACAGCGGTATTGCCCGGCTTATTCCGTCCTTGCCCGACACTTCCTCTTCCGCCGAAGCGAGATAAACGATGTTGTATTTTTGCTCCTGTCGGCACAGGATGCGCATTGTCTGCAAAAGCGATACGAGTCCGCCACCGCAGTCGTTGCTGCCCAGTCCGTACAGTGTTCCGTCCTCAATGGTAGGTTCAAATGGTTTTCGAGTCCACGAACTGACGGGTTTTACGGTGTCGATATGTGCGTTGAGCAGTAGGGTGGGCTTGTTTTCGTCAAACCATGGCGATACAGTCCACACATTGTTAGCCTCGCGCCACGTCTTCATGCCAAGGCTTTCGATGTACCCTTGCATGATGTCGGCTGCATTTTTTTCGTCGCGACTTGTCGACGGAGTAGCTATAAGTCGTTGCAGCAACGCTATGGCTTCGTCTGTATACTTGTCCATATCAGTTGTTTTCTTCTTCAAAATCCACGTATTCGCCTTCGTCTTTTGCAAATATCTTTCGTTTGGCTTGGCTTTCAGGGCGTTCGTCGTATACGTGTTCGTTTGTCGGTTGTGACTTGTTGGTGGAGCGTCTTGTAGACTTGGAATTGAACGTCTTGGTCATTTTCTTCACGCGTACATATAAATATAATATGATGCCGATGAAGAAGAAGGCGCTCAGCAGCAAGATGAGAAATATTGATTTCAGAAAGAGTCCTACAAATACCATTTTCTTTGTCTGTTTGAAGTTAATAAATATATTTGTGCCTCTCTTGAGCTTTTCCTGCCACTTATTGCTTGGCTTTGGTATTCATAGCGTCAGCTACAACCGATATGAGGAAGTAGGCTGTTATGATAACCCAGAAGCTTTGCATTATGCCCAGCAATACAATCATGGCAGCCGAGAACACGATGAATGAATATCTAAGCTCGTTGCCTGCCCATCCCCAGTTCTTGAACTTTAGGGCGAACATCGGAATTTCAGCTATCAATAGCCAGCTGCTTATGCATATCATTGCGAGCATAGGCAACACCATCATTGAAGAACTCTCGATGATGTCGGGTTGTGATACCAGCAACGATGCCCAGAACAAGGCGTTGGCAGGTGTAGGGAGTCCGATGAACGATGTGGTCTGTCGTGTGTCGAGATTGAACTTAGCCAATCGCAGAGCCGAGAATGCAGCCATTACGAATGCGAAGAACGGTACGTATGGTGCTATCGGTTCCATAAACGATGGATATTCCATTACCGAGAGTTGGGTGAACACCATTGCTGCTGGTGCCACCCCGAAGGTCACGTCATCGGCCAGCGAGTCGAGTTCCTTGCCTATGGGCGAGCTTACTCCGAGCAGACGGGCGCTCATTCCGTCGAAGAAGTCGAATACGGCTCCTGCTACAATCCACATGAGCGCCAGTTGTGCTTCGCCGCACAAGGCGAAGTAGGTAGCTATGCAGCCCGATACGAGGTTGCCGCATGTCAGGGTGTTTGGTATCTTACTTGTAATAAAGTTTGCCATTATTCGAATTTTGAATTTATAAAATCAAAATCGCGGCAATGCCGCGATTCTGTCATTGTTGTTCCGTATTGCTTTTGTTAGCCCAACTCTATTTGAGCTTTGCTATAACAGTCTGGTCGCCGGTAGTGGCTTGTCCCATCTTGACGCATATCTCGGTGCCGAGTGGCAGATAAACGTCAACGCGCGAACCGAACTTTATAAATCCGAGGTGCTCGTCGATGTAGCAATCCTCACCCTCCTTGGCGTATGTCACGATGCGTCGTGCCACGGCACCGGCTATCTGTCGGCACAGGATGTCGACACCATCGGGAGTTGTTATGACTACGTCGGCGTGCTCGTTCTCTTCGCTTGCCTTGGGCAACCAAGCCTTGTGGAAGTTGCCGTTGTGGTGAGCTACGAGCTTGACGCGTCCGTCTACGGGGAACCAGTTGGCGTGTACATTGAACAGACTCATAAAAATGCTCACCATAATGCGGCGCTCGTGGAAGTATGTGTCTTCGTCTACCTCTTCAATCACTACGATGCGTCCGTCGGCCGGAGCCACTACTATCTTCTCGGTGTCTTCGCTTGGGAAGAATCTGATAGGGCATCGGAAGAAGTTGATGACAATACCATATACTACAGCGAATATTACTGTGAAGCACCAGAACGGAGCTTTGTTGTCGCAGAAGCGCCACAACAGCAGAGCGATAGCTGCAATGAATATGAATCCGTATACGAGAGTGTCGGTTCCTTCACGGTGTAAACGTATTTTCTTGAGTTTCTTTATTCTTTTAATCATTGTAAGTTATGGGGTTAGGCTGTATTTGGTTGTTGTTTTAATTTTGTTTTCACACATTGTTGTATGTCCCGATAGAAATGTCAAGAAAACAGTTGTATGCACGGACACAGTTTATCTGTGCAAAGATAGTTACTTTTTGCGGAAATGACAAATATTTTAATGTTTCTTTAGGTTATGCTTATTACATTATAAAAAAAGCCCGTCATTCAATGACGAGCTCTACTGGGCAGTGGTCGCTGCCGTATATTTCTGTATGTATTGATGCTGATGCGATGCTGGCTTGCATACGTTCGGACACGATGAAGTAGTCGATGCGCCACCCGGCGTTCTTCTCGCGTGCACGGAATCGGTACGACCACCACGAGTAGGTAGGGTCGTCGGGATGGAGCGTACGGAACGAATCGACAAATCCGTTGTTGAGGAATTGTGTCATCTTCTGTCGTTCTTCGTCGGTGAATCCGGCATTCTTGCGGTTGGTCTTGGGATTCTTGAGGTCGATTTCTTCGTGTGCCACGTTCAGGTCGCCGCAAAGGATGACGGGTTTCTTGGCATCCAGCTGCTTGATGTAGTTGAGGAAGTCGTCCTCCCACTTCATGCGATAGTCGAGTCGGCGCAGCCCGTCCTGCGAGTTGGGTGTATAGCATGTGACGAGATAGAATTCCTCCATCTCGAGTGTTATGACGCGTCCCTCGTGGTCGTGCTCGTCTATTCCGATGCCGTAGCTCACGCTTAGGGGTGTGTGGCGTGTGTATATGGCAGTGCCCGAATATCCCTTCTTGTCGGCATAGTTCCAATAGGAGTTGTAGCCTTCAAACTGCAGGTCGAGCTGACCTGCCTGCATCTTGGTCTCTTGCAGACAGAAAAAGTCCGCGTCGAGCGTGCGGAAAGATTCTTCAAACCCTTTCTGCACGCACGCACGCAGACCGTTTACGTTCCATGAAATGAATTTCATTTATGTGTATTTGCTTATTTATTGTTGTAGCTGTAGCACACGTGTTGCGCCTTATTTTGCCAACAGGATGCCTACGCTATTGAAGTATGTTGACGGCACAGCATTCTGCGGGCTGAGCTGGTCGATGCAGATAGCAGACAGTGTGTACGATGCCTGAGCCTCACGGGTGCTTCTTGAGAATGCGCCTACGTTGTAGCTGTTGAATACAAAGTAAACCTTGTGGTCGCCTCCGTTAAAGTTTATAGTACGCTCGATTGTCAACGGCTGAAGCATAAACTGTAATACGCTCTCGCTTACCCATCCTGTTGAAGGGATAGCGTAAATAGCCTTTGCTTTTGTAAAGCCCTGTGAAGGGTTGTCCTTCATAGCGCGGATAGCCTGATTGAGCGAGCGATACTTCACGGCATCGTCGCCTGTAGCTTCCTTGTTGACAATAATGGCGCTGTCGAGCATATATACCGGGAAGTTGTTGATTGTTATAGTAGAGTCTGATCCTATATACCAGTTGGCAGGAATAGAGTCGTACTTGACGAGAGTCTGCTGACCTACGTAGGCTCTTGTGCCCTGCTGGCGATAGAAGCGGATCTTGCCGGTCTGCGGACCTTCCATAACTTGCTGATATTGCTTCTGTGTAGCGTAGTCGAGAGAGTCGTCCTCGTTGCTGAGACATGATGTTACGCACATGGCAACGGCAATGAAGCCGACGAACGCCATGATAAAGTTTCTAAGATTCTTCATTTTGTTTGTTCTGTTTTTATTGTTTTTATATTCGTTGCAATGTTATAGCTTTACGGCCTATACATTATATATAATGCAGGCATCAGGCAAACATTGCATGGATAGTCTGCTTTTTTTCAATATTTTTTTGTTCTTGTCAGAACTTGTGCGAATTGGAGTTGATGAGGTTCATCAGTTCCTGGCGAGTCTTCGCCTGTTCGAAAGCACCCGAGAAGTCGCTTGTCATGGTTATGGAGCTTTGCTTCTCCACGCCACGCATCTGCATGCACATGTGCTTAGCCTCAATCACTACCATCACTCCGAGGGGATGGAGTGTGTCCTCGATGCACTCGCGTATCTGCTGTGTGAGGCGTTCCTGCACCTGCAGACGATGTGAGAATATGTCTACTACGCGTGCTATCTTGCTCAGTCCGGTGATGTAGCCGTTGGGGATATACGCCACGTGTGCCTTGCCGTAGAAGGGCAGCATGTGGTGTTCGCACAGCGAGAACACGTCGATGTCCTTGACGAGTACCATCTGGTTGTAGTCTTCCTTGAAGAGGGCGTCGGTCAATACCTTGTGCGGATCTTGCGAGTATCCGCGTGTGAGCACCTGCATAGCCTTTGCTACACGCATCGGGGTCTTCTGCAGTCCCTCACGTTCGGGGTCTTCGCCGAGCAATGTCAGTACTTCTTTGTAGTGTGATGCGAGGTCGTCGAGACCCTCGCGATATTCGGGAGTTATCATTTTGAGTTTTGAATTTTGAGTTTTGAATTTTGAATTGTTCTCGGCTTCGCCTGCGATTTTGAATTTTGAATTTTGAATTGTTGCCTTTGGCAATTTTGAGTTTTGAGTTTTGAATTGTTGCCTTTGGCAATTTTGGGTTTTGGATTCTCAATTCAACATTGATTAATTCATAATCGCAGGCGAAGCCGAGAATAATTCAAAACTCAACATTCAAAACTCCTAATTCCTAATACGCCACAGTAATCTTTCCGCTTACGATGCAAGCCTGCTTGTATCCCATTTTCTTTACCTGTTGCAGAATGGCGTTGGCCTCTGCGTAGGTGCGGTAGTTGCCCATACGGCAAATCCATCGTGGCGAGTAGAAGTGTACGTATATAGGCTGGCTTGGAAATGCCATTTTTACGGCGTTGCCAGCATTTTGTGCTTTGATTTTGTCGTTGCGCGAGTTGCCTCCGGCAAACACCTGCACGCGATATCCGTTCACTTTGTAGGCTCTACGCATCACCTTCTTGCGCATATCGACAGTAGGGATTTCCATTTCGTTGTCGTTGTTGTCGGTCTTGTGGTTGTCGGCGTGATGCTCGTTGGTAGCGTGCTGTTCGCGATGGGCGTTGTTGGTGCTGTCGCCTTTATGTTGGTTGGCAGAGTGCTTTTGGTGCGCCTGCTCCTGGTTGTTCTGCTTTTTGATTGGGGCGTTGTCGGTTTTGTGTGCGTTATTTGGTGTCTGGTTGTCGTCGGCAGGTTTGCGTGCGCTCACGTTGGCACCGTTGACAAGCGTTTCTATTTCGCGGCTCTGTGTCAGGGTGACATTGGCCTTGCCCTGCTTTTTCTGTTGCAGGTGTTGTGTGTAGGTTTGTGCCTGGGCGGCAGCACCTATGCATAATAGCAAGTTCAGTATGAATAGAAAGCGTTTCATATATATATTATAATGTGGAGCCGCCGGCAATTGCGGCAGCTCCACTGTTTTGAATTAGTCTTGTTGAGTCCTGATTACTTCTTCCAAGCGTCGATGATGCCCTTGAAGTCAGCGCACTTCAATGAAGCGCCACCGATGAGGCCACCGTCGATGTTAGGCTTAGAGAAGAGCTCGGGAGCGTTGCTGGCCTTGCAGCTTCCACCGTAGAGGATAGAAGTGTTCTCGGCAGCCTCCTGGCCGTACTTCTCGGCAACGATTGAGCGGATGTAAGCAAGCATCTCCTCAGCCTGGTCAGAAGTAGCAGTCATGCCTGTACCGATAGCCCAGATCGGCTCGTAAGCGATAACGATGTTCTTCCAAGCCTCTGCGTCGAGGTGGAATACCGAGCCTTCGAGTTCTGCCTTTACTACCTCGTTCTGCTTCTCTGCCTGACGCTCCTCAAGAGTCTCGCCGCAGCAGAAGAGAATCTTCAGGCCGTTAGCAAGTGCGAGGTCTACCTTCTCCTTCAGAATCTCAGCAGTCTCGCCGTAGTACTGACGACGCTCTGAGTGGCCGAGGATTACGTACTGAGCACCAGTACTCTTAACCATTTCGGCTGAAACTTCGCCAGTGTAAGCGCCCTTAACCTTGTCAGCGCAGTTCTCGGCACCGAGAGCTACTACGTTCTGGTCGAGCACCTGAGCTACAGAAGCGAGGTGAATGAACGGAGTGCAGATTATAACTTCGCAGTTTGGTTTGTCAGCTGCGAGAGCTTCGTTGATCTCTTTGGCGAGAGCTACGCCATCCTGCAGGTTAAGGTTCATCTTCCAGTTACCTGCTACAATTTTCTTTCTCATTTTCTTTTTGTTTTTAAAGATTTGAAATATTTTGTCCGATTCTTTCTTTTCTTTGTTGCGCACCCATTTCGACCATGCCCACAGGCGGTCGGCGATGGTCAGCAGCGTCAGAGGCAGCAGGAATGTGAGCAGCACCTTGATGAGTTTGCCGGTCACTCCGTCGTCGGGCTGTTGTCCGATGGGCAGCTTGTCGGGGCTTGCCGTGAGCTCGTCGGGGTCGGGCAGCTGGTTGTGGCTCCACTTGCCTATGATGGTTGCGTCCTTAAGGAGCAGCAGTCCGGGGTTGCTTCGTATTATGGTCTTGAGTGTTGTCTCGTCGGCTGTGCAGAACGGGTATTCGGCTCCGGTCAGGTCGCGCCAGCGGTTGATGTCGCTGTCGGTAGAAGCCGTGACGCAGTAGAAGGGTATGTTATGCTCCGATGCGTACTCGTATATCTGGTCGATGTCGCCGAAGTTGCTGTCGTCGGCGTATGCCAGCGAGCGTGATATGAGCAGGAATGTGTATCCCTTGTGGCTGAGCACGTTGTCGGTGATGTCGTCGCCGGTCTCGGTGTCCGTCAGGCTGAAGTCGTGTATTGGCGGCTCGTATCCCTGGCGTGTCTGAACGGTCTTCGAGTCGACAAACTCCCATGTTGAGTCGGGATAGTTGTCGAGTGTGAACTCGCGTGTCTGTCCGTTCTTCTTCAGTATGAACGTGGTCTCAAACTCCGGCTGTTCAGCCCCTTCGGGTATCTCCATGCCCTTCTTTATGTCGGCACCGATGTGATACGGGCGGAAGTCGAAGGTGGGCAGGGCGTACAGGCAGTACAGGCTTGTGCATACGATGTACACCAGTGTGTAGTTGGTGACAATCCACTGGTTTGACTTGGATATGAGCCGTGCCATGTCCAGAGGGCGCATTGCCGTGACGATGGCGGCAGCCAGAAGCACGATGTTCTTCAGCAGAGTCTCGCCGTTGGTGAGCTTTATGGCGTCGCCGAAGCATCCGCAGTCCTTCACGGGGTTGGCGATGAATATCCACACCGTGATGAGTGTCATCATCACCATCATTGCCGTCATGAGTCTGGACACCAGGTGTCGCCGTATGGCGAACAGCATGAATATGCCGAGAGCAAACTCCGTCATTGCCAGCGCTATCGCTCCGGTGAGCGTAAGCCAGTCGGGTATGTACTCAGACAGGTGCATGGCTGCGGCATAGTCGTTCAGTTTGTATTGTGTGCCGAGCGGGTCGATGGCCTTGACATATCCCGAGAGGATGAATGTCAGGGCGAGTGCCATGCGACACAGGTTTACAATGAATATTCTGAATTTAGCCATTTCGTTGTTGCAGATTGGTTAATGCGTGCGCTTGTGTGCAAGTGGCGCGCCATCAGTCGTCTATGGTCTTTATGGCTCCGAAGCATGCATAGTTGATGATGTCCATATAGTTGGAGTCGATACCTTCCGATACGAGTGTGTTGCCGTTGATGTTTTCTATTTCCTTTACTCGTTGTATCTTGGTCAGGATGAAGTCGGTGTAGCTGCTCACGCGCATGTCGCGCCATGCCTCGGCATAGTCGTGGTTCTTGCGCAGCATCAGTTCCAGGCATTCCTGGGCGTGCTCGTCGTACATGGCCATGGCCTCGTCGGGCGTAGTGTCCACTGTGTCGGTGAATCCGTTCTTGAGCTGTATGAGTCCGATAATGCCATAGTTTATCAAAGCGATAAACTCCGGGCGTATGCCTTCGCCTACGAGCGTAGTGCCGGTGATTTCGATAGAGCGTATGCGTTTGGCCTTGATGAAGAGCTGGTCGGTGAGCGACGACGGGCGCAATATGCGCCACGATGCCCCATAGTCGTGCAGTTTCTTGCCGAACAATGTCCGGCACTCCTGCATCACGCTTCTGAATTGTTCTTCTGTCTTTGTCATGTCTGTTTGTAAGTCGGCACAAAAATACAAAAAACCTGTCAAATAAACAAGTTTATCGCCTGCTATTGTTTCTGCCTCAGGTGTATCATCCTCACCACGCCGCACATTGCTTCGTAGCGTGCCTGCAGCGAGTCGCGCTTTACGGCGAGCATGTTGCGTGTCAGGCGGTCGGTAGCTTCGTTGAGCTGTCGGGTCACTTCCTGCAGGCGCAGGTCGGTGCTTACCACGTCGTTCTGCGCCATTGCGAGCGATGCCTTCTGCCATACGGCAAGAGCCTTGCGTCGCGATTCTATCGCCATAGGATAGCGTTCGCGCAGCACGGTAATCGAGTCGAGGGTCTCCTTGTACTTGCCTTTGGCGTAGAGTGAGTCAATCTGGGCGAGCAGTGCTTGCGCCTTCTCGTCGTCGGTCTTAGCGCATGCCGTGAAGAGCAGCAGCGTGATGGTCGTTAATAATATGTACTTCATTGCGTCGGCAAAATTACTACTTTATGACGCAACGTGCAAACAATCAAGTTTTTTTAACAACGCGCGTACCACTTTAATATGCTTTATTCTTGTCTGCGCCACACGTAGCCCGCAAAAGGACTCGTTTTGCCCTTCAAAAGGAGTCCTTTTACTCACCAAAAGGAGTCCTTTTGCAGTCCAAAAGGGGCCCTTTTGCAACCCAAAAGGACTACATTTTTTAGCACAACCGCAAAAAATGCATAAAAACCCCGCAAAACGGCACTAATTGAGAAATAATCTGTATGAAAAAATACGTTTATTTCGTTCTGATTTCATAACTTTGCCACATAATGATACAGTTTTGACACAGAATCTTTATATCACGATTATAAAACCTAAAAACAATAATATATGTCTAACTCAAACTTTTTTAGCAAGACACGATTGCTAAAGAACGTTGCAACACCGTTGCTTTCGGTATTTGCAACAACTGCTGCCGCCCAACAGCGGCCCAACGTCGTATATGTATTCCCCGACCAGATGCGCAACTATGCAATGGAGTTCTGGGGACAGCCTGGCTTTGAGGGATGCATCAACTCGCAGAACGACCCCGTACATACACCCAATATCAACCGCTTTGCACGCGAATCGGTAGTGCTCACATCGGCTCAGAGCAACTGTCCGTTGAGCAGTCCGCACCGCGGATCGCTCCTTACCGGAATGTATCCCAACAAGAGCGGTGTGCCACTCAACTGCAATTCGAGCCGTCCCATATCTTCATGGCTCACCGACCCCGTAAGCTGGAGCGACGTGATGAGCCGTGCCGGATACGACTGCGGCTACATAGGCAAGCTGCACGTGCAGTTCCCCACCAAGAACTCGCCACAGAACCCCGGCGAATACGTAGAGACACAGCGCCCCGTGTGGGATGCCTATACCGAACCGCAGCAGCGCCACGGATTCAACTACTGGCTGTCGTACGGCACATTCGACGAGCACAAGAACCCGCACTACTGGGACAATAACGGAAACCGACACGAGCCGCACGAGTGGTCGCCCATATACGAGGCCAAGCACGCCGTAAGCTACATACTCAACCGCAACGGCGAGCGCGACTCCAACAAGCCTTTCTTCCTCATGGTGGGCATGAATCCGCCCCACAGCCCCTACCGTTCGCTCACCGACTGTATGGAGGAAGACTATAATCTGTATGCCAAGCAGCCGCTCGACCAGCTCCTTGTGCGCAAGAATGCAGGACGCGAAATGGCTAAGGCGGAGTCAGTACGCTACTATTTCGCATCGGTTACGGGCGTTGACCGCGCCTTCGGAATGATACTCGACGCTCTGCGCGAGGCAGGACTCGACGACAATACAATCGTAGTGTTCACGTCCGACCACGGCGAGACAATGTGTTCGCAGAACACCGACGACCCGAAGAACTCGCCGTACTCAGAGTCGATGAACGTGCCCTTTATAGTAAGGTATAAGGGACACATCACTCCGCACACCGACGATCTGCTCCTCTCGTCGCCCGACATCATGCCCACAATGCTCGGACTCGTAGGTCTGCACGACCAGATACCCTCAGTCACACAAGGCGTAGACTACTCAAGCCTCTTCCTCGACCCCGCATCGAAGAGTGTCAAGCGCCCCGACGCAGCTCTGTACATACAGAATCTCGACGGTGACAAGGACAAGGACGGACTCGTGCTCAACTATTTCCCCTCGGCACGCGGACTCAAGACACATCGCTACACGATGGCAATATACATCACACGCGACTACAAGCGCAAGGAAATTCTGCTCTTCGACGACCAGAACGACCCTTATCAGCTCAACAACATAGCCGACAAGCCCGAAAGCCGCAAGATAATCAAGCAGCTGACCAAGCGTATGGGTCAAATTTTGTACGAAATTGAAGACCCATGGGCAACCGAAGGCATTCTGGCTAAAGTAGCCGTTAAATGATTGTTAAATAAGACATAATGAACAAGTAAGGACACCTTTCGGACAAAAATGTACCGTCCGATCGGTGTTTTACAAGTAACTTTGCATCGAAATCATAAAGCACACACAAGTAGATTTATATCAAATTATTGATTAGATGCTAAAAGTTAAAAATGTCGACTTTAATTAATGGATTCCTTTTCCTTCCCAAGTTGTTGGGAGGTGCCGGTCGCCGTAAGCGGCCGGCAAGGATAACATAATACAATAACAAAAACTAAAAAAGAGAAATAGGGATTTTTTGTATTAAATGGTTTATTTATAATTAGTTTATATTTAGGGTATATGATAAATGTGTATTACAACCCTAAGTTAAAAGTTGATGTTAGAAAACTCCTTTTTGGGGATTACTCCATGTGATATAGGGTAATCTCTTTTTTTTTATACACATGTACGAAATCTGTATGTCGTTTGTACTTTTTTATACCAAAAAATAATTCGATTGCAGTAATTTTGTAAACTGAGACGTACTATTATAGACAATGAATGTATAACTGTTATTAAATCTAACAGAAAACCAAAACACGATATTCTTTAATAGAATAATTATTTGTATATTTGAAGACGCTATCAAGCTGACTTCAGATGTTTAAATAAAAAGTGCTTCACGTTTAAGCGATATCTATTACATATTAATATATAGGAAATGATACGGAAAATAAAGTATGCGTTCATGCTGCTCCTTGCAATGGTGCAGGGCGTAGACAGTATGGCCGACGTGGTGCTCACCGTGAAAAACAGCGGACAAGAGCAACGGCTTGAAGTGGCTGAATTTGATGCCAATGAAGTATGGAAAGTTCTCGGAGTGGCACAAGGCAGTCCCGTGAGAGTGTTGAATCGCTACGGATTGCCCGAGGCTTGCCAGATCACACACGACAACAAACTGCTTGTTGAGACTACTGTCATACCCGGAGGTACAGCCAAGTTCTATGTCAAACCGGGCACACCAGACCCTACACAGAGCTTTGCCGAGGGAAAACTGTATCCATGGCGAGTTGACGACTTTGTATGGGAGAACGACCGTTGCTCTTATCGAGCTTACGGACCCGCCCTGCAGCGCACCGGAGAGAAGGCTTTCGGCATGGACGTGTGGCTCAAGAGCACTCCATATCCTGATGTGGAGAAACGCTATGCGGTAGTGTACAACGGCCATCGTATCTCGGCACAGATGCGCAAGGACGGCCACAAGCAGGAAGCCGACTCGCTCGACCAGACCGTTTCGCTACATCTCGACCACGGCACCGGACTCGACTGCTACAACGTAGGCCCCAGTCTGGGATGCGGAACGCCCGCCATCATGCTCGGCGACAGCATCGTCATGCCATATTGCTTCAAGGAATATCGCGTGCTGGACAACGGTCCGCTGCGATTCACACTCGAACTCGTGTACAATACAGAAAAGATAGACGGTCAGAACGTGACCGAACATCGCATAATAAGCCTCGACAAGTGGTCGTTCTTCAACAAGATGACCGTATGGTACGACGGACTGAAGAAGCCTATGGACGTTTGCGGCGGCGTAGTGGTACACACCGAGAAGGCATCCGACCTCAAACTCGCCCCAAACTATGTAGCCTACACCGACCCCACCGACTCGGCAGAGCGCCATCAGTTTGAGATTTATGTGGCAGCACTCTTCCCCAACGGTGCCGATGCAACTCAACTCGTGCGCGACCCGTGGCACAAGAAGGCAGGCATCGTAGGCAACGCAGTGGGCGTAAAGCGTGGCGTAAAGAACAACGAACGCTTCACCTACTACTTCGGAGCATCATGGTGCAAGAGCGGAACTCCCAACCAGCGTGTGTGGTACATGCAGATTGAGGACTTCATCAACAATCTGAAGCAGCCGCTACAGACAGCCGTAACTGTTAAGTAAGACTACATAATTCTTATATCAGCAGGTCTTAAAAACTCGTATACTCATTAACTAAAGAAATTAACGCATATTAAAATGGCAAAAATTATTACTCTTGGCGAGATCATGCTCCGCCTTTCGCCCAATGGCAACGACCGTTTCATCCAGTCAGAAATGTTCCGTATCATCCCTGGTGGTGGTGAGGCTAACGTGGCTGTAAGTGTGGCCAACTATGGACACGAAGCTTACTTCGTGAGCAAACTTCCTAAGCACGACATCGGACAGATTGCTGTCAACGCATTGCGCCGCTATGGTGTAGACACACGTTTCATCGCCCGCGGTGGCGATCGTGTCGGTTTGTACTATGCAGAGACCGGTGCTTCAATGCGTCCGTCTAAGGTTATCTACGACCGTGCACACTCTTCTATCGCCGAGGCTAATCCTGAGGATTTCGACTTCGATGCTATCATGGAGGGCGCACAGTGGTTCCACTGGAGCGGCATCACCCCTGCCATCAGCGACAAGGCGGCTGAGCTCACTCGTTTGGCTTGTGAAGCAGCCAAACGCCACGGTGTTACAGTGAGCGTTGACCTCAATTTCCGCAAGAAACTCTGGACTTCTGAGAAGGCAATCTCGGTTATGCGCCCGTTGATGCAGTATGTTGACGTTTGCATCGGCAACGAGGAGGACGCACAGCTCTGCCTCGGATTCAAGCCCGATGCTGACGTAGAGGGTGGACAGACCGACGCAAGCGGCTACCACAAGATTTTCGAGCAGATGCAGAAGGAGTTCGGATTCAAGTACGTTGTTTCTACATTGCGCGAGAGCTTCTCGGCTACTCACAACGGATGGAAGGCTCTTATCTACAACGGCAAGGAGTTCTACGAGAGCCGTCGTTACGACATCATGCCTATCATCGACCGCGTAGGCGGTGGCGACTCATTCTCAGGCGGCTTGATCCACGGCTTGCTCACCAAGCCGACTCAGGGCGAAGCTCTCGAGTTTGCAGTAGCTGCTTCGGCTCTGAAGCACACTATCAATGGCGACTTCAACCTTGTTTCAGTTGACGAGGTAGAGGCTCTTGCTGCCGGAAACGCTAACGGTAGAGTACTGCGATAGGACTTTAAAAATAACTTTAAAATCTTTAAGTAGCCCAACATACCACTCCCCTCCCTACGGGGGAGGGGCTGGGGGTAGGGCTTCTAATTATATTCATTATTATGGCAAAATTCAACAAACAGCAGGTACTTGCTAAGATTACCGGAACCGGTATGGTACCTGTATTCTACAGCAATGACGTAGAGATAGCAAAGAATATAGTAAAGGCATGCTACGAGGGTGGCGTGCGCGCATTCGAGTTTACCAACCGTGGCGACTTCGCACACGAAGTGTTTGCCGAGGTGGTTAAGTTTGCAGCCAAGGAATGTCCTGATATGGCAATGGGTGTAGGTTCGGTAGTTGACGCTCCTACTGCTTCGCTCTACATTCAGCTTGGTGCTTGCTTCGTAGTAGGCCCGTTGTTCAATCCCGACGTAGCTAAGGTGTGCAACCGCCGACTCATCCCTTACACACCGGGTTGCGGTTCGGTGACAGAGGTTGGCATGGCTCAGGAAGTAGGATGCGACCTTTGCAAGGTATTCCCGGGCGACGTACTCGGTCCTAACTTCGTTAAGGGCTTGAAGGCCCCGATGCCTTGGTCGCTCATTATGGTTACCGGTGGTGTTTCGCCCGACGCTGACAACATCGCTTCATGGATTAAGGCTGGCGCCAACTGCGTAGGTATGGGCTCTAAGCTGTTCCCGAAGACCACTATCGCAGCAGGCGACTGGCAGGCCGTTAGCGACAAGTGCCGCGAGTCGTTGGAGTATGTAGCCAAGGCACGCGAGTCGAAGTAGAATATATAGCAAATACCCTTTCCCGACCGTATTCAGTCGGGTAGGGGTATTGCAGTAGTACTATAATCTTTCCTTATAACAATATTAAATGGATCAAGTTTTCAGTTACATAATTAGTCTTGGTGCTCCGGTGATGATGCCTATACTGTTTACCATCATCGGTCTTGGCATCGGCATGAAGTTCGGCAAGGCCTTCAAGTCGGGTCTTTATGTCGGTGTAGGATTCATCGGTTTGGGAGTTGTTACAGCATTGCTCACCTCCAACTTCAACGATCCGCTCAAGGGCATCTCCGAGATATATCATTTGCAGCTCAACGTGTTTGACATGGGTTGGCCTGCTGCTGCCGCTGTGGCTTACAACACAGCAGTCGGGGCGCTTATCATCCCCATCTGTCTTGGCGTAAACTTCCTCATGCTCATCACCAAGACCACACGTACTGTCAATATCGACCTTTGGAACTACTGGCACTTTGCATTCATCGGTGCTGTAGTATACTTTGTGATGGGCGAGAGCCTTTTGTGGGGCTACTTCGCAGCCATCATCTGCTACATCAACACACTTGTGTGTGCCGACCTCACAGCAGAGAAGTTTCAGAAGCATTACGACCTCGACGGCATCTCTATTCCGCAGCCTTTCTGCCAGAGCTTCATGCCTTTCGCCATCATCTTCAACAAGGCGCTCGACTATATTCCGGGCTTCTCTAAGCTCGACATCGATGCTGAGGGTATGAAGAAGAAGTTTGGCGTGCTCGGCGAGCCGCTCGTATTGGGTGTAATCGTAGGTATGCTCATCGGTTGGGCAGCACAGCTTGACATCAAGAAGGTGCTCTTCCTCGGCGTTACAATGGGTGCCGTTATGGAGCTTATCCCACGTATAACATCTCTCTTCATTGAGGGATTGAAGCCTATTTCGGAGAAGACACAGGAGCTGGTTAAGTCGAAGTTCAACGGCAAGAAGGTCTACATCGGTATGAGCCCCGCTCTCGTTATCGGTCATCCTACCACCCTTGTAGCTTCGGTTATCCTCATCCCCGTTATCCTTGCATTGGCAGTGTTCCTCCCGGGCAACCAGTTCCTTCCGTTGGCATCGCTTGCCGGAATGTTCTATCTCTTCCCGATGGTTCTGCCTTTCACTAAGGGCAACGTGGTGAAGACCCTCATCATCGGTCTTGTAACGCTCATCATCGGTCTGTACTTCGTAACGGATATGGCTCCCGACTTCACCATGGCAGCCAATCAGGTGTACGCAGCCACTGGCGACGCAACCGCACATATTCCTGAAGGATTCTCGGGTGGCGCACTCGACTTTGCCGCTTCATCATTCGGATGGATCATCTACAAGCTTTCATGCCATGTCAAGTACGTAGGTCCTGCTATCCTCGTAGTCATCACATTGGGTATGATGTGGTACAACCGCACACGCATCGTTAAAGATGTGACACGCAAGTAAATCTAAAAAACAAACAATAGAGAAATGAAGAAATTATTCATCACCGCAGCTGTTGCCATCATGTCAATGTCGGCAATGGCACAGAACGTAAACTATCAGGTACGTTGGGCGAATCATCCAGAGGATGCCAAGCACTACACAACCGACCGTTTGCGCAAGGAGTTCTTGGTAGAGAAGGTTTTCGCTCCCAACGAAGTTAACTGGACATACACTATGTACGACCGCTTCCTCATAGGCGGTGCCGAGCCTGTTGACGCTCCTATCAAGATCGAACCAATCGAGCCGCTGCTCGCCAAGACATTCCTCGAGAACCGTGAGATGGGTATCATCAACATCGGCGGACCTGGTGTTGTTACAGTTGACGGCAAGAAGTACGACCTCAACTTCCAGGAGGGCATCTACGTGGGCCGTTCTACTGAGAAGAACCCTAACAACATCACACTCTCAAGCAAGGACCCCAAGAATCCTGCCAAGTTCTATATGAACAGTGCTACAGCTCACACTTCATTCCCCACAAAGCTCGTCACACTGAAGGAAGCCAAGAACATCAAGGCAGGTTCGCTTGCCGAGAGCAACGACCGTGTTATCCACCAGCTCATCATCAACGGTGTTGCAGGTGTACGCACATGCCAGTTGCAGATGGGTGTTACTGAGCTGAAGACCGGTTCGGTATGGAACACAATGCCGGCTCACACACACATGCGCCGTATGGAGACCTATCTCTACTTCAACGTACCCGAAGGTCAGCGCATTTGTCACATTATGGGTGAGCCGCAGGAGACCCGTCCGATGTGGCTGAACAACGAGCAGGCTGTCATCTCTCCGCAATGGTCAATCCACTGCGCAGCAGGTACAAGCAACTATACATTCATCTGGGGTATGGCAGGCGAGAACCTCGACTACGGCGATATGCAGAAAATCCAGACAACTGACTTGAAATAAAACTAAAAGTAACAACAATGGACAAAATGTTTTCACTTGAGGGCAAGGTTGCCCTCGTTACTGGAGCAGCCTACGGCATCGGTTTTGCTATGGCTGAGGCTCTGTACAATGCAGGCGCAAAGATTGCGTTCAACTGCCGTTCACAGCACCACATGGATCAGGCTCTTGCCGACTATAAGGCTAAGGGCATCGAGGCTCATGGATATATCTGCGACGTTACCGACGAAGAGCAGGTAAAGGCAATGGTAGCCGACATCAATAAGGAGCTCGGTGTTATTGATATTCTCGTTAACAACGCTGGTATCATCAAGCGTATTCCTATGACTGAGATGTCTGTAGAGGACTTCCGTCAGGTTGTCGACATCGACCTCAACGCTCCGTTCATCGTGTCTAAGGCAGTCATTCCTGGTATGAAGGAGAAGGGGCACGGCAAGATTATCAACATCTGCTCAATGATGTCAGAGCTTGGTCGTGAGACAGTTTCGGCATACGCAGCTGCAAAGGGCGGCTTGAAGATGCTCACACGCAACATCTGTTCAGAGTTCGGTGAATACAACATCCAGTGCAACGGTATCGGTCCGGGCTACATCGCTACTCCTCAGACTGCTCCTTTGCGCGAGCGTCAGGCTGACGGCTCACGTCATCCGTTCGACAGTTTCATCGTAGCCAAGACTCCTGCTGCACGTTGGGGTACTCCCGAGGACTTGATGGGTCCCGTTGTTTTCCTCGCAAGCGATGCCTCTAACTTCGTTAACGGTCATATTCTGTACGTTGACGGTGGCATCTTGGCTTACATCGGCAAGCAGCCTTAATCGTCAGTTTTATATACTAAATAGCCCAGAACAATATGCTCTGGGCTATTTTCGTATATAAAGACTTTCTATATACGCATCTTTGCAATACGTTGAACACGGAAATACTTGTCGTTTTTGGTTATTCTTATTAACTTTGCATACAAACTATTTTAGTTAGAAAAACTGATCTAAACAAATCAACAATTTATGCATTCAAGAAGAAACAAAGGTAAGTTGATGCGCCAGTTGCGCGACTATGGTATCATCACCATCGCCATGATGTTGGGCGTTATAGGTCTTAATCTGTTCCTGCTGCCCCATGAAATCACTACGGGTGGCATCATTGGTGTGGCATCGATAGTGTACTGGGGAACGGGCATACCCGTGCAGGACACCTTCTTTGCGCTCAACGCAGTGCTGCTCATAGTGGCTCTGAAGGTGCTGGGATGGCGTTTCTGCGCCAAGACCATATACGGTGTGGTAGTCTTCACACTCGCTTCTACCGTGTTGCAGAGCATCATGCCGCCCGACCTTCACCTCCTTGCCGACCAGAAATTTATGGCGTGTATGGTAGGTGCCGTGTTCTTAGGCACCAGCGTAGGCTTGGGATTGTCGGCAGGCGGTTCTACCGGTGGCTCTGACGTCATTGCCGCAATGGTGAATAAGTATCGTGACGTGTCGCTCGGACACATCATCCTCTTATGCGACCTCACCATCATCACTTCGTCGTATGTGGTGTTGCGCGACTGGGAGAAGGTGCTCTACGGCTACGTATTGCTGTTTGTCATCTCGTTTGTAGTCGACCATTTGGTAAACTCTCTGCGTCGAAGCGTGCAGTTCTTCATCATCTCCGACAAGTATCAGGAGATAGGCGAGGCCATCAATCAGATAGCCGACCGCGGTTGCTCGATGCTCAATGGCAACGGTTTCTATACAAAGAAAGACATAAAGGTGATATTCTGTATAGCCAAAAAGAGCGAGTCGAACTTCATCTTCGAGCTTATCGACGAGATTGACCCCAACGCATTTGTGGCTCAGTCGGCTGTGGTGGGTGTGTACGGTAGAGGCTTCGACCACGTCAAGGCACATCGAAAGCTCAATCTGAAGGAGCTTCGCGAGAAGGTGCGGCAGAATAAGGAATAACATAAAACAACAAAGACAACATCATCTTTTTGTTTCCTCGCGAGAGAGCAATAATCAATATGCTTTTCAAAAGGACTCCTTTTGCCTCTCAAAAGGACTCCATTTGCATGCTAAAAGGACTACATTTGGAGTGCAAAAGGACTACATTTGGAATGCAAAAGGACTACATTTTTGGATACTCCGAATTTTGGAGTATATATAACTGAACTTGCGAAAGTTCAATATATAATATAAGTATGCGTTCATATATAAAATTAAATATGACCAAATACTTATAATGTACGATTATATATAATGTGGTTCACTGCTGTTCACGAAAATCTTTGCTCCGAAATTTGTTAAAATACAGTCCAACTAAAAAAAAACTAAAAATATTAGCTTTAGTTATGTAAATTATGTTTATCTTTGCAGCACAATCTTAAGACAACCCAATTATATAACGACTTTAGAAATAATTAACCAGAAGGCTGACAAAGGTTCCTATGTCTGCCTATACAAACAATAATTGTTAGGAACCCAAAAACAAAGCATGTTTATGCAAAACTCCTATTTTAACAACGCACGGATTCTCATGTTGTCCGTTTTGCTGGCTGGGGGGTGAAACCGCTGTTTGCCTCTCAAATCACAAACGTACATGAAAACGTTGCTCTACTAACAAACAATCAACAGAAACAAACCGTCAAGGGTACTGTGAAGGACGCTAACGGCGAGCCGATAATCGGTGCGTCAGTAAAGGTGAAAGGCTCTACTGGCGGAACAGTTACCGACATTGACGGTAATTTCACACTTGATGCACCTGCCGGTGCAGAGCTTGAGATTAGTTCAATTGGCTATCTTAAGCAGGTGGTCAAGGCAAAGGCCAATGTTGCCATAGTTCTTAAGGACGACTCACAGACTCTCGACGAACTTGTGGTAGTAGGTTACGGTGTACAGAAGAAGGAGAACCTTACTGGTGCCGTAGCTTCTATGAATGCCGAGAAGCTTGCCACACGTCCGGTATCAAGCCTTTCGTCAGCTCTTGCTGGTGAGATGGCTGGTGTTACTGCTGTGCAGACTTCGGGTGCTCCTGGTAGCCAGAACGCTTCTATCACAGTACGTGGTAAGAACTCAGTTAATGCAGCATCGCCACTCGTTATCGTGGATGGTGTGCCGGGTTCGATGAACGTTATCAACCCTGCCGAAATCGAGTCGGTAACAGTATTGAAGGATGCCGCTTCGGCTGCCATCTATGGTGTGCAGGCTGCCAACGGCGTTATCCTTATCACTACCAAGAAGGGTAAGACCGGCAAGACAACAGTTTCTTACAACGCCACATTCTCATGGTCGTCACTTCTTGCCAAGCTTGACCTCGTTGATGCTTACGGCTATGCTTACCTCTACAACGAGGCTTACCTCAACGACCACCCGGGCGCAAAGAAGCCTTTCTCTGACGAGATTGTAGAGAAGTATCGCACAGGCGAACTTGCAAGTACCGATTGGTATAAGGAGGCTCTTACCGGTAGCGGTTTTGAGCATCAGCACAACCTCTCGCTCAGCGGCGGTAACGACAAGACTACATACAATATGTATCTTGGCTATCTCAGCCAGGAAGGTGTGACAAAGGACATTGACTACAACCGTATCAACGCCCGCATGAACATTACATCGCAAATCAACAAATACATCACTCTCGGACTCAATGCTTCGGGCTATCGTGGCACACAGCAGGATGCATGGGCTGGTTATACCCAGGTGATTCAGGGTATCGCACGTTCGCATCCTACTGATCCCGTTTATGATGAGGACGGCAACTTCAAGTTTGTAGGTGTAGACAACCCTGTAGCAGTTCAGGGCAGAGACAAGACAGGCTGGAAGAAGACCATCAACCAGGAGGTATTCCTCATTGGTTCGGCTGAAATCAAGCCTATCAAGGACCTCAGCATCAAGGGTGTTTACTCATGGCGCAACTGGACTCAGGACCAGCTCGGATTCAAGAAGACATGGGGCTACGGCACATACAACTCAGGTCAGCGTGAGGGTTATGTCAGAAACTACAACTACGACTACCTCACAGGTCAGATTCTCGTTAACTACAACAAGTCGTTTGGCGACCACAACCTTGGCGTACTCGCAGGTATGGAGTCGTACGACGTCAAGAGCCGTTATGTGACTGCCGACCGTAAGGGTGGTGGCAACAACAACCTTGACGAATCGCTCAACACTCTCGACGCTTCTTCACAGAAGAACTCAAATGGTGGTACAGAGATGACACGTCTCTCTTACTTCGGACGTCTGCAGTACAACTATGCCGGCAAGTATCTCTTTGAGGCTAACGTACGTCGCGACGCTTCTTCACGCTTCCCTAAGAACTCACGTTGGGGTACATTCCCTGCATTCTCAGCAGGTTGGCGTATCTCTGAGGAGGCTTTCATGAAGAATGTTGACTGGTTGAGCAACCTTAAGCTTCGTCTGGGTTGGGGTAAGACAGGTAACGAGGAGTTGAAGTCAAATGACCTCTATCCTGCAGTTCCTACCTATGCTTACGGTTCATACATGTTCGGCAACACATTGTATTCAACAGCTTACGAGAGCCGCCTTGTCAACGACCAGCTTAAGTGGGCTACCGTAACCAACTATGAGCTTGGTATTGATGCCGGCTTCTTCAACAACAAGCTGACAATGGAGCTTTCGGTATACAAGAAGAAGACCAACGACATGCTTCTCTACTTGCCGCTCCAGGGCGTTATCGGTTTGTCGGCACCTGCACAGAACGTTGGTAGCGTAGAGAACACTGGTTTTGAGCTTGTTCTTGGCCATAACAATCGTATCGGTAAGGATTGGAGCTACAACCTCTCACTCAATATGGGCTACAACAAGAATGAGATTATCGATATGGCTGGTACCGAAGGTCCTACATCAGACAGCAATATCTGGAACCTTGAGGGCTATGCCATCAGCTCATACTATGGCTACGTAGCCGACGGATTGTTCCGTTCGGAAGAAGAACTCAAGAAGGGTCCGCTGCGTACTGGCATTGAGGAGGTTGGTGATATCCGCTACAAGGACTTTGATGGCGACGGCAAGATTACAGCTGCTGGCGACCGTAAGATTATCGGCAACCAGATGCCTAAGTGGACTGGTGGTTTCAACTTCAGCGTAAGTTACAAGAACTTCGAACTGAGCGGTCTTCTGCAGGGTGCATTCGATGCTAAGCGCTATTACAACGGTGAGGCTTCTTACGCATTCTTCAATAGTGCATCATGTCTTAACAAGCACTGGGACCGTTGGAGCGAGGAGAATCCTAACGGCAACTTCCCACGTCTGTCGCTTCGATCGCAGACCAACAACCAGATGTCTACATTCTGGCTGCAGGATGCTTCATATCTTCGTATGAAGAACCTCACATTGGCTTACACTCTGCCTTCTGACCTTATCAGCCGTATAGGTCTGTCGTTTGCCCAGGTGTACCTCGCAGGCGAGAACCTCTTCACTATCTCAGGTCTTGACAAGGGTCTTGACCCGGAGTCGAGCAGCAGCCGTGGCTGGTCGTACAGCAACGTCAGAAAGATTTCTTGCGGTCTTAAACTTACATTCTAAAACAACTCAGAACAAATGAAAAATAGTATATTAAATATAGCATTAGCGTTCGCTGGAGTTGCTGCACTCTCATCTTGTAGTGATTTTCTTGACAAGGCTCCGAAGGAGGAACTTTCTGACGCCAGCTTCTGGAAATCAAGCACCGATGCCGAGATGTACATCAGCGATATGTACAACAGCCTTGGCTGGTCGGCTGACGAAGCAATCAATACCGACGACGCAACAATGGGTATCAAGTGGGCTGCCGGCAACGAGTCGAAGGGCGTTTACGACCCCTCTGACTATGGTTGGAAGAGTAGCTACACATACATCCGTGAGGCAAACCTTGCCCTTGAGAAGCTGCCTACTGTAGAAATGGACGATGCTACCCGTCAGAAGTTGGAAGGTCAGGCTTACTTCTTCCGTGGCTATCTGTATTGGGACCTTATCCGTAGTTTCGGCTCGGTACCTTATATTGACAAGCCTCTGACTCTGTCTGACCTGAACAATACAGAACAGTCTTCACGCGAGGATGTTTACGCCAAGGCAATGGCAGACCTTGATAAGGCTATCGCTTCTCTTCCTGAGGAGTGGGATGCAGCCAACTATGGCCGTATCACCAAGGGCGCTGCCCGTGCCATCAAGATGCGTGCTGCCATGTATTACGGCGACAACCAGACTGCTGCCAACGAGGCTAAGGCAATCATGGATGCTGGCGTATACGACCTCTGGGACAAGGACAACACAGGCAAGTATGCCAACCTGTTCTGGGAGGAGACTGACGGTTGCTGCGAGAACATACTCGTTATCCAATACAAGGCTGCTGAGAATGGCAACTACCTTATTGGTTGGGAATGTTTCCCGACACTCGGATGGGGCGGTATGGACCCGACTCAGGATCTTGTTGATGCTTTCGAGGATAAGGACGGTAGCCCGATATATGAGTCAAGTGCTGCTGGCGTAGTGGCACGTGATAATAACGGCAACCCGACAGCAAGACAGCTCTCTCAGATTTTCGACCCAGCCAATCCGTTTGCCAATCGTGACCCACGTCTTGAGGTTAACGTTCTGCACGACGGTGAGGTTATGTATGGTACAACTATTAAGGTGGCTCCTCTTGAAAGCAGCGGCAATACAGGTATAGGTTGTCATACTGATGCTACTGAGACTGGCTACTATCAGCAGAAGTGGCTTGACCCTGCTATCGACCCCGCTTCAACTGGATGGGATATGGGTAAGGACTATGTGCTGATTCGTTATGCTGAGGTTCTGCTCACATACGCTGAGGCAATGAACAATCTCAATCCGCTCTGTCAGGAGGCATTCGATGCAGTCAATAAGGTACGTGCACGTGTGGGTATGCCAGCGTTGCAGAAGACCGATGCCAGCAAGCCTACATATTGCGGAACACAGGCCGACCTCTTGAAGCGTATCAAGAACGAGTGGCGTGTAGAGTTTGCTCTTGAGGGCGACATCCGTAAGTGGAACCTCCGTCGTTGGGGAGACGCTAAGGAAGTGCTCAACCGCAAGTATCACAGTATGGTTTGGACTCTCAATGGCGAGAACTTCACTCCTTACGTAGGTACAGAGCATGTGGAGCTTCCGGGCAGCAAGTATTCTGACCACAACTACATCTATCCGATTCCGCAGACAGAGATGGACCTCAACCCGAAACTCAAGCAGAACCCGGGTTATGGCAAGAAATAAGAAACATAAAACGTAAATAATAAATAGGAGTGTGTCAATAAGGATGAGTATTAGTCCTTTTATGGCACACTCCTTTTTGTATTAACCTTAGCTAACTTACGAATTCAGTAAATGAGAAAGTCTCTTCACTATCTGTTAGCCCTTGTGCTGTTTGGCGTATTCTTTGCGTCATACACCGATTTGCTGTCGCATGTATTGTACTACAACGAGCAGCATCAGCTGTTTCTATATACAGCCGACTATTACCATAGCCAGACACTCACCGGCTGGCTCACGGCTTTTGTCGTGCAGTTTTTCTATTATCCGCTACTTGGCGCGGCAGTAATGTCTGCCTTGCTCACATCAGTCTATCTTATGTCGTGGCGCATACTTACTGCGCTCACACGTCGTGAGGACATATTGCGCCTTTCGCTCATTCCCTCGCTTGCCATTTGGGTGTGGACAGCAGGCTTGTCGCATACTCTGTCGGTTGTGGTGTGGGCTTTTATAGTCTTAGCCGTACTTTCAGTGCCGGCATGTTTCTTGGCAAAAGGCAAGACAATCAGACAATTTCAGCTTAAGGGTTGGAAGTATGTGGCAGTTTCAATCGTTTCGTTAGTAGTCATATCTTTAGCATCGGGCTATAGCTTCTTGCGCACCTTCTCGATGAGCGAGTTTCGCATGATTAAGGCGCAGCAAGCCATAGACCGTCACAACTGGGACGAAGCCCTGCATCACACCGAACGCTATCTTGACAATCAGAGACAGCCCAATCCGCTTATTTTCTATTTCCACAACATAGCCCTCTACAACAAGGGCGAGTTGCTCAACCGTCTGTTCGACTATCAGCCAGTTGTAGGCATCAATGCCCTTTACTTTCCGTGGCAGAGCCGCACACGCGAGACCGAGTATGGCCACTATCTGCTTGAACAGCTCGGTTGCATCAACGATGCACAGCACTGGGAGTTTGAGGCTATGGTGGTGTGGGGCGAGACGGCTCCACGACTCATCAACCTTGCACGCTACAACATCATCAACCGTCGCAAGACGATAGCCCGTAAATACATAGCACGTTTGCGCCAGAGTCTGTTCTATAAGGACGAGGCAGACAGATTGGAGGCCTGTGTGGAGAGCGGACAGATAGAGGGGTTGCGTGCTTTCAGCATAAAGGAATCAGAGAAAGCAAACTTCGTGAACATTCTCAACATCGGTCCTAATCTGCAATATGTGCTCACGCAAGACCCACACAACCGCATGGCTTACGAGTATCTGATGTGCGACCTTCTGCTCTCCAACAACTTGTCGCGCTTTGTCGAGAACCTTCCGCTTGCCAGTAGCTTCTACAAGCAGATGCCACGCATATTCGATGAGGCCCTGCTTGTCTATCAGCTTGGAGGCAACGACACAAAGGGATTGCAGCCGGGCAGCGATACGCAGAACCGTTTCCAACAGTATGCTCAGCTTGCACAAACTGGAAATATAGCTGCTTTGCAGGCAGAATTCGGTAATACTTACTGGTTCTATCTCAACTATGTCAGCCCGTATGGCAACCGATTAAAGAAAGAATAAATCTGGTATATTGACTGATGGTCGCACGTCATTCAATATAGACCTCAGTACAATTCAATATAAACTCCAGTACCAGCTATATGAAACTCCAGTACCAGCTAGGTGAAACTCCAGTACCAGTTAGGCGGTACTAAAAACGGTACTGATAATATCTGAAAAGAAATTAGGAATAGAAAACCAAAAATATACAGATGCAAATCAATATTAAATCAACAATATTCTCCTTCGCCGCTCTTTTGCTGCTTGCTTCATGTGAGGGCGGCTACCAGAAGGCTGATGTCTACGCCAACGCACAGGTGCAGATATATCCTGATTATACGGGTGTGACTCTGCCCGTTAATATTGCTCCTGCCAATTTCCGCATCAATCAGGAGGGCGATGCCTATCAGGTGGTGATGACAGCCGGAGGAAAGGAATACTATCGTGAAGCTTCCACCGATAACGAAGTGATTATTCCCGAAGACTCTTGGCACAAGATGCTTGCCGACAACAAGAATGGCAAGATACAGATAGCCGTTGGAGTGAAGCGCGACGGCAAATGGACCGAATACAAGCCTATAACAAATTATGTGAGTGGCGACACCATCGACCGGTACTTGGTCTACCGACTCTTGTATCCAGGCTATGAGTTGTGGAACGAGATGGGAATATACCAGCGTAATCTTACCAACTACGACGAGACACCAATACTCGAAAACCGTGACTTCGGCAAGCAATGTATCAATTGCCACACGTTCCGACAGAACTCCACACGCGACTTTATGCTGCATGTGCGTGGCAAGAATGGCGGCACGCTTATCAGTCACGACGGCAAGGTGAAGAAGGTAGCTCCAAAGTGTCCTACTGTAAAAATGGGTGCTACCTATGCCGGATGGCATCCAAGCGGACAGTTCATAGCTTTCTCGATGAACGAGATACAGCAGTTCTTCCATTCAAGCGGACAGAAACCTATTGAGGTGAGCGACCTTGCAGCCGATCTTGGTGTCTATGACATTGCCAACGACGTTATAATCACCTCGCCCGAGCTTAGCGGCGACAACGCTATGGAGACATTCCCCGCTTGGACTCCCGACGGCAAGACTTTGTACTTCTGCCGTGGCAATGCCTATACCAAGAACACGTCATTCGACAGCCTGCGCTACGACCTTTGGCGTGTCAGCTTCGATGCCAAGGCAAGGGCTTTCGGCAAACCGGAATGTGTGTATGAGGCGAGTACCACAAAGCATACGGTCAGTCTGCCTCGTGTGTCGCCCGATGGCAGATATGTGGTGTTTGTAGAGTTCGACTATGGCAACTTCTCTATATGGCACAAAGAAGCCGACCTCGCCATTCTTGACACCAAGACAGGCAAGGTGCGCCGTATAGAAGAGATAAACAGCAAGGATGTGGACAGTTTCCACACATGGTCGTCTACTGGCAGATGGATGGTGTTCAGCAGTAAGCGTATGGACGGAGGATGGGCACGCCCTTATTTCGCCCATTTCAATACAACGACCGGACGCTTCGACAAGCCTTTCGTATTGCCACAGAAGTCGCCCTCGTTCTACGAGACATTCATGAAGACGTACAATCTGCCCGAACTCATAACGTCGCCCATAAAAAATGAGGGTTTGTTAAAACTTATACAAAGTGGGCTGAAAGCCCAATAAGCACATAGCTCAAGGCAGCGCCTTGGGTCTACGGATTGAAAATAGCAAAACGCCCTGTTAAGGGCAAAAGCATTGATAATTAACGCTTTTGCCCTTACAGGGCACATTGTTTTTGTTGGCTTTTACCTCAGGGCGTTGCCCTGGGCTATGTGCTTATTGGGCTTTCAGCCCGTATAATTGGGTATTGATGTACCCTCTCTATGATAACTAATTTTTTTTAGCGCTTTGGTTTGAAGTGCAACTTATACATAATGTGTAGCATTGCGTAGCGTGGCACCGTGTTATACCATGTCTCGGTGCGTCCCTGTGCATTTATAACCTTACGTACGTTTGAGAGTTTTCCGAGCAGGTCGAAACCGTCAGCCATAACAGTAAACTTGCCGAATGAGCGCTCCAGTCGGGCATTCCATACAAGATTGTTCGTATTCATCGACTTGTCTGAGTAGCCGTAGCGACTGTAGAGTGTAATGTCGGTAAACAGTCTAAGCTTTAGCGGCAATTCAAGTGTAGCGTTCAGACCATAATCAACATCAGCTGTATTGATGGTCTTGAAATCCTCACGATTACCCTCAGCGTGGATGTAGGCACAACGCAACTTGGCACCGAATGAGTATTTGCCAAAACTGTAGTCGAGCGATACTGTCTCGTTGGCTTTGGCTGTGCGTACTGATGAGCGCGGATTCTTTCCCGACTCTCCCTCAATTGCTACATAGTCAACGCTGTTGATATAGCCTATTTCAGTCCTGTTCGACAATGTGAAACGATTCTTCTTGTCAAGAATGCCATTGAAATCGAATGAGGCTCCCATATCCCAGTTGCCGTTGATGTTCATAGGTGTGGAATGTACCACGCCCGTATTGCGGTCGTAAGTTACATATTGTCCGATTGCGTTGCGCATCAACTGCCAGTAGGCTTTGATTTCTATCGCCCTACGGCTTGTATAGTTTTCATCATACTTGTAGAATCCTCTGAAAAAATCAATCCTGTGGATGTCTGTATTTTTCAGATTCGGATTGCCACTCCATATATTCAGAGGGTTGTCGGTTGTCGTGATGTCGAGAATGTCTGTAAGTTCAGGTAGAACTTTCTTCACATTGTATTTGAAATGACAGTTATCTTTACCTACGAAAAGTGTAGGTTCTAACGACCATAGGTTGCGTGTCATTTTCTTTTTGTACGCACCTCGCGTATAGTCGATACGCTCGCTACGATAGTTCACTCCGGGTGATAAAAATGCATGTAGACCGAAAATCGGAAGTTTTATACTGGGAGTTCTTCCAGTCAGTTCGTAGCGGTCCTTGTTTATATGCGAACGGAAGCTGTTGTCAGCGTCAATTGTACGTTGTAGGGAGTCGCGGGTTGATGGCAGATAGCCCACACCTACATTGCTTGCCCCTCCATACTCGGCATATTTGTCGAGTCGGAATAAGTCGTTGTTGTTCTTGTCGTATATATGTGTGTATTTCAGACCAGCTGAGAATCTGTACTTGTAGTCAATAGTGCCATTATAATAGTAGCAAGCATCCCATATGGTGCGGAGATTCAGGTTCCACTTGTCGTTATACTTGTTTCTGAAATCCTGTATGCCGTTTTTGTAGTTAAGATTGTAGATGGAGGCGTTCTCGTTCTTCTTGTTGAAGTAGCGGTTTTCTGTCTTTAGAATGATACCATCTGGACTTTGTGGCATTTTCCATTGAATCATGCCTGAGAGATTACCGTCATAATACCGCATTCTGTTGAGTTGATGGTCGCTCAATTGGTTGAGCAATGCCTCCTTCAAGTGTTTGCTGGCTGGTGAAGCAAACAGCGAGTCGAGTGAAGCTCCACGATATTTCTCGTTGGGCGCAACTGATAAAGTGGCACTTTGTACGAGATTGTTAGTCGTATTCTTGTAATATGTAAACTGCGGTAAGATTTCTATTTTGGTTCTGGTCCAGTTCTTTTTGATGGTATTCATGCTCATAATCCAACTCTCTGTTTCTTTGCCATAACTACGGCTGCGTCCGTAAGTATTACCGCCTTGTAGGAATCGTTCTGACGATACGATTGACTGTTGGTTGGTATTTTCGTGTGCAAATGTTGTATTTCCGGAAAACTCAAAAGAGCGGTCCTTGTTGTTGAACAGATAGTCGGCACCTACTTTCTTTTGTATTGAAGTTCCGTTTTCCAATTGTGCTGTTCCCCATTCTCCGTTAGTGCCAGGTGCACGTTCGTCGTTTATATTATTGAGATTGGCAAATATTCCAATGCGTGACAATTTGGTATAACGCAATGCGAAAAGGCGTGACATCCATCTGTCTTTAGTACCCATTCCTAAGTCAGCATTCGCAAGCATTCCTTGCATATATTGACGTTTCAGACTGACATCCATTACAAGTGGTGCCATACCTTTTATGTCCTTTTGTTGGGCGAATTCGGCTATGTCGTCTTTACGCTCATACACTTTTAGCTTATTGACGGTGTAAGCCGGAAGATTTTGAAGAGCAATCGCTGGATCACCCTTGAAGAAGTCACTACCGTTTACAAGCAACGAACTGACGAACTTGCCGTTCACAGTTATCTGGTTACCTTTAAGTTGGACACCAGGCAGACGGCGTATCAATTCGTCGAGCATGGAGCCGTTTGACAATTGGAACGCATCAGCATTATATACAATAGTGTCACCATGCATCACCATCTTGATTTTGGATGTAGTCACAGTAACTTCGTCGAGCTTTACTTCTTTTATCTTCTTGTGCTTCTTTTTTAGTATAATGGGAGATATAGTAATAAATTTTTCACGTGCACCAACCTTTAGCTGATATGTGTGTGAAAAATCTTCATAGTTGTCTGCTGTAATTTTAAAGACAACAGTATTGTTGCGTCGAGGTATTAAAATACTGAAATTTGATATATGGTTATTTGTATAACCAGGTTGACTTCTTGTTGTACCTTGTGCTATAAGATTGTTTTGCTCGTCGTATATATGAATTGTAGCATTTCCTATTACCTCACCTGTAAATTCGTCCTTCACTATAGTAGACACCATAATAGTGTCCTTATAGATGGACATACTTTGGGACTGTATCGCAAATGTGAATAATAGTATTATTAGTAGTACTTTTTTCATGGTTGCAGTATATATTATATCATTCTTCTCAAATGATTGGTTATAATGGTTTTGTTTCATAGACGAATGTTTTTCTGGTTGTATTTAGAGCCTTATAACTAACCATAACTTACTATGACTAACTAACCATAAAGTATTGATTTTCAACACTCTTTGTTTTTTAATACTTTCTGAGTGCTTTTTGGCAGTTCCCGATTTTCCACATATTTTTGCAGCGTATTTCTACCGTGGAGAATTTGCGGAGCTTTTATTTTGTCATATTGTGAACGTAGTTGACAAGGGTTTACGAGTGGTTACGATGAAGGACAGATTTGAAGCTGATAGGCAAAAAGCGTTATATCGTGGATTGGGTTGACAAAGGTTGTCAATGGTTCACTTCCGTTTACTCCATAGGTGGAATACTCAAAGTATGTAGAACATAGCAATATCATAGAGTATGAGACCGACAAGAAAATGTGAATTTTGTGGCAAGACATTCGTGCCAAGAAGCGGTATGCAGAAATACTGTTCCGAGGAATGTCAGGCAGAGGCAAAACGTCTTAGGAAGAAAAGACAGCAGGAATTGATTAACGGTATTGAGCCAATCATGGATCTGCAACATCAGGAGTATCTTACCTTCTCCAAAGCTGCCATTCTGATGGGATGCACCCGACAGTATATCTACAAACTTGTGGCTAACGGAAAGTTGAAGGCATCAAGATTGAGCAGCAGAATGGCATTCGTAAGAAAGGCTGATATAGAGAAGATGTTTGAGGGTAATCCCTACAAGCGTGTGATTCCTGCCAGCAAGAGCAAACCCAATAAAAAGGCAAAAGCAGAAAAGCAAATACGAAAGCAGGAACCGACAAAAGGGAAAGAGGAGAATGAGGTGCTTGACTATTATTCTGGTGAGGAAGTGATGTCCATTTATAAGGTCAAGAAGTCTTGGCTCTACACCTCCGCCAAGCGCAACCAGATACCGATGTGCCGTATCGCTGGCAAGAACTATTACAGCAAACGGCATATTGATGAGTTCTTCGGTACTGCCGTTGACATCAACAGCATCACGGAATGGGTGACTGCTGATGATGTAGAGGATGCTTTCAGTATGAGCAAGTCGGCACTCAGGGCATATGCATATCGTCATAAGATACCCACCAAACGTGAGTATGGTCGCACCTATTATTCCAAGGAACATCTTGAAGAACTGCGCAGGACTGACCTCATGAGCGATGACAACTATTATACCACCGAACAAGTGCAGCAGTTGTATGGTCTGACAAGTGCCAACATCTGCCATATAGTGAGAGTTCACCATATCAGTAAGGTAAAAGTGGGTGTAAAGAACCTGCTTTTGAAGACGGATGTGGAGCGTGCAATGGCAGAAAGAGCTGCTAAAGGACTGTGATTTCAAATGATTTCAGCATTATCCATCAATGACTGCAAATAATTGGAGTCACGGAAGTATCATTCAGTTATTTTGCAGCCGTGAAGAGACACTTCACCATGAATATTCATCAATAAATCAATACAACTATGAGTAATATCTGCAAGACCATATCATTGCGTACACGCAAAATCAAGGACGGACGCATGCTGTCCTATTATCTTGACTATTATCCAGGCTATCGTGATGAGAGCACGATGAAAGTCATCCGCCATGAGTCGCTTGGCATCTACATCTATGCCAAGCCGAAGAACCAGATGGAACAGAAGTATAACCTCAACCTTACGGCAAGAGCCGAGGCGATACGCTGCCGTCGCTTCGAGGCTATCGTCAACGAGCGTTACGATTTCTTCGACAAGGAGAAGATGAAAGGAGAGTTCCTCGCCTACTTCAAGAAACTGGCGGACAAGAAGAACTCCAAGTGGCTGTAGTTAAGCTAACAATATAATCAACCTCATACACTACCGAGTTGTTGGTACTTCTCGTAAACTCCTCCACTTCATCATCATCTGTGTCATTGAAACTGAACATCATTTCGTATAACTTGCCGAAGTTTTCCTCCACTACCAAGGTCAAGGTCAAGGTCTCTGTGCTCGCCAATGTGTAGTAAAGACGGAACTTCTCGTTTTCCAACCGATAGCGACCGTTAGGCTGGAACGCCGTGCTGTTCCATTTTATGGATTGATTTTATTTATAAAATGGTATAAATCATCTCCCAAAGTTGTTCTTTGATATAAATGAGCCTTTCTAAACGTACTTTTAGATATTTTTTCTTTATATTTTTGCAAAAATGCTTCAACTTCTTCTTGGTCAGACATCTCAATTAAACCAAGTGAAGTTAGATAGTAGAAGTGGTTCATAACCTCTTTCTTCGTAACATCGCTACTATATTCTTCGTTGTACTTACTATAGATTCTTTCAATAGCATCTTTACCATCAAAAGTGATTCTTAAAGACTTTAAAATATAGAAATCTAATCCATCAATTTTTTCCATTATTTCCAAGAACATACGTTTGCATCTATTCTCTGCATTACCAATGTGGCAACATGCTGTTAAATATTTTGCGTACATAATTCTTTTATTTTCATCTATTTCATTTTTTGAATAATCTACAGTTCGTAATAAATCACAGATAAATTCTTGACTATTCATATATTCCACATTACGAACTCTATTATCAAGTTCTTCTATCATTGTAAATGCTTTTTTAAGAACATCTTCTATCAATCGATTCTGTTTGTAATTTTGAAAATCGGATAAGGCACTTACAAATGGAGCTGCAAAAGACCAATAGCTACCAATAGCTTTTATTATGCAACAAACTTTGGCTGGCAAACTCATCTTGCCAATTTCGTTTATTTTATTCTCTTCCATATTTTTCGGGTCGTAATTTTTAATCTAAACTTACCTCTTCATACATATTAACCAATAACTGCCACCAAGTACAATAAACAGCATAGGGACAGACACAAGACAAGTGTTGCTATTGGTGTAGCACACCCACTTTTGGGTTTCTGAGGCTTTCCATTGTCATCAAGATAAGTCGTACCATTGTCTCCAAATGTGTATCGGCGAGTATCAAATGACCAACTTAACATCACCTTAATATCACAAAGCTCTAATTCTTCCTTTTTATCAGTAAATCTCTTATACCCAGCTATTGCATTTTTGACAAGTCGTGTTCTTGTATCTTCAAATAACTTATGGGCATAGTTCTTCTCATTTTCAAAAAACTTGATTAAAACTGCCTTTCCTGCTATATCAATACATGAAGTATCTCTGTCTATATGTGGAACAAGTTGAAATATACAATAGATTCGGTGTCCTTCCGAAAACTCATGAATCTCATCATCAAAGTCAAAACTATCAGGACAACCGACAAGAGTATTGTCCTCTCGAAAAATGCCATACTTGTTTAGACTTTCCAAATGCACAACATCAACATATCCACTGAACACTCCTGCTTGCCACTTTTTTCTGGAAAAATACCAATCTGCATCTTCTATTCTTACAGTAAGGGTATCATAAGATTTCTTTCCTGTTTTGTCGCTTTGAGGAAACTTATAGAATTCGTCATATCTAAAGATTGTATTACTTACCTCGTCTTTTTCTTCAATGTCTTCAACTTTTGTATGGGAAATATCAAGTGAAGGTAATACATTCTCAAAATGAGTCATTTCTACTAAAGTATCATGACCAACATCCTCCGTAACCCTATTTATCATTTCTGTTGCATACTCTATATCATCCTCAAAAAATTTAAGGATGGTAGCATAAGCTTGGTTACATACCTTTTTATCCTTAGGAACGAATGGAGCAACAGAGATTATACAGTCCAATTCACGTCCTTTGGTAAATTGGTTTACATAATCTTGTAACTCTTTTTGCACATAGCCCAAAAGTTGTCCATCAGATTTATAGAAACCAATAGCATTAGAATCATATGGGTTGCTTGGCTCAGGTTTAATACAACCAGTAAAGACCCCCCAGCTGTCAGCTTCTGGCTTTGTGTGAAAATTTACACCAGACACCTTTATTCTTAAAGTGTCTTTTTCTATACTTCCCTGCTTTTCGCTAACAGGAAGCCAATGCTTTGCTATATCAAAATTTATATCATTCATATCGTTCTTATTTATCATTCTTTTTATTCAACCATATCATTTCAATTAACCATCCATTTGTATTAGCTACTCGGTATGCTGATGGGCTGCCTTTTTTAAATGCACTGCGAGAGTCATACTTATGGGATTCTATGAATACATTTTCATGAGTCCACTTTAAATTATAATTTTGCGGACGCTTCAGCCAATCCATTTCATCTATCCACCCATTATCTATAGCTGACCTATAGGCACTTGGAGTGCCCCATCTGAATTCACTTCGTGAAGAATATTTATGTGATTCATCTATCACGTTCTGTTTGTTTTGCCAAAATCCCTGTGGCTTGGCATCAGAAACAGCCCACTCCATTTCATCTATCCAATTGTTTTTTGTCGCTAAAGAATAAGCTGTTGATGCACTTCTTTTAAATTCCATTTTGGTTGAGTATTTGGCACCTTCCTCGAATACACGCTCTTTTGTCCAATAACCATGCTCTTTCACCTTAGTTTTTATCCAAGGCATTTTCTCCCATAGATTATTTTTGACTGCATAATCATAAGCAGCATGGCAACCTTTGAAAAAGTCTGTTTTGGTAGAATACTTTTTAGACTCTTCTATCACATTTTCTTCATTTTGCCAATAACTTTGAGGAGCTCGGTCACGGAGCAACCATGTCATTTCATTTTCCCACTTATGTTTCCTTGCAGAAAAATGAGCAGCTGGTGATTTCTGAAAAAATTCATTCCATGTCTTATATTTTTTGGATTCTTCAAACACATGTTCTTTTACATTCCACCAGCGTGGTGGCATGCGCTTACTATAAAACCAAGGAAATGTATCCTTGTTCATCATTTTAAATTTTAAAGCAGCATCATACGCACCAGCAGATTTCGTAAAGAACTCTGTTGGTGTTTTATATTTTTCTGCTTCACGTAATACTGCTTTCTTTGTCCATTTCTTTATTAATGCTCCTAAGGAACCCACATTTTCACCTGTTAGATTAATATTGTTAATCAACATGTAATGCAAGACATCACGATAATACAATGATTGTAACCGTTCTTCTCTCTGTCTCTCAACAAGAGTAAGCCCTTCTAATAAAATTTTATATTTCGGAACTTGTACCCCTTTATCTTGGAAATATTTGTAGACGGCATCATTTGTATGATTTCTATGTTCATTATCTCTACGCTTAATATCATTGGTTGCGCCAACATAAGCATATTTGTTTTTCTCATCTATATATACATACACTATATGTATAGGGCCTCGTGGGTCTCCTTTTGAACCTTTAGGGTCAAATTTTATTTCAGAGAGCCAATTATGTAGTCTTGCCGATGCATATGCAGACGGAGATTTACGTTGGAAATCACTCTTATATTGGTATTTTTGAGCTTCAGCAAATACATTTGCCTTTACGTTCCAATACCCTTTCTCTTTTCTGTTCGCCTTCAATAACCAATCCATTTCATCCAGCCATCCGTTTCTCTTGGCTGTGATATAGGCAAGATAGCATCCTTCACAAAAATCTACCCTATAACTGTATTTATGCGACTCCTCAAATACGTTGTTTTTATCTTTCCAATAACCAGCAGGTTTCCTGTTTGTTTTTGACAACCAATCCATTTCATCAAGCCACCCATTGATTTTTGCAGAATCAAAAGCCCGACTATTCGCTCTTTGAAATTCCGTAACCGAATTATACTTTTTAGACTCCTTTATTACATTCTCTTTAATTTTCCAATAACCAGAAGGCTTACGCTTACTTGGGGCTAACCAAATCATTTCAGCTAACCATTTATTATTTTTTGCAACAGAGTATGCTGTTACGGCATTATTCATAAATTCCGTAACCGTAGAATGTTTTTTTGACTCTTCAAAAACTGCCTCTTTTGTCCATTTGACAGGTTTGGCAGTCGGATGCACTAACCATATCATTTCGTCCAACCATCCGTTCATATACGCAATACGAAATGCACCTGATTTGTTTTTCTTGAACTCGGATCTTGAAGAATATTTCTTACTTTCTTCAAAAACGGTTTCTTTAGTCCACTTTTTCTGCATAGCCTTTATTTTTTTGTGTTGTTTATAAATTCAGTGCAAAAATACATAAAATTCTATTAGAAAACAAACAACTTCGTTATTATCATTATATATTTAACCTTTATTATATGCGTTATGCAATTTGTATGGAATTTTATTATGTATCACAATAGTTTAATAAACAATTTGCTATTAATTCTTTGCTACTTTATCATACAAAAAATTCCCAATCATTAATATCATATACCTCTAAGTTTAGAGACTGACAATTCTTTGAACCTAATAATAAAATAGTCTCAATTATGGAAGATACAACCGACAAACTGTCAATTCTATTATGCGTGAAACAAGAAACAATGTCATTACGATTAAGAAACAACAAAAGAATGGATTGTGGCACGATGATTGTATTTTACCGAAGCGGAAAATGTTAGAAACAGCGTTTCTTGCATTACTCCATACGGTATGATGCAAGAAACGCTGTTTTTGCGACCAAACCCAAAGGAGCGAGTAAGGAAACAACGTGCACGGCTGATTCCATGAGAATTATTATCGGAAACAACGTAGAGGTGGCATAAACAATCTATTTAACGCAACAGAAACGGAGTTTCCACAGTATTCATCTTAAAACTTTTATCAAACTATGAGCGAAATTGGAACTCTTAGCTTGGAGCGTCTAAACAACGGCGCACATTTTCTGTTCATTTCAAACGTGTTGGCACGTGCTGAGGCCGATGCGAATGTAAAGAGTAAGCTCAGCGCACAGATTGTCTCGCTAAAGACCGCCAAGGAACAAGAGGATGAGGACTTGAAAATCTCGCAAAAAAGTATGTTGACCGATGACATTGCTACTGCCGATGCTGAGCGTGACGGACTTTACAGCGGTTACAAGAAGGCTGTTAATGGCTTCAAGAATCTGCCTGTGGAGAACATGGCAAAAGCAGCAAAGGTTCTGACGCAACACATCAAGGACTATGCCATCGACCCAAAGATGCAACTTGACAAGGAAACGGGATTGTTGATGAACTTTATCGATGACTTGGAAAAGAAGTATTCAAGCGAGGTTCAAACACTTTCACTTGGTGCATTCGTTACCGCTCTGAAAGCAGCCAACGAAAAAGTACGCACATTGACATCAACACGCACAGACGAGCGTATGGCAAAGGCTGTTGGTGCATTAAAAGCATCACGCAAGGCAAGCGATGAGGCTTACCGCCAGTTGGTGAAGTTTGTGAATGCTTATGCTTTGATAGAGGGCGACAGCAAGTATCTTAGCTTCATTGACTATGTGAATACAGAGATTGTTCACTACAAACGCGAAGTTATAGGTCAGAAGTCTGGCTCTTCTCAGACAAGTGGTACTACTGGCGGAACAACAAGTGGAGGTTCTACTGGAGGCTCAACAGGAGGTACGACAGGTGGCACTACCAGTGGTGGCACAACTCCACCGAGTGTTGAAATTGAAGGCTAAACAAACTTTGTTAAATTTTTCCAATCCCATTAAGTGCATATTATTGTGATAGCACTTAATGGGATTTTTTATGGCTTGGCAAGAGGCTTCTCCTATGATGAACTTTCAGAGGAAGAGAAACGAGGACGCAAGCATAAGAACAAGGTGGTGCTTGAAGCTGAACGTCAGGCGAAAGTCGCTCTTGACAAAGTGGAGAAGTATGCTGTACTTGCCATAATCGACAAGAAGGAGCTGACCATTCCTTTTCTCAACATCAAGGCTCCTGTTCAAGAAGCGATGAATGCCGTAAAGAAAGAACTTGCCATCCCTATTCCTGCTCTTATCGGACAAAAGGCATGGCGTGAGGAGCGTGTAAACAACATTAACGCAGCTATCAAAGCTCTTGTTGCAGCCATCAATGCAGAACGTGACAAGCAGAATGAAGGTGTACGCAAGTCTGTCAACAAGACGTACACTTACTATATGCAGAATCTCAATAAGCAGATAGAGGAGAACAAGTCACTTCGTGCCGAGAATGATGCGCTAAAGACAGAAAACAACAAAGTCAAACAACGCATCTCTCAACTTGACGAGAAGGCTGTGGAGCGAGTGACTAATCAACTTGTCCATGCGAAGGAAGAACTCGCCAGTGCCAAAAGTTATAATACTACACTTATGGAAATGTACAATGATTTGAAGGCTCGTTGGAATGCCATTTGGCAGGAGCCAGAAATGACAGACGCATGGAGACGAGTGGAAGCACGTAAGGAGAAAGAAACAAAAGAAAAGGCTCGGCAAGAAGCCGAAGCCAAACGTGAAAGCATGGCTCGGCAAAATAGATACATAGGAGTGCTTGACAAGTTCATCCATGAGGGACATGAAGCTTTATCATCCTTTGCAAAAACAGATAGAGTCAACTTCAACGAGAAAGAAGCGGCTTCCATATACTATGGCATTATGGCATCTGCTGTAAAGCATAATATTGGATTGGACTCTAAACCCTGTATAGATTCGGCAGCAAAGAGGTTCTTGTCTGATATGCCTTGGCATGGTATTACAGACTTCAAGCAAGAATGTATTACCAGTTGGACAAAACTATTCGCCACGAATGAAGTTCAATTCACAGACAATGCCATTGATAACTTTCTCGCTTTTGTTGACCACATGTCATGCAGTGCAGACACATACGTTTCGCTTGGTGGCTCCAATGGTTGTGCCG
>NZ_JADYUF010000099.1 GCF_021531655.1 Leyella stercorea | reverse complement strand
CCACGAATGTTGGAGGTGTTTTAGTCACGAATTATCATGAATTGACCGTGAATTTAGGTGGGGATAATTCGTGCGATTCGTGCGATATCAGGAGTTATGAATGTTGGGTCTTGGATTGAGCTAACTGTAGGAGGCTCTCTGCTTAGATGTTAGGTTCCAGGCTGCCGCCGCCCTCTTCGGTAGAGCCGGAGCCGGGATTGCCTGACGAGTCTGGGTTGCCAGTTGAACCGGGGTTGCCAGTTGAGCCGGGGTTGCCAGTTGAGCCGGAGCCGGGATTGCTGGGTGCAGCCACTCCATTGGGCAGCTTGATGTTGCCCTCATCGTCCATGTACTTGTAGAGCACCTGGTTGATGTTGGAGAAGGCGAAGGTGCGCTTGGCTTTCTGTGCCATCTGATAGTCGGGCGTACCCTTGTCTCCGTTCTTCTCGTTTGGTCGGTTGGCTATGAGCCATGCCGAGCAGGCTGCCTGCTTGATTGCGAACTTCTCGCGCTGTGCCTTCTGCTTTTCTGAGGCAGGTCCCTTGTAGGGATTGGTGATTTTGGCGAGGTGGATCTTGTTGCTTGACGTGTTGGTGGCGAAGTAGTCGTTTGAATTGTTGCCGTACTTGCCGCTGATGCCCTTAATGACATCGATAGGAATGATTCTTGCCATAATTAGAATGTTGAGTGTTGAGTGTTGAGTGTTGAATGGTTGCGGCAGAGCCGCAATGTTGAATGTTGAATGTTGAGTGTGGAGTGTGGAGTGTTGAGTGTTAAGTGTTAAGTGTTGAATGTTATGTGTTAAATTGTTTGGATACTGCAATTCAACATTGAGCAATTCCTAATGCGCGTAGCGCACCAATTCAACACTCAACACTCCACATCCCACATTCTAATTGCAGACGCAGCTTTGAACGCCGAGCGTTGCGAGGAGTGCGGTTAGTACACTAACGATGAACTGGATTACGGTTTTGATGGTTTCTTTTTTTGTGTCTTTCATGGTGTTTTTGATTATTAAAGTTAATGATGTGTCATCGGGATGCGTTCGGGATGCGTTCGGGTGACGGGTTCTTTTTTTTATATTGCAAAGTTACGACATTCGCAGATTGCAATCATACGATGGCGTACGTTGCGGTACGAATTTTGAGCTTTTTAGGAGGCTATGGCGCCCTCGCCATAGCATGAGTAGCAAGTCGACACATAAGGGGCTGCTGCTTGCCATGGTAGGGCGAGGGCACCCTACCCTCCCAAGGCCGCTACGGTTCTCCCAGATGTTCGGTTATGAGTCTTACCTCGCGTGGGGAGAGCCACTTGGCGGTCTTCTGATAGCCTTGGTCGAGTAGGGCTGTGTGCAGGGGTTTGCAACGGTTCACCCAGGACATGAGGCGGTTGACGGCTGTGTGTGGGTCGGATGTAGGGAAATAGAGTAGGGCCAACTCCTTTTTGGTGTATGGCTGGATTTTGAAAGCGGATGTATTCATAATGGGAAAAAAACTCGAAAGCCCTACCCCCGGAAAGCCTCTCCCCCGGCC
>NZ_JADYUF010000098.1 GCF_021531655.1 Leyella stercorea | reverse complement strand
CTCAAGTTTCGGATTTAGACTTTGAGGTTGAATTTATTGTATAAAAAAGGCTTTGAGTATTTCCGTATGTCACGGAAAATGAGTAAATTAGATGTGACAAAAAAAACATTACTCAAAACTCAAAGCCATGAGCAAAATTACAAATATTCCCTCAGAAATCCGCAACTTTTTCTCAGAAAAACGTCGCAGTATAGTTATGGATACATTTACGCGCCTGCTTGAAGGCTTAAATTTGGACAACCGCAGCCTTGGTGGTTTGAAACGTGAGAACTGCCAGTTGACGAACCTTCAAGTGTTCCAGATATTGTTACTGTTTCCATTCTTTGCAATCAAAGGCTTCTCCCATTATGATGGTTCGGCGCTGTGTCGTATGTTTGGCGGTAAGAAAGATATCCTCTATTCGTATCTGTCACAAGACAATGTCGACTGGCGGAATGTCGTGTACCGCATAACTAATTGGTTGCTGACGAAAGTGACCGTGCGCCAGGACCATAAGAAGAGTCTGCTTCCAACCGTACTGATAGCCGATGACACGGATCTTCCAAAGACGGGCATGCATATGGAATCCATAGGCAAGATATTCTCGCATGTACACCAGAAATGCATCCTCGGCTACAAGGCTCTAATGTTGTGCTGGAGCGATGGCCGCACGCAGTTCATGCTCGATTTCTCGCTTCATGGCGAGAAGGGCAAGGTTGATGGCAAGGAACAAGGGCTTACCTCTGAACAGAGGAATGGGCGTTATGAGCGCAAACGTGACGAGAAGTGTCATATTGCCAAACGCAAGGAAGAGTATTTCATGAGCAAGGGTGTCAAGCTGTTGGATATGGTGAAGAATGCTATACGCAACAAGATACCTTTCGATTACTTGCTGGTTGACAGCTGGTTCACATGTACCGAACTTGTGGATTTCGTTTATCGCCGCCACAAGAAATTCCATCTTCTCGGCATGGCAAAGATGGGCAACACCAAGTATATGACTACTAATTGGGGGGAATTGTCCGCCAAGGCCATAATCACCAAACTTAAGGCTAAGAAGGAAGTGAAATACAGCAGGCGCTACCATTGCCATTATTCCGAAATTGAAGTTGTGCTTGGAAAACGTGCTGTAAAATTGTTCTTTTGCAAGAGAGGCAAAAAGGAAGCGTGGAAAGTGCTTCTTACAACAGACTTGAGACTCCGTTTTATGCGTGCCTACGAGATATATGCCATGCGTTGGAGCATAGAAGTGTTCTTCTCAGACAGCAAACGTCTGCTTGGACTTGCAGATTGCTCGTCACGAAACTTTTCGGCCCATATAGCGCATGTTTCATTGGTCATGATACGCTACAACATACTTGCCTCAATAAAAAGAACACTCGACTATGACACCATAGGAGGACTGTTCGGTGACATGTATCTCGGAGTACACGAACTGACGGTGGTTGAAAAGATATGGGCAATCATAATAGAGGTGGTAGCCGTCGTTTCAGAACTCATTGGTGCTGACTCCGATGAACTAACCATCCAAATTATTGAGAATGACAAGAGATTGGCTGCACTTAGAGAGTATGCTCAAACGGCTTGAATTCTAAATCCGAAACTTGAG
>NZ_JADYUF010000097.1 GCF_021531655.1 Leyella stercorea | reverse complement strand
TACTGAAAGCTGCTACTAACGACTCATAAATCTACCCTTAATCGTGTATTGGATGATAGTTGCGGATTTTAGGATATCAATACGCCCTTTAATACATTCCTATTAAAACATCAGCTTCGATTGTCAAATGTGTGAGAGTACGCCAATCAACGCAATCTTTTTCAACGCAAAAGAGAAGCGGCGTCATTTCAATAAACGACATTCTTTGTTCTGATGACAACTGTACGGTGGCTGAAACCGTTTCTCTTGAAATGGTTTTAAGATATTTCTCAAAACATTCAACGACAGACTCATTTGAATAATCTGGATTTTTCAAGTGTGCTTGCACTTTAGTCCTGATTTCCCTCAAATGATTTTTCGTAGGAATTACTTTCACAACATATCCGTTAGGAGATAGCAATCGCTGAAATTCTTTGTAGTGTGCAGGCGAAAATATGTCTAAAATACAATCCATACTTCCGTCTTTCAAAGGGATTTTTGATAAGTCAGTAACAAACCACTTCACTGCTTTGCGCTTGTCTTTTTTTGATGCAATCTGTATTGCCTCCCTTGACAAGTCAAAGGCAAAGATGTTTCGTTCTGTTCTTTGCTGTATCTGCCTTGCATAGAAACCCTCGCCGCAACCAACATCTAAAATGTTTCTTATAGATGGCGTATCAGAAATAAACTGTATGATTTTCTCCAACACAACATCATACATGCCATACTCCAAAATTTGGTGCCGGTTGTCAAAAGACCGCTTGCTGTAGTTGGTTTTGGGCGATGATTTTAACAACAAATTTACATACCCATATCTTGAAATATCAAAGCAATGTCCATGTCTACAAATTAGGCTATTGCCTTGTATATCCATTGATTTTGTGCAAATTGGGCATTGAAAATAAACCTTGCTGTCTGCAAAGCGTGATAAATTATTATTCATTTGTTTTTCCTCCGTAATTACATCTCTGCTTCAATAAGCGAGTTATGCAATACGGATAACCGCAACATAACTCGCGGTTTTATCTTAATCTCCTTAATTCCGCAACACTTTGATTTAACTTTATTTATAAGTTCCTGAGCAACAAAAAGTTGCTCAGGATTTTGCCATGTCAGATTTTTCACTTATCTTAGTGTTGCAATTAGAAAACAAGCGAAAATCGTAACAAGGCGCTGCAAAGTTACAAATAAAATCTGAAAAACTCACACCTTTTGGAGGAATTTTTTCAATCATGGAGAAATTTGACTCCATGCTTTCACCCGTTATCGACTCAACACTGGGTCAGAGATGCAGCAGTATCATCGGATATCAGTTCAGCGAGATAGTCCGTTCGCTGATGAGCGTTTATTTCTGTGGCGGCTCATGCGTGGAAGATGTAACGTCACAACTGATGCGCCATCTCTCGTATCATCCTACCCTTCGTACATGCAGCTCTGATACCATCCTCAGAGCCATCAAGGAACTGACACAGGAAAACATCTCCTATACTTCCGACCAAGGCAAGACCTATGATTTCAATACTGCAGACAAACTCAACACATTGCTTATAAACGCTTTGGTTTCTACAGGCGAGTTGAAGGAAATTGAGGAATACGATGTTGACTTTGACCATCAGTTCCTTGAAACGGAGAAGTATGATGCAAAACCGACCTACAAAAAGTACCTCGGCTACAGGCCTGGCGTATATGTTATCGGTGACAAGATAGTCTATATCGAGAACAGCGATGGCAACACGAATGTGCGTTTTCATCAGGCAGACACCCATAAGAGATTCTTCGCTCTTCTGGAATCCCAGAACA
>NZ_JADYUF010000096.1 GCF_021531655.1 Leyella stercorea | reverse complement strand
CCCCCGGCCCCTCCCCCGTAGGGAGGGGAGTGATATGATTTGAAGGTGGAGTTTTCTAAATCGAAAAAACATCAGTCAATAAGTTAATAAATAAGATAAAGCAAGTCCAGCATACCATTCCCCTCCCTACGGGGGAGGGGTTAGGGGTAGGGCTTTTTAAATAGATTATTATTATGAAAAAGGTTGTTGTAGCATTTTCAGGAGGTCTTGATACCTCATACACAGTAATGAAACTGGCCAAGGAAGGCTATGAGGTACACGCAGCGTGCGCCAATACAGGCGGTTTCTCGGCAGAGCAGTTGGTCGCCAATGAGCGTAACGCCTATCGTCTCGGAGCCAAGCAGTACGTAACGCTCGACGTTACGCAGGAGTACTACGAGAAGTCGTTGAAGTATATGATTTACGGCAATGTGATGCGCAACAACTGCTATCCCATTTCAGTTTCGTCTGAGCGTATCTTCCAGGCCATCGCCATAGCACGCTACGCCAAGGAGATAGGTGCCGATGCCATAGCCCACGGTTCAACGGGTGCCGGCAACGACCAGATACGTTTCGACATGACATTCCTCGTAATGGCACCGGGTGTGGAGATTATCACACTCACACGTGACAAGGCCCTCTCGCGCAAGGAGGAGGTAGACTACCTTAACGAGAACGGTTTCTTTGCAGACTTCACCAAGCTGAAGTATTCGTACAACGTAGGTATATGGGGCACCAGTATCTGTGGCGGCGAGATACTCGACTCCACCCAGGGACTGCCCGAAGAGGCTTATCTGAAGCACGTGACACGTGAGGACGAGTCGGAACTGAAGATTACGTTCGAGAAGGGCGAGATTGTTGCCGTCAACGGCGAGAAGTTTGACGACAAAGTGGCTGCCATACAGAAGATAGAGGAGATAGGCGCAGCCTACGGCATAGGTCGCGACTGCAACGTAGGCGACACCATCATCGGCATCAAGGGCCGTGTAGGTTTTGAGGCAGCAGCTCCTAAGCTCATCATCGAGGCACACCGCCTGCTCGAAAAGTACACGCTGAGCAAGTGGCAGCAGTACTGGAAGGACCAGGTAGCCAACTGGTATGGCATGTTCCTGCACGAGAGTCAGTATCTCGAACCGGTCATGCCCGACATCGAAGCGATGCTCACATCGTCGCAGCGCAACGTCAACGGCACGGCAATCCTGAAACTTCGTCCGTTAGGATTTGAAACCGTAGGTGTAGACAGCAAGGACGATTTGCTCAAGTCGAAACTCGGAGAATACGGCGAGATGCAGCACGGATGGACAGCCGAGGAGGCTAAGGGATTCATCAAGGTGCTCTCTACTCCGCTGCGTGTATACTACGGCATCCATCCCGACGAAAAGCGCTAAAAAAGCAATACGAAAACAGGGGCTTTGCAAATGTAGTCCTTTTGCACTCCGAAAGGACTCCTTTTGCAGTCTAAAAGGACTCCTTTTGCACTCCAAAAGGACCTCTTTTGCGACCCAAAAGGACTCCTTTTCGGAGGCAGACCTTATGTTTCGTATGAATTATGCAACTTTTTAGTCCTCCGCAACGTCAAACAGGTATATTAATTAAAATACTTTACGACTATGAATAGAAAACTTCAGCGTTCGTCGACCGACTGTATTCTCGGTGGCGTTTGTGGCGGACTTGCCAATTATTTTGAATTTGACCCTACGCTCGTTCGTGTAGCTTACGTGTTGCTAACTGTCTGCACGGCATTCAGCGGAACACTTGCCTATCTGCTGCTTTGGTTTGTCATGCCGAAGGAGAGGGTATAGGAGCTAGCCCCACCCCCCAGC
>NZ_JADYUF010000095.1 GCF_021531655.1 Leyella stercorea | reverse complement strand
ACCGAGAAGAGGATGCCATGATGCACTGCGTGGAGCGCAAAGGATAATCAACGAGGGCTACACCTATGTAGTAGACCTCGACCTTGAACGCTTCTTCGATACCGTGAACCATAGCAAACTCATAGAAATCCTCAGCCGTACCATTAAAGACGGCAGAGTGGTCAGTCTTATACACAAATATCTCCGAAGTGGTGTAATGAACAAAGGTTTGTTTGAAGCGAGCGAGGAAGGGACTCCCCAAGGAGGACCGCTAAGTCCGTTGTTGAGTAACATAAATCTCGAATGGTACCCAAAATAGGAACCGCCGTATGCGGAACCGCATGTACGGTGGTGTGAGAGGTCGGTAGACACGAAAATAGGAGATAAACACCTATAATTAGTGTTTACCTCCTACTCGATTTGCAATAAAATAAAAAGCCCTACCCCCGACCCCTCCCCCGCAGGGAGGGGAGTAGATACCGTTGTCTTCTGCGCTTTATTGTCTAACTGCTCTGTAACACGTAACTTTGTACTACGCTTTATTGCAGAACGTAGCTGTAGGAGTCTATGGCGTCCTCGCCGTAGACTGAGCAAGCAAATACAGCAGTAGCAGAAACAACTGTAGCGAAGGTCTTTTGCCTCCGTTACTGGTTAATTATTCGAGGGTGAGTCAAAACTCAATTATATGGGCTGAAAGCCCAATAAGCACATAGCCACAGGCAGCGCCTTGGGTGTACGGATTGAAAATAGCAAAACGCCCTGCAATGGCAAAAGCATTGATAATTAACGCTTTTGCCCTTACAGGGCGCATTGTTTTTGGTGGCTTTTTACCTCAGGGCGTTGCCCTGGGCTATGTGCTTCTGCCCCTTCGGGGCGTGCTGCTTAGACTTTTGATACACTCTCCTCCTATGCTAACTCGCTAAAAGCACGTCATACCCTCTCCTATATACAGCAATAGCGGAGGCTACGGCAAGAATGCCATAACCTCCGCTACATACCACTCCCCTCCCTACGGGGGAGGGCAGGGGGTGGGCTTTTGGGGCTTACTGCTTTTTACTTCACGTTCTTCACCTCTTCGGGCAACACGGGCATTGCACCGTTCTGTGTGCATACGTATGCGCTTACGTGTACGGCGCGCTTGTGGGCCTCGGCAACGCTCATACCATCGAGGATAGAAGCGCAGAATGTGCCGGTGAACGAGTCGCCTGCGCCTACTGTGTCAGCCACTTCAACCTTCGGAGTGGACTGGAACGACATGGTGCCCGGTGTGAACACATAGCTGCCGTTGGTGCCGCAGGTGAGCACGAGCATGTCGAGGTCGTACTTGCCGAGGATCAGCCAGCACTTGTTCTCGATGTCAAGACCCGGATAGCCGAACATTCTGCCGATGAGAACCAATTCCTCGTCGTTGATCTTAAGCACGTTGCAGCGCTTCATACTCTCGCAGATAATCTCCTTGGTATAGAAGTTCTGGCGCAGGTTGATGTCGAAAATCTTCATGCAGTCCTTAGGCGTTGCGTCGAGGAACTTATAGATAGACTCACGGCTCACTACGTTGCGCTGAGCCAACGAACCCCAGCATACGGCACGTGCGTTCTCGGCAATAGCCTTAACTTCGTCGGTGAATGGGATGTTGTCCCATGCTACGTTCTCCTTAATATCATATGTGGGTATGCCCTCATCGTCAAGTGTCACCTGAACAGTGCCAGTTGGATAGGGCACGCGTGGCATGCAATACTGCAACTTCTTCTCCTCAAGCTGCTGGATGGTCTCCTCAGCAAGCTTGTCCTCGCCAAGAGCACTCACAGCGATGGAGTTGAGTCCGAACTGTCCTGCGTGGAATGCGAAGTTTGCAGGAGCACCACCAAGTTTCTTTCCCTCAGGAAGCACATCCCAGAGTGCCTCACCAAGACCTACTACGTATTTTGTATTCATAATAATAGCCCAAGCACTATCTACAACCTCTCCGTCTATGGAGGGTAGTGATGTGCGACGATGGGTGTCGGTTTTTGGTTGTTTTATATTAATGTATTTAGTAAATTAAAATCATGCAGCATTACTGCTGTGGCCTTATTGAGCCTCTTTAAGCCTTACTAGGCCTTTTTAAGCCCTCTTGAAAAACTTGCCAAGTCCTAATCCCGTTTCTCAATCTTCAAGTCATTTTACTCCCCTCCCTACGGGGGAGGGGCAGGGGGTGGGG
>NZ_JADYUF010000094.1 GCF_021531655.1 Leyella stercorea | reverse complement strand
AAAATACGACTATTTATTGAATTATTAAATTAAATAACTAATTATCAATATGTTAATTTATAGAACATCCCTATAACATTTTCATCTTACCAAAGCATAAACTAAAAGAGGATATGCCAACGCAACATACCCTCCAAATGACGTTGACAGAACAGATTAAGTATACACCCAACCCATTCTGTCAACGTCAATAAAAGTTTGTAAAATCTACATTTTGCAAGAAGCTGCTTTTGAGATCTTTGCCATAAACGGAGCAATCTTCTCAGCTGCCTTTTCGAGATATTCTCTGTCTACATCGTCGAATGTAGCAAGTTCGGTGCTGTCAATATCTATCTCGCCAATTACTACTCCGTCAGAAAATAACGGTACTACAATCTCCGATCTTGACAGCGACGAACACGCTATGTGACCAGGAAACTCCTCAACATCCTCTACTACAAGACTGCGACCTTCCTTCCATGCTATGCCACAAACACCACGACCGAACTTTATCCTCGTACATGCAGGAGTGCCCTGGAACGGACCGAGTATCAGTTCGTCACCATCTACAATATAAAAACCCACCCAAAAGTATTCCTTTGGGAAGACTACTTTCATCACTGCCGCACAATTTGACAATACGCTGATTGGATTGTCGTCAGCATTTGCGAAGACTTCTATCTGCGAAAGAAGCTTCTGGTACCTCGATTGCTTATCCATAGTTATATAACTATACTTTACTGTTTTATTTCTTAATGTATTCTTTCCACATTCTTGTCAACTCCTCAATGCCTATGCCAAGCATACGCATCTGGCGGAATACGTCAGGCAACACAGAGTTTATGAACTCAGTGCGGCGCGACCCCATTATCTTCTCTCGTGCACCAGGAGTGACAAAGTAGCCAAGACCGCGACGGTTGTATATTACATTGTCACGCGAAAGCATGTCGTATGCCTTCACTGCTGTATTTGTATTCACCTCAAAACACATACCAAACTCGCGTACACTCGGCACACGATCGTCGTCATTGTATTTTCCGTCAACAATGTCATCGGAAAGACGGTCGGCAAGTTGGAGGTATATTGGTTTGTCGTTGTTGAACTGCATAATGATACACTTTATATATTTAACCACTTGTTGTTGATAACCTGCATCCGCTTGAAAATCATATAAGAGCCTACGATATTGGCAATCGACAGTACAATAAATATAACATAAGTTAATGCAACCCTTCCTTCACTAATAATATCACCATTTATAAGGCATACCATTACAAACACGAGTGTTGCAGTTGTCAACAACAAACGATAGCGTCTAAACACAGCACTGCCAAGAATATAGAATGTATACATCCATACACAAATGATACTTACCAAAGAAATCCCTACCCGCGCACTGCTATCACCACATAATACCAAAACAAGTGGTTTAAGTATTTGTTCCCAGAAATACACTATAGCCATCTGTGTATGACTACCTAATGTCACAACATTAATAATCCAACGCAGAAAATCACCCACAAGCAATCCTACTCCACCTATCATCGCCCACAAAAGTGAGACATATACCAAACGGGCTACATATTTCTCTGCTACTGTTGCTGGATGCATCAAATAAGTTATCGCTGACTGCTTACTCTCCATAAAGTCAAACATCTGATTCGCTCCATACAACATCCACAGACCATAGGCACACAAATAAACAAGATATAGACTAGCAGCATTATAGTTTTCTTGAAAATAAATATCACGAGCGGCAATATTGGAATGATTTAAATCCAAGACCAGTAACTCTCCACCAACAAATGTTGCAATAATTATACCTATAAAATATGTAATAAGCTGACGCCTATTACTGAAAAGCATCCACTGGAAAGTGTGCCACATATTGTTGAACTTAAATGATTTATACATAATGATATTTGTTTTAAATGATTAATGCTAAGATATACACCTACTATAACTTACCTCCTACAACTTACCTCCTACAACGGCATTGAACAACATCTCAAGATTTATCGGAGTCTCTTCCTTATCACCTCGTTTGGCTATCACTTGAGTGCCTTGCACGCCGTATTCCGAATAGATAACATCTGCCATGTCCTCTCCTTGACGGCGTGTCTCAAACACATAACTGTCGGCTATATCGGCTGTAGAGGCATTGAACATTATTTTATCTGTACCTACAATCAGAACATGGTCGAGCAACTGCTCTATATCGTGCACCTGATGAGTGGAGATTATTATAGTGCGGTCTTCACTCATATTACTTGCCACAACCTTACGAAACTGACTCTTTGAGGGAATGTCCAATCCATTGGTAGGTTCATCCATAAGCAGATACTTTGTATTCGCAGCAAGTGCAAACGACATATACACCTTCTTCTTTTGTCCCATTGAAAGTTGGTCAAGACGAAGCGAGAGTGGCAACTCAAAGTTTTGCAGACAATTTACGAGTACATCCTTCGAGAAACGTGGATAGAACGGAGCATTTATCATGACATATTCATCAAGCGTAACCTTAGGAAGCTCAAACTCCTCTGGCACAATCATTATCTCACGCAACATCTCTGGACGACGCAACTGCGCATCATATCCATCTACAGTTATCTTGCCCGATGAAGCACGCAGAAGTCCACATATAAGATATAGCAGCGTAGACTTGCCCATACCATTCTTTCCAAGAAGTCCATATATTTTGTTTTCTGAAAGCGAAATACTAAAATCCTCATAGATATCACGCATTGTTCCTGGATAACCGAACGTAACATTCTTTAATTCTATCATACCATTATAATTTAATTGTTATTAATAAATAAAAGTACCCATAGTGTACTACTATTATAATACACTACAAAAGTAATGCTTTTATATTAAACTTTGATGGCTTCAACAATATTTAACTAGAAAAACATATAGTAAAATCTATAAAACAGCAATAAGGAATGATGGGACTGTATTAAGAACACATGCTATATATAATATAATGTACGTATATAATAATGTGTAAATGCGTGAAGGATGTGTACAAATAAAAAAAGGTCTCCAAAGTCATTAGACCTTGAAGACCCAAAGTAAAGAAGGCAGCCACCTACTCTCCCGCATTGCATTGCAGTACCATCGGCGC
>NZ_JADYUF010000093.1 GCF_021531655.1 Leyella stercorea | reverse complement strand
TAATTTGAGGCGATCATCCTCTGATAATTCAAGTACTTTTATTGGTTTCATAATTTACTTTTTCTATAAAACGAAAAAATAACCATATTAGTACTGATATATATATAAATAATTTAGATCACTTACTTAATCTTCTATTTTTATATATGACGTTAAACTTCTTGTTTTATTATGTCAAGGTCTCAGCCTTTTTGTGTTCTACCCAAGCAAGGCACATCCTCAGGCCAATGAGGGTCGGTTTCATTTCCATCATCAGCATAACGAATATCTCGCTGTTTGGATATATTGCGGTCGTATTTCAGTTCCACGCTCACCGTGAAGTCATCCATACGAAGAATATCTGGCAGGCACCAAGGCTCATGAGTATGCAAGGCATGCATCGCATAACAGATACACAAATGGTCGTACGCCTTGTTGTGCAGATAGCCTTCCGCCCACGACGTGCCATCGTCGAGCGTATCAGTCAACTCTCTCAACGTATCCTCTTCGTTGCCGAAAAAGTTGGCAGACGCACCATTCACGATGGTATCCATCTTGCAATGTCCTGTACTGAGCAACTCATCTGTCAGATGAATCATATAGTCGAAGTCGGAACCGTAATAGTCATCATTCTCCAGATGCAAGACCGAGTCTTTGTCAGCATACTCGAATCGAAGCGTACTGTCCAAGTCGTAGCAGAAACGGTCGTCCACCTTGTATGGCGAACGGTAGAGCGTAAGCCAAAGGTTACGGCACTGCTCAAAACACTCTAAGGTGAGCTTGTAGAGTTTGTCGTTCAACTTGCTCAATCGTTCCACCTCGGCAGCAGTAGGATGAAGCATCATCTCGTCGAGCGTCACCTCACGAAGCCCGAGCAAATCGTCCAGCAAATCCCGCTCCGACTCACTGAAGTTTCTGAAGAAATAGTCAGGATTGTTCTCTTCCCGATTCACCACCTTCTTGACACGACGTTCCACCTCTTGCACGATGGCACGTTTGTCCTCTATCGTAGACTTTTCTCTTATAAAGTCTACAAATTTGAAGTTAGGATCAGCATTATAGCTACGGTTGTTCTCAACTTCATCTATCAGTTTCATCCATTCCTTTTCCATTTACTTCCTCTTTAAAGATTACGTTTCCTTTTTTCCATTGATACACCTCTCGCTCATATCTCAAGCTGACATCCGTCCAAAAATCATCCATAAGGAGGATGTCAGGCAAAGAGTAATGCTAATGACTATGGAGCGAGTGAAGGAGATGGCAGATACAAAATTTGTCGAAAGCCTGATTGTCGAGATAATCCAAATTCCAGTTGGTCCCATCATCAGCCACCAAAGGTTCATACGAATACCGCCCACTATCCCTAAAATTGCAATGAAAATGGAGCATATACTCGAAGTCTGAGCCATAATAGTCATCATTATCCATCTTGAGGACGGAATCCTCATCATTCCAACTGAAATCAACGTGCTCCTCCACATCATAATAATCCTCGTTTGCCATCAAGCTCGGTGAGTGCAACAAAGACTTCCAGAGGTTGCGACCTTGCGCAAAGGCATCCTTCGACAGTTCATGAAGTTTATCGTTCTGATGTCCCAAACGCTCGATTTCTTCCTCTGTAGGATTTAACATCATCACATTGAGAATCTTTACCCGAGTACTCCAAAGGGAATCAAGCGCCTCCCGCTCCTGTTCACTGAACTTACGGAAGCGGAAACTCTTGTCCGCATCATAACGGGCAATCATCTTGATGCGACGCTCTACTTCTTGTACAACTCTGCGCTTGTCATCATCCGACGCTTCGCCCACATAATCCATCAAAGCGAAGAAAGCCTCCGTTTCAAACGGATCTTTCTCAATTGTATCGATAAGTTGAATCCAATTTTCCTTCATCTTCACCTACGATTTCACCATTACTAACTTCTATTATCTTATCATCGCCGAAACTTCCGCCCCGTACCTTGTAAGGAGAGTTTCGCTTCAACGTCTTCTCCAAATACTCCAAGTCCTTGGGACGGAGATGAGTGAAAGCGAAATCCACCTCATTCAGCTGCGACTGATTGCTCAAGGCAAGATGCTGGAGATTGTGGCACATGAAGATGTCCAAGCGACGCAACTTGTCGTTCTTGCTCAAATTCAAAGACACCAAATCTTTGGCTCCATCGATATGCAACTCCTCCAAGAGTGGATTGGCAGAGAAAGCCAATTTCTCGTTTCTTATCTCGTGGAAGTCGATGAACTCCAGCAAAGGATTTTTGCTTACGTCGAGTTTCTCCTCGCCATACCCAGAATAGCCCAAGATACGCAAGTTAGGACATTCCGTGAGAATCACATCCAAGGTTTTCACCTCGAACATGCCACATTCATCAAATCCGATAATGGCATCCTCCTCTTCCGAACAGATGGTAATGGTGTAGTACATGCCCTTCTCCGGATAGGCATGACCTGCCTCCACCCAAGTCAACTTTTCGGAAGCAGGTTCCTGTTTACCTGTCACGACCTGTACCTTTCCATCGCCCCAAGCGATTCTTGCCTTGCTGCCTTTCTTCAGCATAAAGTGCAAGCCTACGGTCTCCCCCATTGTCCAGTCCAAAGTCTGGATATTGATTGTAATCTGTGCCATAATTCCTTGTTTTTAATGTTTACGACGGCAAAATTACAGGTTAGGTGTGTCAAATCGTGACGCAAGCGAGAAAATTATCTCAAAAATCTTTGTATCACCTTGTACCAATAGTCCCAGGAGTAGCCTACGGACGGATGATTCACCGCCATCACTTTCACCTGCTTGCCATTACTCAGAAGATAAGAACCCGTAGCAACAGGATAACCATCCACTACGATGTCGTCGCCATCGTGCCAGCGCACATTAGGAAGATTGTTCCAAAGCCTCTTGCCCCATACGATGATGTACTCAGGTTGGTACTTTTCGATGACCTCGAAGAAAGCCTTACCTGCCTGGTGATATTGTTCGGCTGCGCCAGCCTCACGAGGGCCACCCATCGCCACTTGCAGATAGTTGAAGAAGATGACCGAGTTCCAAATTTTCAGCCTCATGGTTTGGTCAGTTTCCTCCCCCCGCAAGTGAACGCTCAAACTTCAGAAAAGTCCGCATCCAGTTCTGCCGTTCCTTGTTCTCATTGAGATAATCATCAAGCACCTGCTGCGTAAAGCCCATACACTCCCGAGGTAGCTGGCAGTCGCCACAATCCGTACAACTCTCATCACAATAATGACTCTCGCCCAATATCATGATTCGCTTGCCAAATATCCCCCCGTTGGCATAATCCTTGCCAACGAAAGGCTGAAAGAAAATGTTACTGCTCATATTTTACTCAAGTTTCGGATTTAGAATTCAAGCCGTTTGAGCATACTCTCTAAGTGCAGCCAATCTCTTGTCATT
>NZ_JADYUF010000092.1 GCF_021531655.1 Leyella stercorea | reverse complement strand
CATAAAGGTACTAAAAATTATTGAGATTACCAACTTTTACAAAGACTTTCTTATCCCGAACTCAGGTTATAAGGACATACAACGAGTTTTTTATTACTTATCCCAACCTGAATTCTGCACAAGTTTCTTGTTCTTGAACAGTTCGACATTGGCTATCGGATAGAAGTAGAGTTTGTTGCTGACAGAACGCTCACTGAGCAGTGTCTTCTCGTAGCTGAGCACTCCGTCGTGATGGGTGATACGTACGGCATAAATGTTTTTGGTCTCGTCGAGATTCTTCCAACGACGCAAATCCCAGAAGCGCTGGCCCTCGAACGCCATCTCAACACGACGCTCGTGCTTCACCCTCGTAAGGAACTCATCCTGCGAGCATGCTGCCACCTCTGGAATTCCGGCACGCTTACGCACAGCATTGAGAGCCTCACGAGCACTCATTGTGTAGGTAGCATCCTTGTAGTCGCAGTTGCCATTGACGTGAATCATAGCCTCAGCATAGTTGAGCAGCACCTCGGCATAGCGGAACAATATCCAGTTGTGGTGGGTGGCAGCGGTGGTGCTACCAGCCTCAAACGAAATGCTGTTGTCGACATACTTGCGCAGATAGTAGCCGGTTGTAGTGGCATTGGTGAGAGGCAGACCGTTGGCACCGCCCTCACTGATGTCTACTGCCTTCTTGGCAGGCCACAGCATACCGCTGTGAACGATGGTGAGATAAAAGCGCGGGTCGCGGTCCTTGTATTGATTTGCCTTCATTGTGGGGTCGTTCCAGTCGAAAGCACGACCGTCTTTCATCTCAAAGGCACTTGCCAAGTTCTCGGTAGGACATGTGGTGGTATTGCCGCCTGTCACGCCCATCGGATAGTTGGCCTGCTCGAAGGTCTTGCTTGTACCGGTGGGACGACAAAGAATTACCTCCTTGCTGTTATAGTTCTTTGATTTGAAGAGGTTGGCGTATGTATCGAGACCCAATCCCAATTCGCCTGCGCTTGCTATAATGTCGTGCGAAGCCTTGGCAGCCTCAGTCCACTTAGCATTGTCGCCATTGGTGTTGTAGAGCGGGCTGGCAGCGTAGAGTGCAGCGCGCGACTTCAATGCCATTGCCATGGCACGTGTGGCACGTCCGTTCTCGGCCTGTGCTATTGAGGTACTCTTGATTGGCAGTTTGGGGGCTATCTCGGTACACTCATTGATGATGAACTTCAGAACTTCCTTTGCCGATGACGGCTCTATCTGATTAGTCTCAGTCTGAGAGAGAGGTTTGGTGATGAGCGGCACATTCTGATAGCGGCGTACAAGCTCAAAGTAGAAGTAGGCATGTAGGAAACGTACCTGATACTAGTAGTTGTCGTAGTTCTGCATCCAGTCCTGATAGTCGTCGCCATTCTCCCAAGTGTCGAAAGTGAGTCCGGAGAGAGTTGTCAAATAGTAGTTGGCATCGTGAATGGCATTGTAATAGTATGCAAACTTGTCGTCGACGGTATAGTTAGCCGACCATGTGCCGTTGACAATACGCTGTATGGCTGACGACTCGTATACATGTATAGCGTCGTCGGTGGCTGCGTCGACCATAGCACCATGCATGTTGCAGAAGTCGGACGGCTGATAACCGTAGATGCTGGTGACAAACTGCTTTACACGGTTGTAGCTGCCCTGAATCTCCTGAAGGGTGTAATTGTCTGACTCGTCGCAATCCATAAAGTCGCACGACGTCGTGGTGAGCAGACCTGCCGAGAGGAGCAATATGGCTATTTTGTTGAATTTCATATTTGTCGTAATTATTGTTAGAATGATAAGTTAAAGCCGAAGGTTATAGTTGTTGTCTGAACCTGTGTAGGTGAGACGGGGCAGTGTTCCGTTAGGGTTGCTCTCGCTCCAGCGATTCTCCCAATAGTACTGCGAAATGTTGCAGTTACCTACGATAGGACGATAGATGCTGGCTGTGTTGAGCACCTTGCTGTAGTTCCTACTCCCTGGAACTGTGCGTTGAAGCCTATACCCTTCCACTCGGCACCGAGGTCGAACGAGTAGTATATCTCCGGACACAGCGAGCTGTAGCCGAGAGGTATCTGATCGTAAGAATCGATAACACCGTCGCCGTTCTGATCCTTGAACATAAGGTCGCCGGGGGTCACCTCGCTGAGCAGCTGCTTAACGTTGCGGTTGTCAATATCTTCCTGCGACTTGTAAATGCCGATTACCTCGTAGCCCCAATTGATGCCCATCTCGCGACCGGTGCGCTTCAGATAGTCGTAAGGACGATATTGCTCGTTCTGATTGACAATTTTGTTGCGGGCAAACGAGAACTGGCCGCCGATAACACCATTATTTATCTGCGGAACTGACATACCGAATACTCCTGACACTGCACCTGTTCCACCTACAAGAATATCGGTGCGATGGTCGTAGAATGCATCGAGGGTGATGCCGAGCTTGTTGAATGCCTTGAAGTCGACCCTACATTAAACTTGTGCGACTTCTCGTAGGTAAGGTCGCCTATGCCGAGCTGTGTATACTTCATACCTGCAGACGATACCGGAGCGTTAGTGCCGTTGCGGAAAAAGAAGGCATTGCCTGTACCCCAGAGGTCCTTGTAGAGATTTACGGCGTAGTCGGCACGACTGGCGATACCGTATGATGCACGCACCTTGAAGAGGTTGAGCCACGGGGCTTTCATGAAGTTCTCCTCAGAGAGCACCCAACCAGCTCCTACCGACGGGAACACACCCCCAACGATTGCCGGGCTTGAGCAGACTCGAATCCGAACCGCTCAACGAGAAGTCGGCAAGATACTTGCCTGCATACGAGTAGTGTGCCGAACCTACGATGTCCATAAATGCACGACCGGTGTTCTGGTCCTTGGTCGACTTCTTGTCCATAGAGTAGAGAAGACTTGCACGCAGATTGTGCTTGTCTCACTGGCGGGTGTAGTCGGCGTAAGCCTCAACCTTGAAGAATGTTATGACCGAACCTACGCTCTTTGAGAAGCTGAGCGACGACTCGTTCTGCAATACAGAGAATGTCTCCTTGCCGGTTTCAAGGTCGATAGTGTTCGACTTGAGCAACGGCTTCTTTGAATTGCCGTCCCAATAAGAAGCTGTATTGTCAAGACCGATACGGAATCCGGCTGACAATCCCGGCAAAACGGCTGAGAGATTCTGGCACAAGTGCATATCAGCATACATGGCACGTGTCTGCGATCGCGAATAACCAGTTCCTGCAATAAGAGATACGGGATTGTTCTTATAACCTGAGTTCGGGATAAGAAAGTCTTTGTAAAAGTTGGTAATCTCAATAATTTTTAGTACCTTTATGATTGTGAATCAATTAATTATAAAATTAAAGGATACTATAGTTATGGAGATTACCAACTTTTACAAAGACTTTCTTATCCCGAACTCAGGTTATTATGGATTGTTCTGATGAAGAAGCAGTCCGCAAGGCAATTGAGGAAGACCGTCAAAGCGTGTCCAAAGCA
>NZ_JADYUF010000091.1 GCF_021531655.1 Leyella stercorea | reverse complement strand
ATACGGAAATACTCAAAGCCTTTTTTATACAATAAATTCAACCTCAAAGTCTAAATCCGAAACTTGAGTATTTTAGAATAATGAAACAATCCAATCATAAACCCAAGTGCTCAAACTGATGGCCCATGAGATAATCAGATAAATCAACCAGCAAAGCACGACAATGAACACAGCTGTCCAGAAAGCCTTCTTATTCACCTTATTGATAATCTCCTTATCATCCTCGATATACCCGGTAACCAATCTCAGGTTCTCTACATACGAACGCTTGAATACATCCAGCACATCACCTACATAGAAAGGTATGGCACCTATCAGCACATCCTTCAGGCTATTATAGATGACAGCCAAAGTCAGCGGAATAGACTTAACCACGCAAAGACTGTAATAGATGAAAGGGAAAGCAAACACGCTCGACAAAGCATCACCAATACCGGCAGGAAGGATGAAACCAAGGATAGGATCCAAGAACCACTTGTCCATATACTTCGCCGTACCTACCATCAGACGATATGATGGCATGTTCATCATCTTCTCACGCTTAGCAGCTTTTTTATCAGCCCTCGCCTGTTCTTTGGCAAGAGCCGCCTCTCGCTTTTGATCTTCTTTTGCGAAATCCATGCCCAAATCAGCCTGGGCCTGCTGTCTTCTTGAACTTTCCATACACCTTATAATTCTATTTGTTTATTACCATTTATAAATTCCGTGAACTCCTGTTCCGAAAGAGAGAAACCGCTCAAGTCGCTCATCAACTCCATTGCCTGCTTGCGCTCCTCCTCACAACCAGCCAGATTGATACGCTTGAACACTTCACGAAGATAAGCACTCTTGTTGTCTATCTTAGCCATCTCACCTCCGAGGAATCGGAAGCAATACCATACTTTTTCAGCTCAAAAGCCAAATCTGCACGAAGATAGGTCTTGTTCTCCTTGCAGAGCTCATCAGCAATCGTCTTGATGTTCTTGTATATTTCTAATTTGTCCATAGTAATAATATTTAGAGTATACGTTATTCAAAGAATGGTATCTTCATCCAGCGTTTGGAATTGTTTATCTGTGGAAACGCAAATCCCGATTTATATTCCCTCGTCCACTTCTCGAAAGCCTCATCCGATGGCTTTCCTAAAGCCGGGTACAATGCGTTCTGTTTCACTTCAATCTGAAGGGGCTTTTTACGCCCCAACACACTAATACCGTATCGCCATTGGCCATCAAGGTCATGTCCTTCAACATATCTTGTTCGGTCATCTTCACCGATTTCCGCCAAAGCAGCTGCTTCTCGCCGTATTCCATCTTGGCAGCCTCCTTCATCTTGTGGCAATAGCCATTTGAGCTAAAGAAGAACCCATAACCCGATATTACTACAAACACGGCACTCAATACCGCAGCCGACCAACATACTCTTTTTCTGATGTTCTTTTCCATTGTTACATTACCTTATATAGTTATGTTCCACCCAATCTGCTTTCTCCGGCACAAGTTTCTTGGCATAAGAGATTGCAGGCGAAACAAGCATGTCAATACCCATCTTGCCGTTATACGACAAGAACAAGTCAGTATCCTCAATCTTCTTCACTATAAGGTTTATGCTAAACGACTTGGTAAAACCCAACACCTTGATAGGTACAGAGACATACACAGTAGCCCCGTCTACATACCCAAAATTAACAGTCTTATGAAAATGACTGGCTACATGATCCTGCAGCTCAGCATAAGTAATCGCCAACTTCATAATATTATCGTTTATCTGATTATACAAAAAAACGCCTATATCTTCATTACATATCTTCCATTGACAAGCCCTTATACTCTATGTTGTATTTCTTGAATTTTCCTGTAACCTGGAAGAAATGTTCTGCTTTTTCTTTCACAATACCGATAACAACATCCTTAGCCTGACGCTTAACCTCATAGAAACAAACAGTTTTTTCTATTTCGTCTGCAGCAATTATATCTATTTCGTTTTCACCCTTTCTGTCCCACCACGAGGATATATTAGTATATAGCTCACTCTCTATCATCTTAGCCTTGAAGTATCTCTCAAGCACCTTGCCAGTATACGTAGTATAGTCTCTATCCATAATGACTTTCAGTTTCTTGTTGGCTCCAACCTCCAACATGTAGTTGTATCTATAGACATACCTGAACCAAATGCGTAGAAAATTGTCCTCTATATGATAGTGTATGTTGCGGTTGGTCTTTTGAAACATTGGTATATTGCGGGAAATCAGGCTATAGTCGTTCTCTAGTTTTGTGAGATAGCCAGACAATTCTACCTTCATAATACCCTCTATTTCCGAACGGGTGGTATAACCAGAGGCTATCAACTGTAATATCTCGAAATACCGGTCATAGTCCTTGCCAAACTCTTCTATCAGCATGTTTTTACCTTCGTATATGAAATACGAGTTCTTGCCAATAAATTTCTCGGTCATCAGTTCCTTGGTGTTTGCCCCTGCATCCAACATCATTTCCACATATTCTGCCACACCTCCGGTATAGGAATAGAGAGCCAGCAGATCCTCGTTAGTATAAGAAGGATTGTATGTATACAGGATCTCCTTGATTACAGATGGAGGGAACGGTGTTACTTTTATCTCTCCAGTCTGTCGTCCGTACAGTGGTTGTTTGTTGTTTTTGAAGATGATATTCATAAGCGAATATATCGAACCGCACACCACCAGATTGATATGAGCGTCCTGCTTGTTCAAGTCCCATATCTTCTGCATATCAGAGAATACAGAAGAGTTCACTCTTTTGAAGTCTTGAAACTCATCGATTATGATAGTTAGCGGTCGAGATTTCGACAGTTGCAAAAGATACTTGAATATATCAGCAAATCGCAACACATCTCCAAGTATAGGTATTTGCAACTTTTCCTTTATCTCGTTGACGAAATCCTTGCACAGTTCTTCCTCCGACTTCCTTGCTACAAAGAAGTACAACAAGTCTTCCACATCCTCGTATGCCTTAAGCAACAATGATGTCTTTCCGCTGCGTCTCCTGCCTGTCACGATAGTAAAGCGCGCTGTTTGTAATGATAGATTGCGGATGTTGTGTAATTCGGCAATCTCGTCTTTTCTTCCAAAGAATCTCATATTTCAAGTGGATTATACAACAATTATTTTATTCTATTTTCGAAACCTCCATTTCGGAAACAGCGGTTTCGAATGCAAAGATAAAAAAAAACTATTGACAATCAAAGCATTTAGCCTAGTAATGAATAAAATCCTTGCAGCACACGATACCAATAATCCCATGAATAGCCTACGGAGGGATGGTTCACCGCCATTGCCTTTACCCGGTTGCCATTGCTCAAGACATACCAGCCGGTAGCCACATGATAACCATACACTACGATGTCGTCGCCGTTCTGCCGCTCCGTGCCCTCATCAAGATAATCTATGAGGACGCCCTGCGTAAAGCCTGCGCACTCCCTATGCAGACGTCAGTCGCCAGAGTCCGCACATCCCTCGTCACAATAATGACTCTCGCCCAATACCATAATGCGCTTGCCGAATATGCCTCCGCTGGCATAGTCCTTGCCAACGAAGGGCTGAAAGAAGTTGTTTGCCATATACTCAATAGTCGTTAGAGATTCATTTCTCCTCTCTGCTTTTCCATATTCTTCGATAGACATGTTAACTGCTCAGGCTATGTCGAGGACACCATAGCCTCCTGTGGCTTGCATTTGTGAGTTTCTTTGGCTTTTGTGTTTTTCATGCTATTTCGA
>NZ_JADYUF010000090.1 GCF_021531655.1 Leyella stercorea | reverse complement strand
GGAGGGTGTCAAAACCCAAATAAAGCGGGCTGAAAGCCCAATTTCCTCCATAGCCCAGGGCAACGCCCTGGGTGAAAAGGTTTGTTGAGTCTGTCGCCCTGTAAGGGCAACTCTATTGAGCCACAGATAGTTGCCCTTACAGGGCGCATTGTTTATTGAATACCATATACCCAGGGCGTTGCCCTGGGCTATAAACTTCTGCCCTTTCAGGGCGTGCTGTTTAGGCTTTTGACACACTCTCTCTTCCTACAATATCGTGCTCTCAACTCTCAATTTTCAACTTTCAACTCTCAACCTTCAACAAATCTCACCACAACACCACATCACCATCTCACCCCTTTTTCAGCCAGCAGATGATGGGATAATGGTCGGATGCCTTGATGGAGTTGTCCACATGGCAGCGGTATGGTGTCCAGTGGTCGGAGCACATGATGTTGTCGATGCGCACATAGAAGGCGTTGTAGTGATAGCTTATGCCCGGTCCGTTGGCTGAGGCAACGTAGCAGTCGTTGAGCACCGAAGCCAGCCGGCGGCGCACGTATGATATGGGCGAATCGTTGAAGTCGCCTACGAGTATGATGCTCTGTCCCTTATGGCGCTCCACGTATTCTGCTACGGCATCGGCTTGGGGTGCGCGTATGGCGGAAGCCTCGCCCAGCTTGTGCCACAGACGGCGCGACTCTTGTTCTGCTTCGCCATTGCGTATGTCGCCCTTTATCATGGCATGGAACTTCGAACGGTCGTCGAGCGAGAGTCCGGTAGTCTCAAAATGGTTGACCACGACTATCGTTGTGTCGTCCTTGGCGGTGACGACACGGAAGGCAGCCGAGTTGTTGCCCTTCGACGCATACTCTATCTTCTCCTTGCCTACGATAGGAAAGCGGCTGTAGATGCATATCTCGTCGCCGCCCTCGGGAGAGTCGGCAGAGTCGTGATGAGGATAGAATGCCGAGAGCGTGGAGTCGGCTATCTCGCGCTTACGGCCCGTCGACCCGAACTCCTGCATGCAGAGCATGTCGGGATTCTGACGCTTTATGTAGCTGAGAATTTCGGAAGGCCCGTCGGTGTCGTCCCACGTGCTGAAGTAGAACACGTTGTACGACATCACCTTTATGCTGCCTTCGGGGGTGGCGGCATTGCGGTTGAACGGCGTATATATGCGTATGGGCTGGAAACCTATCAGCAGTCCTGCCACGGGAATAAGCGCCCACCTCGCCCTGAACATCAGCCAGAAGGCGAGAAACGCCAGATTGGCTACGAGGAAGACGGGGAAAAGCAGTCCTAAGTTGGCTATGAGCGGGTGTGCAGTGGGGTTGACGCGGTCGCTATAGCCTATAAGCAACATCACCACGATGGTGGCGATGTTGGCTCCGGCGATTATCCTGAAAGTAAATTCCTTCATATTTTACGGCAGGCGTTGGCTTTATTTGCGGCTCTTGTCAAACAGCCATTGCTTCTCTTCGTTGCTCAGACTGTCGTAGCCCGAGCGTCTGATCTTGTCGAGTATGGCGTCGGTGCGCTGCTGCTCCCATCGCTTGCGCTCGTTGTATTCGGCATCCGTTTCGGGGCGTTGGGTTGTACGGTCTGTGGCGTTGCCATAGTCACGGCGCTGACGGTTATAGTCAGAAGCGTTGCGATGTGAGCGTTGCTCCCAAGCCGAGCGTAGAGAGTCGAAGAACTGCTGTCCGCCACGACGGTTGTAGTTGATGTCGGGACGGCGGCGCCAGTAGCGTATGAGGAAGAATCCTACAACCATACCTCCGAGATGTGCCAAGTGTGCCACGCCGTCGCCGGTGGTTGAGAATGCCATGAACAGCTCAATGGCTGCATAAATGAGTACAAACCACTTTGCCTTGATGGGTACGGGCAGTGGGAAAATGAACAGGCGCTCTTCGGGATAGAGCATTCCGAAGGCGAGCAGTATGCCGTATATGGCTCCCGAAGCGCCCACCGTGGTCCACGCATTGAGGAACATTGCGTTGGCATTGACTACGAGCATGGTCTGCGAAAGCGTAAATCCCTGTATCTGTTCGGCGGCAAGCAGATAGAACTGTACCATCTGTGCCAGCTCCTGAAACAGTCCGGCTCCTATGCCGCAGGCGATATAATAGAACAGGAACTTGCGTGCTCCCCATGTGCGTTCGACTATGCATCCGAACATCCAGAGGGCGAACATATTGAAGAATATGTGGCTCCATCCGCCATGGGCAAACATGTATGTGAGGAGCTGATAGGCCTGGAAGTCGGGTGCAAGGATGAAGTGCAGGCCGAGAATGCTGTTGAGGTCTGCACCGATCATCTGCATCAGGTAAGTGGCAATAAACACCACTACGTTTATGATGAGCAGGTTGCGTGTTACTGTTGGAATGTTGTTCATACTTTAATGTGTTCAATTTGTTTATTAACAGGTGGCAAAATTACTAAAAATCCCCGTAAACAGGCATAAAATGGGGGTTGGGGGACGTTTTTTTCATTAAATTATGCACTTTTTTCCGATTTTTGTTTGATTTGTGAAAGGAATAGTCTAAATTTGCTTTCGGAAAGGAGTCAAACGTGTGATTTTCACCTTTTTCCGAGTTGTTTTCATTAGAATTTTCACAAACAATTTAATACTTAAAGGATTATGAACAAGACAGAATTAATTGAGAAGATAGCAGTAGGTGCTGAGTTGAGCAAGGCAGATGCCAAGAAGGCTCTTGAGGCTACAATTGAAGCAATCAAGAACGCTCTCGTTGATGGTGACAAGATCCAGCTCATCGGCTTCGGTACATTCAGCGTTTCTGAGCGTCCGGCACGCGAGGGCATCAACCCTGCTACCAAGGAGAAGATTACTATCGCAGCAAAGAAGGTTGCCAAGTTCAAGGCTGGCGCTGAGCTTGCTGACGCTATCAAGTAATACAGCAAACAGATTGTAAGAGAACTATTTTTACGACGTAAAACGGGCAGTCTGCAAAAGGAGCCCTTTTGCGTTGTAAAAGGAGTCCTTTTGGACTGCAAAACGAGTCCTTTTGGCAAGCAAAAGGATTACATTTGCAAGCCAAAAGGACTCCTTTTTTTTTAGTTGATAGTTGAAAATTGGGAGTTGAGAGTTATGATTACCGATGTTTTACATTGAACATCGACATAATAGAAGCTTAAAAACATATCATAACTCTCAACTCCCAACTCTCAACTCTCAACTTTCAATTAATCCGAACATAGGTACTGTGCGAGCTTCGCTACGGCACGTGCACGGTGCGAAATGCCGTTCTTGATGTCCATACCGAGCTGTGCGAACGACTCTGTGTAGCCTTCGGGCACGAAGATGGGGTCGTAGCCGAATCCTTCGGTGCCCTGCTTCTCGGTGGAAATGGTTCCGCGTACTATGCCCTCAAATAAAATGTAGTCGGCTATGTCGTTCTTACGGGCGAGGCAGATTACTGTGCGGAACTGCGCACGGCGGTCGGTCTTGCCGTCGAGACGGCTGAGCAGCTTCTGCATGTTGGCCTCCGAGTCGTGGTCGGTGCCTTCGGCATAACGGGCAGAATGTACGCCCGGCTCGTCTCCAAGCGACGGCACTTCGAGTCCGGTGTCGTCTGCAAAGCAGTCGTAACCGTAGTTCTCCACTACATAACGTGCTTTCTGTATGGCGTTGCCTTCAAGCGTATTGGCTGTTTCGGGTATGTCTGCATGGCAATTGATGTCGCTCAGCGACAACACTTCAAAACGATTGCCAAGTATGGAGCGTATCTCGTCGAGCTTGTGCTTGTTGTTGGTGGCGAAGACCAAACACAAAGCCCCACCCCCTTGCCCCTCCCCCGTAGGGAGGGGAGTAGTATGTATTGACTGGTTGTGCATATTTGTTGAGTTATATTTATTTAGATGTATTGTTTTTTTATTCGTTTGAGGAGCCTTGCATATCACTCCCCTCCCTACGGGGGAGGGGTTCGGGGG
>NZ_JADYUF010000008.1 GCF_021531655.1 Leyella stercorea | reverse complement strand
TGAGAATGACAAGAGATTGGCTGCACTTAGAGAGTATGCTCAAACGGCTTGAATTCTAAATCCGAAACTTGAGTTATATTTTTGCAAGCGTAATAAACAATTCTTGATATGAAAAACCTGAAATCTTTCGTAGGACTTGTATTAGTTCTTTTTGCATCATTATTTTTTGCATCATGTAATGATGACGTAGAGGAAACAATGGAGCAAGAATGGGCTCATGTATTGGACAATCATGGAGTTGCGTACTCTTTCAGTGACAATGGAAACTGTTTTGGTGATGGCGGTGGCATAGGCCAAGCGGACTTTAACAAGATGTTCATTGGGCATGGATGGAAGCACTATGCCACATGGGAAATAGACAAGAACGGCAAACGACAGTCTGGTAAATATTATAGCAACATGATAGGCGCGACTCCAGAAAATTACTATTTTGATAGTGACACGAAACTGACCACTTACTTCAATTCTGATGCTGACGGTGGCGCTGTAAAGAAGACGGAAGTTACTTATACATTTAATGGTAGGTACAATGGTACGCCGCGTACAGTTTTGTTGCTTGATAACAACGAATACATTCAGATAACGGGATGGACCCTTGGTGCTCAACCAACTTTCTGCATGGTTCATCCGTTGGCAACAAAAGCTGATGGAACAACCGTCTATGGTGTCTCTTTATATGTGCAGATGACAGACAAAGAACTGAAGGCTATGCAGGATAGCGCTAAATAAAATATCGGTCAAGCAAAGATGACAGCTCTTTGCTTGACCGATGTCGTTTATTCTTTCTTTATGTATTCTGTAATTTGTTTTTCCAAAATAGGATAAGTGGTATAATAGAATTGGGATATTTGGTATAATAAATTTGGAATAAATGGTATAACAGAATTGGGATATTTTGTATAATAATATATTAAAGCCATTCATTTTCAATGCATTTGAGAAATGGCAGTTATGGACTGATAGAAATAAAATTAGGTGGGGAGAAAAATATAGAAGAAGGAGCGAAGAATCTGAAACTCCTTGCTTCTAAAATAGACACCACAAAGATGAAAGCTCCATCCTTCCTGATGATTCTTACTGGTACAACAAAGTATGCAATACGACGTGAGGATGGGGTGTATATAGTTCCTATAGGATGTCTTAAAGACTAATTATCTTGTTCTTAGTGTCCCATGCGTGAGGTATCCACCTCCTTTACTGTCTTCTCCTTGTAGCCGCCGAACTTATAGATAACTGCGAAGGTGAAGGATGCCCAGTTGTAGTTTACCTTCATACGGTAGTCCTGGTTGCCTTGTACTGAACGTGTGTCGAATTGGTTGTTGAAGATGTTGCTGCCATTAAGGCGCAATCCCCATTTACCGTCATGCGACGACCATTGCAACTTGGCATCCATTCTGAAGATAGGACTTATGTCGTAAACTCCTTGTATTGCCTTTGACTGAATGAACGGATTAAGAATTAGACGCAAGTCCTGTGTGCTGCAAAGTTTTACGGATGCCGTGCCTCCAAGTATAACCGACAGTTTCTTGCGATCGAACGGCAAGTCGAAGAAGTGGCTGCTCTTGTCGTGCTTGTAGGTTCCTACTGCAAACACGTTGCCGTTGAGCCATTTGCCTGCACTGAATATGGCTGATGCCTGCAATCCATAACTATTGGAAAAGTCGAAGTTGGTTTCCTTCATTATCACAGCCATGCGGTCTGTGGTCTGATATGGCAACTGAACGAAATAGTCGGGCTTCAGGCTTGCAAAAGCCATGAGCGTATAGCGTCGCTTTATCTGCCACATCAGGTTGACATTATAATAAGAGAAGGGTTTCAAGTTGGGATTGCCATGTATCTCGGTGTAGGTGGACGAGTAGAACACATTGCTCATAGTGGACCAATAACTCGGGAACTCAGAGTTGGAACTGAATGATAGATTGAGCAAATGGTTGTCGTTGACGTTCCACAAAGCATTAAGCGTAGGATATACGCGCCACTCATCCCATACGGGCGAGTGGTATTGCTCGGCAGCAACGGATGCTTCAACACTAATAGCCTTGTTTATCTGCTTGCTGAAACCAGCATATATGTTCCATATCCGTTCATTATTGTCCACGCTGCTTGTTCCATCAGGCAGGATGGTTCCATCCTTACCAATCGTGGTCTGATAACTCTTATTGCTCGTGAATTGCCCTTTGACGCCATACGACAATCCCCAACCGTGTGCCAAAGAATGAGTTTGGTCGGCTGTGAACATCCATTTGTTGATAGTCTGCTTGCTGCCGCTTGTCAGGTTGCGTTCAGTTTCATTTTTGTTTTCCGTGGTCATCGTACCATCGAGGGCTTGTTGCTGAGGCGTGCGATAGTAGGTGTACGAACCGCTAAGGGTAAGTCCGAAAGGAAGCGCGTAGTTAACGTCTACATTGTGCAGATATTCATGACTGTCATGATGCATTCCGCTGATGCTCGATCCGGTCGTATGGCTGTTTGAACTTGTCTTGTCCCATTGTCCAGTATAGGCTACGTCAAGACGATGGTTCTTGCTAAAGGTATAATTCATACCCAGTCGGTAGTCGTGTGTAATGCCAAACGACTTCTGCCCGGTTTCGTCATTATAGTGTATACGATTGTTGCCAAGTGGATGATTGGCTATGCGTGAAGACTCGCCGTATGAATTGCCGTTAACTAATTTATACTGTGCATCCAGTCCGAACTTGCCTCTTTGCATGGAAAGATATAAATCGCCAAACCCTTTGGCGTATTTGTTTTGCACCAAGCCACCAATGATTTGTCCTGATAGTTGATTGGTGCCGGCATAGTCTTTAGTGACGATGTTGATAGCCATACCACGTACATGATAGCGAGCAGGGGCAGACAGCATCACCTCGGCTTTAGCCAACTGTGCGGCTGGCATTGCCTTCAAGCGTTCAGCCAGTTGCTCTTGTGTCAATGTGGTGGCTTGTCCATTGATAATCAACGTTACTTCATTGCCTGAGAAAGATATGCTGCCTGTGGCATCGCTGACACCAGGTATGCGCGTCAATGCCTCATAAGCATTGTCGGCAGGCAACTGCTTCATCAGCAACGGCATATTGTACGACAGCATACCACGCTCTGCCTTGACAATAGGGCGCGATCCTTTTACCATCACTTCAGGAATATTGTGCATCATGGTTTCCATGGTGAGCGAATCCTTCTGTGCATTGTCTTGTGCGTTGGCAGTTATGGCAGCCGCAACAAGAAGACCTGTAAGTAATAATCTGTTCATTTTAATTCGCTTTATATTGTATTTCTTTGTAAAAGTAACTAAAATCTAAAAAAAAACGAACAAATGTCAGATATATTTTGTGAAATGTACATTTTGTTGTTGTGAACAAAGTTCTTCTTCTTTTATGTATTCTGTTATTCTCATATATGAAATTTGCTATTGCGACAAAAAAACATTAATTTTGTCGCAAAATCTGCGACGTTATTCTATGCATAATGTCGCATTTAACAAAAAACGCTCTATGTATAATACTGCACCGTCGCATTACGTTGATTCTGTCGTATCGGTTATGCTCGATGCTGTAAACAATTATGACCAGCCATTGACCAAAGAGAAACTTTGTGCATGGCAAGCGTCATTCTTTCCGACCGGTTTCAGTGAGGGTTCACAAATAGAAGTAGGTAGGTATCGTACAAACGAGGAACATATTGTTTCGGGTATGTTTGGCAGAGAGAGGGTGCACTATATAGCTCCGTCACCAGAACGTTTGGAGAAAGAAATGGCGGCATTTATTGAATGGTTCAACAAGAATGAGAACATAAGTTCTGTAATACGTTCTGCAATAGCCCATTTCTGGTTTGTCAGCATTCATCCTTTTGAGGATGGTAACGGACGACTTGCACGAATTATTTCTGACATGTTATTGGCTCGTGCTGACAGAAGTGAGTTCCGTTTCTATAATATTTCTTCACAGATAAACAAGGACAAAAATCACTACTACGATATATTGGAGAAAATCCAACATGGTGATGGCGATATAACAGAATGGATTTCATGGTATGCCAATACTCTGTCCACTGCACTCGATGAAGCAGAAACCATAGTTACTACGATTCTGAACAAAAGTTTCTTCTGGCAGAAGGCGTCGTCTGTTGCATTTAGTCAAAGACAAACTGATATTCTCAATCTCTTTCTTGACGGTTATGAAGCTAAAATAACTTCGAAACTATGGGCATCATTGGCGAAATGTTCAAAGGATACTGCAATACGCGATATTCAAGACCTTATTGAAAAAGGCATCTTACGCGAGGATATACCAGGAGCCAAGCGTCCGAGCTATTCCATCGTATACGACCCTGACGATATAACAGTATTCTTCTCTGACATTAACATAACAGAAAACAATAATGCTATATATCTGACAGCATTGTATAAGGGCAAACAACAGGTACGTGAACGGATTTTGCCATTAGATGCAGAGCGCTTCAAGAAGGGTGATTTGCCATTGGAAAATCTGCTTGCCAAGTATTGCTCATATATAAAAATGAGTTAATGATAAAAATTTTACAGATTCTTTCAAACAACAAGGCGTACAACCTGAATCCGTGCGGTTTCGGTTGTACGCCTTGTCGTTATTTATTCTTTGTCTGATGGTTCAGACATTATAAGTTCTTTATTTCAGCACTACTTTTCTTGTTACGGTCATTCCCGTATTTGCGTCGTACGTGCTGCGCATATATACTCCAGACACTGATGGCTTGCCGTTAAGCAACATACCGTTGAGGTCGTACCAGCGTGTGTTGGTGTCGTCATCGGCTGTGATGCCGTCAATGAACGTGGTCTTTCCGAATGTCACCTCAAACGGCAACTTGTAAGAGCCGCATATAGCGTCTTCTGCAAAGTCGAGTGTTACGTCCGAAAGCCATGTCTGTCCGTCCTTGGCAAGCATGAATCTCAGTGTGCACTTGCCATCGCCAGGTACGGTGAAGTAAGCATAGCCATCGGCATCGGTAAACTCTGCCGTGCGACACTCGTCGCCTGCGAATACTCCAACCTCTGCATCTTGCTGCACTGCGCCGTCAAAGGTCACGCGAGCTGTTATGGTCATATTGCTCGGATACTTGTGGTGGTCGATGGGTGAGAAGCTGTACTGCTTACATTGGGCTGCTGCCTTCTTCTGAACATAGGCTGGCAACGATGAAGGATAGTTGAATGTCCTTACGTTTGCGCTTGCGCTCTGCAGCATATATCCCTGTCCGGGAGTGAGAGCCTTCAGCGAGCCTGTCCATTCGTAGCCGTCGAACAAGGCAAATCCATACTGTCCCTTTATCATGTCGCCGTCCTGCGGATCCATTCCTGCAAGAGCGTCGGCTACGGAAGCAGTCTGCGTATTGTTGTAGGCTATCCAGTTCCAACCAGGCACTACAGTGATGGTGCGGTCTTCCTTCGAACCATATCTGCCAATGAGCTTGAGCACCTTGGTGCTTGACATTCTCGCCTTGTACATCGAACGGTTGTCTACGTCGAATGTCTTGCCATACCATGTGCCCTTGTCGCAGTTGGCAAACTCGTCCTTGGTCTTCACCGTCTCCACACCGTCGGCAACACTGGCAAATACACTGCTGACGTTCATGTCGTCGGCATTAACGTAGAACGAAGTCCAGTTCCAACCAGTGCTGAGAAGCGTTGTCTGCTCTATCTTGTCGGCAGTTTCGATGAGAAGCGGAGCTGCGTACTTGCCTATGAGTACGTTGGCGCTGAACGTCACGTCTTGCGATGTTGTAGTGACGGGATACATGATGCCGGTGCTTGCGTCGTACGCCTTGAAGGTGAGCACCTTGCCTGCGTCGTCGTCATTGCCATATACATCGAGCAGCAGGAAACTGTTGTCGTAACGTTCATTGTATGCAGGATGGGCTATGCCGCGGCATTCTCCGTCAACGAATACACCTACGATATCGTCGGCATCATAGCTCGGCTTGCCGAGGATGGAGAGTGTTCCGATTATGCTCATCGTACTCTCATACTTGCCCTTGTCTACAGTCCAGTCAGGCTTGTCGCCTTCCATCGTGAGTGAGAGTGTGAGCGGTGTGGCTATGCCGTCGTTGCCGGTAAGATATACGGTCTCATCATACTTGCCCACAGGTGTAGCCTCTGTCACTTCGAAGCTTATTGTCTCCGTGGCGAGCGGATCGACGGTGCCAAACTCAGTGTCTGCCTTGAGCCATGAAGGCATGCCGCTAATGGTCCACATCTGCTGCTTGCCGCTCTTGTTGGTGAAGCTTGCCTCGAAGGTGTGGCTCTCGCCTGCCTTCTTTGTCATCTTAATAGAGTTCTCGCTCCATGCCAGCTCATTGTTGTTGATGTATGCACTCCAGCATACGGGCAGCGAGAGGTTGCCGTTGACGTCGCGCAGGTCGCGGACGGTGAAGTTGAGCGTACATGCTGCAATAGTGGCAGGAGTCTCGTTGAGGGTGATGACAATCTTGTTGTCGCTTGCCGTGAACGAATAGTCGACGTTAGTCTCAGTCTTCTTCTCTCTCAAGGCAGGAGCCTCGTCGGTGAAGGTGAGCGCGTCGGCATATACCGCCTTATGGTCTGTGCGAAGCATGTCGTCGTCGGTGCTCACGGTCACCACCTGATTGTAGGCATCGAGCGTATTCTTCTCAAACGGATAGTATGCCACGAGTCCTTGCTCGGTGCCGTTCAGTCGCATCTTGCGGCGCGACTTCAGAATGTCGGCACTAAGAGTAGCGTTCCATAGGCGTATCTCGTCAATGCCAGCCACGAGCTGTCGGTCGTACTTATACGCTCCGTCCTCTGTAAGTGTTCGGCGTGCGCCAACAATCATTCGGTCGCTTGCCGTTGTTCCGATGCCAGTCACGCTTGTTGCCATGGTGCGCTCACCGTCCACATACACGGCAGCATTGCCGTTGCGCAGGATATTGAGTGCCACGTGGTGCCAAGCCTTGTCTTGCAGCGAACTTGTGCCGGCAGAGAAGGTATTGTCGCCCGAAGTGAGTTGCAACACACCATCGGTGTTCATCCACAGTTCCACCTCGCCAGCCTGCAGCAGCTGGGTTTCACCCTTCTGCTTGTCGGCGCGCATCCACAGTTCGATGGCGCAGTTGTCGGCAGCGAGTGGCGATACGTCGGCGGTAGGAATGTCGAGGTGCGATGTTCCGTCGAGCGTGATTGCCTTGTTCTCGTTGTTGAGATACCAGTTTTCGCCAGGCATGCGCAGGTGTCGGTTGCGGGCATAGTCGGTGATGACGGTGCCTTCGCCCTCATCCATCTTCCAGTAGCCAATCAAGTGGCGCGTTGCCGGGTTCTTAGTCTTGTTCTTCTCCATCAGTGCCGCTGTCATGTCGTGAGCCTCGTCCCACAGTGTGAGTTCGTGAATTGCTCCAGTCATGTGCTGTCCGATGGCGAGTGGTCCGTTGCCTTCGTAGGCAGCCACAGTCTCATCAGTGAAGATATCGGTGGTGGTGGCGTCTTCTGCCACGGCTGCCTTCAGGGTATTGCCCTTATCGGTAACGGCATAGTTCATTGTGAGGTATGCCCACTTGTCGGTAAGCATCTCTGCCTTCGACGTATAGACGTTGCTGCCGATCTTCACCTGGAGGTGGCGGTTGTCGTCCACGCCTACTACGAGCTTCTGCTGTCCCTTACCGTGTGAGAGCAATGTGCCTGCGCCCTTGAGTTTGACCCAAGCGTCGATGGCAAAGCTCTTGCCTGCCAGATTGATGTCGGCCTCGGTAGAGGCTGTATTGGCTGTGCCGGTCATGCCGAGAGCGGTGGCGTGCGACACCTCAGCGCCGTTGAGCACACCGGTGACGATGAAGTTGGCGGTCTTCGTGAGTTCGCCCTTGAGGAAGTTCTCGTTAAACTCGATGCTCACGTCGTCCCCTGGCGATAGGATGCCGTTGGTAGGCGTAGGCATACCGAGCGGTTGCGGACGCTGCATGTCCTTTACGAGGGCTATCTCCTCACTGGTGTTGTACACCTCCTCATTGCCGTACGTGCTGACGGAGAGAATGCGGAAGGTGTAGTCGCCGTCGCTGAAGTTGTGCATAGGCAACTTGTACGACACGGTGGCTGTGCTGGGCAGCAGCTCGTTGTTCTGGGTCTTGTCGGCCTCGTTGATTACGTATTCGCGAACCAGTGTCCAGTCGGTGTCGCCCTGCTTGCGATACTGTATGCGGAACGCCTTGAGGTTGTGGTAGTCGCGGTCGAACTGGTTGAACGAGATGTTCAGGTCGTCGCCGGTCTGCGAGTTGAGCGTAGTGCGGTCGAGCTTCATCGTCACTGCCGATGATGAAGGCACGAACTGTGCCGATACGTATACGGTGTCGGCTATCTGGTCCCATGTGCTTGTCGGGTCGTACTGCGACTGTGAGGCGAGCACGATGCCGATGTTCTTGTAGTCGAGCACGCTGGTGTTGGTCTGCCAGAGCTGCATGGCCTTGGTGACGGTCTGACCAGCCGGAATCTTGATGATGCGGTTGTCGGTGAGCGGCATGCCGTCGATGGTTATCTTGGCACCGTCGGGATTGCTCTCGTCAATCATCAGGAGCTTGTAGTAAACGTCCTCGTCAATCTCTGAGGCGTTGGTGAGACGCAGCGTGTAGTTGGCGGCGCTGCCCGTAGGCACATTGCTTACCGTAGGCACATCCACCGTGATATGCGGCACCTCGATCTGCATGGTGGCTTCCATGATGGTGGTGCCCGGACGATAATACTTGGTCTTTACCTCGCCTTCGTACGGACCTGAGGTCTGTCCGCCGCGTGTGCGGAAGATGGGAGAATAAGCACCATACTTATATACGTCCACTGTCAGAGCGTCGTCGTCGCCTTCCTCAGCAAGGGTGTAGCTGAATGACGACAGCTTGGTGGTGCCGCTCTCCCATGTGTTATGCGTTCCACCTCCTGTGCGTGTGGAAATATGCGTTTCGACACCCAACTCGTTAAAGGCGGCAATCCATGTCTTGTCGAGAATGACGTTGGCTGTCAACGTCCAGTCAGTCGTACTTCCATGACTTTCTTCAACCTGTGTGCTCATGTTGACGCTGCTGCCCGAGTCGAACGAGAAGTTCTGGTCGATATGCTTCTCACGATTCTCATAGGCAAGCACCTTCTCCTTCTCGTTGGCGGCGAGCGTATTCTCCCAAATCTGGATTTGTGAGTTGCACCATTCCACTGAGTCGCTATAGCATTGGTTGTTATTGCTGGGCGCAATCATGGTGTACGACGGTCCACTGATGGATACATGCTTGGTGGCTTTCGAACCCCATGCCTTCTTGTCGTGGTTGGAACTTCCGAAGCGTGGGTCGTCGGCGGCAAGCGTAGTGAGGTAGACGGTATGTCCCGTGGTGTTGCTGAATCCCTGGGTGCTGGCAACGGTCTGTAGCAGACTGTTGCGCATGGCGCGCAGGTTGGGCAACAATACGTTCTCCACATAGTTTTCAGTGTAGTTGAACATGGTCTTGAAGTTGAGTCCCGTGGTCACAACGTCTTTCAGTTCCAATGCTGCCTTGTCGCTCGTTCCTTGTCGGCGGAAGTTGACATCGCGTGCCAATCCATAGATGAGATTGGTTGCTGAACCGATAAACACGTCGCCATTGGCACCCACATATTCGGAAGCCGACGAGGTGGATATGGTACGTGTGGTAGTTACGGAACGGCTCCAGGTAGAGGCACTCTCTCCTTGGGTAGTAACGTTCAAGCCGGCTGAGGCATCGTAAGTGTTTTTAATTTCATCTATCTTGCCTATGCCTATGCCTCCGGTGAGCGTTGTGATGTCGAATCCGAACTTGCCTGTGGCTATCACCTCATTCTCAGTGCTCCATACGCCACCATAGCTCGTTGATTTCGAAGTGACGGTTCCGCTGGTCCATTCGGCGCTTGAGCCGGTTCCGGGAGGGTCGCGCAGAATCATCTCCACAACGTCGGGACCGCTCGTCACGAAGTTGTTGCCCGTGGGCAGCGAACCGAGAATGATGCCGTTCATGCCACTGCCGTCCCAGTTGTAGGTACGGTCATCGATGTCATAGCTGATGGAGAGGGTGCGTGTGTATGGCGCGGTGATGTTGGGCAGACCTGCCTTCCATGTGTAAACGGCGCAACCGAGACTGTCGAGTTGCAATTGATTGCTCTCCAGTTCCACCAACGAACCTGCAGGTTTGCCAGCCGTGTTGTTCTCAAGATATACAGATTGCGAGGCTGAGAGGGCGTTGTTGATGGTCACCACATTATTGCTGAGCGGCACGCGCGATGCCACGGGCTGGTTCTTCACGTCGTGGTTGACATACTCCTCGAAGCCTTTAAGGTCGAAGGTGTAGTTCTCTTCGCTTTCGAAGATGGCACCACCATAGTTGTAGGTCACCTTGCCGTTGGTGTCGATGGTGTAGATGTCGTCGATGGCGAGCTTGCCGTTGGCATCCTCAATCTCATATTTCGACAGTCCGAAGGCTCCGTCGTCGTGGCCACGCTGGGTGACGGTGAACGAGGGTGCGCTATGATAGGTCTGACGAAGTTTGCAGTTGTAGGCATACTCATGACGCGCTCCATTCTCTGTGACCAAGGTGTCGGTCAACTGCATGAGCGGATTGGTGGCGTCGACGGTGGTTGCATCGCCAACGCTCAGGCCAGTTGCCACGACCTTTATGCTCTCCACATTATACATAAGCGGGGGAACCATGGCAGAGAACTCACCCGTGAGCGAGTCGGTGCGTATGAAAATCTTCTTGGCGGCATCGCCCGCGCCGCGCCATGAATGGCTGGCAATGGTGCTGGTGGCTGACTCTACGGTAGCCTTGGCGGTGTTGGTTTCGTAGCTATACGACGTGCCGTTCAACTTCTTCACCACGTTGAGACGATAGCGGTCGTTGGTGGGGCTGAGAACGAGTTCGGTGATTCCGATGTTGTTATGGCTTGCTCCGAATCCGACAGGCTTCTCGCCCTCAATGCTTCCACCTACCACACGGCCCGTGAAGTTGACGAGCGTCTGGTCGATGAACTCCATGTTCTTTATCTCGCGGTCGAACGTAATCTTCACGCCGGCTCCGTTCGGGTCGGCTGGGTAGCGTCCGGCTGATGCAAACACATGACCGTCCTTCTTCACCTGGATGAAGTGGTCGCCGATGGGCACGCTGATGGTGAATGTGCCGTCCTCAGCCGACTGTATGAGTTCGCCGTCGCGACTGCATATCGTGCCATCTACATAGAATGTGCATCCCTCCACGGGATAATCGGTGCCTTCGTAGAAGACGGTGCCCGATACGGGGAACGACGATACGTCGGTGAAGTCTACTCCGCTATGCACGAGCGACGAGGCGCTGACGTAGCGTGTGGAATAGGTGGGCGAGAATTCGTGTACGCCCAAGGCGGGGATGACCATATAGTTGGTGCCTTCGCCCGTGAACGGTACGCCACGGATGACGAAGTTGCCTTGAGTGTCAGTCAGGGCAAAGAGGCCAAGCTGTTGCGATGTCGGGATGATGCTTCCAGTGGGCAATGTGCCGGCGCCGAGGCGTGCGTGGTTGCCGTTTGCCACGCCACTCGTCTTCGAGTAGTCGTAGGCGGTGGTCTGTCCGCTGAAACCTTCGTCGACGGGCCAGTAGGCCACGAGTGCGTCTTCCGTTCCGCAAAGGGTGTGGTTGTAGTTGGCGAGAATCTCCTCACGGCTCAATGCCTTGTCGCTGAACACGCGCATCTCGTCGATGTAGCCCGTGAAGGCACGGTCGGCCGACGACTGGTAGCTGCCGCCGAGACACAATCCGGTGTCGTCGGCATCGGCAAACAACACCTTGGCGTTGAGCTTGTCGGCGAGTGGCACGACGGTAACAGAATCGTCAGCGTTGACGGCGGTAACGGTGGCTGCGCCCGCTGCATCAACGGCGAGGGTGAGCGATGTGAAGGCGTTAGGCTTCAGATAGATGCCCGTAGATGCCGAAGCGGATGCGCCCTTGAGGGTGAGCGGATAGCCCTTGCCATCGGTATCTGCCGCACCGAGCGTCAGTTGCAACTTGCCGCCGAGGTCGAGAATGGTTGGTGTGGTGCCCGTCTGCGAATCGTCGGGGCGAATCATCATCTGCAGGGTGTAGGGCTTTGAGGCGAAATACTTGTTGAGCGTCTCGCTGTCCTTGCTAAGGAACACGCCATCGCCGGCTCCCGACACGCGGAGGGCATAGAACTGTCCGCCCTGCTGCTGTGTGCCGTCGCCACGTACCAATGCCACGCGGGTGCCTGCCACGGCTGTTCCGGTGCCGTAGGTGATGCGGCCCGACACGATGCCGGTGGCGCGACTGAATCCGTCGTCGCTCTTCTCAAGGCGCGTGTCGCTGCCGTCGCACGTGGTGATGCTCACCACCTTGTAGTCGTAATATTGTCCGGGCAGCGCCGTCTGGTCCTCATAGTAATAGGATGAGGCTGTGCCGCTGGTCTTGTAGATGGTGCCCCATGTGTCGGTGCCCTTCACGCGGCGTGCCACCTCGTAGCGTGTCACGTCGGCTCCCACCTGGTCGGCTTCCCATGCCACCTTCACCAGTCCGTTGTAGTCGCCCTTGGTGGCGTTGACCGCTGTAACCTGCGAGTTGCCCGTGATGCGGCCCTCCAGAATGTTGGTGCTTGAGAAGAGCTTGTTCTCGAGCATCGTGGTCTGCACCTTATATATATAGGTGGGGCAGAGCTTTAGGTCGCGCGTGTCGGTATATTCGTATTGCGTCTTTCCCTTGTCGGTAACGTTGACGGTAGCCACCTCCGTCCAGTCGTCGCCAGGCTGTCCGTTCTTACTTTCGGTGCGGAGCAGCTTGAAGGCATAGCTTTCGTTGCCCTTAAACTCGGGGCATTGCCATTTCACCGTGATCGATTTCTTGTCAGACACCACGTCGGTGATGTTGATCGGGAACGAGCGCTGCACGAATTGCGTAGTGCTTTCCATTTATCTGGACAGCAGTTTGCCTGAAGGCGAATTGGTAGGTACAAAATAAATCTGATAGACGTATTTTTGGTCGTAATCAGGCACATCGTCCGTGTATTTTCGTGTATTATACGGAATGTCGCTTGCTACTTTCGTTTTGTCCTCTGGGTGCCCGTCAGGGTAACGGTAGATACTCCATGTGCCATTTGCATAACAAAGACCACCAGAGGCTTGCCATGTCAATAATATTTGTTTTTTCCACATGTCGGTGGTTGCATCTACATTGCAAGGAGCGTCGTACCTGTAAGGCATATCCATCTGCCAGCCAAATATAATCGTACTGGGTCGATCGTTGGGAGTTACAGTAATTGATTTTTGTCTATATAGATAGAATGAAGACCCATCCGTTTCGTTATACGAAAGCGTCAGTCCATTATAGGTGGATGAGCCCTTGCTGTAGGTCTTGTAAACCGCTTGGTTCATTGTGGAAGGGTCGAAGTAGCGCTTGCCGTTGCCGTAGTCTTTGTAATACGAGCCGTCGGTAGTCATAGCCACGGTGGTTGGGCCGTAGCTCGTGTTGAGCGAACTTCTCGTTACCTTCAGCGAGCCATAGGTACGTTCGTAGTTTGGGCTGTCCGAAAATATGTTCCTGATAGCTTGGGTTCGGAACGTGCGTTCCTCAAACTTGATGCTTCCGCCTGGATTGGAACTATCGCCGTTGAGCTTCCACTTACCGCGAATCTTTACGTCGTGCTCGGTAGCCACAGCCATCTTGTCCATGTAGATGACCATCTCCACCCAGAACTGCCCGTTCACTTTTCGTGGATCCCAGAAGCGTACAGTGTAGTTCACGCCGTCAACACTGTTGGTGTAGGTGCTGCCCCACCATCCGTTGTTACCGCGCTGGTCATCCAGTCCGGAGGCGTTGCCATTGCCTGAGGACCATGCCAACTCCCAGTCGGGTGAGCAGATGTATTTGCCATCTACATAAACGGCGGGACCTTTGTGGTCCCTCTCTGTTTCGTCGTGCAGAAAATAGCCGTCGCCGCCCCACGTGTCGTAGAACCAAAAATAGACGGTGATCCATGGCTCGTTCACCGTGGGATGGTGCGAGATGCGCGAGTTGTAGGTGTCTCCGTCATAAATAGTGCCGAAATGTGCTCCGGCATACGTCTGCCGCGGCACGACCATAGCCATGACCAGCAGGAGTAATGTCCAAAAGATGTTTGGTAATGAGTAAAGTTTGTTTTTCATAAACGTTTAGTTTTTTTTTGCAAATTTAAACGATTATGAACAAATGAGAAGCGTAAAAAAGTGCGTTGTGGTTACAAAAAGCGCATAATGTAACCAAAAATAGCCCTAAAGTATCACTATATAGTCTTCGTCTCCCAGTCGGTTGGCGACACGCCCGTCTTGCGCTTGAAGGCACGATAGAGGTTCACTCTGCCTGCAAAGCCCGTCTCTGAGGCGAGTGCGTCGAGCGTGTGCTGCTTGAGCCATCCATTCTCGATGAGTCTTGCTGCCTCTGCCACACGATACTCGTTGATGTATGTCTTGAAGTTGATGCCACGACAATGATTGATGGCTGTAGAGACGACACGATGACTCTTGCCGCATAAGGTTGCGACATTGGCAATGGAAAGGTCGGGAGTCTTGTAAAGAGCCTTCTCCTGCATCAGTCGTTCTATCTGTTCCATCAGCGATTGATCGTCTTCAGTAGCCGTGATGTCGGCTGATGCGTTGTCGGCTGAAACGTCAATCGGCATTTCTTCCGTATCAGTAACTTCGCATGCAGAGTCTTCCAATGGCTCCTTGATTTTCGGGAAGATGTACACGTAATTCATAAATCTTACGGCGAACACAGAGTAATAGACCACCGCCGTGAGCATGAACAGCAGTTGCGTAAGCGGTGTTATCATCCACGCGAACAGCAGGGCGATGATGCCAACGCCGAATGCACTGTAGAAAGCCACGGGCACCCAATGCAGTCGCTTGCGCTCGCTGTCGGAGAAATAGTTGTCCATGAGTTGGCGATAGTGCTTGTAGTAATGGTTGAACAGCGCTACGTAGCGTGCCATGAGCAACATGTAGAAAAGCGAAAAAGCATAGAAGACATACTGCCGGCTGTCTGGCGGACAAACGGCAAACAGCACGAAGGCTACAGCAATGCTGACAGCTACCACCAAGGTTTCGTTAAAGGCAGCACGCTTGGTGAAGAAGCTGATGTCGAGCAGTGCAATGAGCGAATAGGTGAAGAGGAAGGCTTGCGTTATGCCGATGGCTATTACTATCATACTGTTGAGCAAGTCGCCCACAAGCGACTGCTGCGAAAACGTCTCGCAGATGAGTGCTGCACAGTAGACAAGGAACGTGACCCCCATCACCTTGCGTGCAAATGCATAATTCTTGAGCTCTTCCTTATCGGGTATGGTAAGTAAGAAGAGGCATATACCGAATGCAAGCATCATTCCCGGAATGATGTATGCTGTCAGTAAGTTATATAGGAATATCAACATAATATAGCTGTTATAAAAGAGCCGCGCTGCATTCTCTGCGGCGCGGCTTTAAATTAATAGTAAAGTGATGACTATCAGTTTTTTTATTCTTTGAGAAGGTATTATTAGGTGATTGTTTAAAGGTATGGTTGTCGCCCGTTCCATCTCTTGCGAGAATGGTCTTGGCGTGTTGTGTCTGTATGGTTTAAATTGGTTGTTATGATATGATGATAATTTTCGACTGCAAAGATAGTTCCATTTTTTCGGATACCAAAACTTTTGTAAAAGAAATGTTTGAAAAAACTTGATTTTAACATTTCACGTCTTAATTTTCAGCCCGTTTACGGCTGAATATGTGTTTTTTTGCTAAGTTTTTCCATTTCCACTTCCTTCACTTTGCGGAACAGATCGGATGCGAAAACGAGGTCGTTGAGGTTCTCGTTTGTAGCTCCCATCACGTCGTCTTTGGTGCCCTGCCATTCCTTTCGGCCCTTGTATATGAACAGGATGTTTTCGCCGATGCCCATCACCGAGTTCATGTCGTGGGTGTTGATGATGGTTGTGATGTCGTATTCTTTTGTGATTGACGACAGCAACTCGTCGATGACGAGCGATGTACGAGGGTCGAGACCCGAGTTCGGTTCGTCGCAGAACAGATATTTGGGGTTGAGTACGATGGCTCGCGCAATGGCTACACGCTTCTGCATACCTCCCGATATTTCGCCCGGAAACTTCTGCTGTGCGTCGATAAGATTCACGCGGTCGAGACATTCTTGTGCCCGGCGTACGCGTTCACGATAGTTCATCGACGAGAACATGTCGAGCGGGAACATTACGTTCTCCAATACCGAGAGCGAGTCGAATAGGGCAGCGCTCTGGAATATCATTCCCATCTCGCGGCGCATTTGCACCTTAACGTCCTTACTCATTGCCACGAAGTTGCGGTTGTCGTACAATACCTCGCCGCTTGTAGGCGTCAGCAGTCCCACAAGGTTCTTCATAAGCACCGTTTTGCCGCTGCCGCTCTGTCCGATGATAAGGTTTGTCTTGCCGTCTTCAAACACAGCGTTGATGTCCTTTAGCACTTCCTTGTCGCCGAACGACTTATATAGATGTTTTACTTCAATCATAGTGGGTTGTTATGTTGTTATGTTGAGGTGTTGCTGTTTTAACTTAGCAACTGTGTGAGGAACACGTCCGAGAACAGAATCAGTACGCTTGAGTTGACCACAGCGTTGGTGCTGGCCTTGCCTACTTCTACCGATCCGCCCTCAACCGTATATCCGAAATAGCTCGACACGCTCGAAATGATGAACGCGAAGACAAGACTCTTGATTATACTCATCCACATAAACCATGAGTTGAACTGGTGTTGCAGTCCGAGCGTAAGGTCTTCGGGCGAGAGGATGTGTCCGATGTAAGCCGTGCCGTAGGCTCCCAGTATGCCCGTAGCAGAAGAGAAGATTACGAGGAAGGGCATGATTGTGACCAGTCCCAGTATCTTCGGCAGAATGAGATAGTTGGCTGAGTTGACACCCATGATGTCGAGGGCGTCAATCTGCTGCGTAACGCGCATGGTGCCCAACTCCGAAGCGATGTTCGATCCTACCTTGCCTGCCAGAATAAGACACATGATACTTGACGAGAACTCAAGCAACAGAATCTCACGCGTAGTATATCCCGACACCCATCGGGGCATCCACGGGCTCTGGATGTTGAGCTTCATCTGGATGCAGATAACGGCACCGATGAAGAACGAGATGAGTAGCACGATGCCTATAGAGTCAACGCCGAGCGACGACATCTCCTTAATGTACTGCTTGAAGAACATGCGCATGCGCTCCGGGCGTGCCAATGAGCGTCCCATCAGCATGAGATAACGTCCGAACGTGTTTAAGTATTTCAATATCAACATAATTATGGTTGTGCTTTATTTATATTGAATGCAAAAGTAGCAATAAAAAGACAAAAACTATTCATAAGATTTAAGTTTTTGTGTTTTATTTGGGGGAAATGATATTTTGTTTTACCTTTGTATCGGTTTTTATATATGCTAAACCCAATCAAGAACAGATATGAATGATATAAAAGAAGATATGGCGGCAGCTGCCGACACTAAGCCCCACTGCATGGTGCTCCGCGCCGAAGGACTTGTGAAGCGTTATGGCAAGCGTACCGTTGTCAACGACGTGTCGATAAATGTTCGTCAGGGCGAGATTGTAGGACTTCTGGGACCTAACGGAGCAGGAAAGACCACATCTTTCTATATGACCACAGGACTCATCGTGCCCAACGGCGGACACATATACATCGACGACAAGGACATAACCAGCTTCCCAGTGTACAAGCGTGCACGCTCCGGCATAGGATACCTGCCTCAGGAGGCGAGCGTATTCCGCAAACTGAGCGTCGAAGACAACATTATGTCGGTGCTCGAGATGACCAATCTCACACGCAAGCAGCAACTTAAGAAGTTGGAGGAACTTATTGCCGACTTCAATCTGGGCAAGGTGCGCAAGAATCTTGGCGACCAGTTGTCGGGTGGCGAACGCCGTCGTACGGAGATAGCACGCTGTCTTGCCATCGACCCTAAGTTCATCATGCTCGACGAACCCTTTGCTGGTGTCGACCCGATTGCCGTCGAAGAGATACAGCATGTGGTGTGGCGACTGAAATACCGCAACATCGGCATCCTCATAACTGACCACAACGTGCAGGAGACGCTTACCATTACCGACCGTGCATACTTGTTGTTTGAGGGTAGGATTCTGTTCCAGGGCAAGCCCGAAGAACTCGCCGAGAACGAAGTGGTGCGCGAGAAATACCTCGGTTCGACATTCGTGCTGCGCAAGAAGGACTTCCAGCTTATCGACGAACAGAAGCGCAAGCGCGACCAGGACCGCGAACTCAACGACTGATAATATCATTAGTACACGTCAGAACACACACATTTATGAAATACTTATTAGTATCCGACATACACGGATGTCTGCCGACACTTCAGCAAGTGCTCGATTTCTACGACCGCAACCAGTACGACATGCTGCTCATTCTTGGCGACATACTCAACTACGGACCCCGCAATCGCATCCCCGAAGGCATCGACCCGAAGGGCATCGTTGAGCTTCTCAACAACAGAAAGGACAGTATCGTCGCCGTGCGTGGCAACTGCGACGCCGAGGTAGACCAGATGCTGCTCGAATTTCCAATCATGGCAGACTACGCCATCATCGTTGATGGCGGTCGACGCATGTTCATCACCCACGGACATGTATACAACGAGCAGAACCGCCCAGCTCTTGCACACGACATATTTGTGTACGGACATACACATCTGTGGAAACTTGAGCCTGCCGAAAACGACGGCATCGTGTGCAATCTCGGTTCGATAACCTTCCCAAAGGGAGGCAACGAACCCACATTTGCCACCTACGACGACGGCCCAATGCGCATCAGACGTATGGACGGCAGCGTGATAAAGGAATTATTTTGAAATTTTTTGAAATATAGAAAGTCTTCCGTGCGTGATGCATAGAAGGCTTTTTTTCGTGTCAAATGTATAACAATAAAAAATGGGTTAAAATGTTGTTTGGCAACACTTTAACCCATTTTTAAGTCGGGATGACTGGACTCGAACCAGCGACCTCACGCCCCCCAGACGCGTGCGCTAACCAACTGCGCTACATCCCGAACTTCTTGTAAGCGGGTGCAAAGATACACACTTATTATGAAACAGCCAAATAAAATGCCGACAATTTTGGAAAATAAATTAAAATACTTATCTTTGCACTATATTATAATAAGGTATAGCCGGCAATGCCGGTTCAACAAATAAACAATAAATATATATGCAATACATACTCAAGGCACCTGCAAGCTTCAATGCCACCATAAAACTACCTGCATCCAAGAGCATCAGCAACCGCGCGCTCATTATATACGCTCTGTCCAACAGCGATGTGCTGCCGCAGAACCTTTCGGTGTGCGACGACACGGAGGTTGTAGTGAATGCCTTGATGAGCAATCCCGACGTCATCGACATCAAGGCGGCAGGCACAGCCATGCGCTTCATGACAGCCTATCTGTCCGTAACGCCCGGCGAGCACGTCATCACCGGAACCGAACGCATGAAGAACCGCCCCATAGGCATACTCGTTGACGCGCTGCGCTATCTCGGTGCCGACATCGAATACGTTGCCAACGAGGGCTATCCGCCGCTCCGCATCAAGGGACATCCGCTCGAAGGAGGCTATCTGGAGATTCCGGGCAACGTCAGTTCGCAATACATCTCGGCGCTGCTCATGATTGGTCCGGTGCTCAAGAACGGACTGGAGCTGCGCATGACGGGCGGCATCATATCGCGTCCGTACATCGACCTCACGCTGTGGATGATGCGCGAGTTCGGAGCCGATGCCGACTGGAGCGACATGGAGACCGTAAAAGTCAACCCCCATCCGTACAACCAGCACAAGTATCTGATTGAGAGCGACTGGAGCGCGTCGTCCTATTGGTATGAGATGATGGCGCTTACGGACGACACCGAGTCGCAACTGATGTTTGAAGGACTCATGGACGCTTCGAAGCAGGGCGACTCCATCGTCAAGTACATATACTCGCTGATGGGCGTGAAGACCCGTTTCGCCGAGCGCGCCGACAATGACGCTATGCCAACCGTTACGCTCAAGAAGCAGCATTGCATGTTGCCGCGACTCGACTACGACTTCATCTCGGCTCCCGACCTGGCGCAGACCGTTGTCGTGACGTGCGCATTGCTCGACATTCCGTTCAAGTTCACCGGACTGGCGAGCCTTAAAATCAAGGAGACCGACCGCATAGAAGCATTGAAACGCGAATTGCGCAAGCTGGGATATGTGCTGCGCGACGAGAACAACGACACGCTGATATGGGACGGAGCGAAGTGCGAACCCACCTTCGAACCTATCGATACGTACGAAGACCATCGCATGGCTATGGCGTTCGCACCGGCTGCTATCAAGTTCCCCGGACTCCGAATCAACGACCCGTATGTAGTGACCAAGTCGTATCCGCAGTTCTGGGACGACCTCGAATCGGCTGGTTGGACTATCGAGAAAATCAAATAGAAAACCAATAGTAAAACCATCGTCCAGCAAAAGGACTCCTTTTAGGGTGCAAAAGGACTCCTTTTACCATGCAAAAGGACTCCTTTTGGAGTGCAAAACGAACCCTTTTGAAGTGCAAAAGGACTCCTTTTGAAAACCATACGTATTTATCGCTAAATAAAACGATATAAAAATGCTGATTCTGATACTTTCAATACTCCTGCTCGGCGTGATTGTAGCCATAGCCTCAAAGGTGGCTTCGCGCGGCAAGAATATCGAAGATGCCCCTATAAAGGTGGAGCAGACATGTGCCACATGCAACGGTACGCCCGAGACGAAGTGCGAGCAAGACTGCATGATGGAGGCGTCGACCAAGCCGATAGAATACTTCGACGACGAAGAACTCGACGCTTTCAGCGGACGACAGTCGGACAGTTACACCGACGACGAGGCTGAGCAGTTCTCCGATGTGCTCTATACCATGCGCCAGGACGAAGTGGCAGCATGGTGCCGCAGCCTGCACCTGCGTGGCATCGAACTGCCCGACCAGATAAAAGACGAAGTGTATATGCTCCGCACCAATTAATAATTCAACATTTAACACTTAACATTCAACATTCCACTCTCAACATTCAACATTCAAAATCCCGTGTTTCAGCGTTCCCGATACATCATATTCCTGTTTGTTGCCGTCATCATCATCTCGGCGACAGGATGCTCTACGCAGAAAAACACGGCAATGACACGCCGCTGGCACGCCTTCAAGGCACGCTACAATACATATTATAATGGTACGCTTGCGTACATCGACGCATCCGAAGAGAAGGAGAACGGCAACCGCGACAACTACACCGAGCTGCTGCCGTTGTACACCGTGGCTAACAAGCAGAGCCGTGAGTTGGGCAAGGCAGGCTACGAACGCGCCATAGAGAAGTGTCAGAAGACCATCCGACTGCACAGCATCAAGCGCCGACCCGTGTGGGACAAGAAGCGGCGCAAGACCCAACGCGACCGTGAGTGGCTCTCCCGACGCGAGTACAATCCCTTCTTGTGGCGTGCATGGATGCTGATGGGACGCTCGCAGTTCTACAAAGGCGACTTCGACGAGGCTGCTTCTACCTTCGCCTATATGTCGCGGCTCTACCGCACGCAGCCTGCCATATACGGCAAGGCGCGCGCATGGCTTGCCAAGTGCTACATCGAGGAGGGATGGAACTACGACGCCGAGGACGTGATACGTGCCACACGGCGCGACTCTATACACTGGGCTGCACAGAAGGAGTGGGACTATACGCTCGCCGACTACTATCTGCGCACCGCCGACTATGCCAACGCTGCCAAATATCTGCGCCGCGTCATACGCCACGAGATGCGACGCAAGCAGCGTGCACGCGAGTGGTTCATCATGGGACAGATACAGACCCTGCTCGGCAACAAGACGGCTGCCACCGATGCCTATCGCCGTGTGATAAGGCAGAATCCGCCCTATGAGGTGGAGTTCAACGCACGCATAGCCATGACCGAGGTGATGTCGGGTACGCAGTCGAACAAGATGATAGCCCGGCTCAAGCGCATGGCGGCTTCCGACAAGAACAAGGACTATCTCGACCAGGTGTATTACGCCATCGGTAACATCTATATGGCGCGTCGGGATACTGCAAACGCCATCTCGGCTTATGAGCGTGGAGCTGCAAGGGCTACCCGTTCGGGCATAGAGAAAGGAGTGCTGTTGCTCCGTCTGGGCGACATCTACTGGCAGCGCGAACGCTATGCCGACGCACAGCGCACGTATGGTGAGGCAATAGGACTGCTCGACCACGACCGCCCCGGCTATGCTCAGCTCAACCAGCGCTCTAAGGTGCTCGACGAACTGGTGCCATTCACCGAGACCGTTCATCTGCAAGACTCGCTGCAGCAGCTCGCCCGTATGGACGAAGCGTCGCGTAATGCTGCCATCGACCGCGTCATCACGCAGCTCAAACGCAAGGAACGCGAGGAGCAACGGCTCAAGGCCGAACAGGAATCAAGCAACGGCACTCAGCCGGACGGTGCAATGGACACGGGCAATTCCAACCGGTTGAACCAGCAACGGCCTCTCAACAGCAGCACTTCAGCCGCCATGAAAGGCGATAAGGCGCAATGGTACTTCTACAATCCTATGGCTGTGAGCCAGGGCAAGACCGCTTTCCGGAAACTCTGGGGCAAGCGCGAGAACGTAGACAACTGGCGGCGCACCAACAAGACCGTTGTAGCTGTGGGCAATAACGACGATGAGGCTGTGGCTGACACTACAGAGTTTGTTGCCGACTCGATTCCTGCGACTCTGCCCGACAGCGTTGTTGCCGACCCGCACCAGCGCGAATACTACTTGGCGCAGATACCCTTCACCGACGAACAGAAGGCCGAAAGCGACCGTCTGATTATGGACGCACTCTACAATGCGGGCGTAATATTCAAGGACAAGCTCGACAATCTCACGCTCTCCGAGCGCAGTCTGCTGCGTCTCATACGCCAGTACGAATCGTCCGAACGCATCCCCGATGCCTATTATCACCTCTTTCTGCTCTATATGCGAAAGGGCGACAAGCCCACAGCCGACTCTTATGTCAGTCTGCTGAAGCGCAACTATCCGCACAACGAATTGACTGTGCTGCTGTCCGACCCCAATTATGTGGAGAATGCACGCTTCGGCGTACACATCGAAGACTCGCTCTACGCCGCTACATACGACGCTTTCAAGGCTGGACGCTACAACGAAGTGAAGGCTGGCGTGGAACTTTCGGGCAGCCGTTTCGCCCTCGGTGCCAACCGCGACAAGTTCGTCTTCATCGGCGGACTGTCCAAGCTGAACGACGGCGATGCCGCAGGATGCGTTGAAGACATGCGCACCGTGGTGGAGAAGTATCCCGAGAGTGGTGTGGCTCCGCTCGCCGGAATGATTGTCAAGGGCGTGGGCGAAGGCCGCAAGTTGTATGGTGGCAAGTTCGACATTGACAATGTGTGGCAACGACGTGCCGCCGTGCTTGCCGACAGCGACTCTGTTGCCACCCGACAGTTGTCGGCTGAGCGCAACACTCCGTTCGTATACATGGCGGTTTACGCTCCCGACTCGGTCGACGAGAACCGTTTGCTGTTCAATATAGCCCGTTACAACTTCACGAGCTATCTGGTTCGCAACTTCGACATTGCCATCGAGGACGTGGGCGGAATGCATAGCATGACCATAAGCGGTTTCCGCAACTACGACGAGGCTCTGCAATACGCCCGACAGCTGCACAGTCAGAAGCCCGTGGCACAGCTTATGGCTCACGCTCGCAGCGTGATAGTGAGCGAGGAGAACCGCCAGTTGCTCGGACAGCAGTTCAGTTACGACGACTACGACCGTTTCTATGCACGACACTTTGCACCGCTCAAGATTGCCGACGAGCCGTTGCTCAACGAGCCCGACTATACTCCTGAGCCCCCGTCTGACGACAATTACGCTCCGGATGTGCCCGATACAGCACCCGACGTTGATGCCGACAATGACAATAAGACCTACATCACTATCGAGGATAATGATGCCGCGACCGATAGGAAGAACGCTGCAACTGACAATACGACGACCGTTGTGACAGAAAAGAAACCTGCTGCAGCAGACAAGAAGAACGCTGCGGCAGACAAGAAGCCCGTTTCGGCAGACAAGAAGAATGTCGTGAACGATAAAAAGAAACAGAAACAGCCCGTTGAGGTGGACTTGAATGACGAGTATTACGACCTCGAAGGCTTCTAAAAAATATAGGAAACATGACTACAGGACACCTGTTGTGGGTTGACGACGAGATAGAAATGCTGCGCGCCCACATTATCTTTTTGGAGAAGAAGGGCTATGACGTCACCACCGTCAACAACGGCAACGACGCCATAGAGGAATGTCGTAAGCGCAATTTCGACCTCGTGCTGCTCGACGAGATGATGCCCGGAATCACAGGACTCGAAACATTGCAGCAGATTAAGGAAATTTCGCCCTCTACACCAATCGTTATGGTGACCAAGAGCGAAGAGGAGAACATCATGGATCAGGCCATCGGACAGAAGATTGCCGACTATCTTATCAAGCCCGTCAACCCCAGTCAGATTCTGCTCGCACTCAAAAAGAACATCCACAAGAAGCAGATTGTCACCGAAGTGACACAGACCGGCTATCGCAAGGAGTTTCAGGACATAGCAATGCGCATCATGGACTGCAACACTTTGGACGACTGGAAGGACATATACCGCCGCCTTGTGCGTTGGGAACTTGAACTCAGTTCTGCCGATTCGGACATGACGGAGATGCTGCAGATGCAGAAGGAGGAGGCAAACAACTCCTTCGCCAAGTTCGTTCGAAAGAACTATCTGTCGTGGGTGGCTCCCGGCACAACCCAAAGGCCGTTCATGAGTCCCGATATATTTAAGAAATGCGTGTTCCCGGCAGTCAATAACGGCGAGAAAGTGTTTCTCATTGTCATCGACAACTTCCGCTACGACCAGTGGCGCACGCTCGCCCAGGACATAGGCGAGATGTTTGATGTCAATGAAGACATGTATATGAGCATCCTGCCTACAGCCACGCAGTATGCCCGCAACGCCATATTCTCCGGTCTGATGCCCGAACAAATAGAGCGTATGTTTCCCGATTTGTGGGTCGACGAGGACGAAGAGGAGGGCAAGAACATCAATGAGGAGCCGCTCGTACGTACGCAGATAGAACGCTATCGTCGCCACGATACATTCTCATATCACAAAATCAACGACTCGGCAGCAGCCGAACGGCTGATAGAACGACTAGGCGAGCTGAAGAAGAACGACATCAACGTTGTGGTGTTGAACTTCATCGACATGCTGTCGCACGCACGTACGGAGTCGAAGATGGTGCGTGAGCTTGCCAACAACGAGTCGGCTTATCGCAGCATAACCCTCTCGTGGTTCCGACACTCGGTAGTTGGCGAGCTGCTTAAGGCCCTTGCGCAGACCGACAGCACCGTTATCATCACCACAGACCACGGAAGTATCAGGGCATCGAAGCCCATAAAGATAATCGGCGACCGCAACACCAACACCAACCTGCGCTACAAACTCGGCAAGAATCTCAACTGCCAGTCGAAGGAAGTGTTTGTTGTCAAGAATCCGCACGATGCGCAATTGCCTGCGCCCAACCTCTCCACGTCGTACGTTTTCGCTACAGGCAACTCCTTCCTGGCATATCCCAACAACTACAACTACTATGTGTCGTACTATAAGGACACGTTCCAGCACGGTGGAATATCAATGGAGGAAATGCTCATTCCGCTCGTTACGCTGAAGAAGAGGTAGAGGGAAGCCCCACCCCCAGCCCCTCCCCCGCAGGGAGGGGAGCGATATGAACCGACTGCTTAGTAGAAAATTTACAATAATCAATTAATAAATCATACAGCCAACTATCCCTCATCCCAACAAAATCACATTACTCCCCTCCCTGCTGGGGAGGGGTTGGGGGTAGGGCTTCCTCCCTTTCTATTGTGAGGGGTTGGGGATAGGGCCTTTATTTTGTTTATTTATGGAAATAAGAATAAACACATTGGCAGACATAAACGAGGCTGCCAAGCAATTCATTGCCAACATGGGCGACAGCAAAGTGTTCGCCTTCTACGGCAAGATGGGAGCCGGCAAGACAACATTTGTCAAAGCCGTATGCGAGGAACTGGGCGTAGACGATGTCATCACATCGCCCACATTCGCCATCGTCAACGAATATCAGTCGGCAACAACGGGCGACAGCATATTCCACTTCGACTTCTATCGTATCAAAAAACTCGACGAAGTGTACGACATGGGATATGAGGACTACTTCTACAGCGGTTCGCTCTGCTTCCTCGAATGGCCCGAACTCATCGAAGAACTCCTGCCCGAGGATGCCGTTAAGGTAACAATCGAGGAGACACAGGACGGCAGCCGACTGATAAAGTTTTAATAACGAATAGAAGGAGGGAATCAAAAGTCAAAGCAGTACGCCCCAAAGGGGCAGAAGCCCATAGCCCAGGGCAACACCCTGGGTAAATGTATCACAAACACCAATGCGCCCTGCAAGGGCAAAAGCGTTAATTATCAATGCTTTTGCCCTTGCAGGGCGTTGTGTTATTATTAATCCGTCTACCCAGGGTGTTGCCCTGGGCTATGTGCTTGTTGGGCTTTCAGCCCGCTTTGCTTGACTTTTGACACATCCTCCGGAGCAAACAATAACGGAACGGCGGACTCCCGTCCGACGCGCAAACTGACAGTATTGACATCTTTAATATAGATATTACTGATTTGGTTTGTGCGTCGGACGGGAGTCCGCCGTTATTGTTTTGGCTTAAACTCTTGGTTCGTACGATGTTTATTCAGATGGAAATTAGCAATGTGAATCAGCTTTCGGACGAACCTGACATTTTCCTTCCCGTTTACTCCTCCAGTGCCGCTGTAAACTCGCGGTGGAATGTTGAGAAGAAGTGGATGATTTCGTTGCGTGCCTCTTCGTCGAGAGTCCATACGCTTTCTTCGCCGTTGCGGTGGGCCTGTATGCGGCGTACGCAGCGTGCAATCTTTCGTTTGTTGTTGCGAGCCTGCAACTGGTCGCCCTGGATGGGGTTCTGCGAGATGTACGAGAAGGCAACGAGACGCTTCATGAATGTTTCGTATCGATTGAAGAGCAGAGCCTGGCGCATCATCTTTTCGGGGGCGTTGTCGAGATTTTCCATGTCAATCAGACCCTCAAGATGCTCGTGGCTCCAGTCGTCCTCGCTCAGCCAGAACCACTGGAATCCGTATTTCTGCTCCATAGCCATCAGTCGTTGTGCTATTGAGTCCTCGTCCTGGGCATCGGCAGCACTGAATACGCCGAAGGCGAAACGTGCCAGAGCCACGCCGTTGAGCTCTACTTCGTCGGCACCTTCAACGTCTTCGCCGCTCAGAATAACACGCCAGCGCAACGACTTGTTCTTGATGAGAGCCGAGTGTGCCCCCATCAGGATGTCAGAGAGCGGACCTTCGGCGTCAATCTCGCCCACCAGCGCCATACGGTTGCGCATGTCGCGTATTGACAGGCGCGCATCGTCGCCCAACACGCACATGTAGTTGAGCTTGTCGTCAGCCAACGACACCTGGAAGCGGTCGTTGTTGCTGTCGCCGACGAATGCGTAGCGATAGTCAGCCAGGTTGTTGTGTGTGATGTTTATGTCGCCCGTGATGCGCTGACCCTCAGCATCTGTTATGCAGAATCCCACATACGGGATGGTGAGACGTATTGTGAAGGGGTTGCCTTTGCGCGGAGTGAGTCGGCAGGCGATGCCGTCGTCGCCGAAATCGTCCTTGCGCAGCACGTAGCCTTCGTCCGTTCGCTCAGCCTTATCAATCACAACATTGCCGTAATGCCATGTAAAGTCGAACACAATCTCGTTCTCGTCGTTGCGCACAACCTTAACGAAGCGGTCGGGCGACACGCCCAGATATACTGCTTCGGCAGGCTTCACCTCCTCGTCGTCGTCGCCGAGCACAGCCATCTGCAGACGTCCGATAGTGGGGTCGTCCTCCCATTCGTCGTCGGCAGCGTTGTCGGTGCGGAACACCACGAAGGTGAGACGGTGCTGCTCGCGTGTGCCGTCGGGGCGGCAGAGGAAGTAGCTTGTCTCTTCAGGAATATATATAGGTGAGCTTATGTATGGGCTTATGCAACGAGCCGAAAATTCCAACTCTGTCCATGCAGAGCCAGTAGATGTAGTATTATTGGTAGCCATAAAAATTATAATGTTATCCTTTGGGGCTGCAAAGGTACTCATTTTTTGTGACATTTGAAAGCATGCAGGCACAAACAAATTGCATTAGGCAGAAGTTCGGATTTATGCCGAAAGCCTGAATTATTGTATATTTATACATTGCATATCCGCTTATCAGCTATGATAGACTATGCCTATAGTATTAGTCTACAATTTGTTTGCAGCATTTCGGCAGAACCTTTAACTTTGTATTCTCGTTTTCGGGAAACCGTATAATTATACATAAAAACGAATGAAAATCGTTGGTCTGAAAAAATGTAGTCCTTTTGGCATGCAAAAGGACTCGTTTTGGTGAGCAAAAGGACTCCTTTTGGAGTGTAAAAGGACTCGTTTTGGAATGCAAAAGGACTCCTTTTGAAAAACGCACCGAAAACGTCGGTCCAACGCTGATTGTTTTACAGTAGAATACAACCAATATTTACATGACAAAAATGTCGGAAAACAAAGAACAGAATCTTAAGAAACGTCCGTCTGCAGCGATGTCGCTCATGCCGCTCCTGGTTCTTGTAGCCCTGCTCACATTCGTAATACGTGCCTTTGGCAGCGACTCGCTTGCCGGTGCGTCGCAGATAGCCCTGCTTGCAGCATCGGCATTCTGTGTGCTCATAGGCATGTGGAGGCTCAATGTGCCGTGGTCGAGTTTTGAGAAAGCCATAGTCAAGAACGTTTCGAGTGTGGCAAGCGCCATAATCATACTGCTGCTCATAGGTGCGCTCGGTGGGGCGTGGATGCTGAGCGGAGTGGTTCCCACCTTAATATATTATGGCATGCACATCATCCATCCCGACATATTCCTCGTGTCGAGCTGCATTATCTGTGCCCTCGTAAGCGTAATGACGGGATCGTCGTGGACCACCATTGCCACGATAGGCATTGCGCTGATGGGCATAGGCAGGGCACAGGGCTTTGCCGACGGATGGATAGCCGGAGCCATAATATCGGGTGCCTATTTCGGCGACAAGATTTCGCCGCTGTCTGACACTACAACTCTGGCGTCCGGCTCGTTGGGCGTTCCGCTGTTCGACCATATACGCTATATGGTCTACACCACCGTTCCGTCGATAGTGATAGCGTTGATGGTGTTTGCCGTGGCAGGACTGCTGTGCGACACCAACACCGCCCAGGACATCGGTACGTTTGCGCTTGCGCTCAAGTCGCGCTTCTGCATATCGCCGTGGCTGCTGCTTGTGCCCGTGCTCACGGGCGTGTTGATAGCCAGGCGCGTTCCGCCCATCATCACGCTGTTCCTCTCGTCGCTCATGGCGGTAGTGGCTGCCGTGGTGTTTCAGGCCGATGCGCTGCGCGAGATTGACCCCTCGATGTTCAAGGCGGCTATGCGTTGTCTGTACGACAGCACTCAGCTTGCCACCGACGATGCCACCCTTGCCGGACTGGTAGGAACGCGCGGCATGGCAGGAATGATGGGTACGATATGGCTGATAGTGTGCGCCATGTGCTTTGGCGGATGCATGTCGGCAGGCGGAATGGTTGGCGGCATCACCCGACTGTTCATCCACATGGTCCACAGCCGTACGTCGCTCGTGGCGTCGACAGCCGCTTCGGGTGTCATGCTCAATATAGCCATAGCCGACCAGTATCTGTGTATATTGCTGACGGGCAATATGTTTCGCGACATTTACGACCGTGAGGGCTACGAACGCAGGCTCCTGAGCCGCACAACCGAAGACTCGGTGACGGTGACATCGGTGCTTGTGCCGTGGAATACGTGCGGAATGACGCAGAGCACGGTGCTCGGCGTGTCTACGTGGACATATCTGCCATACTGCGTATTCAACATTCTCTCGCCCATTATGAGCGTCATTGTAGCTGCAACGGGCTATGGCATAGTGCACAGAAAACCGTCGGTTAAGGATACAACAGAGTAGTAAAAGATAAAAAAATATAACAGAATTGCACGAAACGGCTGTATATAAATAATTATTAATAACTTTGTCGTATTATACTTTAAACCAAGATTGTACTAATAACTTAAAACAACAATGAAACGACAAATCAAATTGTTCGTTGCCGTATTGATTGCGGTGATGATGGCTGTGCCTACTATGGCTGCCAAGAAGAAGACAACTGCACAAGAACCCGACCGCAAAGTGTGGGCAGACCTGTGCTACAAGATAGCCCGTCCGGTGCTTGAAAATATGAGCAAGGGCAATTTCCAGAAGGACTTCACGCTCGAACTGAGCCCCAAGTGGGACGGCCGCGACACACGTGTGGCTTATCTTGAGGCTTTCGCCAGACTCATGGCGGGCATCAGTCCGTGGATAGCGCTGCCCGACGACGGCACTCCTGAGGGAGCGCAGCGCAAGCAGCTGCACACATGGGCAATACAGGCATACAAGAATGCGGTAGACCCTAACAACCCCGACCATATCACATGGCTCTGCAACGTGGCTCAGCCGCTGTGCGACGCTTCATATCTCGTGGAGAGCTTCATGCGCGCTCCCGAGGCAACATGGGACCAGCTCGACAACGTAACCAAGCAACGCTACATCGACGGACTCAAGAGTCTGCGCACAATAAGCCCTGCCTACAACAACTGGCTGCTCTTCCGCTGCATGGTTGAGGCTTTCTTCATGAGCATAGGCGAGGAGTATGACGGATATGTAATGACCGTCGGACTGCGCAAGATGAGCGAGTGGTATCTGAGCGACGGATGGTATAGCGACGGTCCGGAGTTTGCCATGGACTACTACAACGCTTATGCCATGCACCCGATGATGGTTGAGGTTGTGGAGATATGCAAGAAGCACAACTTCCCCACACCCGTTTCGCTCGACCTCGCAGTGAAGCGCATGAACCGATACAACGAAATCATTGAGCGATTCATCTCGCCCGAGGGCGCATACCCTGCCGTAGGACGCTCTGTAATATATCGTATGGGCGCATTCCAGACACTCGCCATGTCGGCTTGGAAGTACGGATTGCCCGAAAGCCTGAGCAACGGTGGCGTGCGTTCGGCACTCACCGCCGTAATGAAGCGTATGTTTGCCGTCGACGGCAACTTCACCGACAAGGGCTATCTGCAGCTCGGCTTTGCAGGACACCAGCCCGGACTTGCCAACTACTATTCAAACAACGGCTCGCTATACATGACATCGCTCGTGTTCATGCCGCTCGGATTGCCAGCCACGCATCCCTTCTGGACAGCTCCGGCAGAGCAGTGGACATCGCAGAAGGCGTGGAGCGGACAGCCGTTCCGTGAGGATTATCACACCTCACTGCGCAAGTAGACCATTCATAAACGAGAGTGTGCCACAACGCGTCATTGCCGTTCGGGGCACTCTCCATTATACTAATAAACTAAAATAAACATAGAAGAACAATGAAGAAAAGCTATTTGGCAATCTCGCTTCTCGCGCCGCTCGCTGCACAGGCAGCCTACGGAGCCAAGAAGGTGAAGACAACAACCGACCCGAATCGTCCTAACGTCATCATCATCCTTGCCGACGACCTCGGCTATGGCGACCTTGGATGCTACGGGGCAAAGAACGTCAAGACTCCTAATGTCGACCGGCTCGCAAGTCAGGGCATACGTTTCACCGACACACATGCTATCGCTGCCACAAGTACACCGTCACGCTACTCTATACTTACGGGCGAATACGCATGGCGACGTCCCGATACTGACATCGCACCGGGCGATGCCGGCATGATCATACGTCCCGAACAGTACACCATGGCAGATATGTTCCGCAGCCAGGGTTATCGCACTTGCGCCATCGGCAAGTGGCACTTGGGCATCGGAGCCGAAACCGGCACGCAGGACTGGAACGCTCCGCTGCCTGCATCGCTCTCGGATATAGGCTTCGACTACCACTATATCATGGCTGCTACAGCCGATCGCGTGCCGTGCGTATTCATTGAGAACGGCAATGTAGCCAATTATGACCCCTCGGCACCAATACATGTGAGCTACAAGAAGAACTTCCCGGGCGAACCTACTGGCAAGAACAACCCCGAACTGCTGTACAATCTGAAGTCGACACCGGGCTGCGGTCACGACCAGTCTATCGTCAACGGCATCGGACGCATTGGATATATGAAGGGTGGCGGCAAGGCTTTGTGGAAGGACGAGAACATCGCCGACTCTATCACATCGCACGCTATCAACTTCATCAAGGCCAATAAGAACAATCCGTTCTTTATGTACTTCTGCACCAACGACGTGCATGTGCCACGCTTCCCGCATCCGCGCTTCCGCGGACAGAGCGGTATGGGACTGCGCGGCGACGCTATCGTGCAGTTCGACTGGGCTGTAGGACAGCTCATGGAGACTCTCGACAAGCTCGGTATTGCCGACAATACCATCATATTGCTGTCGAGCGACAACGGACCCGTTATCGATGACGGCTATCAGGATCAGGCTGCCGAGCTGCTCAACGGTCACAAACCAGCCGGACCGTGGCGTGGCAACAAGTACAGCGCATACGAAGGCGGCACCGCAGTGCCTATGATTGTACGCTGGCCGGGCAAGGTCAAGGGCGGACAGACATCTGCAACGCTCACCTCGCAGATTGACTGGATGGCGTCGTTGGGCAATCTCATCGGTGCACGATTCCCCAAAGGCAGCGCTCCCGACAGTGAAAACCGACTCGGCAACTGGCTCGGTACCGACAATACCGACCGTCCGTATGTGCTCGAACTGGCTTACAACCGATGCATGTCGGTGCGCACCAGTGAATGGAAATATATCGAACCTAGCGACGGACCGAAGATTCTCAGCTGGGCACCGGGCATGGAGACAGGTAGCGAACAGCAACCGCAGCTCTACAACATTAAGAATAATGTGTGGGAGAAGGAGAATGTAGCTACCCAGCATCCGCAACTCGTGTACGACATGCAGAACATTCTGCGCAAGGCACGACAGAAGAGTGGCAAGTAAGAACTTGAATAACACTGCTTGCTTAGTAGGGGTGTCAAAACTCAAAACAGCACTCCACGAATGGGCAGAAGCACATAGAGGGTGTGCAAAAGTCAATTATACGGGCTGAAAGCCCAATAAGCACATAGCCCAGAGCAGTGCCCTGGGGATATGAATTGATAAAAAGCAAACGCCCTGTAAGGGCAAAAGCGTTAATAATCAATGCTTTTGCCCTTACAGGGCGTTTTGTTATTTGGGGCACTTTTTACCCAGGGTGTTGCCCTGGGCTATGTGCTTCTGCCCCTTCCGGGGCGTGCTGCCTTGAATTTTGTTGCTCTCTGGCTATGTGCTTATTGGGTTTTCAGCCCGTATAATTGTATTTTGTAATGTCCTGGGCGTTACTCTTCGTCGTTGATAGCCTCAAGAAGCTTCACTGCATCGACATACTGTGCAATGCCTTCAGCCACCATCTTGGCGTCGCGCATGGCAAGAACCACTGTTGAAGGACGGTTAACCACGTCGCCACCGGCAAACACTCCCTGGCGTGTAGTCATACCGTAAGGCTTCTCACGTGTAATGACGTATCCGCGGTCGTCAACGTCTATGCCCTTGGTTGTAGACACGATGCGGCTGGCAGGAGTCGAACCAAGAGCCATAAGCACATAGTCGGCCTTCTCTACACGGCGGTTGCCCTCCTTGTCTTCAATCACTACCTCAGTCATCTTGCCCTCATCGTTGCTGTGAATCTCAACGATGTTCGACTCCCAGATGAATCCTACGCCTTCCTTTACGGCATCGTCATACTCCGAACGCAATGCGCTCATCTCGTTGATGGTGCGGCGATAAACCACGTTTACGCTCTCTGCACCCATACGTATGGCTGTACGTGCAGCGTCCATGGCGGTGTTTCCACAGCCGATAACGAAGCAGCGGTCGCCCTTCTCGATAACAACCTCCTTGCGTTCGAGGTTGCCCTCGTTGTACAGACTTACGCGGCGCAAGAACCAAATGGCCTGGCGTACGCCCTTGATGTCGCCTCCCGGAATCTGAAGCTTCTGCGGACGGCCCGTACCTGTACCCATAAATATAGCGTCAAAGCCCTGAGCGAAGAGGTCATCAACGGTATAATCATTGCCGATAGTGGTGTTGCAGTGGATGATAACACCCAGTTCCTCCATCTTCTTAATCTCTCGGCGTACAATATCCTTAGGCAAACGATACTCTGGAATACCGAACATGAGCACGCCACCGGGTTCCGGTTCCATCTCGAAAATCTCCACATTGAATCCCTGACGCGAAAGATCGCCGGCGATAGTGAGTCCGGCAGGACCTGAACCGATTACAGCCACACGTCCGCGGGTCTTCGGTTGCAGTTTCTCACGAATCAGTCCCATGTTGCCGTCGAAGTCGGCGAGGAAGCGTTCGAGCTTGCCTACGTGTATTTCCTGGCCCTTCTTGCCGAGCACGCAATGTCCCTCACACTGCTTCTCGTGAGGACATACGCGTCCGCACACAGCCGGCAGATTACTCTTTTCGTTAATGATGTGCATGGCATTGCCGAAGTTTCCCATCGACAACTCGTGAATCCAGTCTGGTATGTCATGGCTTATTGGGCATCCCTTCTTGCACTGTGGTACCTTGCAGTGCAGACAACGCTTGGCTTCTTCGATAGCCTCGTGCATGGTATATCCCTCGTTAACCTCTTTGAATAACTTCTTTTCCTGTTCCATTTTATTGTTAGCTTTTAGTTTTGTTGAATGGTTCCATTGGGTTTCCAAACATGTTTTGCTGCAAAGTTAGGCTTTTTTCACTACAAATTGCTGCAAAAATGTACACTTATTTGTACATATTATGAATATTGGAAGATATATAAGTTAAATATGTTAAAACCTAAGTTGTCGCACGCACATACATTATTATTTTAAGTACTTTTGTAAATTATGACATCACTGATAAAAAAACTGACATCACTAAAACAATAATATGCAAACAAACAACAAATTAAAGCAACCGCGGCAGGCTGCGATTGCTTTGGCAATGCCCCTCGCTCTTGCCGGAATGACACTCATGCCACAGGGCATCAACGCCATTCCGCTGCGCTCGGGGCTTGTGATTGAACATCCAATCGCACAAACCGATGAGACATTTGCAGTAAAAAATGTGGCTCAGATCAATCCGCACACCATCGAGATCAACTACACCGACGGCCGGCAGATGACCCTCGACTTCTACGGCGACAACATTTTGCGGATGTTTCGCGACGATAAGGGTGGGGTAGTACGCGACCCTCTGGCTACACCTCCGGCAAAGATACTTGTCGAATCGGCACGTCGCAAGACCGGAAACCTTAGCGCTATCGACGTAGACGGAACTCTGCAGATAACCACACCTGCCGTAAGTGTCAACATCGACAAGCATACAGGCAACATGAACATTGTCGACCTGCGCACCGGCAAGACCGTTATCGAGAACCTCACACCAGCCAAAATAGACAACGGAAGCACATCAGTCACCATGCGTTCGCATGATGGCGAGTACTTCTATGGAGGTGGAGTGCAGAACGGCCGTTTCTCACATCGTGGCGAGAGCATTGCCATTGAGAACACCAACAGCTGGGTTGACGGTGGCGTAGCATCGCCCACACCGTTCTACTGGAGCACCGGTGGCTACGGCGTGATGTGGAACACGTTCCGTCCGGGACGTTACGACTTCGGCCACGACACTCCGGGTGAGGTGCGTCTGCAGCATTCAGAGGACTATCTCGACATGTTTGTAATGCTTGACGAGACTCCCGTACAGTTGCTCAACGACTTCTATCAGCTCACAGGCAACCCCGTTCTGATGCCGAAGTTCGGTTTTTATGAGGGCCATTTGAATGCCTACAACCGCGACTATTGGAAGGAAGACAAGAACGGAGCAATGGTTTTCGAGGACGGCAAGATGTATAAGGAGAGCCAGAAGGACAATGGCGGAACCAAGGAGAGCCTGAACGGCGAGAAGAACAACTATCAGTTCTCGGCACGTGCAGCCATCGACCGCTACGTCAACAACGATATGCCGCTGGGATGGTTCCTCCCCAACGACGGATATGGAGCCGGTTACGGACAGACTGGTACGCTCGACGGCAACATAGACAACCTGCGTCAGTTTGGCGACTATGCCCGTTCGAAGGGCGTGGAGATTGGTTTGTGGACACAGAGCGACCTTCATCCCAAGGCAGGAGTAGAGCCTCTGTTGCAGCGCGACATCGTTAAGGAGGTGCGCGATGCCGGAGTGAGAGTGCTGAAGACCGATGTTGCATGGGTAGGCTACGGCTATTCGTTCGGATTGAACGGCGTTTCCGATGTGGCTCAGGTCATGCCATACTACGGATCGGATGCGCGTCCGTTCATCATTACGCTCGACGGATGGGCAGGAACACAACGTTACGCCACCGTATGGAGCGGCGACCAGACCGGAGGCGACTGGGAATACATACGTTTCCACATACCTACATTCATTGGTTCGGGTCTGTCGGGTCAGCCAAACATCACGAGCGACATGGACGGAATATTCGGAGGCAAGAACGTTCCGGTGAATGTGCGCGAGTTCCAGTGGAAGACCTTCACACCGATGCAGCTCAACATGGACGGTTGGGGAGCCAATCCCAAGTATCCGCACATACTCGGCGAGCCGGCTGCAAGCATCAACCGCTCTTATCTGAAGCTTAAGTCGATGCTCATGCCATACACCTATACCATAGCCCACGAGGCAATAGACGGCAAGCCGATGATACGTGCCATGTTCCTCGACTATCCCAACGACTACACCCACGGCACCAAGACCGAATACCAGTTTATGTACGGTCCGTCGATGCTCATAGCTCCTATATACCGTGAGACACGTGCCGACAAGGACGGCAACGACATACGCAACGGCATATATCTGCCCGAAGGCACATGGATAGACTACTGGAACGGCGACGCATACGAGGGCGGACGCATCGTCAACGAGTATCCGGCACCGCTCTGGAAGATTCCGGTATTCGTCAAGGCTGATGCCATCATTCCTATGACCAATCCCAACAACAACCCGTCGCAGATACGTCAGAACTACCGTGCTTACGAAATCTACGCTTCTGCCAACGGAACTTCTGCCTTCAAGGAGTATGACGACGACGGCAACACGACCCAGTATCTGCATGGCAACGGCGTGACTACCGACGTAAGCGTATGCACCGACGGCAAGGGACGTATGCGTGTAGACATCCAACCGGCTCAGGGCACGTACGACGGATATGAAGCCGAAAAGCTCACCGAGCTGCGCGTCAATGTGACACGTGCTCCGAAGAAGGTGACGGCAAAGGTTGGTAAGACCACCGTCAAGCTCACACAGGTGCAGACACTCGCCGAATTTGAGAAGGGCGACAACGTGTATTACTACGATGCCGAGCCCAACCTCAACCGCTTCTCTACTCCTGGCACCGATGCAGCAAAGGTTGTGATAAAGAAGAATGCGCAACTGCTCGTCAAGATACAGAAGACCAACGTCAGCGACAACGCCATAGCTGTGGCTATAGACGGTTTCGAATTCAACACAGCCGGACGTATGCTCACACACAGCGGTGCGCTCGCGGCTCCCGAAGCACAGATTGCTGAGGCTGGATGTGGCGTGTTCAACCTCACTCCTTCGTGGAAACCGCAGCCCAATGCCGACTATTACGAGATAGAATACGACGGCATGCTGTATTCTACCATTCACGGAACGCAGTTCAGCATCGACCAGTTGCAACCAGAGACCGAGTATAGCATGAAGGTGCGCGCAGTCAATCGCGACGGAGCATCCGACTGGACAACGGTCAAGGGAAAGACCCTCAACAACCCGCTTGAGTTTGCCATCAAGGGCATAAAGGCACAGACATCGTTCCAAGACCAGCCCGGACAGAAAGTTTCAAAGCTCTTCGACTTCGACAAGAAGACCTCATGGCACTCACAATGGGGCAAGGGCGAAGCCATTCCGGGCGATGTGACAATCGACCTGCGTTCGGTCAACAAGCTCGACCGTATGGAATACATTCCGCGTGAGGATGCCGGCAACGGCACAATCATGGAAGGCACAATCTCTTATAGTATAGATCGCCAGAAGTGGTCGACACCGGTTCCGTTCGTATGGAAGGCCGACAACACCACAAAGACATTCACGTTCGAAGGCAATCCGGAGGCTCGTTATGTGCAGATGCACCTGACCAAGGCCGTGGGCAACTTCGCTTCGGGTCGTGCCATGTATATATATAAGGTGGCAGGAAGCCAGAGCGTGCTGCAGGGCGACATCAATCACGACAACCGCATCGACGAGAACGATCTCACCTCGTATATGAACTACACCGGACTAAGACGTGGCGACAGCGACTTCGACTATGTAAGTGCGGGCGACATCAACCGGAACGGACTCATCGACGCATACGACATATCGTGCGTGTCGAACGAACTCGACGGCGGAGTATATCCCAAGAACGACCATTGTTCGGGTTCGCTCGTGCTCACACCGAGCCGTACCACATTCGCCGCAGGCGACGTTATAGAGCTGAAGGTGCAGGGCAAGGCGCTCCACTGGGTCAACGCTCTGAGCTTCGCATTGCCTTACAACACCGACCAGCTGGAATATGCAGGCATCGAACTGCTCAACATGAAGGAGCTGGTAAACCTCACCTACGACCGTCTGCACACCAACGGACAGAAGGAACTGCTGCCTACATTCGTCAATCGTGGCAACAACTTCCTGCTCGACGAGGGCGACAGCGACCTATTCGTGCTCAAGTTCAAGGCCAAGAAGGCAGGCAAGTTCACGCTGAAGATGAAGGACGGCATGCTCGTCGACCGCAATCTCGGCACGACTCTGCTGAAGTAATAGAACCAAAATGTTAGAAGGACGTAAAGTCAAAAGTCAAAGCAGCACGCCCCGAAGGGGCAGAAACACATAGCCCAGAGCACCGCCATGGGGTAAAAGTATCACAAATACCAATGCGCCCTGTAAGGGCAAAAGCGTTAATTATCAATGCTTTTGCCCTTGCAGGGCGTTTTGCTTTTATCAATCCGTACACCCAAGGCGCTGCCTTGGGCTATGAGCTTATTGGGCTTTCAGCCCGTATAATAGACTTTTGCACACCCTCCTGAGCAAACAACGGTACAAATCATTAATAATAAAGATGATATGGCTGACTGCTCAGGCTATGGCGAGGACGCCATAGCCTCCTACTGTTAACCCAATATTCTGCTTCATAATCTCACAAATCATACCACTCCCCTCCCTACGGGGGAGGGGCTGGGGGTAGGGCTTACTCCCCCCTCTTTCAAAAAGGACTCCTTTTGGCTTTCAAAAGGAGTCCTTTTGCTATGCAAATGTAGTCCTTTTGGCAGGCAAAACGAGTCTTTTTGCAACCCAAAAGGACTACATTTGAAAAACGGCGGTTGCCGAAGCGCATAAAAGGGCAATTATTACGGTTCATCCGATATTGTCGAGTGATAATGATAGAAGTTGTGATGCTTGAGATTGTATTGACAATACAAATGGTAGGAGGCTATGGCGTCCCCGCCGTAGCCTGAACAGTTGGTAGAAACATTCTTATTGTAATTACTTGCACCGCTGCTTGCTCAGGCTATGACGAGGACGCCATAGCCTCCTGTAGTTTGTCCTTATTATAACAATAATATAACTCCAAATGCCGGATGGGCAATTATTGCTGTTGCAAACATCTTAAACTATGGCGAAAAACACAGAACCGGAATAAAAGTTGTTAAATGTTTGTGTGGTATGTACCATATTAATATTAATGTTGGTAACTTTGCACCCGGAAAACTTAAGCAGCGGGTTGAGTTTTCCTTAAGGCTTCCGTATTGTCAGCCGAAAGGCATGGCATACGCTATAACAACATATTAGTTAGGGAAAAATAAATAGTAAAGTAAATAAATCAAAAGACAAAAAATTTATTTAGTAAAACATAGGTATGAATAAAACAAAGATTTTACTGATTGCAGTTTTGACTGTAGTGCTCGCCTCTTGTGGTGGCGGCAAGAGTGGCGGTAAGCCTAACTTCGGCGACAATGAGTACGCCGTACGTACTGTGCAGGGTCAGAATGCTGACCTCCAGACCACTTATCCCGCAACAATCAAGGGTGTTCAGGACGTTGAGATCCGTCCGAAAGTTTCAGGTTTCATCACAAAGCTCTGTGTCAAGGAAGGTCAGCAGGTGAAGGCTGGTCAGCTCCTCTTCGTCATCGACAACGTTACATACGCTGCCGCTGTACGTCAGGCAAGGGCTGCCGTGAACGCCGCCAAGGCACAACTCAACACTGCCCGTCTTACATACAACAACTCTCAGAAGCTCTTCAAGAACAACGTTATCGGTTCGTACGAGCTTCAGTCGTCTAAGAATGCAATGGAGAGTGCTGCCGCTCAGCTCGCTCAGGCTGAGGCTGCTTATGTTTCAGCCAAGCAGAACCTTGACTTCTGTTTCGTATCAAGCCCTGCCAATGGTGTCGTAGGCGACCTGCCTTATCGTGTAGGTGCACTTGTTAGCGCATCATCACAGCAGCCTCTTACCACCGTTTCCAACAACTCTACAATGCAGGTATACTTCTCAATGACCGAGAAGGACCTCCTCGATATGACCAAGACAGCCGGTGGCATCAATGCTGCCATCTCAAGCTATCCTGCTGTAAAGCTCCAGCTTGCCGACGGTTCTATCTACAATCATCCGGGCAAGGTGGCTACCGTGAGCGGTGTCATCGACCCTACAACAGGCTCTGTTTCAATGCGTGCCGACTTCCCCAACCCCGAGCGCGTGCTCAAGTCGGGTGCTTCAGGCTCAATCGTAGTGCCTCACACCGCTACTTCAGCAGTTATAGTTCCGCAGGACGCTGTAGTTGAGGTACAGGACAAGCACTTCGTTTATGTAGTAGGCAAGGACAACAAGGTGAAGTATACTCCGGTAGAAATCAATTCGCAGAACGACGGCAAGAACTATATCATCACTTCTGGTCTTCACATCGGCGACCGCTTCGTAGTGAACGGAGTGTCATCGCTGCAGGACGGTATGGAAATCAAGCCCCTCACCGAGGCTCAGTATGCCGACAAACTGAAGAAGACCGAGGAGCTGGGCGAGGCTCAGGGCGACCTTGGCAAGCTTAAGAAGGCATTCGGAAAATAAATTTTGAGTTTTGAGTGTTGATTTTTGAATTGTCGGCTTTGCCGATTAGGAATTGTTCAATGTTGAATTAAGAATTCATAACTCAAAAATGAAAAACTCAAAATTGCCCTTGGCAATAACTCAAAATTCAAAATTCAAAATTTAAAGATATATTATGAAATTAGATAGATTTATCAAGCGCCCGGTGCTTTCTACGGTGATTTCTATCCTCGTAGTCATTCTGGGTGTACTCGGCCTGGTGTCGCTGCCTATCGAGCAGTACCCTAACATGGCGCCTCCTACTATCATGGTGCGTGCCGCTTACACCGGTGCCAACTCACAGACCGTGCTCAACTCGGTGCTTGCACCGCTGGAGGAGTCGATCAACGGTGTTGAGGGTATGACCTACATGACCTCATCAGCCACCAATGCAGGTTCGGCTTCTATCACCGTTTACTTTAAGCAGGGTATGGATCCTGACATGTGTCAGGTCAACGTACAGAACCGTGTGTCGCAGGCTTCTGCCTTGCTGCCGGCTGAGGTGACAAAGGCTGGTGTGACGGTTATGAAGCGTCAGTCGTCAACGGTTATCCTCTTCGGTCTTACAGCCGACGACGACCGTTATGACGACGAGTTCCTCACCAACTATGCCAACATCAACGTTGTGCCTGCCATCAAGCGTGTCAACGGTGTAGGTGAGTGTCAGTGCTTCTCGCAGAAGGACTATACCATGCGCCTCTGGATTGACCCAGTGAAGATGAAGAGCTACGGCTTGATTCCTTCTGACCTCACTGGCGTGCTCGCTCAGCAGAACATCGAGGCTGCTCCGGGTTCGGTAGGCGAGAATAGCGACAATCAGTATGAGTATACATTCCGCTATAGAGGTCGTCTGCAGACCCCTGAGGAGTTCGGCGACATGATTATAAAGTCGACACAGGACGGTCAGACCATTCGTGTCAAGGACGTGGCACGCGTAGAGATGGGTGCCCTCTCGTATAGCGTTGAGTCAAAGAACAACGGCAAACCGTCAGTAACCATGATGGTAACACAGACTGCCGGCTCTAACGCTACTGAGATTGCCACCAACATCAAGAAGCTCCTCAAGGATCAGGAGGCAACAATGCCGCCGGGAATCCACTTCGACATCATGCAGGACGTAACTGAGTTCCTCTTCGCATCAATCGAAGACCTTATCAAGACTCTGTGCGAGGCGTTCATCCTCGTGTTCATCGTGGTGTACGTTTTCCTTCAGGACTGGCGCTCAACTCTTATCCCGTTGATTGCCGTTCCGGTGTCGTTGATCGGTACATTCTTCTTCCTCTATGTGTTCGGCTTCTCGCTCAACTTGCTGACACTTGCCGCCCTTGTGCTTGCCATCGCCATTGTGGTCGATGATGCCATTGTGGTTGTGGAGGCTGTCCATGCCAAGCTCGACCTTGGATACAAGTCGGCACGACTGGCATCTATCGACGCCATGAACGAGATTTCGGGCGCTATCATCTCTATTACCCTTGTTATGGCATCGGTGTTCATCCCCGTGTCGTTCATGGGTGGTACGTCAGGTGCGTTCTACCGTGAGTTCGGTATCACCATGGCCATCTCTATCATCATCTCGGCTCTTAACGCCTTGACACTCTCTCCGGCTCTTTGTGCTATCTTGCTGAAGCCGAAGGACGAGCACGGCAAGGAGCGCAAGATGACCGTGATTGACCGTTTCCACGCATCGTTCAACGCAGCTTATGGCAAGGTTCAGGAGAAGTATACCAAGGGAGTTCGCCGTATCGTAGAGCGTCCTATCATCGCTATCGTTACTGTGATTGTCGCTATTGCCGGAATGGCAGTGCTTATGGGAACCACCAAGACCGGTCTTGTACCTGATGAGGATACAGGTACTGTATTCTGTACAGTCTCTACACCTCCTGGAACTTCAATGAAAAAGACCAACGAGGTGATGGACGAGGTAGACCGTATGCTCGCTACCAACCCCGCCATTGCCAGTCGTATGCGTATTACAGGTTACAACTTCATCGCAGGTCAGGGCTCTAACCAGGGTACGTTCATCATTAAGCTCAAGAGCTTTGAGGAGCGTCAGAAGGAAGAGGGACCGCTGAAGTATATCGGCGTACACAACCTGGGTTCTACAATGGTGCTCGGTATGATATACAAGCAGACCGCTGCCATCAAGGGAGCGCAGATTCTCGCCTTCCAGCCGCCTATGGTGCAGGGCTTCTCAGCTACCAACGGTATGACATTCTCAATGCAGGACCGCACCGGTGGCGACGTTAACAAGTTCTACGACATCACCAAGAACTTCATTGCCGAGCTCAACAAGCGTCCGGAGATTTCGAACGCCATGACATCATACAACACCAAGTATCCGCAGTATAAGATTGATGTTGACGTGGCTAAGTGTAAGCAGAGCGGCATCGACGCGTCTACCGTGCTCACCACAATGCAGGGCTACTACGGCGGTATGTATGCTTCTAACTTCAACGCATACGGTAAGCTCTATCGTGTATACATCCAGTCAGCACCTGAAAACCGTGCCGACCTGAAGAGTCTCGACAACATCTACGTCCGCACATCGGCTGGCGAGATGGCTCCAATCAAGGAGTATGTCAACCTGAGCCGTGTATATGGTCCGCAGGAGATTGACCGTTTCAACCTCTTCACATCAATCAACGTGAACGCATCGGCAGCCGAGGGCTACTCAACAGGTGACGCCATCAACGCCATGGCAGAGGTTGCCAAGACCTCATTGCCGGCAGGTTACACCTACGAGTTCTCTGGTCTGACACGTACCGAGCAGGAGTCTTCCAACTCTACAGCTATCGTTTTCGTGCTCTGTCTGACCTTCGTTTACTTGATTCTTTCGGCACAGTACGAGTCGTACATTCTGCCTCTGTCGGTAATTCTCTCAATTCCGTTCGGTCTTGCGGGAGCCTTCCTCTTCGTCAACATGTTTGGCAAGAACAACGACATCTACATGCAGATTGCGCTCATCATGCTTATGGGTCTTCTGGCAAAGAACGCCATCCTTATCGTTCAGTTCGCTCTTGAGCGTCGACAGACGGGTATGGCTGTCTCATGGTCGGCAGTTCTCGGTGCTTCTGCCCGTCTGCGTCCTATCTTGATGACTTCATTGGCTATGATTATCGGTCTTCTGCCATTGCTCATGCCGTGGGGTGTAGGCTACAACGGTAACATGACTCTTGGTGCAGCAGCCGTAGGCGGTATGCTCATCGGTATGCTTTGCCAGATCATGATAGTTCCGGCTCTGTTCTATATCTTCCAGACTCTGCAGGAGAAGATTAAGCCTATCGAGTTTGAGAACGACTCAGCCAGCGTCGATTCAGAGATTCGTCAGTACACCAACCCGTATGTGGCAGATGCATTGCACGATCAGATTGATAAGAAAACAAAATAAGAAATCAAGAATTTAGAAGTCAGGAGTTAAGCCATATGTACATTTGGCTTAACTTCTTAACTCCATAACTTCTTAACTTCTTAAAAATACGAAACAATGAAATTGAACAAGATAATTCTTTTCGCTTCGGCATCGCTCTTGATGACCAGTTGCGGAATATATAACAAGTACGAGCGTCCCGAGGTGAACACCAAGGGACTCGTACGCGACGTTTTGAGCAACTCCGACACGCTCGCCGTCAGCGACACCGCAAGCTTCGGCAATCTGCCTTGGCGTCAGGTGTTCACCGACCCGCAGCTGCAGTCGCTCATCGAGAAGGGTATTGCCAACAATACCAATATGCTCAATGCCGCACTCAACGTCAAGATAGTAGAGGATCAGCTGATGGTGGCTAAGTTGGCATTCGTGCCTTCGTTCACATTCTCGCCGCAAGGAACAATCGCTTCATGGGACGGCAATCCTGCCACAAAGACCTACTCATTGCCCGTGACGGCATCATGGAACCTCGACCTCTTCGGCAATCTTCTCAATGTGAAGCGTTCGGCACAGATGGCTCTGCTTGCCACTAAGGACTATCAGCTCGTAGTGCAGACCAAGATAATCTCTAACATCGCCAACATGTACTACACTCTGCTCATGCTCGACAAGCAGTTGCAGGTGGTCAACGATATGTCGAAGCTCGTTGAAGAGACATGGAACATCATGAAGATTCAGAAGGAGCTTGGTCGTGTTAAGGAGACCAGTGTACAGAGTGCTGAGGCAAATCTGTATTCTGTAAAGGCCCAGGCTACCGACCTGAAGCGTCAGATCCGTGAGACCGAGAACTCGCTCTCGCTGCTTCTCGGACAGCAGGCACAGACCATACAGCGCGGAACATTCGAGGGACAGTCGCTCCCTGCACAGTTCTCAACGGGCGTTGGCATACAGCTTCTTGCCAACCGTCCAGACGTACACTATGCCGAAATGTCATTGGCTCAGTGCTTCTACGATGTCAACGCAGCCCGTTCTAAGTTCTATCCGAGCATCACTATCTCAGGTACAGGTGCCTTCACCAACTCAGGTGGTGCAGGTATAGTAAACCCGGGCAAGTGGCTTCTCTCTGCAGTAGGCTCACTCGTACAGCCCATCTTTGCCCATGGTCAGATTGTTGCAGGCTTGAAGGTGGCAAAGGCTAAGCAGGAACAGGCTTTCAACACATGGCAGAACGCTGTGCTTTCAGCCGGTTCGGAGGTTAGCAACGCCCTCGTGCTCTACAACTCTTCTAACGAGAAGAGCGAGCTTGAGGCCAAGCAGGTAGAGAGTCTGAAGAAGAACGTAGAGTACAACAAGATGTTGTTCAACGACGGTTCAGCCACATATCTTGAGGTAATCACCGCACAGCAGAGCCTGCTCAATGCCGAGCTTTCTAAGGTAGCCGACGATTTCTACAAGATGCAGGCCGTTGTGAATCTCTACTACGCTTTGGGCGGAGGAAGATATTAAGAGTTAGGAATTAGGAGTTTTGAATTTTGAATTGTCGGCTTTGCCGATTTTGAATTATTCAATTACGAGTTTTGAATTTTGAGTTTTGAATTTTGAATTGTCGGCTTTGCCGATTTTGAATTATTCAATTACGAGTTTTGAATTTTGAGTTTTGAATTTTGAATTGTCGGCTTTGCCGATGTTGAATTATTCAATTTGGAATTCATAATTCACAACTGATAAACTCAAAATTGCGGCTTGCCGCAACAATTCAAAACTCAAAATTCAAAACTCAAAATTCAAAATTGCGGCTTGCCGCAACAATTCAAAACTCAAAATTCAAAACTCAAAATTCAAAATTGCGGCTTGCCGCAACAATTCAAAACTCAAAATTCAAAATTCAAAATTCAAATTATGATAAGTGATAAAGCATACATAGCTCCGGGTGCAAATATTGGCAAGAACGTTACAATCTATCCGTTTGCCTACATCGAGGACGGTGTTGAAATAGGCGACGACTGCATCATCTTCCCATACGTCAGCATCATGCGTGGCACTAAGATGGGACGTGGCAACAAGGTATATCAGAACACCGTGCTCGGTGCTGAACCTCAGGACTTCAACTATACGGGTGCTGACACACGCCTTGTTATTGGCGATGAGAACATTTTCCGTGAGAATGTGGTGGTCAATCGCGCCACATTCGCCGACGGCGAGACACGTATCGGCAACCGCAACTTCTTCATGGAGGGTGTACACATCTCACACGACACCAAGGTAGACGATTATGTAACCTTCGGTTATGGTACAAAGGTGGCAGGCGACTGCGAGATTCACAGCGCAGCCATCTTCTCGTCAGGTGTCATCTTGAATGCTAACGTGCGCATCGGTGGTGCATCTATGGTCACCAGCGGTGTGCGCATCTCGAAGGATGTTCCTCCGTTCATCGTAGCTACCGACAACCCCGTGCGCTACGGTGGCGTCAACGAGACACTGCTCAAGTCGTCTAACACAACCGACAAGGTCATCGGCCACATCGCCAATGCCTATCGTCTGGTGTTCCACGGACAGACCAGTGTATTTGATGCAATCAATCAGATTAAGGAACAGGTGCCTCCTGGAAAGGAAATCAACGCTATCGTCAACTTCCTTGAGGGTAGCAAGTTGGGCATCATAAGCAAGATATAAAAAGCATTTTCATACCTTTTATATATTAGTGTTGTTATTTCAAAAGATGCGGCAGGGTCGACGTGATGTCAACCCTGCCGCTGTTGTTTTTACCACATAACCTAATCATCATATTTGTGAGTAGTGTAATCGTTTGCATAAATTTCCAGCGGATTTTTTGTTTGAACTATATATAGGCTAATGATTTTAGTTATAACTTTGCGTAATAAAGATGACACAAGACTTTCAAAACGACAATAACGTTAAACACAAAAATCATATAGAATGCTATTGAGACACAAAACATTCGTATGTAATGGTGTAGAAGAAAAAGCTTAAACCAAATATAAATAATTATTACAAAAGCCTGAAATGATGAAACAGATATTCATATTGGCAATGATGCTATTCGCAACGTCAGGCACAGCAATAGCGCAGGACGTGGCATTGAAGACCAACCTATTGGGTTGGGCTACAGCATCGCTCAACGTAGGTGTTGAAGTTGGCATAGCCGAAAAGCAGACAGCACAACTGTTTGCCACCATCAATCCCTGGAAGTTTTCAAGGGACAGGAAGGTACGTTTCTGGAACGTAGAGCCTGAATACCGTTGGTGGACATGCCAACGCTTCGGAGGCAGTTTCTTCGGATTGCACGCTCTTGCCGGCGAATACAACATCAAGAACGTAGACCTGCCATTCGGAATACTTCCCAAGACAAAACGTGGTCGCCACTATGAAGGATGGTATATAGGTGCAGGCGTAACCTATGGCTATCAATGGCTGATGTCGCGCCATTGGAATATGGAAGCGTCGTTAGGCGTGGGCTATGCTTATAGTCCATACAAGCTCTACGGACGTTGTGCCCGATGCTTGGACAAGAACCATCGAAATTATGTAGGACCGACTAAGGCGGCTCTCAGTATGATTTATATATTCTAGACAGCATTATGAACACAAACTCATTGACTCGCATCATCATTTCGTGCCTCATAGGAGCAGCTTCGTACAGCTCGGCAATGGCACAGAAGCTTGCTTCGGGAGCTGTAGCCATCGACAATCTGAAGACACATGTCGAAGGCAACAAGGTGGATGTGGCGTTCAGCCTTAACCTAAACAACCTGAAGCTTAAGGCTGAACAGCAGCTTGTTTTCACTCCGATGCTTGCTGCCGACGGCGACACTACTGCTCTTACACCTATTATAATTAATGGCAGGGCCAAACAGATACGCATGGAGCGTAGCGGCGAATTGGCTGCAATGGCTAATGAATCTCAGCAGCCTTTGGTGATACAGCGCAAGAACGGAACTGAGCAGAGCGTTAGCTACAGCCAGACCATTACACGCAAGCGCCCGTTTGAGACCGAACACTTGAGTCTGCTTACCGCTCAAGACATCTGCGGATGTGGAGACAGGGAGAATCTCGACAATCTCCAGATTGCAACTATCGACAATATTGGAGCTTGGATGCCTGACATTGCCTTTGTAAAGCCGGCTGCCGAGGCACGCAAGCAACGTGCCGAGAAGGGTGAGGCTTACCTCAGTTTCCGTGTCAACAAGACGGATATTGTGGCTGATCTCTTTGAGAACGCACGCGAATTGGCCAAGATAACGAAGACCATCGACCTTGTGCGCAACGACAAGAATGTGCAGATTACGGACATCAATATTCATGGCTTTGCCTCGCCCGACGGTCCTTATGCCAACAACGAGCGCCTGGCTCGAGAGCGTGCCGCTGCTCTGAAGAGTTATGTGGCTAAGCTTTATCCTATTGAAGCCAAGCTGTTCAGCTCAAACTCCACACCTGAGGATTGGAATGGATTCCGCCAGAAGGTGCAGAAGTCGCATCTGGCTAACAAGGACGATATACTGAAGATTTCGAATTCAAGCCTTGCACCCGACGACAAGGACATGCGCATACGCCAACTCTATCCGCAGGAATATGCCGTGATACTTAACGACATCTATCCGCGACTGCGCCACAGCGACTACACTGTGAGCTATACGGTAAGGCCTTTCTCGGTTGAAGAAGCCAAGCAGATACTGAAGACCCGTCCGCAGCAGCTTTCGCTTCAGGAGATGTATCTTGTAGCACAGACAATGGAGGCGGGTTCGGCAGAATTCAATGAGGTGTTCGACATAGCCGTGCGAATGTTCCCCGAAGACCCGACTGCCAACCTTAATGCTGCATGTGCCGACTTGCAACGACGCGACATTGCTTCAGCAGAGAAACATCTGCAGAAAGCCGGCAACTCGGCAGAGGCATTGAACGCACGAGGCACTCTGGCTGTATTGAAAAAGGACTATGAGTCAGCTCGCCAGTTGTTTGCCGAGGCTGCTGCTGCTGGTTCGGCTGATGCCAAAGCTAATGCCGAGCGCATTGCTAACACGAAATAATACGTGAGCTATGGCGAGTGTGCCGTAGAATAATGTGTCTCTTTGAATAGGAGGGAGTCAAAAGTATAGCAGCACGCCCTGAAAGGGCAGAAGCTCATAGCCCGGCAACGCCCTGGGAAATAATAAGAGAAAAACCAAAGACGCCCTGTAAGGGCAAAAGCGTTCTGCTTCAATGCTTTAGCCCTTACAGGGCGATTGGACGTAATGCCTTTAAGCACCCAAGGCATTGCCCTGGGCTATGTGATTATTGGGCCTTCAGCCTGCGCTGATTAAGTTTTGCACCCCTCCAGATTACTTACGCTCAAAATAATAACAAAATAAACATTAATCAATTTAACTATTAAACTATGGTAAACGTTAAGAATCTATTCGGAATGGCTGTTATGGCTACGGCCTTGGTGGGTTGCTCAAGCAACGACAACCTCGCTCCTGATGGTAAAGACAATGCTGGCAAGGCAGGTGAAGCTTATGCTTCATTCACAATCAATCTGCCGACAACTACTGGTACTGGTACTCGTGGAGACGGTGATCCAGCGCCTACACCAGCAGATGGTACACCTTCATTTGCTGAAGGAACCGCTGCTGAGTATGAGGTTAAGAATGGTACTATTCTTATCTTCGACGCTTCTACTGATAAGTTTGTTACAAGTGCCGAGCTTGGAACCATGAACCCTTGGACTAAAAAAACGGATGAGAATGGTGTAACAACAGCGGCTATTGCTACTGTGAAGCTCTCGAATGTAACGGTAGGTGGCAACTATAAGGCACTGGTTCTTCTTAATAATTATAACGGGGATACCTCTAATAAAAAAGTAACATTGCCTACTGATGCTGAAACATACGCTGCTTGGAGCAAAGACCCATCAAAGGTAATTGTTGCTAACTATGAGAAGTCAACAAATGGCATCTTTATGGCAAATGCTCCAGAGTATAAGTCAGCTTCAGATCAGCCAACTCTTGTAGACGTTAAAAACGTCTGCGCATCACGTGAGGAGGCTCAAGCAAAGCCTGCTACTACTGTTTATGTAGAGCGTGGTTTGGCTAAGGTTACAATGCAGAACTTTGAAACTGATGGTTACACAGTTGCTGATGGTACATATAAAGACGCTACTGTGAAAATCGAGAATTGGAAACTTGACGTAACCAATACGAAAACCTTCCCCGTTCATCAGATTGGCGGCTTGACTACTGTTTATGCTGGTATATGGAGTAATGAGCGCTTCTATGACACTAATGCAAATTCTACTTTCAAGCGCGTATATTGGGGTGTAGATCCTAATTATGATAAAGCTGATTTTCAGATTTTGGAAAACTGCAAGACTGAGTTCAACATGATTGCTAAAGGTAATGTTGATGGTCTCGCTGGTGCAGACAAACCTCAGTACTGTCTTGAGAATACATTCAACCTTGGTAACATGAAGCAGGGTCAGACTACACGTGTTGTGTTCAAGGCTGTCTTCACTCCTAAGGATTTTGTAACAGGACAGACATTCTATAAGATTGGTAATAACACCGCTATCTGGGATGCAACTAAACTTGCGCAGCAGATTAAGACCCTTGCTATCAATGCTATGAAGATAACAAATTCTACTGAGCAGGAAAAGTATGATGTAAAGCTTGATGCAACTACTAATAATATTAGTGGAGAGGCAGGTCAGCACATTATTGAGACTGCTAATATTACATTTAGCGACGAAACAGGCACCTATACATCAAAGATTAATGAAAATGTTATTAAAGAAGTCAACGAGAAGCTTGGTTTGTCAGAAGATCCAACCACCCATAAGGTAATAGTTGGTATCTCAACATACCTCAACGGTGAGGCATACTACATCGCCCGCATCAAGCACTTCAACGAGCTGACACCTTGGAATGCTGGTGAAGCTTATGATTCAAATAACGAAAAGTATCTCGGTCGTTATGGTGTTCTCCGTAACAACTGGTACAACCTTTCTGTAACAAGCATCAGCGGTCTTGGCTATCCTGATGTTCCTGAGGTTAAGCCTACTCTTCCTGATGATGAGAACGATCAGTACGTCAACGTAGAGGTTAAGATTCTTAGCTGGGCTAAGCGCAGTCAGCAGATTAAGCTCTAATAATAAACAAAGCATAAAGCGGCGGAGGTCTCCGAACCTCCGCTGCTATCTAAACATCAATATCTAAATTCATCTTAATTAATTTAACGGCAAACATTATGTTTCACGGACTGGTTAAATATATATGCTCACTCCTCGCCTTTGCACCATTGCTGGCTTCGTGCTCGCTGATGCACGACGACCTTGAGCCATGCGACAATGGCGCTTACCTGCACTTCCGCTATGACTACAACACGCAGCGCGCCGACCTTTTCAACGACCATGTTGGAGGCGTTGTTGTCATGGTGTACGATAAGGACGGCAAGTATCTGTTCCGTCAGGACGCTTTCAATACCGACACCGACGCTCCTATCCGCCGCCATGACTTTGCCGTACATCTCAACTTGCAGCCTGGCGAATACCAATTTCTCGCCATTGCAAAGCAGAAACGCTACGAAGATGCTTTGGCAACTAATGGTGCCAAGTTCCGCATTCATGCCCCTAACGAAGGCGAAGACATGACTAAGTTCAACACCGTGTTAGACCGCAATGAGGCGGGCGACATTGCTGAGGTTGACTGTTCGGCTCCGCTCGACACGCTATGGATTGGCAAATCACAACATCTCACTACCGTGTACGACCTTAAGGGCACACACGATACCATCTCCTTGGTGCGCGACACCAAGCAGCTTACTATCTCGCTGCATCAGATAGACGCACCCGACAAAATCTCTGCCGATGATTTCGGTTATGAGGTAATAGCCGATAATGGCTACATCAATTACGACAACTCTTTGGCAAGTGACTCCAAGCTTCGCTATACGCCTTTCCATACATGGACTACTGAGTTCCGCGATGAGACCGGAAACGTTAAGGAACGTACCGCTCATGCAGGACTGATGCTCTCGCGTCTGGTCTACTTCCCACCCGAACAGAACGACCGCAACGCCATGCTACATATATATAATAAGGTGACGGGCAAGACAATCGCCTTGATAAACCTGCCCGACATACTTCAGCAGGGACGCGATGCTTATGCCGCACAGAACTACGGCATACAGGAATACCTCGACCGCGAGTACGACTACCGCCTCGACTTCTTCCTCATCGGAACCGAGTGGCAATACGTCAACCTCTCTGTTGGTGTGCTCGACTGGGCAAAGCGCATTCAGCGCATCAGCCTGTAATGTCCATTAACTTCACAATCGAAGCGAGTCGTCTTCAGATAACTTCCGATAACTCCTTTCGCTTGCGAAACTTAAACTAAAGTATTGAACCTAATTACAACAAAAACAATGAAACGACTTGCAGACATACTCCTTTCTCTTGCTGCCCTGTTGTTGCTGGCAGCATGTACTGATGATGCCGATGTGTACAACACCCCGGCTTCATCCGAGGGCAATCTGTGTGTCTATGTGCCAGTTACTCGCGAGGGCGATGAGGTTACGAGCAGTCTCGACCCAAGCAACCCTACATACAATGCCTCTGTAGACGAGTGCAAGATCAACGACCTCCACCTTTATGCTTTCCATGTTGGGGGCAAAGGAACATTACTTTCGCAGGAACTTCCATCGCCTGAGGCAAGCAATATGCTCAACGAGAATGTCGCTTCTTATCAGCTCAAGATAAAGCCCGGCACCTATCGTGTGTACGTAGTGGCAAACATGAAGGATGTGCTCGCTGATAAGACCATTAATACCGAAGGTGATTTGAAGAATGTGGTGTTGGGTTACACCCCGGTGTCAAAGCCCGGTATGCCCGTAGCCAATAATATCCCTATGATATACGAGCCTGCAACAAAGGCAGCCGACGGAATAACTACCGACGGAACAATTACCATAAATAATACGGACAAGACACCTAAGATCGTGATGGCTAATCTGCAATTCACCTGTGTAAAGGTGTGTCTTAACCTTATATACAATCCCGAAGACCGGGACATGAATGCAGCGTTGAAGTCTAACGGATTGCAGATTACCGATATTATGGGCAAACGACTCTCGCCACAGACCAGTCTGTTGTGGGACGGCAAGTTCACTAACCCCGACGTAAGCAGCGAATATGCTACAGGCATCGAGTCGCCATTGTACGATGCTACGGCACATACGGGTAGTGGCGCTTACTATACTTCGTGGACAGAAACCCCAGCCAATGCCAATGTCAACAACGAGGACATTATCAAAGTGAAAGGTGAGGGCGCAGCTGCACCTACAAACCCAAAGGAGAAGTGGCTCTTCCGTGCTACCTATTATCTGCCCGAGCGCTACGTGAAAGAGGCCTCGCAGCAGTCGGCATTGAAGGTAGATGGTGCTGTAGGTGGTTCAGCCATCGCTAACAGCTACAACATCAATCTTGGTCATCGTAAGGACGAGACCTCAACAACTGAAGTTCCAACTTTCCCACGCGGCACATACTACGAGATTGTAGGACGCATAAAGAGTCTGGGCAACATCGACCTCGATTGTGTTGTAGGTGTAGAGCCTTGGAAACTGGCAGAGGTTGATGCTGACTTTACACATACTACGCTTTGGGCTTCGAAGACAAGTGCAGAAGTAACATCCTTGCAAAATGCTATCATCGACTATGGTACAAATGCCGATGCAAGCAACATTACGTTTGGATGTGATACGGAGATTGAAAAGATTTCAGCAGGAAAGTTGCCCGTTATTGTCGCAACTAATGATATTGCAACTCATCGTATAAGATTCAGTATAAATCCAGAACTCTCGGTAAAAGACTTTACAGATGCTAAAGCTCTTAAAGGTACTGCCAAAGTATGGATAAAGGCTGGCAACATAAAGAAATACCTTGATGTATCGTACGACGTTACACCATACTTCAAGGTGGATCCCGTGGATATTGTAATCTACTACGACCAAAACAATCCGTCCGAATTGACAAAGGTGGTGAAGTTCACTACCAACCTTGGTGGTATACAGTTCCCGTCAGGTTGGACTGTTTCGGGAGAGGGACAAAATGTAGAATATGCCCAGTCTAAAATAAACATCAAGTGCGACAAAACTAATGTGGCTGATGGTACCTTCACCATAACGGCTGTTACCAACCCTGTGACAACAACCACACACGTCTTTACTGTTAAAGCCATTGGCGATAACAATGTTGAACAGCAGATACGTGTGACGGTGCGTCCGCCAGTAGGTCCTTATCGTATCTATATGCGAGCCATAAACGACTTGGCGTGGACTAAAGACGCAAGTAACCTTGAAGAATTCCAGCATTCTAATATGCTTGATGAAGAAGCCTACAATAATTCTAAAGAAAACAACAACTGGCGAGATGGATGGTGGGTGCAAGGAGGTGCTGACTGGAGTAAAGACCGTTCGTCGCACGTGGACTATCACAAGGTCTACATCTACACACAGATAGGTGAGACAAAGGCTGATGGTTCAAAGGACGAGAATACGGCAGAATGGTATTTCACCGGAGGGTGGCCAGGTAGCTCGATGACACCTGACAATAACAACCCTGGTTGGTATTATTACAGTATAGCGCATGATGCTACGTCTGGATCTAACAACGGTAAGGGAGATGCAAAGACTACTCCTCAAAAGACGATAAAGCCAGGACAGACCCTGCTGATTTTCAGCAATGGTACATACACCAGTGAGGGCTACCAGCCGCATCGTTTCACTCATCACAACGACCCCGGCATCACACTCTTCAACTATGAGGATCGTGAAGGCTGGTATCTGTATGACCCTTTGTCGGATCCTTACTACAGAGTATATGATGAGAAGCCTACCGTTGTAGACGTAGAGTATACCATATATACTAAGGGCAGAAAAATAAATGGTTGGTATTGTCTATATGGAGTAAACAGTAGTGATGGTAAAGGTAAATTTACAATGTGGTGCAATAACTGCAAATTTTCTAACGAATTTGAGTGCATGGAATACGGACAGGACAGCAATAACAAAACCTGGTACAAGACCATACTCCACCTCAAAGCCCCATTAGGAGAGTACGACAAGAATCTGAGAGTTAAGTTAGAAGGTTTAGATGGTGAAAGTAATTTTCCTATACTGTTCGACGGTGACAACTATCCCTCAACCAAGATGCACGGCAAGCGTTATGTTGTGGAAGGCAGTTTCGATACGGACACAAAGACGTGGAAGAAGGGAGCTCCCTTTTAAAAAGTAACAATTAAAAGACAATAATATGTATATCAAGAAATTGACAATTTGCCTCTTCATGCTCTTGGCTATGGTGTCGACTGCTTGCAGCGACATCAGAGACATTGTAGGAGGCGGCACGCAAGACTTGCCGACCGATGGAGTGGTGCTGACTCTTAAGTTGCCTAATTTCACCAAGAATACTGTGGCGACAAGAGCAAACGAGCAGCAGCAAATCAAAAGCCTCTGCGTATTGTGCTACGATGCTGACAATAAGTATCTCGGCATGAGCAATATCACAGGCGCGGACATCAAGCCTAAAGGCGGCGACTCTTATGATGTTAAGGTGAAGGCTGAGCCCGGAACAGTCACGCTACATATTGTAGCCAACACCAACATAACAGAGAGCGACGCCAAGGATGCTGAGGGCAAGAACAACCTGTACAACGCAACACGCGACGGCAACCTCAACCTCAGCACTCCCGTTTGTTGGGGAAGTGTAACGGTGAAAGACCTGCTTAGCCGCAAAACCGACGTGTCGCTGTTCCGACAGTTTGCCAAGGCGTCTGTTACAAAGAATGAATCGTTGACCAATTTCGAGATAACAGGTTTCAGACTCTTCAATACGGCATCATCGGGCACGATAGCCTCAGAGTCGATTAACAAGGTGGCTTTGCCTTCGGTGGATTGCTCTGCTAAGACAGCCGAATATGTTACGGGCGAGCATCCTTTCTACGAGACACCTGCTGGCAAAGCATACATGATAATCAAGGCAAAATATGATGGCGGACCAGATACCTATTATAAAGTGGAGTTCTTGAACAACGGCACTTCAACGCAGATGGATCTTCTTCGCAACCATCATTATCAGGTTAAGGTTACGGCTGTGAACCATGAAGGATGGGCTACAGAAGGTGAGGCAATAAACAATAAGTCCGAGAACAGACTGTCTGTAGAAGTGGTGGACGACAATCCGCCTATTGTGAACATGATAGCATGTAAGGACTACGAACTTGGCGTGTGTGGCATGCTGACTGTAAAGGGTAATGCAAAGACGGCTACAATTTCGTTTGTAACAACCAAGCCAGACTTCACATATAATGTGAAGTGGAATGCAGATTGGATTACTGGTTACAATGTAACAAAGAGGGTTGTTTTGCCAACATCTGCTGAACACCACTCGTCACCAGGCAGACTGTACACTATCGAACTTACTCTGACCGAGAACTTCGATTCAAAACCGCATACAGATTCTGTAACAATAACATCAGGCGACTTGTCGCGCGTTGTACAGATTATCCAGTTGGGCTACGACTTCCGTACTGATAAAAATAGAATTGTGCGGATACGAGATCTTGAAAATAAAAGTTCAGATTTAAACCAAGACGACTACTTCGGCTGGATGGACTCGAAGCTTCAGGGCATATGGCCAGAGGAGAACCAAGGCAGAGTGCGCAACGACGGACTCCACTTCTTCGTGGGAAAAAATCAGGTTTACTATCTCATTCCGAAGCTTCAGGGCGACGAACTCACGTGTAATGACACACGAGTGAAGGTGGACGAGAAAAGCGTCAACGGATTCTACAAGGTGATGCTTGCCAACAATTCGGACGAATCGTATAACGACAATAATTATAATAGGTGGATTAGCAATTTAACCATTACAACCATCACCAACGCGGGAACCAAGATTACCGTAACCTATCCAGTTTATCATGTAGGATTGTTTGCACAGTTGACAGGAGATGCAGCAGGCATATATCAGTTGGGCAATAGTAAGGCTTCGGGATGGTACTATTACGAGATGGTTGACGTAAAGGCTAAGGTTACTAAAAAAAATGGAACTATCGAGGACAAGACCTATCACATGCTCGACCGCAACCTTGGTGCTACAACCAACGGCTACTACTCTCCTGCCACAACCGCGCTTGAAGGCAATGTGGGAGCAATAGGTGGCTACTTCATAATTTCGAAGGCACAAAATTCTGATGAGGCAAAAAAAGATGACGATGTGGTAAAGGCTTTGGCAATAGGCAGCAACTTCAAGGTGTGCGACAACATGTGTCTGCAAGGTCTCATAGACAATAACGTGCTGAAGATAGAAGGGAAGAATACCGATTATGGCGAGGTGTACAACTGCATCTGTATTAAAACTGCAGATTCGGAGATTCCCGAGATTTACATCCCGATGAGCGGATATTATGAGGGCAAGTCCAACGAGGATCCGGTTTACAAGGACAGCTATCATGCCAATCTATGGACAAGCTCACGTTTGTCTGATTATCAAGGATTCTCGTCAACCAGTCCTGAGTACGGCTTTTGGTACTTGTATCTCGATGCTTTCGGCAAGAGCCTAAACTTGTCAAACTACCGATTTGTGTCGGGTTCGTCTGGAATGAACAAGGGGCGATACCGTGCCATGCCAGTAAGACTTGTTGCCGAATAAGGGTAAATTATATAGTAGTGGGTGTGTCAAAAGTCACAGCAGTACGCCCCGAAAGGGGCAGAAGCACATAGCCCAGGGTCGCTCGGCTCTGCCGCTTGCCTAAGCAAGAACGCCCTGAGGTAAAAAGCCACCAAAAACAATGCGCCCTGTAAGGGCAAAAGCGCTAATTATCAATGCTTTTGCCCTTACAGGGCGTTTTGCTATTTTCAATCCGTACACCCAAGGTGCTGGGCTATGTGCTTATTGGGCTTTCAGCCCGTATAATTGAGTTTTGTCTCACCCTCCTCATCCGATATTTGGAGTGATGTATACATGAGCATTTTGTTCAATGCTTATACAAGAAGGGGCTGTGGAGAGTTATTATTAGTAATGATAATTTGTATTCGACTTGGTGCTGCGGAGGCCGGAGACCTCCGCTACTTATAGGTACATAATTGAATTACTCCGAATCCCGGAACAACCTTATTTCTTTTCCTTCATGTGCTGCTCGTAGGCTCTTGCCAGTCCGCCCGTACTTGTTTCCTTGTAGAGCGACGGCAAGTCGTGGCCAGTCTGCTTCATCACCTTCACTACGCGGTCGAATGAAACGGAGTGGGTTCCGTCAGAGAACGATGCGTAGAGATTGGCGTCGAGAGCACGTGTGGCAGCGAAGGCGTTGCGCTCAATACACGGAATCTGAACCAGTCCGCACACGGGGTCGCACGTCATGCCCAAGTGATGCTCCAGTCCCATTTCGGCAGCATACTCAATCTGCGACGGACTACCGCCGAACAGCTGACATGCTGCAGCCGAAGCCATGGCGCACGCTACGCCCACCTCGCCCTGACAGCCGACGTCGGCACCTGATATAGAAGCGTTCTGCTTCACCACATTGCCGAAGATTCCGGCTGTAGCCATAGCGTGCAGAATGCGTGTGTCGCTGAAGTTATGACCCTTAGAGAGATGATAGAGCACAGCAGGCAATACACCGCACGAACCGCAAGTAGGCGCCGTCACGATAATACCGCCCGAAGCATTCTCCTCACTTACCGAAAGAGCGTAGGCATAAACCAGCGCACGCGACTGCAACGACTGCTTGTATCCGCTTGCCTTGACATAATAGATAGGGCCCTTGCGCGGCAGATTGAGCGGACCGGGAAGCGCACCCTCATGGTCGATGCCACGCTCAACGCTCTCCTTCATGGCCTGCCATACATCCATCAGATAGTCCCATATATCCTCGTCCTCGTTCTCGTTGACATACTCCCAATATCCACGGCCGTTGCTTTCGCACCAGTCCTGAATCTCGCGCAGCGTATTCAGCTTGTACACTTCGCGCAGTCCGGTAAGCCAACGTCCCTTCTCGCCTTCCGACAATGCGCCGCCGCCTACACTGTAGCAAATCCATTCGTCAGTCTGGTTGCCGGCATTGTCAAATGCCACAAACTTCATACCATTGGGATGGAAGGGCAGAAACACTTGCGGTTGCCACTCAATACGCAACGGAGCGATTGGGCGCAACACTTCGTCGATAGCCACATCGGTCATGTGGCCGCGTCCGGTAGCAGCCAGACTGCCGTAGAGCGTCACCTCAAACGAGGCAGCGTGCATGTTATGACTTGCAAATATCTTAGCCGCCTTCTGCGGTCCCATAGTGTGACTGCTTGACGGTCCCTTGCCTATACGGAAAAGTTCTCTCAATGATTTCATAATGGATTGTTTGTTTTAGTCTTCTACAAAGTTACAACAAAAATCCGAATAAAAACCGTCCGGTCTTTTATTTATTTCAGCTGTAATTGTTTGTGCAACGTCATTATATCTTCATACCAAGTCTTTGAACGTACGTTTAGTGAATAGAAAATAACATAAAATCACTATCTACATTATATTTTATTGGTTTTGTTTGTAATCAGAATGGCGTAGTTTTTTTTTATGTATTATTGAAAAATCAAATAATTAAATTTTGGAAATTGCTTATTTTCCTTTAACTTTGCAAATGGATTCAGTCGCAAGCGTGCGAGGCCAATCCATTTTCGTGGTAAAAATAATAAGCGTTTGCTGTTTATTCATAAAACGTTCAGAAACTTGCAGGTAGAAGAACAATATACAGAATAAGCGAGTAAGCGTCCACATATAGCGTGGACGTTTCTCTTGTCTGTATATTAGGTTTCCTGCAAGTACCTTGAACGTGGACAAGAATCGTCCGCGTTTTTTCGTATAGGTACTTGCAGGATTCTTTGTTTTCAAGAATATCCATCCAACGCATTAAGACATAATTGTTTTTAATGCTATGCTCAAAGACAAATTTGAGAGTCTGCATCATGATTGTAATGATGACGGACAGGGTGAGTTGTACCCATACGAGAAGTCGGATTTTCTGTCCGACATACAACTATCTATCAATTTCCCCATTGCCCAAACAGCAGAAAACAGCAAGAAACACCGTGTTCTTTCCTTGTTCTCTGGATGTGGAGGCATGGATTTGGGATTTGAAGGAGGTTTTATTGCCAATGCCAAATCATTCTCTACAGATTCGCCATTTGTCGAACGTGTAGTAAGGAATGGTTGGGTGATGCTCAAACGTACCGATTTCACAACAGTTTTTGCTAATGATATTCTACCCGAAGCAGAAACGGCATGGACTACATATATGTCACGTTTCGGACATACACCCGAAATGTATCACCGTGTCAGTATTGTCGATCTTGTGAAAATGCACAACAATGGTGTTGATGTATTTCCACGAGACATTGACGTTGTGACTGGCGGATTCCCTTGTCAAGACTTTAGTGTTGCCGGAAAACGCAAAGGTTTCGATTCTGATAAGAATGATATGGGCGTGAAACGGAATGAGAACGCTCCGTCAGAAGAGACGCGAGGCAAACTGTATTATTGGATGAAGCAGGTGATAGATATTGTTCGGCCGAAAGTGTTTGTTGCCGAAAACGTGAAAGGACTTGTCAATCTCGGTGACGTGAAGGACATTATCCAGCGTGATTTTGCAAGTGCTGATGGCAACGGTTATATAGTATTGCCGCCACAGGTGTTGAATGCTGGCAATTATGGAGTGCCCGAATCGCGCGAGCGTGTCATATTTATAGGTATAAGAAAGGATGTGTTGCGAACAGAAGCATTGGCTGCTCTTACATCTGAAAGCATACCCGATGAATACAACCCTTATCCACGTCCTACTCATGCAGGCAATACAACCCAACCGGGACTGTTGCCCAAGGTTACCACTTATGATGTACTGAAGTATTTACCAGAACCTGCTGACGCCGTAGACCCGTCACAAAGAATATACTCAAAGGCTAAATTCCAGACCAACGGCAGTCAAGGTCAGACTGAGATAAAACTTGACGGACTTGGACCTACCATCCGTTCGGAGCATCATGGAAATATAGAGTACCGTAGATTGTCGGCTGAACATGGCGGAAAACACATTGCAGAATTGAACAATGGCATGCATGAACGCAGGCTTACACCTCGTGAATGTGCCTTGATTCAGACATTTCCGCCAGACTTCCGATTTGTAATGCACGATAAGGACGGACGCAAGTATCGCTTGAGTTCGTCAGGTGCTTACAAGGTTATAGGCAATGCTGTGCCGCCCGTACTGGCATTTAATATAGCTATACGTCTACAGAATCTATGGGATAAATACTTCATCGATTAGTATTATGGCAATAATCTATAACAAACCGTTTAGCCTGACTCAAAACAACTTGATTTCCGTACGTCCGTCGGATGTCACACAGACCGACATGGAATTCGCCCATTTCATGCGGCTTGCGGAGTCGTGGCTTAATGATGCATCTGAGTCTGACAGACAGATGTTCCGCAAATGCAATGGTACAGAAATGGAACACATAGCCTTAAAGGCTTTAAAGGATGTGGCTCCGCAAACTTCGTTCAGCGTAGACAATATAAAACTGGTGTCAGGTCTGCACTTCCCCGACATACAGGCAGCCGGACATTTCGGGGTAGAGGTGAAATCTACCAAGTCAGACACGTGGACATCAACAGGAAGTAGTATTGTAGAGAGCACCCGCATTCCAGATGTTTCGCGCATATATATGTTGTTTGCCAAGTTGGGAGGGAAAACACCGGAATTCCGTTGCCGTCCATACGAGCAATGTCTGAGCAACATTGCCGTCACCCATGCTCCTCGTTATCTTATAGATATGAACCTCGCAGACAACGGTGAGAAGAACATCTTTGAGAAGATGAGTGTAGAATATGACACATTTAGAATGTTGGGTGAGAAGGAGAAGATAAATAGTGTCAGAAAATACTATATGCATGCCAATCGTGCCAAGGGCAAATATGAAATGCCATGGTGGATGGGTGATGCCAACACTGAAGTTTCGTCATCTATAATGATAAGGTTCTTCAATGACCTGTCAATGAATGAGAAGTCTGACATCCGAGCACGAATGCTTATTCTTTTCCCCGAACTTTTCGGCCCGAAGCAAGACAAATACAAGCGTGCTGCACTATGGATGTGCAGTCGGTATTCTGTAATCTGTTCGAATCTTCGTGATACATTCAGTGCTGGAGGAAAAGTTGAGGAAATCGGAGGGGTCAGGTTTAAGTGTAAAATGCCCCAGGTACTAAAAACGCTATATCAAAATCGTGGACTCATAAAGTATTTGTTGAGCAATCCCGATGAGGCTCTTATGCAGGATTTAGAAGACCATTGGGGCGAGAACGAATCGCAATCGTTATGCTTGGACAAATGGTTTGGCTTGATGCAGCAAGTGTTTGACGAAAATAACGAGTTGAAAGACGTTGATTTAAAGGAGTTGTTCGTTCTGTGGCAATAGACCATTAACGGCGTGTGAATGTCATAACCAATCACACGTCGTTAATGGTTTTCTACATTCGCAGCAAGCGAACGGAACGTCGGACTTCTGTCCGACACACGATAGCTACAGGCTATTGAGCCACTTCTTGCCCGATTTGGTGTTGAGCCATATTGCGAATGGCAGCATAACGGCAATGAGCCATGCAAAAGTCAATATCAATGCTTCCATATTCTTAATTTTTTAGAACCTTGTTGCCAACGTAAGCGAACAAGAATGTTATAAACATACCGAGAAATATCATTGTTGAAATAATAAAGGCATCAGTATCTCCTATGAACACAGTAGCTACATTGCCGAGCACCATAACAGCAAATGTAGTTTTTGCCAAGTCATAGAAAAATTTGCCAAGGGTTTCGCGGCTTATTTTCTGTCTTTCTTTTTCTTCTTTTTGAGTGACCATTGTGATAAAACAATTCAACTTGTCATTACTCTGCAAAATTACATAAAAAAGTCGAATTATGTGCCTGTTTTGTAAAAAAGTTGAGATCACAACAGTCTTCATTGTTTTCTGATTATCATGTACTGCGATTTTTTTAAGAAACTCTATGTTGGATATTCTCTTTTATGAATGATACGATAAATGAGCCGATAAATATTGTTTATTTTGTCATGAAATTACTGCATTCATTTGTTGTTATTATTTGACTGGAATATATTACCTATTTCTTTATAATTTCCTAAAAATATCGTAACAAGAAAAACATTTGATAAAAGTAGAAAGACATTTAATATCTTAGCATAAAACGATAATGCTGTTATATTTATAATACTATTAGAAAACATAATTCCCAAACTGTATAAAAATAAATCAAATGTTCGTTCGTACCAAATATTGCTAACGTTATTGAAACTGTATTCGTCTATTTCGCACAAAATATCAAATTGGACAGTATAACTTAATATTTGTGATAAGCATATTGAGAAAAAGAACACGATGAAACGTATATTAGTCTTACCTGAAATGTAATTACTAGTATTTTCACACAAGTGAAGTAACATTGCAAGATTATATATTAATAAAGCTATTATTAAATATGGAAATAGTTCAACTTGTTGTATAAAACAAGCACCTTTCGATAAACCATAATATACAAGAGGTATGAAAGAGTTTAGATACTCATATCTGGTAAACATTTTATCCATAAATTTTTCTAATAGTAAAACAAATGCCAAAAGTAGAACTGCCAAAATAATTGATATAAATAGATGCATTGCTATTTTTATACTGTTTGACGTACTTGGAATATAATATCCATGCCTAATACTTCTATGATTTTATTTACAGTGGCAAGTGATGGGTTGCCTTTGCCTCGCTCAATATCCTTTACAGTAGCAAGGCTCACCTCTGCCATCTCAGCAAGATCAAGCTGAGAAATGGAGAGTGTCTTTCTGCGAGATTTCATTACTTCTTTCAAGTCCATAGTCTAATAAAATATACTTATGGAGCAAATTTAATAAGAAAAGTTGGTAAAAGCAAGCAAAAGTCTGATAAATTATACTTTCGGTTCTATTGTAGTGATATTGCTATATTTGCAGCAAGCGAACGAAACAATCCTCATAATCATTCGTGATTGTCAAAGATTGTTTTTATCTTTGTAGATGCAGAAACAAATAAGATAATGTAATTATGACAACAAAGGAAATAGACGAACGTTCGTTAGTGAATGCTCACCGCCTCTTTGAGTCGGGTGATATCGGCCAGATGCCTGTAGGTACAGCTATGGGACTTCAGCAGATACACCGCTATTTGTTCAACGACCTATACCCATTTGCCGGTGTCGTTCGTGACAAGAATATAGCCAAGGGCGGTTTCCGTTTTGCCAATTCGCTCTATCTTGAAGCTGCACTCGCTGCTGTAGAGAAAATGCCGGAAGACACGTTTGAGCATATCATAGAGAAGTATGTAGAGATGAACGTGTGCCATCCTTTCATGGAAGGCAACGGGCGCTCTACGCGCATCTGGCTCGACATGATGCTGAAACGAGCACTTGGCAAAGTGGTCAACTGGCAGTATGTGGACAAGGACCAGTACCTCTCGGCAATGGAACGCTCACCAATCAACGACCTCGAACTGCGCTATCTGCTCTCGCAGAACCTCACTTCAGATACGGAGAATCGTGAGGTGATATTCAAGGGGATTGAACAGAGCTATTATTATGAGGGGTATGAGAAATGAAAAATAATAGCAAATCATATGTCAAGCCAATTCTTCAATTGTGTGACTGCTTTTTGTTTGTAATGTGGAAAATCTAATGATTTACGAGAATGACTAATAATAACAAACAACTATACATCGACTTTGAAGCATACGAGCGTTTGGCTGAGCCGCATAAACGTGAGAGGGCTTCTTTATGGCGCACGGCTATTGGTCTGCAAGATGTGGATGGACTGAAGGTGTCTGATTATCTGAAAGAAGCTGCTGTCAAGCATATTGAGGGCGACATTACCATTGATGATGTGCGACAGCAGTTGAAGTCATATTATGTCAATAAGACGACACATGATAATGACGATGCAGAGAAGGAGGAGGCCGACCGTGTGGCTGCTAACATCGCCAAATTGTTGAGTGAACAGTCCTTTTCATTTACAGCTTTAGAGTTTCTGAATATTCACAGACATTTGTTTGATGGTGTATTCAAACATGCTGGAGAAATCCGTCCGTATGATATTAGCAAAAAGGAATGGGTGTTGCAAGGCGATACTGTTGTTTATGGCCGTGCAGCAGACATTATGATGGCATTGAGATATGACATTCAACAGGAAAAGGACTTCTGTTATAAAGGATTGACAACAGATGAAATTATCAATCACATTGTTGATTTCGTAACGTTACTATGGCAGAATCATCCGTTTCGTGAAGGCAATACACGTACTACAGCTGTGTTTGTTATCAAATATCTGCGGTCGATTGGTTTTCGGGCAAACAACGATTTGTTTGCCGAAAACTCATGGTACTTCCGCAATGCTCTTGTGCGTGCTAACTATCGTAATCCATCAAAAGGTGTAGAGCCAAACAAGTCCTTTCTTGTTAAGTTTTTCCGTAATTTGATGTTAGGTGAGCAACACGAGTTGAAAAACCGATATATGCTTATTGGGTATAACGATACCGATAATACCCATACAAGTACCCATACAAGTACCCATACAAGCACCAGTACAAGTACGAATAATTTGAAGGCGGGCCTAACTGAAAATGTTAAGCGATTGATTCTTGCGATTGGTATAGAGGAAAAGAGTGTAAAGGAAATGATGGAGGCTATTGGACTGAAAAACCGTCCCAACTTCCTTGAATATTCTCTTACGCCAGCTATTAGTGACGGATTCGTAACAATGAAATATCCCTCTTCCCCTCGCCACCCCCGCCAGAAGTATCTTCTTACAGTGAAGGGATTGGCTGTGTATGATAAAATGTCGTCTTAGGCATTAAGGCGATTTTCCCCCGCCTTTTCAAAAGGAGTCCTTTTGCTGTGTAAAAGGACTCCTTTTGCAGCGTAAAACGAACCCTTTTGCAAGCCAAAAGGAGTCCTTTTTGAAAGCCGAGGCATTTTGGCTCGAAAATCAGAGGAATAATATCGAAATTCATAGGCATATATATAACAAGGTGTAAGTATAACGTGCCTACGGGCAAACAGCCTCCTGTGTTCTTTTGTTTTTCCCCTACGTTGCTCTATTTTTCCTTTTGTCTTTTGCTTTTTCTCTGTTAACAAAAGACAAAATGCAGGCGTTTTATTTGCTTGTATCGAATTATTGCTGTAATTTTGCACATACATAAATTGATGTGCAAAATAATAGAAAGGTAAAGGAAACGTTATGTCAATATCCAAGACTCGCCAAAAACTCGTTGATGTGGCACGCCAGCTGTTTGCCAAGAACGGCATTGCCAACACTACAATGAACGACATTGCTGTGGCATCGGGCAAGGGTCGCCGCACGCTTTACACATACTTCAACCGCAAGGAAGACGTGTATTCGGCTGTGATAGAGTCGGAATTGGAGCGACTTTCGGACAAGCTCGACGAGGTGGCAGGCATGAAGATGCGCCCGCAGGACAAGATTATAGAGCTGATATACACACATCTGAGCATGATCAGGGAGACGGTGGTGCGCAACGGCAACCTGCGTGCAGAGTTCTTCCGCAACATCTGGATGGTGGAGAAGGTGCGCAAGAAGTTTGACGAAGACGAGATAGAACTCTTCCGCAAGGTATATGCCGAAGGAAAGGCAGACGGCGAGTTTGACATCGAAGACGTCGACCTCGTGGCAGACATCACACATTATTGTATAAAGGGACTTGAGGTGCCGTTCATATACGGTCGTCTGGGACACGGAATGACCGAAGAGACCAGCAAGCCGCTTGTTGCAAAGGTGGTGTACGGAGCACTGGGCAAACGCATCAATAATGTATAGTGTCCGTGTGCAGGCATTATATATATATAAGGTGAACGAATTAAAAATTACAAAATAACAATTAATTAATTAACGAAATGGGATTACTTACAGGTAAGACTGCCCTCGTCACTGGAGCAGCCCGCGGCATCGGAAAGGCTGTCGCTATGAAATTCGCCTCTGAAGGCGCTAACATCGCATTCACCGACCTCGTTCTCAACGACGATATGGCAGCAGGTCTTGAGGCAACACGCAAGGAGATTGAAGCTCTCGGCGTTACATGCCGCGCTTATGCTGGCAACGCCGCCGATTTTGAAGAGACCGAGAAGACCGTTAAGCAGATTCACGCTGACTTCGGTTCTATCGACATTCTCGTCAACAACGCCGGTATTACCAAGGACGGACTCATGCTGCGTATGTCTGAGGCACAGTGGGACGCTGTACTGAACGTCAACCTTAAGTCGGCTTTCAACTTCATCCACGCTTGCTCGCCTATCATGTTGCGCCAGCGTAGCGGCTCTATCATCAATATGGCTTCGGTAGTTGGTGTACACGGCAATGCCGGACAGTGCAACTATGCTGCCTCTAAGGCTGGTATGATTGCCCTCGCCAAGTCAATAGCCCAGGAGCTCGGACCTAAGGGAGTACGTGCCAATGCCGTAGCTCCGGGATTCATCGAGACAGCTATGACAGCACAGCTGCCTGAGGAGATCCGCAAGGACTGGATGAAGAAGATACCTCTTCGTCGTGGCGGTCAGACCGAAGACATCGCCAATGTATGTCTGTTCCTCGCTTCAGACATGTCTTCTTATGTCAGCGGTCAGGTCATCCAGATCGACGGCGGCATGAACATGTAATCAGACTGATTATACATTAATAATATGGTAGGAGGGTATGGCGGGAACCATATCCTCCTATTTTAATTCTTATACTAACTTATGAAGGTAGTCTACGAGGACAATCACATTATCATAGTCGACAAGTGCAGCGGCGAAATCGTGCAGGGCGACAAGACCGGCGACAAGCCTTTGTCCGATACGGTGAAGGAATATATCAAGCAGAAGTACAACAAGCCGGGCAATGTATTCCTCGGTGTGGTGCACCGGCTCGACCGCCCCGTAAGCGGACTTGTGGTGTTTGCCAAGACATCGAAGGCGCTCTCGCGACTCAACGACATGTTCCGCACGGGCGACGTACACAAGACCTATTGGGCAATAGTGAAGCGTCGCGACATAGCTACGGAAGGAACGCTCACCGACTGGCTCACACGCAACGAACGGCAGAACAAGAGCTACGCCCACGAACGTGAAGTGCCGGGAGCCAAGAAGGCGGTGCTGAAATACAAGGTGCGTGCCGTTGCCGACAACTATATGCTCATTGAGGTGACACTTCTCACCGGACGCCACCATCAGATACGCTGCCAGCTCTCACACATGGGATGCCCCATCAAGGGCGACCTGAAATATGGCGCGCCACGCAGCAATCCCGACGGCAGCATATCATTGCTGTCGCGCCGAGTGGAATTCGTCCATCCCGTGTCGAAGGAGAACATCGTGGCTTACGCCGATGTGCCTGACGACCGACTGTGGAACGACCTCAGCGCCAATGCAGAGTAGGGATTAGTTCTCTCAACAAAAATAAACTCCTAAAAAAGTCAAATATGAAGCCAGTTGTAAAGAAATCGCTTATTGCCGTGGCTGCCGTAGTGGCTACGCCCATTATCATTTTAATTCTATTGGCTGTGCTGCTTTATGTGCCGCCAGTGCAGAACTGGGCAGTAAGGCAAGTGGCTTCATACGCTTCTGAGTCGACCGGTATGACCGTACGGGTCGACAATGTACGCCTGCGCTTTCCGTTAGACCTGACCGTCAACGGCTTTCTTGCCACACAGCCCAACGACTCTTTGCGCCATAAGACAGACACCATTGCCGACGCCCGCCAGCTTACGGCGAGCGTGCGTCTGCGCCCGTTGTTTCATGGCAATGTAGTGGTCGACCGCCTCGAATTGGCAGATACCAAACTCAATACAGCCCGTTTCATACCATCGGCGCGTGTCAAGGGACGCGTCGGACTGCTCTCGCTGCGCAGCCGAAGCATCAATCTTAATGACGAGACAGTGCATGTCGACCATGCAGCATTGCAGGGCGCACGTCTGGATGTAGCCCTTAGCGACACCGTTCAGGAAGATACTACAAGCACACCGTCGCACTGGAACATCACGCTCGACCGCCTTGACATAGCCGACACAAAGGCTACGGTACACATGCCGGGCGATTCTATGCGCATCGCAGCAGGTATTGGCAGGCTGGAGGCACACAATGGCAGCTTCAATCTGTTCACAGGAACCTATCGTGTAGGCTCGCTCGACTGGCGCGAGGGTACGCTCAACTACGACATGCGCTACACCCAGTCGCAGCCTGGACTCGACTACAATCACATTGCACTCTCTGGCATAGCCATGCACGTCGATTCGCTGCACTATAGCGACGCCGGTGTAAGGCTGAGGCTCAAGGAATGTGCGCTGAAGGAGAAGAGCGGACTGCAAATAAACGAATTCTCAACCTATCTCTTGCTTGATTCTACACATGTGTGGTTGCCCGATATGCGACTGCGCACACCCCGCTCGATGCTCACGGCAAAGGTCAAGATGGACCTTTCGACATTTGCCGAAAGCAATCCGGGCGTTATGGATGTCAACATCAAGGGTTATGTGGTAAAGACAGATTTCGTGCAGCTGCTTGGGTTCTTGCCCAAGGAGATGCTGCGTACTATGCCTGCCACACCCATAACGGTCAATGCCGACATCAACGGCAATATGCGACGGCTCAGCATCAACCAACTTTCGCTGACCTATCCCACTGCCTTCGCACTCAAGGCGAGCGGCAAGGCACGTAACATTACATCCCCCGACCGTCTCCGGGCCGACATAAAGGCAGAGGGACGTACATACAATCTCGACTTCATCAAGACTTTGCTACCACGCTCGGTGGCTGCATCGTTCAACATACCATACGGCATTGGGCTTAATGCCAATGTGCATGCCGACGGACAGCGTTATGCTGCCGACTTCAAGGTGAGCGAAGGTGGCGGACATGTGGGCGGAAAAGCATCGGTCGACATGCGTAGCATGGCTTACAACGCCACTCTCTCGGCTAAGAGTCTGCACCTTTCCCACTTCGTGCCGGGACTGGCTGCAGGACCCTTCACGGGCAGTCTTAAGGCTCACGGAGTAGGCACCGACATGCTGTCGCCACACACTTCGCTCGATGCAGAGGGTAGTGTCGACGAGTTCAGATATGCCGGTTACGACCTTTCTAACATGAAGCTCACAGCCAATGTACACAACGGCGTGGGCCATGCGTTGCTCGACAGCCACACACCACTGCTGCAGGGCACCATCAATCTGAATGCACTCATGAACGGCAAACGCATGGATGCACAGCTGGCGTGCGACCTTATCAACGCCGACTTTATGCGTATGGGCATAAGCAAGCGTCCGCTTACAGCCTCACTGCGCGCCGACGTCGACCTGGCGAGCGACTTTAAGATAAATCACACAGCCCGTGGAGTCATCGGCAACATCATTGTGCGCGACAGTTTGAAAACATACACACCCGAAAGAATCTCGCTCGACATATTCACACGCCGCGATTCTACCCATGCGGCAGTCACTTGCGGCGACTTTGCGCTGCGTCTCAATGGCAGCGGTACGATAGAGCACATACTGAAGCAGCTGCAGAATGTCAACGATGAGGCTATGCGGCAGTCGAAGGAGAGATATATCGACCAGCTGCGATTGCGCGAACGTCTGCCCGATGTAACCCTCTACTTTGATGCCGGACGCGAAAACATCTTTGCGCGTACATTGCGTCACTTCGGCTACGACTTCCATAACGCATACGCTGACATGTCGGCATCACCCTCGAAGGGTATCAACGGCAAGCTGAGCCTTGACTCGCTCGTGGCATCGGGCGTACAAATCGACACCATACGCCTTGCATTCAAGTCGGATTCGGTGAAGACCGACTTTGAAGGACAAGTGCGAAACAACCGTTCTAACAAGCAGTTTGTCTTCGACGCGCGCTTCCGTGGAGCCTTCCACGAGCAGTCGCTGTATTTCGGAACACGCATATTCGACGCCCGCGAACGCCTCGGCATCGCCCTCGGACTGCGTGCACAGATGGAGCATAATGGCGTGCGTGTGTCGCTGGGAGGCATCGACCCCGTGTTAGGATACAAGCAATTCAAGGTCAACAAGAACAACTACGTGTTCTTTGCCAACGATAAGCGGCTCTCTGCCGATATGTCTCTGCGTGCCGACGACGGCATGGCGGTGCGCATATATACCAACGACAGCACCGAAGCATTGCAGGACGTGACTATCGGACTGACACGTTTCGACCTGCAGAAGGTGCTCGCCGTAGTGCCTTATGCACCTAATATATCGGGCATTCTCAACGGCGACTTCCACTACATATCTCAACATGAGGGCGACATGTCGGTATCGTCGTCGGTGAGTGTGGACAAGATGACTTACGAGGGTTGCCCGATAGGCAATCTGTCGAGCGAGTTTGTGTATATGCCGAAGGGCAATATGCGCGAGCATTATGTAGACGGAACGCTCTCGATGGATGACTACGAGGTGTGCACACTCACCGGTTCGTACAACACCGAAGGCGAAGGCACGCTCGATGCCGACCTCAACATGTCGCGCACACCGCTGCTTCTGCTCAACGGATTCGTCCCCGACCGCATCATAGGATTCAAGGGTTATGCCCAGGGTGAGGTGAAGGTGCACGGTTCGCTCAGTCGTCCTGATGTCAACGGCGAGGTGTATTTCGACTCAGCCTATGTCGTAAGCGAACCCTATGGCATTGAGATGCGCATGTGTGATGACCCGCTCACCGTTACCGACAGCCGACTCTCGCTCGAGAACTTCCAGTTGTTTGCACGCAACGGCAATCCGCTCACGCTGCGCGGATATGTCGACTTTGCCGACGTGTCAAACATGTCGCTCAGTGTACGGATGCGTGCCGACAACTATCTGCTTATCGATTCGAAGGAGACTGCACGCTCGGAGGCTTACGGCAAGGCTTGGGTCAACTTCCTCGGATTGGCTGAAGGTCCGCTCGATGCGTTGCGTGTGCGTGGCCGACTCGATGTGTTGGGCTCTACAGACATTACTTATATATTGCGAGACTCGCCTCTCAGCACCGACAACCAGCTTGACGGACTCGTCAAGTTTGTCAACTTCCGCGACCCCGATGCCGTAACGGTGACACGTCCGCCTATCAACGGACTCAACATGGACCTCACTGTCAATATCGACGACGGCACTCATGTGATGTGCGCACTCAATGCCGACCACTCCAACTATGTCGACCTCATAGGCGGAGGCGACCTGCGCATGCTCTATACTGCCAGCGACGGACTGAGTCTGTACGGACGTTACACCATAGGTTCGGGCGAAATGAAATACTCGTTGCCCGTAATTCCGCTCAAGACGTTCACCATCAAGGACGGAAGCTATGCCGAATTCTCGGGCGACCCGATGAATCCGCGACTCAACATCACGGCTACAGAGGAGAACAAGACTACCGTAACGAATGACGGCGGAACCGGTCGCAGCGTGACATTCGAGTGTGGCGTGGTGATAACCAAGACGCTTAAGGACATGGGATTGCAGTTTACTATCGACGCACCCGACGACCAGCAGATGCACAACGAACTCATGACGCAGTCGGTAGAGAACCGTGGCAAACTGGCAGTGACCATGCTTACAACGGGCATGTATCTCGCCGACGGCAACACCAACTCGTTCTCGATGAACAATGCGCTAAGTGCGTTCCTCAATTCGCAGATAAATGCCATCAGCGGCAATGCCCTTCGCACGCTCGACCTTTCGTTTGGTATGGACAACACCACGCTCGGTTCGGGCCAGGTACATACCGACTACTCGTTCAAATTCTCAAAGCGATTCTGGAACAACCGCCTGCGTATCGTCATAGGCGGAAAGGTTTCGAGTGGTGCCGAGATAGAAAACCAGAACGAAACTTTCTTCGACAACGTGACGTTTGAGTATCGACTCTCGCCCAACTCCAACAAGTATCTGAAGCTGTTCTACGACCGCGACTCGTACGACTGGCTCGAAGGCTATGTCGAACAGTTTGGAGGCGGTTTCCTATGGCGCAAGAAGATGGACAGCCTTAAGGAAATATTCCGTTTCAGAAAACCGAAACAGGCAGACGAGCCGGAACTGATCAACGACACTACACGACAGAAGAAATGAACATAAAAGCCGTATATAAAGATATGAATGCAATAGGAAACAACAGCATACTGACACTCTCACGCCTGTGGAAGGGCGTGATGGGCGTGCTCGGCATTGTGCTACTGGCATCGTGTTCGGAGACTGCGAGCGTGCCCGAAGGCGACCAATTGTATACCGGACAGCGCAAAATAAAATACGAAAACTATAAGGCAAGCGACCACTTCAGCACCACTCAGGAAGAGGTGGAGGCGGCTCTTGCCACCGAACCGAACGGAGCCATACTCGGCAGTTCGTACTATCGCTCGCCATTCCCTTACCGCTTGTGGATATACAACGCATTCCACACCAGCGACGAGGGTCTGGGCAGATGGATACGCAAGACTTTCGGCAAGGCACCTGTGCTCATGAGCAACGTCAATCCGCGTCTGCGGTCGCAGGTGGCGCGCGAACTGCTGCGTGCACGCGGCTATTTCGGGTCGTATGTCAACTACGACATCATCACAAAGTCAAACCCAAAGAAAGCCAAGATAGGCTATAACGTCAACTTTGGCGACCTTACCACCATCGACACATTGACTTACGTGAATTTCCCCGTTGAGGCTCAGCGGCTCATCGATTCCACATCGGCTGAGGCGTTGGTGCACAAGGGCGACCCGTTCGACGTGTCGACGCTCGATGCCGAACGCACACGTGTGTCGACACTGTTGCGCAACAACGGCTACTTCTACTATCAACCGGGCTATGCCACCTATCTGGCTGACACCCTGGCAGCGCAGAACAAGGCACAAGTCAAGTTGCAGTATGCCGACAGTCTGCCCTCGCAGATAGGCAGAAGGTGGTATATCGGCCACATAAATCTTCAAATGCGGCGTAACGTGATGCAACAGCTCACCGACACCGTGACACGTCGCGACTACACAATAGTATATACCGGTAAGCGCACGCCTATCCGTGCAGGTGCGATAGCACGCGACTTGAAGATGCGACCGGGTCAATTATACAGCTATAACACCTACCAGCAGTCGGTCAATACGCTCACTTCGAAGGGACTTTTCTCTCGTGTCGACCTGGGATTCGCCCCGCGCGACACCTCGGCAGCATGCGATACGCTCGACCTTACGCTCGATTGCGTGTTCGACAAGCCGTACGACTTCTATGTCGAGGCTAATGTTGTGGGCAAGACGACGGGCCGTGTGGGTCCGGGAGTGGTAATGGGTGTTGTCAGACGCAACGCATTCCGTGGCGGCGAGAAGTTGTCGGTCAATCTGAAAGGTTCGTACGAGTGGCAGACCGGACACCGTGCCGACGGTACAAGTTCGAAGTTCAACTCGTATGAATATGGTGCCGACGTGTCGCTTGAGATGCCCCGACTGCTCTTAATCGACCGTCTTATGGACCGTGTACGTGCCAAACGCTGGCTGAGCGGACAAAAGGTGAAGCCCAACAACACCGTATCGAACACCCTTATCAAGGCTTCGAGCGACGTGCTCAACCGTTCGGGCTACTTCAAGCGCCACATCGTGTCGGGCGAACTGACCTATACCATACAGCCCGCGCCCAATAGGGTGCACCAGTTCTCGCCCCTCATACTGCAATACGAGTACATGCAGAAGCAGACCGAGGCTTTCAAGGATATAGTAAGTCAAAGTCCGTATCTGCTAATATCAATGGCCGACCAGTTTGTGCCTAAGATGCGCTATACGTTTACATATCAGTCGCGCTCCAACTTCCGCAACCCTATATACTGGCAGTTGTCGGTGAGCGAGGCTTCCAACCTGCTTTCGCTGGGCTATCTGGCGTGTGGCGAGAAGTGGAGCAAGAAGGGAAAGACGATGTTCAAGAATCCCTATGCACAGTTCTTGAAGATAGAGACCGACTATCGCAAGACGTGGCAGGTGACCGACCACAGCCAATTGGTGGGTCATGTGAATGCCGGCGTGATATGGTCGTACGGCAATGCCAGCGCAGCTCCATACAGTGAGCAGTTCTATGTGGGCGGTGCCAACAGCATACGCGCCTTCAACGTGCGCAGCATCGGTCCGGGCCGCTATTACACCAATCAGTCGCGACTGTCGTATATGGACCAGACGGGCGACATAAAGTTCCAGGCCAACGTGGAGTATCGTCCGCGTCTGTTCGGCAATCTGTACGGAGCGCTCTTCGTAGATGCCGGCAACGTATGGGCATTGCGCAACGACGGCTATCGTGAAGGGTCGAAGCTGCAGATGAAGAATCTGCTGAAGGACATGGCATTGGGCACAGGTGTGGGCATACGCTACGACTTGGAGTTCTTCGTTCTGCGTCTCGACTGGGGTATCGGTATCCATGTGCCCTATAAGAGCGGATTCTATAATATGAACAGCTTTAAGGATTCGCAGAGCCTGCACTTCGCCATTGGCTATCCGTTCTGATGCCGATGGCAGAGGCAAGGGTGAAGCCGACAAATAAAAATAAACAATATTGTATAGCAAAAGAACAACATTGTCTTACTATAATTTAGTGTAAGACAATGTTGTTCTTTCTTGTTTTATTATCCATTAATAAAAAACTCGTCTGGAGTCATAACAGGTACATTAGCTTCTACAAAATCCTTTTTATTTCTAGTCAAAACAACATCGACTTTTGAACTTATTGCCGAATAATACTGCATAGCGTCTTCCAGATCGTCAAAGCCTGAAACCAAAGCCATGTCTACAGTTTGCCTGTCAACTGTTGTTGTTACAGTAAGACTTCTAAGTTTTTCGAATAGTAGAACACGTTCTTCTTTTTTCATCTTACGACACAGATAAGCCAAAGTTGCATAACTTAATGAACTGACATATAATGTTATTTTTTTGTGAAAACCTAACGCAAATAACTTCAGGGAATTCTGGCAAAACGGTTCTCGTTTTAAGAACAAATCTGCAACGATATTAGTGTCAAGAAAGACCTTTTTCATTGTATCTATCCTCTAAATGTTTATGGTATGCTTTTCTTCCATTTATATCGTCAGCGTCAATAGAGTCAGAAGGAACCACCCCCAACATACTCATAACCATATCAGGAATTTCAATTTCTTCATGTTCCATCTTCTTCTCTTTTTTTAGCAAACGTTTCAAGTATGCCTCAACAAGTTTTGTCAAGTCTGTTCCTTTTCTGCTTGCATATCTTTGTGCATCTTCAAAAAGGTATTTATCCAATGTTAGTGCTTTTGTTTCCATATTATGTCCTATTATGATGTTGTATATTGCAAATTTAATTATTAAATTCGAAACGAACAAGCAAACACTATCTATTTTCCAGACTTCGTCATCGTGTCACCTCCCAAAACTCCAATCTGCCATTGCATTCAATATACCCTTTAGTATGCAGCGATGCAATTGAAGCCCTCGGCAGCTACACGGTCGCGGATAGTATTGAGTTCGTCGTGCGTAGCCTTGCGCAATGTCGGGCATGGAGTTTCGCGGTCGATGGTGTATATCATCACTTCCGAGGGGCGTATTTGTCGCACGGCTGCGAGCCACGGCTCAACGAATCGGTCGCTGGTGTTGGACACGTCGCGCCCGAGGTCGTCAGTTCCGTTCATGAAGATGGTCTGTATGATGACGTGACCATTGAACGACTGCATCTCCTTGATTATCCGCTCCACGTCGTAAGCCGTCGATACGGGGCGGTCTACATTATTTATATATATAGGGTCGACGGTGTCGAGCTTCATGATATTGTTGTCGACGAGCATCAAGGCGCGATGCACGTCGGGTCGGACGGCAAGCGTAGAGTTGGTCAGTACCGAAACCTTTGCGTCGGGATAGTACATGTTGCGCAGCCGTATGGTGTCCTCGACGATGCCCAGAAAGTCGGGATGGCCCGTCGGTTCGCCATTGCCCGAGAACGTGATGACGTCGAGCGCCGAGCCGTCAGCCTTCATTTCTTTCAGCTTCTCTTCAAGCGCTGCCGCTATGTGCTGGCGTGTAGGGCGTGGCGATGTGGTGTGGCGGTTGCGATTGTAGCCCACTTCGCAGTATATACAGTCGAACGTACATATTTTTCCGTCGCTCGGATTGACGTTCACTCCGAGCGATATTCCCAGTCGGCGGCTGTGTATCGGTCCGACGATAGGAGAGGGATAAAGTATTGTTGACATATATGTATGAAATTAGTGTTTTTCTTGTCCGTTTTCAAAAGGACTCCTTTTGCCTTGCGAAAGGACCCCTTTTGGTGTGCAAAAGGACCCCTTTTGGAGTGTAAAAGGACTCCTTTTGGAGTGCAAAAGGACTCCTTTTGAAAAAGCCCCGTTGCAATGCAAAGTTACAGTTATATTTTGACATACGAATGGCTGTGCAGCAAATAATTTCAAATGCGCCAAATGGCAGGTTATTGTCTGGTTTGTTGCGGCTGCAGATACAGCATTCGTGTGCAGCGTGTTAATTGTGGTTAATTGCTCGCTGTTCCGGTTTTTTTTTTGTTATTTTGCAAGAAATTTGGTATAATATACCCTTTAGAAAAATGGCAAAAAGAAGGAAAAAGACCGGCAGTCGTCACGGATTGCAGGCAGTAACGCTGTGCATAAGCACGGCTATGGTGCTGATATTGTTGGGTTTGGTTGTGTTCTCGGTGCTCACTGCGCGCAACCTCTCTACGTATGTTAAACAGAATATTGTGGTGACACTGATGCTTCAGGACGACATGACGTCGGGCGAGGCAAGTCAGTTCTGCACCAGACTGAAGCAGCGACCGTACATCTGCCGCCTCGACTATATAAGTAAGGAGCAGGCATTGCGCGAGGGCATCAAGACGCTCGGAGCCGATCCGCGCGAGTTTGCCGACACCAATCCCTTCCTTTCTTCGATAGAGATAACGCTGAATGCCGACTATGCCAACACCGACTCGCTGCAAATCATCTCGCGCGAGCTGAAAAGCTATCCGAAAGTGAGTGAAGTGAAGTATCAGAAGGACTTGATAGACAGCGTAAATGCCAACATCGCCAAGATAAGCATCGTGTTGCTTACGATAGCGTTGTTGCTCACAATAGTGTCGTTCTCGCTCATCAACAACACCATCCGCCTCAGTGTCTACGCCCGCCGCTTCTCCATACACACGATGAAGCTTGTGGGTGCGTCGTGGGGATTCATCCGTGCACCGTTCGTGCGCCGCTACATGCTGCTTGGACTGCTTGCAGCCATAATAGCCTGCATAGCCCTGGGCGGAGCCATATACATTTTATATATGTATGAGCCTGACATCCTTGAGGTGCTCACATGGCAGGTATTGGCGATAACAGCCGGCACAGTAGTGTTCTTCGGACTGTTCATCACGGCTCTATGCTCGACCATTTCGGTCAACAAGTTCCTCAAGATGAAGGCGGGAGACCTATACAAGATTTAATGATTAATGTTTAATGATTAATGTTTACCTTACGCGCTAAACATTGATAATTAAACACTAAGCTTTAAAATTAAACATTGAACATTAATAATTAAACATTAATAAAAAAGAAAAGTGGACAAGAGAAATTTTGCTTTCGACAAGATCAATTTCATTCTCATTGCTGTGGGAATGGCTATTGTCATTCTTGGTTTCATCCTTATGAGTGGTGGCGGCAGCGACGAATCGGTGTTTGATGCCGACATCTTCAGCGTGCGTCGCATCAAGGTAGCGCCGGTGATTTGCTTCATCGGCTTCATATCAATCGTGTATGCAATAATCAGAAAACCGAAAGACTAATGGTAGTGTTTAATTATTAATGTTTAATGATTAATTATTCTAAAACATTAATCGTTAAACACTAATCATTAATCATCAATAAAGAATTGAACATTAATAATTAATCATTAATAATTAAAGCAAGTGGATTGGTTACAAGCGTTGGTCCTGGGCATTGTTCAGGGCCTTACCGAATATTTGCCGGTAAGTAGCAGCGGCCATCTTGCCATCGGTTCATACCTCTTTGGCATTGATGGCGAGGAGAACCTGGCGTTCACCGTATTGGTGCACGTGGCTACAGTGATGAGTACGTTCGTGGTACTGTGGAAGGAGATAGACTGGATATTGAAGGGACTCTTCAAGTTTAAGATGAACGACGAGACCAAGTATTTCCTCAACATCGTCGTGTCGATGATACCTATAGGCATCGTCGGCGTGTTCTTTAAGGACCAGGTAGAGGAGATATTCGGTTCGGGACTGCTCATTGTGGGCTGCTGCCTGTTGCTGACAGCCCTGCTGCTCACATTCTCTTATTACGCCAAACCGCGTCAGCGCGAACACATTTCGCTCAAGGACGCCTTCATCATAGGATTGGCACAGGCTTGCGCCGTACTGCCCGGACTGTCGCGCTCTGGTTCTACCATCGCTACGGGACTTCTGTTGGGCAACAAGAAGGAGAAGATGGCACAGTTCTCGTTCCTCATGGTGATACCTCCCATACTCGGTGAGGCTCTGCTCGACGTACTTAAGGCAGCCAAAGGCGAAGAGGCTTTCGGCGACATCAGCGTTCTGCCGCTCGTAGTAGGATTCGTTGCCGCCTTCGTTAGCGGATGTCTGGCATGCAAGTGGATGATAAACATCGTGAAGAAGGGCAAACTCATATACTTCGGCATATACTGCGCCATAGCAGGAGCCGTCACTATCGTGTGCTCGCTCTTGTAAACCGACTACTTATAAATTAAAAGACTACATACTGGGAATGAATTTCACCAAAGGCGAAGTCATCGCCATCAACAAACCCCTTGAAATGACGAGCTTCAGCGCTCTTGCCTTTGTTCGCAAGCGTCTGTGTATGCGTCTTGGAGTGAAGAAACTCAAGGTGGGGCATGCCGGAACGCTCGACCCCCTCGCTACGGGTGTGCTGGTGCTATGCACAGGCAAGTTCACCAAGCGCATCGAGGAGTTTCAGCAGCATGGCAAGGAATATACAGCCACGCTACAGCTCGGTGCTACAACGCCAAGCTACGACATGGAGCATCCGGTCAACGAGACTTATCCCACCGACGGCATCACACGAGAGCGCATAGAGCAGGTGCTTGAGCGCTTCAAGGGCGACATTGAGCAGGTGCCGCCTACGTTCAGCGCATGCAAGGTGAGCGGACAGCGTGCCTACGACTTGCGCCGTAAGGGTAAGGACGTGGAACTGCAGCCCAAGAAGATACGCATCGACGATATAGAGCTGACCTCGTTCGACCCCGAACGCATGCAGATGTCGATACGCGTGGCGTGCGGCAAGGGCACATACATACGCGCTCTGGCACGCGACATCGGCCGCGCACTCGATTCGGGAGCATATCTCACGCAGCTGTGCCGCACCCGTTCGGGCGAGTATCGCATAGAGGACTGTCTCGAACTGAAGCAGTTTGAGGAGTGGCTCGCCAATCAGACAATAGAAACAACAGAAGATGAATAAATAAAAAACGGACTATGAAGTTATCACAGTTTAAATTCAAATTACCCGAGGACCAGATTGCACTCTATCCTCACAGCTTGTACCGTGAGTTTGAGAACGACAAGGGCGAGAAGGAGACATTCCGCATTACACGCCGCGACGAGTGCCGTCTGATGGTTCTGCACAAGAAATCTCAAACTATTGACATGTATAAGAAGGATGCCGACGGCAAGCCCATCGAGGGCGAATACCTCGACTTCCGCAACGTTCTCGACTACTTCGACGAGCATGATACATTCATCTTCAACGACACTAAGGTGTTTCCGGCGCGCCTCTATGGCACAAAGGAGAAGACAGATGCTAAGATTGAGGTGTTCTTGCTGCGTGAACTCAATGAAGAGATGCGCCTCTGGGACGTGCTCGTTGAGCCGGCACGTAAGATTCGTATAGGCAACAAGCTCTTCTTCGACGATTCGGGCACAATGGTGGCTGAGGTCATCGACAACACTACAAGCCGCGGTCGTACGCTGCGCTTCCTCTACGACTGTCCGCACGACGAGTTCAAGCGCGAACTGTTTTCACTGGGCGAGGCTCCGCTGCCACGCTATATCATCGACCGTCGCGAAAACCATCACGCTACAGAGGACGACTTCGACGACTTCCAGTGTATCTTTGCCAAAAACGAAGGTGCCGTCACCGCTCCTGCTACAGGCTTGCACTTCTCGCGCGAGCTGATGAAGCGCATGGAAATCAAGGGTCTTAACTTCGCTTATATCACCCTGCATTGCGGTCTGGGCAACTTCCACGACATCGAGGTTGAGGACCTTACCAAGCACAAGATGGATTCAGAGCAGATGCACATAGGCGCTGAGGCTTGCGCTATCGTCAACAAGACAAAGCAGGAAGGACGCCATGTATGCGCCGTAGGTACAAGCGTTGTCAAGGCAACCGAGACTGCTGTGGGCACCGACGGAATGCTGAAGGAATACGAGGGATGGACCAATAAGTTCATATTTCCACCCTACGACTTCGGACTTGCCGACTCAATGATAGCCAACTTCTATCATCCATACTCAACATTGCTTATGGAGACAGCCGCATTCGGCGGATACGACCTCGTGATGGAGGCTTACAACCTCGCCGTTAAGCACGGATTCATGTTCGGAAGCTATGGCGATGCGTTGCTCATACTCAACGACTAATAATATTTATGCATGTAGTATACCTTTCGCTCGGTTCAAATCTTGGCGACCGTCATGCCACTATGCGTCGTGCCATTGACATGCTCAATGCCGAGGCAGGCACTGTCGACCGACAGTCGTCGCCGCTTGAAACCGAACCATGGGGATTTGAATCAGCCAATAAGTTTCTCAACATGTGTGTGCGTTTGCTCACAACGCTTACGCCTGAGCAGCTCCTGTTGAAGACACAGGACATAGAGAAACGGCTTGGTCGCACAGTGAAGTCGGTAGATGGGAAATATCACGATCGTCCGATAGACATCGACATGCTGATGTACGACGATGTCAACATTTCGACACCGACCCTCACTTTGCCCCATCCTCACATGCATGAGCGCGACTTTGTGATGATACCGCTAAGGGAAATACTGTAAAAAATGGTTAATTTCAGCGCGTTTCATGCTCGTATCTTGCTGATTACGAATAAAAAGTCGTACCTTTGCACCCGCATTACGCAAAAAATCAATAATATTTTAAATTTACAAAAGTTCTATGTATTTAGATCAGGCAAAAAAACAAGAGATCTTTGGACAGTACGGAAAGTCTAACACTGATACTGGTTCAGCTGAGAGCCAGATAGCATTGTTCTCATACCGTATTTCCCATTTGACGGAACATCTTAAGAAGAACCGTAAAGATTATACTACCGCACGTTCATTGACACAGCTGGTAGGAAAGCGCCGCGCATTGCTCAACTATCTGTACGACCGCGACATCAATCGCTACCGTGCAATTATCAAGGCCCTCGGTCTTCGTAAGTAATTCGCGCACAGAAAGCTTAAGGCAAACAGAAAGTCCCGAAAACGATTCAAGTTTTCGGGACTTTTTGCGTATATGTGAACAAAACTTCGTAACTTTGCAAAAAGTTTTTTTTAAGGTACTATATAAATGCAAGACATTAGAAACATTGCGATTATTGCCCACGTTGACCACGGCAAGACTACTCTTGTCGACAAGATGATGTTGGCGGGCAAGCTGTTCCGCGACGGCCAGGATAACAGTGGCCAGGTATTGGATGCCAATGACCTGGAGCGTGAACGAGGAATAACCATCCTTTCCAAGAACGTTTCAATCAACTGGAAAGGAACAAAAATCAATATTATAGACACCCCGGGACACTCCGACTTCGGCGGTGAGGTAGAACGCGTGCTCAATATGGCAGATGGTTGCATCCTGCTTGTTGACGCTTTCGAGGGCCCGATGCCCCAGACACGCTTCGTTCTTCAAAAGGCGCTGGAGATAGGATTGAAACCTATCGTTGTAGTTAATAAGGTAGACAAGCCCAACTGTCGTCCTGAAGAGGTCTACGAGATGGTGTTCGACCTGATGTTCTCGCTCAATGCCACTGAGGATCAGCTCGATTTCCCCGTAGTATATGGTTCGGCAAAGAACGGATGGATGGCTGAGGACTATAAGACTCCGACTGATAACATCGACTATCTGCTTGATAAGATTGTTGAGGTGATACCCGCTCCGAAGGTGCTTGAAGGTACTCCGCAGCTGCTTATCACATCGCTCGACTATTCAAGCTATACTGGTCGTATCGCAGTGGGACGTGTTCATCGCGGCACTCTGACTGAGGGCATGAACATAACCATATCGCATCGTGACGGCAAAATGGAGAAAACCAAGATCAAGGAGATTCATGTATTCGAGGGAATGGGTCAGAAGAAGGTTGAAGAGGTTCACTCTGGAGACATCTGCGCTATTGTAGGTCTGGAGAACTTCGAGATTGGCGATACCATTTGCGACTTTGAGAATCCTGAGCCACTGCCTCCTATCGCTATCGATGAGCCTACAATGAGTATGCTCTTCACCATCAACGACTCACCGTTCTTCGGCAAGGAGGGTAAGTTTGTGACTTCACGTCACGTCAACGACCGCCTTCAGAAGGAGCTTGAGAAGAACCTTGCGCTGCGTGTACGTCCTTTCGAGGATTCTACCGATAAGTGGATTGTCAGCGGACGTGGTGTGCTTCACCTCTCGGTTCTCATCGAGACAATGCGTCGTGAGGGCTATGAGCTTCAGGTAGGTCAGCCGCAGGTAATCTACAAGGAGATTGACGGACAGAAGTGTGAGCCTATCGAGGAGTTGACAATCAATGTACCTGAGGAGTTCTCAAGCAAGATGATTGATATGGTGACACGTCGTAAGGGCGAGATGACATCAATGCAGACACTCGGCGAGCGTGTTGACATCGAGTTCGACATTCCTTCGCGTGGTATCATCGGTCTGCGTACCAATGTGCTTACAGCAAGCCAGGGCGAGGCCATTATGGCTCACCGCTTCAAGGAGTATCAGCCGTATAAGGGCGAGATAGTACGCCGTATGAATGGTTCGATGATTGCAATGGAGACAGGTACAGCCTATGCTTACTCTATTGACAAGCTTCAGGATCGTGGCAAGTTCTTCATCGATCCGGGTGAAGAGGTTTACGGCGGTCAGGTAGTGGGCGAACATGTTCACGACAACGACCTCGTAATCAACGTTACCAAGGCCAAGCAGCTCACCAATGTGCGTGCCAGTGGCTCTGATGAGAAGGCTCGTGTGATACCTAAGGTCGTAATGAGTCTTGAGGAATGTCTTGAGTATATCAAGGGCGACGAGCTCGTTGAGGTTACTCCGAAGAGCATCCGTATGCGCAAGATCACTCTCGACCATCTTGCACGCAAGCGTTCTAACAAGGACTAATGTCTTGCTTGTGGTTTAGTATGTCGCTGATATGCTGACCAAACTCAAGTATACAATATTTGAAAATATAGGAAAGGTGTTTCTTGGCATAGATGTCGGGGGACACCTTTTATTATAATAATGTATAAGGAAATAATAACTATGAAGAAATCATTATTGTCACTTCTCGTTATGTTGAGCTGTGTTGCTGCGTCGGCACAGACTGCTGCGGGCAAGTTTTCGATTATTCCCCGTGTGGGAGTGAGTCTGGCCAATCTCTCGGGCGATGGCGTTTATTTCAATACAGGAAGCAGTACGGGAGCGTGGGGCTCGTCGCGCAACAAGCCGGGATTTACCGTAGGAGTAGACTTGGATTATCAGTTAACCAATTCGTTGTCGGTCATGTTGGGTGCCCATTATGCCCAGCAAGGTTGCAACTACGGCAATGTTAACGAGCAGACATCGCAGTCGGGCAACGTTAATACGTATGTCGGACTGAACGATTTGTCTACACAGTTGCACGTAATTAATGTTCCGTTGCTGCTCAACTACTATGTAGCTCCGGGATTTGCCGTGAAGACGGGTGTACAGTTTGGCTTCCCCGTATCGGGTAAGTTGAAGTATACTGAGACAAAATTCACCGAGAATGACAACGACGAGTTTGTTGCCGACACGCCTGTGAAGCACGACATCAACCTCAATTCAACGATCAAGAAGGTTGACTTCTCGATACCGGTAGGACTCTCGTTTGAGTATATGAACGTAATAATTGACGCACGCTACAACATCGGACTTACAAATGTTCAGAAGGATTTCCTCGAAATGAAGCCCGTTAAGAACCGTGTGTTTATGTTTAGCGCAGCTTACCGTTTCCAGTTGTAGGAAACATAAAACAATAAAAGATAATAAAAAAACAGCATTGATTACTTGACAAAGAAGTAATCAATGCTGTTTTTTGTGCTATTACTTGCAGTTAGGACACCAAGGCTTCAACTGCTGGAAGAAGTCGTTGCCCTTGTCGTCAACGAGTATGAATGCAGGGAAGTCCTCAACGGTAATCTTCCAGATAGCCTCCATACCGAGTTCGGGATACTCTACGCACTCGATGCTCTTGATAGAGCTCTGCGACAGAACGGCAGCCACGCCACCGATTGTGCCGAGATAGAATCCGCCGTGCTTCTTGCAAGCGTCGGTCACTACCTGCGAGCGGTTGCCCTTGGCAATCATTACGAGCGATGCGCCGTGATCCTGGAACTCGTCTACGTACGGATCCATACGGTTGGCAGTGGTCGGACCCATTGAACCGCAAGGATAACCCTCCGGAGTCTTAGCCGGTCCGGCGTAAAGGATAGGATGGTTCTTGAAGTATTCAGGCATCTCTTCGCCAGCATCCAGACGTGCCTTAAGCTTAGCGTGAGCGATGTCACGAGCCACGATGATAGTACCCTTCAGGTTGACACGTGTGCTGACTGGATACTTAGAGAGCTCTGCGCAAACTGCCTCAATACCGTTGTCGAGGTTGATTTCGATGCCCTTAGTGCCCTCGCCCGGACGACGAAGTTCTTCAGGGATAAGCTCAGAAGGATTAGAGTCCATCACCTCAAGGAAGATACCGTCCTTTGTAATCTTACCCTTGATGTTGCGGTCGGCCGAACAGCTCACGCCCATACCGATAGGACAGCTTGCTCCATGACGTGGAAGACGGATCACGCGAATGTCGTGTGCCAGGTACTTGCCGCCGAACTGGGCACCCAGCCCAATCTTGTGAGCCTCCTTCAGAAGCTTCTCCTCAAGGTCGATGTCGCGGAAAGCACGACCAGTCTCGTCGCCAGTAGTAGGCAGAGTGTCGTAGTATTTGATTGAAGCGAGCTTCACTGTGAGCAGGTTTTTCTCAGCCGATGTGCCGCCGATAACGAATGCGATGTGGTAAGGAGGGCAAGCCGCTGTGCCGAGGCTCTTCATCTTTTCAACGAGGAAAGGCAGCAATGTGCCCTCATTCTGTATAGTAGCCTTGGTCATCGGATAGAAATATGTCTTGTTGGCAGAGCCACCGCCCTTAGCCACCATTACAAAACGATACTCGTCGCCCTCTACAGCCTCGATGTCGATCTGTGCCGGGAGGTTACAGCGTGTGTTCACCTCGTCGTACATATTGAGCGGAGCATTCTGCGAGTAGCGCAGGTTGTCCTGTGTAAATGTGTTGTAGACACCGCGCGACAGAGCCTCTTCGTCCTCGAAGTCGGTCCATACGCGCTGTCCCTTCTCGCCGTGTATGATGGCAGTACCGGTGTCCTGGCAGAAAGGCAGGATGCCCTTGCAGGCAGTCTCGGCGTTGCGCAGGAACTGCAGAGCAACGTACTTGTCGTTCTCCGAAGCCTCGGGGTCTGACAGAATCTTTGCAACCTGCAGGTTATGTTCGCGGCGCAGCATGAATTCTACGTCGTGAAAAGCCTGCTGTGCGAGTAATGTCAGAGCCTCCTTCGAAACTTTCAGGATTGTCTTGCCTTCAAACTCACCGGTGCTCACGCCTTCCTTGCTGAGCAAGCGGTATTCAGTAGTATCCTCGCCCAACTGGAACATAGGAGCATACTTGAAATCTGGTGTTGATGCCATAATGTTATTTAGTTAATTGATGATTTGAAAATTTCTTTGCCACAAAGTTACAACGAATTGAAGACAATGCAAAATAATTGCCACCTTTATTTTCCCCTATTTTACGGTAAAATCTTAATCGCAAGCTTCATGATATTTGTGCAACTTGCCATTGTTAACGTATTGTGGCGAAAATCGTGTCGTTTTATTATCAAAACCCTACGAAACTCTACTAATTTGTAAGTATTATGAATGGTAGAATGAAAAAAGTTTATTCTTTAATGCGCTTTATTGTCTAATTTGCGTAACTTTGTGCCCGTAAAAACCAATAAAAAGAAATACAAAAGAAATGAAGAAGATCAGAGCAGCCGTAGTAGGATACGGCAACATCGGACATTATGCTGTCCAGGCCCTTGAGGCCGCCGACGATTTCGAGATAGCAGGTATCGTGCGTCGCAATGGTGCCGACAACAAGCCGGCAGAGCTTTCACAGTATGAAGTAGTTAAGGATATTCGTGAGCTTAAGGACGTAGACGTAGCCATTCTTGCTACTCCTACACGTTCGTGCGAGGAATATGCCAAGCAGATTCTGCCTCTCGGCATCAACACCGTCGACAGCTTCGACATCCACACTTCAATCCTCGACTACCGTGCAGCACTCACTCCTATATGCAAGGATCACAAGGCTGTGAGCATCATTGCAGCCGGATGGGATCCGGGTTCTGACTCTATCGTGCGTACACTCATGCAGAGTCTTGCACCGAAGGGACTCAGCTACACCAACTTCGGTCCGGGTATGTCGATGGGTCACAGCGTATGCGTGCGCTCAAAGGAGGGTGTAAAGAACGCTCTTTCTATGACTATACCTAAGGGTGAGGGCTTGCACCGCCGTATGGTTTACGTAGAACTTGAGGACGGAGCTAAGCTTGAGGACGTCACAGCAGCCATCAAGGCCGACCCGTACTTCGCTAACGACGAGACTCACGTATTTGAAGTGCCTTCGGTAGACGCTGTGCGCGACATGGGACACGGCGTTCATCTCACTCGCAAGGGTGTCAGCGGCAAGACACAGAATCAGCGTATGGAGTTCACCATGAGCATCAACAACCCTGCTCTTACCGGTCAGGTGCTTGTCAATGTGGCTCGTGCCTCAATGCGTCAGCAGCCGGGATGCTACACAATGATTGAGGTTCCGGTAATCGATATGCTTGAAGGCGAGCGCGAGGACCTCATCGCTCACTTGGTATAAAAACTGCGGCTGAAAGGCTGACAAACAGCAGCTGAAAAGTCAATGAATAGTGGCTGAAAGGCTGAAAAATAGTGGCTGAAAAGCCCGAAAATAACGCTTGAAAATCAAATGTACCCCTTTTGCATTCCAAAAGGGGTACATTTGTTATGCAAAAGGAGTCCTTTTGGAGAGTAAAAGGAGTCCTTTTGGAATGTAAAAGGAGTCCTTTTGGAGAGTAAAAGGAGTCCTTTTGGAATGTAAAAGGAGTCCTTTTTTTAGTGGCAGTTTTTTGTTTCAAAATCTGGAGTGATACTATAGTTTTAATGAAGGACAAACAATAGGAGGTTATGGCGTCCTCGCCATAGCCTGAGCAAGCAGCGGTGCAAACAATTACAATAATAATGTATCAGCTAACTGCTAAGGCAACGGCGGGGACGCAATAGCCTCCCACCATTTGCATTGCCTATTAACACCCCAACTTGAACTTCTAATATTGTCATTTTAAATGTTGTATAAGTCTAAAAAAAGAATGAATTCATTTTGTATTGCGCTCGGTTTGCACTATCTTTGCAAAAGATAGGCTGCAATTCAGCGTAGTTTTCATTTGGTACAGATGCTTGTTTTTCATCCTGCACTTTTACGCTGTCGCATTGAACACTACAAAATCAACGTTTATTATGGAAATGACTCCCCGAACTCCAGAATTCGATCGTCTTGCCTTTACGGTTTTGGCAATAGAGGCATCGGCCCAGAAAATGGGCATTTCGCCGTCTGAGATGAGGCGAAGACTTGAACGTGTTGGACTTGTCAAGAGTCTGATACAGGATTGCTATGACACCTTGCATACCGAAAGCAGGGAAGCTGTGGCTAATGATGTTGTTGAGGCACTGAAGAATTGGGAAAGGACAGATTAATGAACGGAATGACTTTATATCATGGCTCAAATGTTACAGTAGAGCATCCATTGGTTAATATCGGTAGAAGAGACCTTGATTTTGGTCCTGGATTTTATCTTACGCCTATTGCCGAACAGGCTTCCAAATGGGCAGCGCGTATACGAACCATACGAAAAGCCAGTCTGGCTGTTGTCAATATTTATGAGTTTGCCATTCCGCAGAATTGTAGGTTGAAACGCTTTGAGGCTTACGACAAGGAGTGGCTTGACTTTATCGTTGACAGCCGAAAGGGCAAACAACCTTGGAATGGCTATGACATCATTGAGGGTGGAGTTGCCGATGACAGAGTTATTGATGCTGTTGAAGCCTATATCAATGGCTATGCTGATATAAATAGTACACTTGGCAAGCTGTTTTATCACAAGCCGAGTTGGCAAATATGCATTCTCAATCAAGAGATTATTGACAAGTTTTTACATTTTAAATCTGCAGAAAGGATATAGTTATGCTCGACTTTCTTCTTTGGAACAAGATTGCGCGAATCATTGCGCAATTGGCCGATACGCTCAATATATCTACCGACAGGGCCTTGGCGATATTCTATGAATCAGAGGTGTGCCGTATGCTCCACGACGAAACATACGGCCTGCATCTTATGAGCGACACTTATATCGTTAACGATTTGATAGATGAATTAAGGAGCAAGCAATAATCCCGCTGCCCTTACTTCCTTATATATTTCCTGCCGTTGCTTATCACGATTCCTTTGGCATCTTCGTCTACCTTCTGACCGCCAAGATTATATGTGGTGCCGTTGTCTGGCGACGTGCCGTTGTTGGCTGTAATATGGTTGATGGCAGTAGCGACGGCGCCCGACGCGACGTTCATTTCGTATATGCGCAGGAACGGACCGTCGGTGGCTGTGGTCTGGCGCACCACAATCTTGAAGTATCTTATGTCGGCAGCTTTGTCAAGAATCACACGGAACGAAGACTTCGACGGAGCGTTGGCGTCGCTGCACAGCAGTGTCCAAGTGGCATTGTCTGTGGAGCCGTAGATGTCGTAAGCCTTGATGTGGCGGTTGTCGTTGTTGTCCATCTTTATTTCAAAACCGCCCACATTCTTCATCTCCTGCATGTCCACTACGATGTAGTGGGGCAGCTGAGCTGTGTTTCCGTACCACTGCGGATGCCAGTAGGTGTTGTCGTCGCCGTCAACTATCTGCTGCGCTCTGCCTTTAGAGCCTTCGCCTGCAGTCTCTTCTGATGAGTATTCTATGGCTTTCCATCCGGTCTTCTTCAGAATATTGTCGTTGAACAGCTGTTCCTTCTCAATGCGTGTCTTTTCGTTGGCTATGGCAGTTAGCACACGGTCGTTGAGCGGAGTGATGTTGATGGTGTCTACGGGAGTGTAGTCGGTGGCAAGAGCAACAGTTGTCTTGGTCTTGTTGGTGGGTGTATATCCGCCCGTCTGCATGAAGAAGGTGCGGTCGGCAGGGTTGTCGGTAGTGCCCTGTCCGTAATCGGTGCGTGCTCCTGTTTTGTCGCCTCCGTCGGTATGACCAAACCCTACGCTGTTGCGGTTGTACCATTTGCCGTTGCTGCGTGCTCGCATATACCCGTTACGATAGTAGGCTATACGGTTGGCCTGACCCGTTGCGCTGTGATAGTTTTCAAGGAAAGAGTACCAGGAACTGAAGTAAGTGGATGAATTTCGCTTGCGCACGGTAGCAATATACTGCCATCCCTTGCCGTCGAGCGCATTAAACCATGCTGACACGAGCATGTTGTGCTGTGTGTGAACGGTGGGTTTGCCGTTCACTTCGGTAGTGTATGACGTAGTTTCGGGGCGGCAGTTGGTTATGAACTGCACGTATGTTCCGGGAGTCCAGTACGTTCCTTTGCGGTAAGTCTGCACACCGGTACCTTCATTTCCGAATCGGTTGGTAGTGGTCAGCGGGTCCCAATCCACAGCACCTGCACGCATATATTCAGGCAGGTTAGGGTCTTCGTCGGTAGAGCCGTCGTCCCACATCGAGAAGATCACGTCGTGTCGTGGCGATCCGTCGGCTGTATATCCGTTCATCTGTATGCCCATATATCCGTTGAGTACGCCGAGCGCCATGGCAAAAGTGCCCGTGATGTCCGACTCCTTGGGCAGCATTATCTCCATAAAGCACCAGTCGTAGGCGTCGCCTGTAGGAGCGTTGGGGTCGGTAGAGCCCCAGGAGTTGAGGTGAACTGACGGCGAAGAGAGATAATTGGCAACGTAAGGCTTCTCCATAGCCGTCGTCTTGAACGTGAAACTGCGTATAAGGTTGATGTTCTGGTTGCCCGACAGGCATTCCAGCCGATAGCGGTAGTAGGCCGAACGCTTGAACGTTACGTCGCCTACAGTTACATTTACGTTGCTGTCGGTGCCATTGGCAGTAAATGTCTTGCTGAAAAGCTGCACGTCAGGTGCATCGGGGGCGATGATAGTGAGTCGGAACTTGGCGCTGTAACCTTTCTTTACGTTCAGCTTGATGGTATTGGTGACGGTTGCGGCAGGCTGATGAAAGTAATAGACTGCGCAAGCGTTGGCATTGGTCCAAGCCGACAGGCTGTTGTAGTTTGTGGCAATGCCGTTGTTGTCACGTCCCTCTCCGGGAATATATATGCCCGAAGCTCCTGGCTTTCCATCAAGAGTTTCCACATAGCCTTGAGCTGCCGACAGTTCGGTTTCGTAAACCGTTGCGTTTGCATTCATTGTATATAGCGCTATCAGTGCGCAATATACGGTTTTCTTAAAGTCAATCATATAACAACATTAAATTTTTATAATCTCACGCAAAGGTACGGTTTTATGCTAAGAAACGGGTAAAGCCAAACGTTAAAAACTCAACATTAGGAATGGATACGTACAGCTTGTTTTCTTCTGTTTTATCCAGCATTTTGCGTTGTACTGGATAAAAAAACGGCTTTTTTATCCAATACGACGTGATTTATTGGATAAAAAAGCCGTTTTTATTTTCTGAATATTCCCACTCTGTGGCTTACGCCCTTGCTGTTGAGTGTACGCAGAATGTAAACTCCGCGTGGCAGCGAGCTGACGCTTACGGTGCGTGTGCGACGATAGGGCAGGGTGGTTATGGCTGCCTGCTGCATCGACTCTACAATCAGAAGGTCGGCATCTGCCAGCGCAGTGTAATGTGGCAGCGTGACGTTTGTGCCGTCGCAGGGCAGCATGGTGTTGCGTGTGGCGGTGCTGTGGCTGCATGCGTCGGTAGCCATATAGTAATGGCAGTGCTGCTGCAGTGCTGCGCTCTCGTTGCCATAGCGGTCGGTGGCGCATACGGCATAATATATGTTGTCGTTGTCGGGAATGGTGAGCTGGCGGCTTTGACGGCGTGCTACGATGATGTTGCGTGCATCGTTTGTGTCGACAGGATATCGGGTCGAGGCATAAACGTTGAACAGCATCATCGTAGTGTCAGCCACGTTATGGCGCCATGACATCAGTGCTGTGCCGTTGCCGTTGGATGTGATGCTTAGGTTCTGGGGAGCGTCGGGGCGTGTTTTGCTCTGCCATGTCATTGGCGGAATGAGCGATGCATACTGCGAGTATTCGTTGCGGGCGTATTGGTATATGCCCTTGGTGTCGTCAGTGAAGAATTTGGAGCGGAAATAGGCGTGTCCCAATCCCTCGGCACGCAGAAACTCCAGTTCGCGCGTTATGTCGCTCAACGCCCAGTTGCGCTCGCGTGGCGACATGAAGTATATGCCCAGTCCCGGCACAACGATGCGTCCGTGGCTTCGCTCTTTCCAGTCGAGGGCGAAGGGGAAGAAGTCGTTGTCGCGAAAGTACATCATCGGGAACAGTTCGTCCATCAGTCCGTCGCGCAACCAAAGTTCGGCATCCTGGCAGACCTTGGTGTTGGCGTTCCATCCACGGCTCCAGTAGCGCTGCGTGTCGTCATACTTGCCTATGGGCGAGCAGCTCATCTTCACCCACGGCTTTATGCTTTTTACACGACGGGATATAGTGCGTACGATGCGTGTAATGTTGTCGCGGCCCTTGTCGCGTGCCAAAGTCTTCAGCTTGGGCAGTTCTTCGGGATAGCGTATGTAGTCGAGGTGGATGCCGTCTACGTCGTAGGCGCGTGTCACTTCGGCACAGATGCTTGCCAGATAGTCGGCAGTCTGCTGGGTCTCGGGATTCATGTAGCCGTCGGCCTTGATGCGTATGATGTTGCGCGGCATCTTCTTGCGCAGCAGTTTGCATCCCATTGCGTCCCATTTGCCTACAGGCATGGTGACAATCCATGCATGCAGCTCCATGCCACGGAGGTGGCATTCGTTGATGGCAAACTGCAAAGCGTCGTAGCCGGGAGCCTTGCCAGGATGTCCTGACAGACATCCGTCCCACGGTTCGTATGCCGAAGGATATATCACTGTGCCGCGTACACGTGTCTGTAGCAGTATGGTGTTGATGCCGGCAGACTGTAGCTGGTCGAGAATGCGGCGCAATTCGTCCTTCTGTTTTTCTATAGAGCGGGCCGACTGGGCGTAAGAGTGAGGCCAGTCTATTCCGCCAATGGTGGTGAGCCATACTGCTCGCACCTCGTGTTTGGGCGTTATGGCTGTGCAACGGGCAGCGTGTGCCGTGCCGGTGGCACTACTTGCTGTCAATGCCAGGATGGCAATGATGAGTGAAAAAATATATGGGTGGATTTTTCTCATTTTGTGTTCGCTTTTTTGCAATTGAACCACAAAGGTAGCTATATTTTTCTGTTTCGGACGGCATATTGTCTTGTTTTAGAAATATATTATGTAAATTTGCAACTATTCAAATCAAAAACAATCAGATTATGAGAAAAAAATTATTGGCAATGGTTGTGGCTCTGTTTGCAGCCGTTACTGCAAATGCCCAGTTTGAGGAGGGCAAGGTATATGTAGGGGGATCGCTTACAGGCCTTAACATGAAATATACGGGTTCGGAGAAATTCTCGATCGGCACACAGGTTCAGGCAGGACTGTTTGTAGCCGACGACATGCTGCTTCTCGGTCAGGTGGGATATGAGCACTCAGGCAATAAGGCCATATCCGACAAGTACACCGTAGGTGTGGGCGGACGCTACTACATCGAGCAGAACGGCATCTATCTTGGCGTAAACTGCAAGTATGTACATGCAGGCAAGAAGTTCAACGACGTGATGCCAGGCGTGGAGGTTGGCTATGCCTTTTTCCTCAATGATGCGGTTACGGTAGAGCCGGCTATCTATTACGACCAGTCGTTCAAGAACCATAAGGATTATTCTACCATCGGCTTCAAGATTGGTGTGGGCGTTTATCTGTTCAAGCAATAATCCCGATTTTGGGTCAGACAATATCTATATTTCATTCTGATGGATAATGCATATCCCTCCAAACTGCTTGAGAAAGCAGTGGGAGAATTTTCTAAATTACCGGGCATAGGTCGCAAGACTGCCTTGCGACTTGTGCTCAATATGCTGCGCCGCTCGGAAGAGGAGGTAGAGGAGTTTGCCGGTGCTGTGTCGCGACTGCGCAAGGACGTCAAGTACTGCCGCCTGTGCCACAACATCAGCGACACCGAAGTGTGCCCGATATGCTCCGACACCCGTCGCGATGCGTCTACAATATGCGTTGTCGAGAACATACGCGACGTAATGGCGGTGGAGAACACTCAGCAATATAGCGGACTGTATCATGTTCTGGGTGGAATCATTTCGCCTATGGACGGCATCGGTCCGTCAGACATCGAGATTGATTCGCTCGTGAAGCGTGTGGCAGACGGAGGAGTGCGCGAGGTGATACTTGCCCTCAGCTCCACTATGGAGGGCGACACCACCAACTTCTACATATCGCGCAAGCTGGCTCCATACGATGTTGAACTGAGCGTGATAGCGCGTGGCATTTCTGTAGGCGACGAACTGGAGTATACCGACGAGGTGACTCTGGGACGCGCTATTATTAACCGTACTAAAATGACTGGAAAATGATAAGACATACTCGCAACGTTCTTATGCTTGTATTGGGCATTGCGGTGGCTGTATCGCTTATAGCTGTAGTGCTGTATGAATCGGATACGCTGCCCGTAGGCGTGCTGTCGGGACGTGGAGGTAGCGATGAGTTTGTCCTCACTATGCTTATGGAGCTGCTCACGCTGTGCGTCATTCCGCTGGCGCTGCGTCTGTTCCGATTCAAGACCATAGCCGCCCGTATCACCTCGACAGCAGAATTGTTGCGCTGGGGCATGGTTCGTATGCTTATGCTGTGTTTGCCCATGGTGGCAAACACCTTATTATATTATATATACATGAACGTGGCATTCGGATATATGGCCATAATATTGCTGCTCAGTCTGTGCTTTGTGCTGCCTACGATGGCACGCTGCGAGGCTGAGATGAATGCCGGCAGCCTGATGGCTGAACATCAGCAGGACAGCGCTGAATCTGAAAAACAATAGGAATGGTTAAACTGTCGGTAGTAATTGTCAGTTATAAAGTGCGCGCTTATGTAGAGCAATGTCTTGCATCGCTCTTCCTTTCGTTGCGTGGCATAGACGCAGAGGTGTTTGTTGTCGACAACAATTCGCACGACGGCACCGTACAGCTCATACGCTCTCGTTTTCCGCAGGTAAAGGTTATGGACAGCAGTCATAACCTCGGCTTTGCGCGTGCCAACAACGCCGCTATCCGTCAGAGCGTCGGCGAATATGTACTGCTGCTCAATCCCGACACCATTGTGGCTGAAGATACCATACGCTGTGTGCTCGATTTTATGGATGCTCATCCCAATGCGGGCAGTGCAGGTGTGGCAATGCAGTGTGCCGACGGATCGCTTGCTCCTGAGTCGCGTCGCGGTAGACCTACGCCAATGACAGCCTTCTACAAGATGTGCGGACTGTGCGCCATGTTCCCACGTAGCCGTTTCGGCCGTTACTATATGGGCGGAATGTCGTGGAGCGAGGCAGGGCGCATTGACGTGGTGAGCGGAGCCTTCTGTATGATGAGGCGTTCGGCGCTGGATAGGGTAGGACTGTTGGACGAAGACTTCTTCATGTATGGCGAAGACATCGACCTGTCGTGCCGTATAGCCGATGCCGGATATGAGAACTGGTATATACCGGCACACATACTGCATTACAAAGGCGAGAGTTCGCATCAGTCGTCGTTCCGCTATGTGCATGTGTTCTACAATGCCATGCTCATCTTCTTCCGCAAGCATTACGGCAGTGTGAGCCATCTTGTGGCGCTGCCAATCAAGGCCGCCATATTGCTTAAGGCCACTATAGCCCTTTTCTCAATGCAGATGCGTGCCATAAGGCGTGCTCTCGGATTTGTCGACCCGCAGCGCATGCGCCGTGCCGCATACATATTTATATGTACCAAGGACAGCGAGTCCAAGTGTCGCGACATCGCATTGCGCAATGCTCTTGAGGCAACGTTTGTTGTCAGCGATTGCCTGGAGCGGCCAAACGGCCATGCCTGCATGGCATTGCCCGATGCCCATAAGGTGTATGTGGTGTACGATACCGACGCATTCGGCTTCGGACAGGTGCTGCGTCTGTTCCGTGAGAATCGGCGCAAGGGTGTGTCGATGGGCACATTCAGCAGCAAGACTGGCAACGTAATCACTTATGAGGAGGTTTTGTCATGAGCGAAAAGAATCTTACAAAGGTGAGGTTGAGGGCAATGGAGCCTGAAGATCTCGACTTTCTGTACAACATCGAGAACGACCGCGAACTATGGAACGTGGGCAATACCAACGTGCCATACTCGCGCTATGTGCTGCACGACTATATAGCCAACGCCACAAACGACATATACAGCGACGGACAGGTGCGCATGATTGTGGAGAATGCTGACGGGCGTACGGTGGGAATGGCTGACCTTTTCGACTTCAATGCCAGTCATAGGCGTGCCGAACTGAGCATTGTCGTTATGCGAGGCTTCCGCCGATGCGGCTATGCTGAGGCTTCCGTGCACTATATGCTACATTATGCGCAGCGCATTCTGCACCTTAATCAGGTGTATGCAGTCATATCGGTAGACAACCGTCCGTCTATAGCATTGTTCGACAAATGTGGATTTACAACGTTGGCAAATCTGCCGAAATGGCTCTTCGATGGCGAAAAATATACGGATGCAGTGGTTATGAGTAAGTTTTTTTGAAAAAATATGACAAAAAACTTTGTTAATTCAAATAATATTCATACCTTTGCACTCGCTTAAAAAACGGCAGAACAAGGTTTTTTTTAGTAAGCCTTAATCATACTGGTGCGTTAGTTCAGTTGGTTAGAATACATGCCTGTCACGCATGGGGTCACGAGTTCGAGTCTCGTACGCACC
>NZ_JADYUF010000089.1 GCF_021531655.1 Leyella stercorea | reverse complement strand
ACTTTTCATCTGACAAATATACAGAATTCCAATGATTTCAAAGAACAAAAGATGTGTATAAAGGGTAGGGCGGGTGCCCTGGGCTATGTGCTTCTGCCCCTTTGGGGCGTACTGCTTTGACTTTTGACATGCCCTCCACTCAATCAACTGAACTTTTATTTATAATTTGTCATTACGCAACAGTTATCCCAACACTACAACAACCCCTTAATAAACTGAGCACAGCTTTTGCAGATTCTCCTCGAAGTGTTCTTTGTCGATGGCGCTGTTCTTTAGTGTAGAGCGATAGTTGTATATTGTTTGTAGCGAGTAGGAGAGGATGCCGGCAATCTTAGGACTTTCTGTTACGCCCAGTCTTACCAAGGCTGCTACACGCAGTTTTGGAGTCAGCTCATTGTCTTCCCTAAGCTCGATTTGCGCCTCGGGTATCAGCAGTGAGTTCTGTTCATTTACAAACGAGGGATAGAGCGAGAGAAAGATTTTGTCGAACTGCGAGAAGAAGTTCTGGCTCTCCTCAGTGCCTCGCTTTGAAGACGAGAGAATGCTCAGCAACTCTTTCTGCTGATTTGCCTTGATCTTGCGTATAACCAGTTTGCGCTGACTGTCCAACCGCTCAATATACTGATAGCAGAGCATGATAAAGGCATTAGCCATCAACTCACGCTTTGCGTTGGTGTTTTCAAGCTCATCATTTGAGTTCCGAAGCGCTTTGTTTGAGTCCTTAAGCTCGTTGTTTGAGTCCTTAAGCTCATTGTTTGACGACATTACATCGCTAATGGCAGCAAGCAGCAGATAACGCCTCTGCTGCTCCCACAGTTTATTGTTGCCGTAAGCCTTCGACAGAACGCATGCCGCCCTGCCGTACATGCGGTTTTCGGGTCCGAACATTTGCATTGCCTTATTCAATGAAGCGCTAATCTCATTGATACTCCTGCCTGAGTAAAAGAGGTTAATACTCTTCATGTAATAATACATTGCGCAATTCTTCGGACAGTAGTATAGAGCCTTGCTGATATATTCCTTGAACAGTTCGTTATAATGTTTGCTGAACTCCATTTTCTGACAACAGGCATTCTAGGTGAGGTGTCACGTGGTGATATGATTGATGAGAATCTTAACAATGGCTATTCAGCTGTAGTAGGAGCGTTAATTCCAATATCAACTCCAGTTACTGTATACGCCAAGCCTTCTGATAATGAGGAGTCATTCCCTAAGGGAACAGAAGTGGGATTCAAGTTTAATGGATTTAATCTCGCCAATCTTTCGGTAGGCTCTGGCGTTGAACTCACACTTTTCAACAAAGAGAATAAAGAAATAGGCAAGTATGACATCTCTAATAAACTCCTGGGTCTTGGACTGATTGAGGATACCAAGGACGGTGAAGTCGTTATGAGAGCTCCAGCAGCCTTCTCAGCAGCAAAGATTTTCTTCAAAGGCATAAGAATACAAGTTGGTGGTACCTCTGTCAACTACGCCTTTGTGTGCATGGCTCCCGATGTAGTTTCTCATCATTGCCCCATCAATATCACATCAAGTCGCGATGTGCCTGGAAGTGTCAATCAGTTCCAGTTGCAGCACAACAAGGATGTTGATGTGACATGGACCGTCAAGAGCTATCCGGAGGGAGCCGCAGATGTTGAAGTGGTTGCCACATCAGGCTTGGTAAGCAATTTGTCTCTTCCCGGCAAGTATGTTTTCCGTGCGACAGCAGCTGATGGTTGCTATGAAGAGACAACCCTCAACTATGCTCCCACATACGTTGCGGAAGAACACGGAGTGGATATCCTTGTCAATAAGGAGAGTGAGGAGCCTAAATACGTGTTGAGCGATAAGTTTGGCGGTGGTTTGATACAGATTTTTGATAAAATGGTGAACCGCTCAGCCATACTTACTACTTCTATCAACGATTTCACCTATCGTGAGCCAGGCGTTTCATTGGCAGCCAACACAGGTCTCGTTGGTTTCAAGACTGCTGATGGCTCTAACTTTGCTGATGGTTTGAATGGCAATACAAGAGCTTTCAATGGAAAGATGAAGGTTGGTTTTGTGGTATCAGCTAAGGCTATCGGACTCGATGCTGATGTGCTTAAGCTCTACAACATCAAGCTCTACAATAAAGGCAAGGAAGTGACTGGAAATGTAGCAACCCATTGGGATGCCATCTCAGCCGGACTTATCGGTAAAGAGGAAACACGTAAAATGTGTCTGAACGTTGAAGTTCCAGCGGGCTGTGTGTTTGATGAGATTGTACTTTATAGCACAGGCGTTCTTTCTGCCGATCTCTCACAGCTCAATGTCTACTATGCGTATGTAGCCGATGCAGATGCCGACAATGCTACAGTCAATCCCGTTTACGGCACTCAGGTGGTGTCTACAAATAACACCAATGCCTCTATCAACTTTGCCAACACCAAGATGTTCCATGTTGTCAACATTGGCAACGGCTACAATGAGTTGAGCAATTTGATTGACGAGTCGTTGGATACATACCTGACTCTACCTTTGGGCGTAAACTTGGGAGGCTCTACAATCTCTGTCAATATGGGTAAAGTAGTTGATAAGGGACAGCAGCTTGTTATGGTAACCCAGAATCTGGCTTTAGGATTGGGTGCAAGTCTGGGCGAAGGTCTTAAGTTGACCACCTATCTTGATGATGAAAAGCAGGAAGAACTTACAAACTGGAAGGTTCTTGGCGCTGATGTAATAGGCAGTAAGGGCGACAGCTATGCCGTGCTCAATCCTACCAAGTCGTTCGATCAGGTTCGTATCACACCTGTTAAGGCGCTCTCTGCTCTTGAGAATCTTCAGATTAAGGGCTTCGCTCTGCGTACTGACATGAACGATGACGGTACACTCAACGGAGACGACAACCTTCTGGTTCTTGATGAGGACAAGACTCTTGACGTAACCAAGAGATACACTGGAGCCACGATGCTGCTGCATCGTACATTCACCAAGAATGCTGACAACGACAAGAAGGGATGGAACTCTATCATTCTTCCCGTCGATATGACAGCTGCTCAGGTTAAGGAAGCTTTCGGCGATGATGTACAGATGGCAGAGTTCGACCGTTTGGAGAACAACTGGATAAAGTTCTCTACAGTAGACGTAGCCGGTGAGGACGTAGTGCTGAAGAAGAATACACCTTATATAATATATCCTACAAGGGAGCCGCTCGGCAACTATTCATACACTATCAACGGTGTTACGCAGATTCTCAATGGTCCTGTATATGTAGCCAATGGCATCAACTACGATGACCAGACATCTGAACTGACACACACAGTAAATGGCGGAGGCATGACCTACAGCGGTTCGTACAGCAATCCGACAACGGTGTCAAAGGATTCTTTTATGTTCATCAAGGGCGACTTGATTCATACCATTAAGTCGCACGATGTTAAAGCTTACCGTTGCTGGCTTAAGGAGGATATGCACACGGGCAGAATGTTGATGTTCTCGCTTGATGGCAACGGTATGGGCGGTACAACCGGCATCCACGTAATTGAGGAGAACAAGCAGAATACAAACACCGGCATCTACAACCTTGGCGGTGTGCGCATGAACACCAACAATGTCGATAAGTTGCCGAAGGGTGTGTATATTGTTAACAACAAAAAAGTAGTAGTAAATAAATAATAATATGAAGAAGCAATATGTGACTCCAAAGGTTAGCGTTATTGAAATGGAGCCTTTACAGATAATGGCTGGAAGCATTGGAAGTGACCGAGGCTGGACTCCCGACGGTGACGAAAACAATGGATTCAGTGTCCAGGAAGAAGATGAGAATGGAGAATATGAATTCTAAATTCTATAACTTCTGAACTTGCGAAAGTTCAAATTATAATTTTTGATTGTCGTTGAGTGCCTTGCAAATGCAAATGCATCTGCAAGGCGCTTTCTTTGTATCAGGGGGGAGTCAAAAGTCTAAGCTGCACGCCCCGAAGGGGCAGAAGCACATAGCCCAGGGCAACGCCCTACCCTTTATACACATCTTTGACAATTCT
>NZ_JADYUF010000088.1 GCF_021531655.1 Leyella stercorea | reverse complement strand
AAAAATACGACTATTTATTGAATTATTAAATTAAATAACTAATTATCAATATGTTAATTTATAGAACATCCCTAAAGTAGAACACTATATAGTAAGTACTGGTTTTGCTCAAGTCATCAAAGGTTCGGCTCTCAAGGATTATGTCTCAGGGATATGGGGATGTGAACTTATTGAGAATCGTGATAATGAGAACAATCCATATATAAGCGAAATAGCTTATACTCATGGCAATATGTCTGCATTTAAGCAAGTAGAAAAACTTCGTCAAGATGACCGTATTGATATGTTTGCAGAGGCAGATTATAGAGATAACACTACTGCCAACATGTGGATATGCAATAAAATTCAAGAGTTTGCAGAAAGAATAAAAGAGCATGAAAAGGCAAAATTGCAGAATACAAATACAACGCCAAAGCACCTTGACACTTTACTCTTTCATATATTTCTCAGGAAGAGCATTGACTTCTTTCCAGAATTCCGAGGCATCAACATGGTATTCCTCAAATATAGGATCTTGCATATATCCATCAACAATGGTTTTGTCAAAATCCCAAATAACAGCAATTATATTCTTCATAGATTGTAAGTTGTTTTTTTATATGATGTTAGTACTCAATTTAGGGCATAGCCCTTTGAGGGTGTGTCAAAACTCAATTCTACGGGCTGAAAGTCCAAAAAGCACATAGCCCAAGGCAGCGCCTTGGGTGTACGGATTGAAAATAGCAAAACGCCCAGTAAGGGCAAAAGCATTGATAATTAACGCTTTTGCCCTTGCAGGGCGCATTGTTTTTGGTGGCTTTTTACCTCAGGGCGTTCTTGCTTAGGCAAGCGGCAGAGCCGAGCGGCCCTGGGCTATGTGCTTCTGCCCCATCGGGGCGTGCTGCTTAGACCTTTGCACACCCTCATTGAGATGTTAAAAATTTCACTTGTTTATTAAGTATTATATACTTTCTCTCGCCATGGCAAAGTTCAAGCAAGCTTGCTTTGCTCATGACTTATCGAAAAAGTTTCATACATTTTACACACATGTGATTTTCGGCTGCACTCGGCATAGCTTAAACAAGTTTGGCTCTGCTCTCGTTGGCACGAAAATTCTTCGCTCGACAATGCCAATGATGAATTTTGAGTGTTGAAAGTTGAGTGTTGAGTTATTCGCAGCTACACCTGCGATTGTGAGTTGGTCAATTGTGAATTGTATCACGAACTAATTGGTGATGATTCACAGTTGGCCCGCTGGGACAAGGCTTGATATCATGAAAAAATGAATACGTTATCATTGGGCGATGAAGTCGTTATCGTTGGCGGATGAAGACGTTATCATTCTCAGGGGTATGTTTATACGTTCTTCAGACTCTTGTTGCGCATGGTGTAATGGTCGCCTACTACATAGTCGCTCTGGTCGAGTTCGGGGGTGATGTAGGAGGTGGTGTAGATGAGCTGATAGGAGTCTGTGGGGTATGACTTCAGGCGTTCGATTAGGATGTACTGGAACTGCTGGGCACGCTCCTTCTCTATTCCCTTGTCCTCCATGTTGTCGGCAAAGATGAAGTGAGGATAGCGCATCCATGGGATGTCGAGAGAGGCGAAGAAGAGGGAGAAGCGAGCCACTATCTTCAAGAAGAATGCCGAGGAGGCACTATACTTGGAGTATTTGTCGGAAAGATAGACGAGGTTGTTGGCAAAGTCGACGTGGAAGTCGGAGGGGTGTGAATTGACGAAATCGCGCTGACGCTCCTTGTCGTGTTGCAAGAAATAGACTCCGTGCTCCTGCATCTTCGACAGCACTTGGGCGCGGCGACTCTCTTGACCTGCTGTCTTGGCGTGTATCAAACACTCCTCACGCGAAAGGTCGGATTCGAGCTGCTCCTTACGCTCTATAAGTTGCTCGTAATAGTCGGCTCGCTCCATCATGTCGTACAACTGCAAGAGTTCGCCATTTGCCATTCCCTTATTATATATAAGGTCTTCTATTTCTTCCTCGGCTGTGCTGCGTACATTGTCGAGCATTTGGTCGAGCGTCTTACGGGTGCTACGATACTTGCGACGAAGACTATGAAGATGGGCTTTGAGCTGGTCGAGCTGCTTGATGTCTTGCTCAAGATTGGATGTTGACTCCTTGATCTGAAACGACAGTTCGGCTATAATACGCTTTGCCTGGGTGATGCCAATGATGAATGTTGAGTGTTGAATGTTGAGTGTTGAGTTATTCTCAGCTATGCCTGCGATTGTGAATTGTACAATGTTGAGTTGCCAAAGGCTTTAATTCATGTCTAAGTTTGAGGGAACACGATTCACCTTCGGAGTATGTCTTTTAGTCTTGGGTCAAGGATGTCCACCATTTTTTCGATTTCACTCTTGCTGCGTTTTGGATCCTTTTGTTTGTTCCAATCCTTAAAAGTGCGACTGTTGCAGTCAACAAAATGATTGGAGACGATAATCCAATGTACCTTTTGACCTTCTGGACATCTGATAAGTCCACGACTCAAGAGGGTCTTTATGAAGTAATATAGCTGGCTTTGTGCACCTGTCCACTTCACTTTAACGGAAGATGAAATTCCACCAAAAATTGCACAAAAATCTTCAGGGGTAGTGTTTTCGTCCAGCCATCCTTTCTCAGTCAGTAGTTGGCGCAGATAGTCCAAACGCTTCCATGCATTATTGTCTTGATAGGTATAGACGAATACGGCATCCGTCACTTTTGACTTCGTGCCTGTGATTTGCCGCTGTTTGCGCATGGTATTGCCCGTTTCCGAGACAACTCTTCTGCTTTCCAAATCCTTCATATGTTTGCGGATGCGTTCCTTGGCTTCTATCCATTTCGGATCTGTCACTCCATAGAGTAGTTCAAGCAGCATGTCGTATACGGGCTTTATCTCTTCGTAGTTGGCGGCTTCTTCAAGACAATACTTCACAATCGTGTCGAAATTGATTCTTGAATCTATTGTTTCATGTGCCGCATCAATAATAGCTTGGGCCTTTTCTTTTGCAACTTGAAGTTCTGAAGCGACAGATGCCGGTTCTGCTGCACTGCTAACCAAATCAAGCGGGTCGCCAAGATGAGCATGATATCTATAGCCACCTCCCAATATTATACGTCTGCCAGCGGCATTGCTTTTGTCTCTTTTGCCACTGGAGGAATCTTTGCGAAATACCTTGTGACGTTTTTTAGGCATTTGTCTCAAACGATAGCGTTCTGTATCTGCCGATGCCACTTTTATGGGTCTACCGTTGGCATCAACCACCAAAATAGTATTTTTGGCTTGATAGAAATATCTTTCGGCTTCTCCTATACCATACAAATCGCGTATGTAGGTAGCCATTACAGGATCGTGACCCTTCTTCTGCAAATCGATATACACGCCAGCCATAGCACGGGATACATCTTTGAGGGGCAGATTCACTTGCAGCATACGTCCCAATGCTTTCACTGCTTTCTGCGGCTCGGAAGAAAATGTTAGCGACTTGGCTATATCACTGCTGCTAATTGCATTGACTGGGATGGATTGCGCCAAAGTGCGCCTATGCTCCATTCCTAATGTTCGGCATATTTTCATATTCGGTATAACTTTCGGCTTTAGAAATTTAATTTTAAAACTTTTTCTGCGTCAGATTCTGTCTTATTCTCATGTGGTTGCAACGAAATGGCATTCAAACAACACGCCTGACTTTGTTCGGCATTCGGCAGCAAAATCTTTATATGCCGAATGGTTTTACAGTGTATTATAGAGGCCGTCATCGAAAAGAAACGTCCCAAAATCAACTTTTATTAACTCCTAAAAATTCAAGACAATGAAAAGAAACCGTAATCCAACAAACAAGTCTGTAATGAAGCGTTATGCTACGCTTGATTCTTCGATCGGTTCTCGATTGCTTCTCGATCGCTCTTCGTTCGGTTCTCGATCGGTTCTCGTTCGTTCTTCGATCGGTTCTCGTTCATCCTTCGTTCATCCTTCGTTCATCCTTCGTTCATCCTTCGTTCATCCTTCGTTCGGGAATCGAAGAACAATCGAAGATGGATCGAAGAAGTATCGGAGGTACATCTGAGGCAAAACGGA
>NZ_JADYUF010000087.1 GCF_021531655.1 Leyella stercorea | reverse complement strand
GAGAATGACAAGAGATTGGCTGCACTTAGAGAGTATGCTCAAACGGCTTGAATTCTAAATCCGAAACTTGAGATAATTAATTGATTCACAATCATAAAAGTACTAAAAATTATTGAGATTACCAACTTTTACAAAGACTTTCTTATCCCGAACTCAGGTTAATAGGCTCTCGCGCATTCCTTGGCTGTAGCGTATTAACGAGTTTAACCCTTCCTGCTGGTATTACCGAGATAGGCTCTTACGCATTCCGTGGCTGTAGCGGATTAACGAGTTTAACCCTTCCTGCTGGTATTACCGAGATAAGCTATGGCGTATTCTGGGGCTGTAGCGGATTAAAAGAGGTTAGATTTTGCATAAATGATAATTTAGACACATATTTAACATAAGGTCATCCTTATATAGCTGTAAATTGTGGTATTAAATATTATATAAATGATAAAGAGATCACAAGTATCGAAATACCATCTAACGTAACTACTTTAGGTAATTGTGTTTTCCAAGGCTGTAGCGGATTAACGAGTTTAACCCTTCCTGCTGGTATTACCGAGATAGGCTCTTACGCATTCTGTGGCTGTAGCGGATTAACGAGTTTAACCCTTCCTGCTGGTATTACCTCAATAGCGACTGGCGTATTCAGTAGTTGTAGCGGATTAACGAGTTTAACCCTTCCTGCTGGTATTACCTCAATAGGCTCTTTAGCATTCTGTGGCTGTAGCGGATTAACGAGTTTAACCCTTCCTGCTGGTATTACCTCAATAGGCGATGAAGCATTCCAAGGCTGTAGCGGATTAACTTCTATTTATGTATATGCAGAGAAAGTACCCAAAATAGATAGTAATGCATTCAAAGGAGTTGATGCCAAGAAATGCACACTTTATGTACCAATGGGAACTCGTTATGATTACTGTGCCTCTGACTTTGGCGACTACTTTGAGAACATAGTTGAATTCGAAGCAACAGGCATCGACAAGACTACAACCTCTACCGATGTTGAGGAGGTAGTTCGCTATTCAGTAAATGGTCAGCGATTGTCTGCTCCAACCAAGGGATTGAATATCGTGAAGTATAGCGATGGTAGCGTGAAGAAAGTTGCTGTTCGATAATGGGTGGTAAGCATCCTTGTGAGACAACGTATCCGCGATGCTAGTATATACACGTCAAAAAAAATATCGCTCAAGTTTTTATCCTTGAGCGATATTTTTTTGTTCCCATTTGTCCGGCAGCAATTCCCGGTACTTACTTAATGGTGTTCTTGGTGGCAGTGCTGCAGCTTTGTTGATGACATCGGATATATATTCAAAGAAGTTGATACCTTGCAGTCTGCAGGTGCATGCCAGCGAATAGAACATGGCTGCCCGTTTGGCACCAGTATGCGACCCGAAGAAAAGTGAGTTTCTTCGGGAATTAGATTTTTTATTCACGCAGCAAAGGTAAAGAGATAAAAAAATATGGACAAGGCTGCATCGCGGATACGCTTACCTTCCTTTCATCCCTCCAACATTTATAAAAACCTAAAATTTCACCACATATTGATGTTAACCAACCTTTTTGCTTAACTTTGCAACAATTATTGCCTTATAGGCATCAAACAGGATATAACAACGATATAGTAACAATATAAACATCACAAACAATGAACATAGCACTAATAGGTTACGGCAAGATGGGCCGTATGATAGAGCAGATATGCAAGGAGCGTGGACATAACATCGTAAGCATCATCGATTTAGACAACCAGCAGGACTTCGACTCACCCGAGTTCGCTTCGGCTGACGTGGCAATAGAGTTCACAGCGCCCTCGGCTGCTTACGGCAACTATCTGCGTGCGTGGAAGGCTGGCGTCAAGGTGGTGAGCGGTTCTACCGGATGGATGAACGACCACGAGGCAGACGTGCGCCGTATGTGCACCGAAGAGGGCAAGACGCTGTTCTGGGCAAGCAACTTCTCTATCGGCGTAGCCATATTCTCTGCCGTCAACCGCTATCTCGCCAAGATAATGAACCAGTTCCCCCAGTATGACGTACGTATGGAGGAGACTCACCATATCCATAAGCTCGACGCACCGAGCGGCACAGCCATCACTCTGGCAGAGGAAATAGTAGCCGACCTCGACCGCAAGAACGCATGGGTGAAGGGCGAGCAGCACCTCGCCGACGGCACCGTAGAGGGCACCAACAATTGCGCCCCAAGCGAGCTGGCGATTGAAAGCATACGCCGCGACGAAGTGCCCGGCATACACAGCGTAATATACGACAGCGACGCCGATTGCATCACCATCACCCACGATGCCCACTCGCGCAAGGGATTTGCGCTCGGAGCGGTTCTCGCAGCCGAGTATACCAAAGACCACGAGGGCCTGCTCACCACAAAGGATCTGTTCAAGTTCTAAGACAGACACAGTTATAGTCGAAGACAATCAAGTTGATGTCTAAGACAAATTCAATTTTAGCGGGCTGAAAGCCCAGCAAGCACATAGCCCAGGGTAGCACCCTGGGTACGGAGCATTCATCACAATGCGCCCTGAAAGGGCAAAAGCATAACACGGGTGAGGCTCTGTCAATATAGCTATACATGCTCTAACAAAAAACAGCAATGACCAACAAAGAAAAGAAGGCCCCCAATCCGCGTGTGCAATGGGCCAAGTTCACAGTAGTGACGATACTGTATCTGCTCTTCCTCTATTGGGTGAAGAGCTGGTGGGGACTGCTCGTCCTGCCGTTCATATTCGACGTATACATCACAAAGAAGATACGCTGGCAGTGGTGGCGCGAGTCGGACAACGACGCCACGCGCTTCATCATGTCGTGGGTAGACGCCTTGGTGTTCGCCCTCGTAGCCGTATATTTCATCAATCTGTTCTTCTTCCAGAACTACGTCATTCCCTCGTCGTCGCTTGAGAAGTCGCTACTGACGGGCGACTATCTGTTCGTGTCGAAGGTGAGCTACGGTCCGCGCAAGCCGCAGACTCCCCTCACCATGCCTCTGACACAGCACACGCTGCCCGTATTCGAATGCCAGTCGTACATCAGCTGGCCACAGTGGGGCTATGAGCGTGCCAAGGGACTGGGCACAGTTCAGCAGAACGACATCGTAGTATTCAACTATCCCGCAGGCGATTCGCTCTGCACAGCCGACCAATATCAGGCCCAGGACTTCTATCGTCTTGCCTACGGACTGGGCGAGGGTGCCTATGCCGAGCAGCACGGAGGCTATCTGCCCAACCTCTCGCAGATGCCACGCCAGCAGCAGCGCGACTTCTTCGCACGGCTGTATGCCGACGGGCGCCGCATCATCGACGCCAATCCGTCTACCTACGGCACCGTGACGAGCCGACCCGTCGACCGCCGCGAGAACTACGTGAAGCGATGCGTGGGTCTGCCCGGACAGACTTTGCAGATAAAGAACCACATCATCTACACCGACGGCAAGGCCAACAAGGAGCCCGACAACGTGCAGTACTCTTACTACGTGAAGCTGAAGGCGCAGATGCCCCTTGAACTTATCGACCAGCTCGGCATCTCGATGGAGGACATTGCCAGCCTTAACTCGGCAGGCTATCTGCCCCTTACCAACGCCTCTGTAAAGGCTCTGAAGGCCCGCAAGGACGTTGTGAAGAGCGTCACGTTTGTCAATGACCCCACACAGTGGGACATCTATCCGCTCAACGGCAACACCGGATGGACACGCGACAACTACGGTCCCGTTTGGATTCCGAAGAAGGGTGCTACCCTTAAGCTCACAATGGACAACATAGCCATATACGAGCGCCCGATACGCGTGTATGAAGGCAACGACCTCGTGGTAAAGAACGGCAAGATATACATCAACGGCAAGGAGGCTAAGTCGTACACCTTCCGTATGGACTACTACTGGATGATGGGCGACAACCGCCACAACTCGCTCGACTCACGCTACTGGGGCTTCGTGCCCGAAGACCATATCGTGGGCAAACCGATTTTCATCTGGTGGAGCCACGACCCCGATCACGGCGGATTCTCGGGTATACGATGGAGCAGATTGTTCAGATTGGTGGATAATATTAAGTAAAGGCCCCGCCCCCGGCCCCTCCCCCGTAG
>NZ_JADYUF010000086.1 GCF_021531655.1 Leyella stercorea | reverse complement strand
AAATAATGTAAGACTTGCTTCTTGTACTACTTGTCTGTTTATGTAAATCTTTTCAAAGAACTCTTTCTTTTCGTTTCCCGAACACTACTTAATCTCGTTTTGCTTGAGGTTTCGTTCTCGAAAGCGGATGCAAAGGTATAACAAAAAGTCTTACCGTGCAAGAGTTTCGACGAAAAAGTTTCAAGAAAACTTGCATTTTCGGTTTGGAATTGACCAAAATCAAGGAAAAAGCACGTTTTCAAGCGCTTTTACCTTGATTTTCTTTATTCAACCACAACTTCGTCAATAAAGAACCAGGCTGGATATCCAACACCATAATGCCATGTGGGGCATAGACCGATGGTCTTTACCGCCACGCGAATGTATCTTGCCTTGATAGGTTTGTCAAGACTTACGGTAGCAGGAACGAACTTCACGCTGATGTCGCGGTCTTCAGTAAACTCATGATTGCCTATCAAAGTGTATGCCTTACCGTCCTCGCTGGCGTAATAAGTCACGCTCTTTGGCATCAGAATCCACGCTCCGAGCTGATGCAGGAAGTCGGTGCTGACCTTTTGAACAGTCTTCACCTCTCCCATATCCAGCGTAAAGTCGGCATCTTTGCCTTTCCATCCCACCCAACTCTCAACAAAAGTGGTGCCTCCATAGAGTCCGTCGGTGAGAGCCTTGTCGGCAATAGGCAGGTATTTTTCGTCTGGCGGCAGGTTCCAAATCACATTTGCACCAGCCGCCTTGTTCTTAGTATCAGTAGGAAGGAAACGCTGACGATAGAGTCGGCAATAGTCTTCCACATTATTATTACGTTCGTTGAGTGTCGTCACTCCGTACATGGCACAAGTATTCTGGAACGTATCGAGCGCCTTCTCAGTATACGCCTTGTCGCCACCATTCTCCGTGCGTGCAATCTCCAGTTCGCTATATCGCAGCGGCAGTCGTGCTATGCGAACATGCGCCAGCCTTGCCGAGTCGGCAGCCACCGCCTTCTCAGCCTCATCGAAGAGTTCGTTGTATGCCTTGCGGAGGTTGGCATTGAGCATACCTTTCTTATGAGTTATCGGCGAATCGTATATCCACAGCGGAATGCCCGACGACAGCAGCGCACCGGTAAGCATCTGCTGATACCTATATAAATATGTGGCAGCCGGACCATAATATCCCTTCATGAATGTCTTCATCAACGAGTCGGCATCCAATTCGGGATTCCACATCAGCTTACCTATTATATATGCTCTCATTTCGGAGAAGTCGGTGCCAAGCGAACCGTTCACCTGTTCGAAGAGCATTGTGGCATGATTGCGCTTGAAGAGCTGTATGTTCTTCTTCAGGATATGGAAGTTGGGGAACGGTGCCACCACATTGTCGAAATTGATGCCATAGTCCCACACGAAAATATTGTTGGATATCTTCGCCCAACCTTCCATTGCCTTCACGAAATCGCGTCCCGACTCGTTGTCGGTAAGTGGCACCTCGCGCTTGCAGTCGATGTCGCAAAGCATGATGTTGACGTTAGGCAGCGGCTTGACATGCTTTGGCGGGTGCATGGTGAACAGATAGGCAAGCGTTGAGATCTGCTTGTCGGGAAACCGCTCAGCCAATCGATTGAGAAACCTGATGTAGCATCCAGCGGGCGACCCCTCATACTCGTTCACCTTCTTGCATTCGGGACATTGGCAATAAGTGTCGTTGCCGTCGTTCTGACTTACGGATATAGTGTTGCGTCCGGGATTGGCTTTGAAGATAGAGTCGATGCGATTGGCTACAATCTCGAAAATCTCAGGATTGGAGAGACACCACTGGCTATGATTGCCGGGGCGTCGTTCGCCGCTGATGAACGAATAGTATTCGGGATGCGCCTTACCATACACCGACGATGGCAGCAGTCGGTCGAACGTATGCACCCACATATCGTTGGCAAACACCTCACTGTGATCATGTAATCTCATCCAGTCGCGGTAAGTGTTGTCGTTGTTTGAATAGCTGAAAGTCTGTCGGAAGCGGAATGCAGGACTTTCTGCCACGTGCATCTTAGGAATGCGTATGTCGGCAGAAGGAGTAAGCGTATAGAAGTCCTTCGCCAGATAGTCTACGCCAACAAACTTTTCAAGAAGCGTAGCCACGCCGTATATGGCACCCTTTCCGCCTGCCGACTTAATGGCGAGTGTGCCGTTCGAGCAGTCGATTACGTATCCGTCGTCAGTAGCCTCCATGGTCTTTTCGCCTATCACCACATCGTTCTTGGCACGTTTGGTTGTGGCTATGATTTTAAGTTCGCCCCCTGACGTCTCGCGAACAAAGCGCTGCAGAAGCGTGGCAGCCTTGCGGTTGACGTCGTTATCCTCTACAAGCACTATGCGTCCCTGCTGTTTGCCCTTGCTGACAAGGCAGACCTGTGCCATTGCCGCCATAGGTATCATAAGACATGCGATGAGCAGCGCTCTATTGAACATATTGATCATTGTTTTGTAGTAAGAAATTTTAGTAATAAGTTAGTTTTAAAATAATGTACGCACAAAGGTACATAGAAAGATGCAAATATCGCACAAGCAGTAAAATTTTATTACAAAATGAAATCTTATTCTAGAGATTTCGGAAGCGTCTTTTATCATATTTTGCAGCATCGGAACACCCCTACCCGGCTGTCAAGGCTATTCTGCATTACTAAAGTACCACTTCTGCATAGCAAAAGGACTACAATCAGAATGCAAATGAAGTCCTATTGCATTGCAAAAGGAGCCTTAATGACAGGCAAAAGGAGTACATTTTAAAGAAAAAGGAGTCTTTTTGAGCTTTGCGATTTTGCACAACAACACCCACAAACAGCATAACACACTGTATACAAGCACAATAACTGCTGCACGCTCAAAACTCGAAAATTTCGGGCCAAAGATTTCTTTGTGCGCTCAACTGGCAGTATTGAGCGATAAAAATGCAAATATTGTGCAGGAGCGGAGCTTCGGGTAGGAGGCTATGGCGTCCTCGCCTTAGCCTGCGAAGCAAATGGACGAGTGTTTACTATAATAAATCAAGTTTTATCAAAGATTCTTTTTGATTGTTTCATTTGCTTGCTCAGGGCATGGCGAGGACGCCATACCCTCCTACGATTAATACCTTCTAAAACCGTTGCATCACCACTAATTTTGGAAGAGCCAGTTTTTTCGTATAAAATCCTTTGCCGTTTCACCTTTTTTGTATAATTTTGCGTACGAACCAAACAAGAAATTAGGGGTGCAGCATGGATTGTGCTGCTGAGATTATACCCGTAGAACCTGAAGCGGATAATGCCGCCGTAGGAAATATTTCTATCCTGTACAATCAACAAGTTGACAACAGTTGCATACAATTGCAGAGCGCATTTGCGGCAAACCCTTGCAACAGCCCCACACATATGAAACGACAATTATGCAATACAGATGTGCCCTTACTATAGCCGGAAGCGACAGCGTAGGAGGTGCCGGCATACAAGCCGACATCAAGACAATGTCGGCTTTGGGAGTGTATGCAGCCTCAGCCATCACAGCCGTGACCGTGCAGAACACCCAGGGAGTGTACGGCATTGAAGCAATCCGACCCGAAATAGTGGGCGGACAGATTAGTGCCGTAATGGACGATATACATCCGAGGGCTGTAAAAATAGGAATGGTGAACGATGCCGATACCATTCACGCCATTGCCGAGACATTGGGCAAATACAAAGGCGTGGCGGTTATCATCGACCCCGTTATGGTTTCGACAAGCGGATGCCGACTGATGCAGGAGGATGCTCTGCAGGTGTTTCGCACCGAACTGATGCCTTTGGCTTCGCTCCTGACGCCCAACGTACCCGAAGCCGAAATCCTGTCGGGCATAAAGATTGAGACTGTTGACGACATGGATCGTGCTGCTGGCAAGATATGCCGCGAAGCTGGATGCGCCGTTCTGGTAAAGGGCGGACATCTCGACGGCAACACCAAGACCGACATTCTGTATGCCGACGGACAGCGGGTGGAGACATACGAGGCACAGACCGTAGAGACACGCAACACTCACGGAACGGGATGCACTCTGTCGTCTGCCATTACTGCCCATCTGGCTTTGGGATACACGATGGCTGACGCAATAAGATTGGCCAAGACATATTTATATAAGGCTCTTGAGGCTGGCAAGGATGTGGAGATAGGACGTGGACACGGGCCCGTAAACCACTTCTTCAATCCGCACCCATACTACACTAAATAAACAATACTGATGATACAATTCATAACTCATACCAACTCACGCTACGGTTATACCGACGGCGCACGCATGGCTCTGGAAGGCTGTTGCCGATGGATTCAACTACGCATGAAGGGTGCAACCGACGACGAGGTGCGACCTATTGCTCACGAAATACGCAAGCTGTGCACCGAATACAATGCCAAGTTCATTCTCGACGACCGTGTGAACCTGGTCATTGAGACCGGTGCCGACGGCGTGCATCTTGGCAAGAACGATATGCCTGTAGACGAAGCGCGACGCGTGCTCGGTACACATTATATAATAGGTGGCACCGCCAACACGTTCGACGACATACAGCGACTGGCCCGTCAGGGTGCCGACTACATAGGATGCGGCCCCTTCCGATTTACTACGACAAAGAAAAACCTCTCGCCTATTCTCGGACTTGAAGGCTATCAGCGCATAGTAAAGCAAATGCACGATGCCAATATCAATCTGCCGATTGTGGCGATTGGCGGTATCAAGGCGGAAGACATTCCTGCCATAATGCAGACGGGGGTGACGGGCATAGCCGTGAGTGGCGCTGTGCTGGATGCAGAGAATCCGGTGGAGGAAATGAAAAGGTTCGTCAAAAGCACAAAACCAAACCCATGAAGCCCTACCCCCGGCCCCTCCCCAGTAGGGAGGGGAGTGGTGTGAACGACTAATCAAAAAAACTAAAGCCCTACTCCCGGCCCCTCCCCAGTAGGGAGGGGAGTGGTATGAAAGGCTAATAAAAAAACTAAAGCCCTACCCCCGGCCCCTCCCCAGTAGGGAGGGGAGTGGTATGAAAGGCTAAT
>NZ_JADYUF010000085.1 GCF_021531655.1 Leyella stercorea | reverse complement strand
AGAGTTCGCTATGTCCGAGCAGCTTCTGCACGCTTTCGAGGTCGGCGCCGTTGTTGAGCATGGCGGTGGCGAAGCTGTGGCGCAGCACGTGGGGCGACCGTTTGGCGAGATTGCCTATTGCCGAGAGGCGCGTCATCACTTCCTTGCGCAGCTGGACGTATGTCATGCGGCTGCCGCGGTCGTTGAGTATGAGTGCCGTGTCGATGCGTTGCTGCCACATTGCGTCGCGCTGGCGTATGTATTCGTGCAGTTGGGTGCGGAGTTCGTCGCCGAAGGGGATGGCGCGCTGCTTGTTGCCTTTGCCCGTTACTCGTATTTCGCCTTGGGCGAAGTCGACTGAGCTGTCGTCGAGCGAGGTGAGTTCGGAGGCTCGCATGCCGGTTTCGTAAAGCAGTATTAATATGGTACGCGCACGTGTACTTATATAATCGCTCCCCCACTCTGCCGAGTCGAGCAGCCTGTCCATGTCGTCTTCGCGCACGAATTGCGGCAGGTAGCGCGACTTCTTGGGCCCCCGCACTATGTGTGCCGGGTCGTGGCTGACGAGTCCACGGGCGAGTGCGTATCGGTACATCGACCTTACGGCGCTCAGTCGGCGGCATATTGATGTGGGCGAGTTGCCCCGGTCCATCATTGCCTCTATCCATCCGCGTATGTCTTCGGTGTCGGCTGTGTCTATTGTCACATGTCCTTCGAGTGTGTCAAGATAGGCGACATAGGCTTCGAGGTCGAGCCGATAGCCCTGCAATGTCTGCTCCGAGCGCCTGCGTTCGTAGCGCATATAGTCCAAGAATTCGCTTATCTCCATATCGTAACACCTCATTTAGGTTTCGTCAACGAATGTACGTATTTTATTTCATTCCGCCAAATTTTTAAGCGTCTTTTTTCAAATGTGCTACATTTTTGACTCTTTCGTATATAATAAGGTATAGGACGAGGAAGAGAGTTTTTGTTCTCTCGGATGGGAACAATTTTTCTCTCGGGAGGAAACATTTTTCTCTTGGGAGGAAATCGCTTTCCTTCGGGATGTGTTCGGGATGCGTTCGGGATGGGCTTGTTTTGGACGGGCAAGTCAAAAGGACTCGTTTTGCCTTTCAAAAGGACTCGTTTTACTCTGCAAAAGGACTCGTTTTGGAGTGCAAAAGGGCTCGTTTTGAAGTGCAAAATGAGTCCTTTTCTGAGTGTTGAATGTTGAATGTTAAGGGATTTTAGCGTTACGGATGTTGCTGCATCCGAACAAAAGCGCTACCTTTGCATTATTGATTCTTCGTTACGTAAAATTCATAATATCATAAAAGCTTATGGTACAGACCAATCCATTTGTCATAGAAGGCTATCTGTCGCCGGAATATTTCTGCGACCGTATTGACGAGACTGCCTTGCTGACTCGCCATCTCACCAACCGATGCAACGTCGCGTTGATAGCCCAGCGTCGCCTGGGCAAGTCGGGACTGATACATAACTGCTTCTATCAGAAGGCGATACGCGAGCAGTACCATTGCATCTTTGTTGACATTTACGACACGAAGGACCTCAACGAATTTGTCTACGCTCTGGGCAAGGGCATTCTGACGGCTCTGAAACCGAAGGGAAGGAAGGCGTGGGAATTCTTTGTCAACATGCTCCAGTCGCTCAAATCGACTATTTCGTTCGACATAAACGGCAATCCGGAATGGAGCGTCGGCATCGGCGACATTCAGGCTCCAGACACTACGCTCGACGAGATTTTCGCATATCTCGAGCATGCCGACAAGCCGTGCATTGTGGCTATAGACGAGTTCCAGACCATTGCCAGCTATCCCGAAAAGACCGTCGAGGCCACTCTTCGCAAGCGTATACAGAACTGCCACAACGCTTCGTTCGTGTTCTCGGGCTCGAAGCGCCACATGATGGCGCTTATGTTCACGTCGCAGTCGCGCCCGTTCTATCACAGTTCGAGCATCATGGGGCTGGAACCGATTGACAGAACCGTCTACCGCGATTTTGCCAACCGCCATCTCGCAAGAAACGGAAAGACCATAAGCGACGAGGCTTTCAGCTACATTTACGGCCGTTTCGACGGAGTGACCTGGTACATCCAGTACATTCTGAACATGCTCTACACAGCCATTTCGACCGACAGCATACTGACTACAGACGACGCCAAGGCTGCCATCGCAGGCATTCTGGCGCAGCATCGCTTTGCCTATCAGGCTCTGGTCTATCAGCTTACGTCCAAACAGAAGCAGGTGCTGACGGCTATTGCTGCCGAGAACGGGCCTACTTCGATTATGTCGCAGGCGTTTCTGCGCAAATACGGTCTCGGGGCGAGCACCGTGCAGGGGGCTGTAAAGGTTCTGCTCGACCGCGACTTCATCAGCCAGGACGACGGAGCTTACCGACTTTGCGACAAGTTTCTGGAAATGTACCTTCAGGAAGAATTGCAGTAATACAAAGGATTGGAATATAAGCAAAGGAACAATAATAATGTAAAAATAACGGCAAAAGACAACTTTTCAGCTTTTTTATTGCTAACTTTGCATTCAGACAACTAATCGAAGAACAAATAAGGAACTAACATATAACTTAAATCATACTAATCAAAATCCTAAAGCTATGAGCAAATATCCAAAGATTGGAATTCGCCCCACTATCGACGGACGTCAGGGCGGAGTGCGCGAGAGTCTCGAAGAGAAGACTATGAACCTCGCAAAATCAGTAGCTAAACTTATTAGTGAGAACCTGCGCAACGGCGACGGTTCGCCCGTTGAGTGCGTTATCGCCGACACCACTATCGGCCGCGTCGGCGAGAGTGCTGCCTGTGCCGAGAAGTTCGAGCGCGAGGGCGTCGGTTCTACTATCACCGTTACTTCTTGCTGGTGCTATGGCGCCGAAACTATGGACATGAACCCGCATTGGCCGAAGGCTGTTTGGGGATTCAACGGAACCGAGCGCCCGGGTGCTGTATACCTTGCTGCCGTGCTCGCAGCACACGCCCAGAAGGGCCTGCCGGCTTTCGGCATCTACGGACACGACGTTCAGGATCTCGAGGACGACTCTATCCCTGCCGACGTTGCTGAGAAGATTCTGCGCTTTGCACGTGCCGCCCAGGCCGTGGCTACAATGCGCGGAAAGTCGTATCTGTCAATGGGTTCGGCTTGTATGGGCATCGCCGGAAGTATCGTCAATCCCGACTTCTTCCAGGAATATCTCGGTATGCGCAACGAAAGCGTTGACCTCACCGAAATCATCCGCCGCATGACCGAGGGCATCTACGACCCCGAGGAGTACAAGAAGGCTATGGCGTGGACCCGCGAGCATTGTATGTGCAACGAGGGCGAGGACATTGCCAACCGCCAGGGCAAGGCCAAGACACGCGAGGAGAAGGATGCCGACTGGGAATTCATCGTCAAGATGATGATCATCATGAAGGACCTCATGCACGGCAACCCGCGCCTTGAGGAGATTGGTTTCAAGGAAGAGGCTATCGGACACAACGCTATCGCAGGCGGTTTCCAGGGCCAGCGCCAGTGGACCGACTTCTATCCTAACGGCGACTACCCCGAAGCGCTCATGAATACTTCGTTCGACTGGAACGGACCGCGCGAGGCTATCACTCTCGCTACAGAAAACGACGCCGGCAACGGTGTTGCCATGCTCTTCAACCACTTGCTCACCGGACGTGCCCAGATATTCTCTGACGTGCGCACTTATTGGAGCCCCGAGGCCGTGAAGCGCGTCACCGGTAAGGAGCTTACGGGCCGTGCTGCCGGAGGTATCATCCACCTCATCAACTCAGGCGCTACTACTCTCGACGGCTCGGGCGCAGCTACCGACGCTGAGGGCAACCCGACTATGAAGCACTTCTGGGACTTGACAGAAGAGGATATTGACGCTTGCCTCAAGGCTACGACCTGGTATCCTGCCAACCGCGACTACTTCCGTGGCGGCGGCTTCTCTTCAAACTTCCTCTCCAAGGGCGGTATGCCTGTCACAATGGTACGTCTGAACCACGTCAAGGGACTCGGTCCGGTGCTCCAGCTGGCTGAGGGATGGACTGTAGAGATTGACCCCGAAATCCACAACATTCTCGACAAGCGTACCGACCCGACATGGCCTACAACATGGTTCGTGCCACGTCTGTGCGACAAACCTGCCTTCAAGGATGTCTACTCGGTTATGAACAACTGGGGTGCCAACCATGGTGCCATCTCTTACGGACACATCGGAGCCGACCTCATCACTATGTGCTCTATCCTGCGCATACCGGTTTGCATGCACAACGTTGAGGACGAGCAGATCTTCCGTCCTGCCGCTTGGAACGCATTCGGCATGGACAAGGAGGGCGCCGACTTCCGCGCTTGCAAGAACTACGGACCGATTTATAAGTAATTTATAATTGAAAGTTGAGAGTTGAGGGTTGAGAATTGAAAGTTATGATTAGTTCTGCAGTTCATACATTGCAGCCAAGATTTTATAAATAAATGTAATCACAACTCTCAAATCTCAATTCTCAAATCTCAACTAAAAAAAATCCATACTCTCAAATTTCAACTCTCAACTTTTTTCAAAGGCAGAACAACAATGATACAGGATTATCAGATACAGGAATTTCTTCGCCAGGCACATCGCGTTGGCGACGCAGGCTTGACCCTTTGTTCAAGCGGTAACATCTCATGGCGCATCGGCGACGAAGCACTCGTTTCTGGAACAGGCTCTTGGGTGCCCACACTTCCTAAGGAGAAGGTGTCTATCTGCCGCGTAGCCGACGGCGAAGTGCTCAACGGAGTGAAGCCTTCTATGGAGAGCGGTTTCCATCTTGGCGTGCTGCGCGAGCGTCCCGACTGCGACGTAGTGCTCCACTTCCAGTCGAAGTATGCCACAGTTGTGTCGTGCATGACTGAAACTCCGAAGGACTTCAACGTAACTGCTGAAGTGCCGTGCCACGTTGGTCGCGACATACCAGTCATTCCTTACTTCCGTCCGGGCTCGCCCGAATTGGCAGAGGCTGTAAAGGCAGCGCTCAAGGACCACAACTCGGCTCTGATGCTCAAGCACGGCCAGGTGGTTTGTGGCAAAACATTCGACGAAGTGTTCGAACGTGCCATGTTCTTCGAGATGGCTTGCCGCATAATAGTTCTCAGCGGAGGCAAGTACAACACTCTCACAGCAGAGGAAATTGACGACCTCGAAGCATACGTGCTGGGCAAAAAGCAGAAGTAATAAAAACAATAAGCCCTACCCCCGGTCC
>NZ_JADYUF010000084.1 GCF_021531655.1 Leyella stercorea | reverse complement strand
TGACATACGGAAATACTCAAAGCCTTTTTTATACAATAAATTCAACCTCAAAGTCTAAATCCGAAACTTGAGTTAGTTTATACTTTAATGTTTGCAAACATTATACAAAACCTGCTTAAAACAAAAATAAAAGTCAACAATTCTTAAAAATAAGGTACATTTTTATGTAGAAGAGGTAGCCGTTGGTTTTAAGTGGCATAGACGAGGTATTGCGAAATACTCAATTATTTGTATGTTTCGTAAACATATTTGAGTATATTTTACCTTTTCTAAAATTATTTTCGTACTTTAGTAAGCGTATTTACTTATTTTATAATAATGTATAGCAAAGAATGATGGACGATATATTGAAACAGATAAAGGCTGGCGAGGTGTCGGGGATGCAGTTCAAGGAACGCATTCTCGACAAATATGATATTGCCTGTGAGTTAGTGGCGTTCAGTAATTCACATGGTGGCAAGTTGGTAGTTGGTATAAAGGATAAGACCGGAGAAACCAATGCCTTGTCGTATTCTGAGGTACAAGAAACAACTAACTTGTTGAGTGACATTGCTTCCGAAAACGTAGTGCCATCCATTCTGATAAAGATAGATACTGTTGAGGTCGAGGATGGCAACTTGGTTATTGCTACTGTGAAGGAAGGAGTCAACAAGCCTTATCATGACAACAAGTGAATCGTATGGGTGAAGAATGGTGCCGACAAGCGTAAAGTGTTCGATAATGCTGAACTTGCAGAAATGATGACCGACTGCGGTAGTTTTGCACCAGACGAGGCAGGTGTTAGGGATGCAACTGTCAACGACCTTGATGCAACGACTATCAAGCAGTTTCTTGGCAACCGTTTTGAAAGAGTGTTGGAGAAGAAAGGCTTAATAGGTGACGCTTTTAATGAAGCATCACTTGATATGATATGCTCTGCCATAGCTAAGGGGCATGACTGTGAGAAGATACTTCGCAACCTGCGATTTATCCGTCCCGATGGTACACTGACCGTTGCTGCCATGCTTCTATTTGGCAAATATACCCAACGCTGGATGCCAATGATGACAGCCAAGTGTATCTGTTTTGCTGGCAACAGTGTTGGCAGCAAGGTGTTCCGTGACAAAGTGAATGATGCAGATATGGAGGGAAATCTGCTTCATCAATATGACACTATCATGGATTTCTTCACTCGTAACCTGCATAATGTGCAAGTAGGAAATGAATTCAACAGCATGGGTAAGTTGGAAATACCTTACACCAGCTTGGTTGAGTTCACTGTAAACAGCCTTGTACACCGTTCGCTGAACATGAAGGCCCCTGTTCGCATTTTCATTTTCGACAATCGTGTTGAGATTCACAGTCCTGGTGCATTACCTAACGGACTCACTATTGATGACATCAAGGCAGGAACTTCCATGCCTCGCAATATGTTCCTTTTTAACAATGCTATATACTTGCTGCCATACACTGGTGTAGGTAGTGGCATCACTCGTGCACTGGACGAAGATATCAATGTCACGTTTATGAATAATGACAAGGCACAGGAATTTGTCATCACAGTTTGGAGAGGAGAAAGTAACCAAGTCGAAGACTTAGATACCAGACTTAGACACTCTGACACCGACTTAGATACCAGACTTAGACACTCTGACACCGACTTAGACACTGGACTTAGACACTCTGACACCGACTTAGACACTAAAAGGGTAACATTGACGAACAAGGAAAAGGATATTGTAAACTTCTGTTCCGTACCTCGTACAACCAAAGAGATACTTGACAGAATTGGTGTCAGTATGCATTCCAAGAATCGTGAACGTTACATCACCTCCCTTGTTGCAGCCGGATATTTGCAGATGACTAATCCGGATAATCCTACGGCAAGCAACCAGAAATACAAGAAAGTAACAACAAAGTAGAAAATAAAAATGATGGACTCCTTATATCGAATGTTGGGGGAATGAAAGAAAAATCGCTCATATCTTGCTTTTTTAGGGCAAAGATATGAGCGACTTAGTATGAAGTAAAAGACAAGGCTACTCCAAAATCTTTTTAAACATTACATCAAGATAATTATCATCATGTTGGAATATCACATGGCTATCAGTAAACTCTGGACGGGAAGCCCAAAAACTTACATCTTTATAATCAGTATTGCTGACAATATAACTATCCAAAACAATATCCGGGTCACCGAGTGACGGCTGCACTTCTTCTTGCAATTGTCGGAACAATTGAATCTTAGGATCTTTTAATCCTTGCAAATTTCTAATACCCTTAGGGTCGATGAAGGTAACATGCTGTTTCACTCCGTCGTTTACCCAAAGAATGAAATCTGGATAAAAATTGCTGGCTTCAAAGAAGCCTATGCCTTTACGACTTTCGTTGCGAAGCAAGTAGACATCCTTACCTTTCAGCGTATCCTCTTTATGCTCATTGTAGTATTTACGCACATGCTTTACAAATGTGCTTTCTCCAACATTGAGTGCCACGGGTGATATTTTTAATAAGCGGTTCATTAGTATCTTTATCCACAAGAAGCAACCACTTTCTTGTCCAATTCTCCCTCATCAAAGATGTTCTTTAGATGTTTGCTTATAGCAGGAACCCCAACTCCAAAGAGTTGTGCCATAGCCTTTTGCGTACACCAAAGTGTTTCATCCTTGATAACAACCTGCACTCTGCCGTCGGCATCAGGCATGTTGTAGAGAAGAAACTGTATTTCGTTACTCATGTCACTTCTTTTAACTTAAAAAGCACCAATCACCCGAATAAATATTCAGATGATTAGTGCTTTATATATTGACAATCAATCTGTCTGATTAGTCCTGGATATCCCAACCTACAGCCGATGCACCGAGCACAGCTGCTGATGAACCTTCGAGACCGCTAACGAGGAACTTGGCCTTGCCCTTGAAGATGTTGAGCACTGTCTCGTCGTAAGCCTTCTTGATAGGATTCATGATGAGATCACCAGCCTTTGTGAGTCCACCGAAGAAGATGAAAGCCTCAGGTGAAGAGAAAGCTGCGAAGTCGGCGCAAGCCTCACCGAGAATCTTGCCTGTGAACTCGAAGATTTCGTTGGCAATCTTATCACCCTTGCCAGCTGCCACAGCAACATCGTACGATGTAATCTTCTCTGGATCGAGCTCGCGCAGCAATGAAGGCTCGTCGCTGTTGGCGAGGAACTCGCGTGCCGAACGTGCAACACCGGTAGCCGAGCAATATGTCTCAAGACATCCCTTGCGACCGCAACCGCACTGACGACCATTCTCCTTAACGATAACGTGACCAAGCTCGCCTGCGAATCCGTCACATCCGTATACCAACTGACCGTTGATAACGATGCCTGAACCTACACCTGTACCGAGAGTGATAACGATGAAGTTCTTCATACCGCGTGCTACGCCGTATGTCATCTCGCCGATAGCAGCAGCATTGGCGTCGTTGGTAAGAGCTACGGGAATGCCGAGCTTGTCTGAGAAGAGCTTTGCCAAAGGCACAACACCCTTGCGTCCCCACTCGAGGTTAGGAGCAAACTCGATAGTGCCGTTATAGTAGTTGCCGTTAGGCGCACCGATACCCATAGCCTTAATCTTATCTATGCCACCGACCTGGTCGATGATAATCTTCAGAGCCTCAATGGAAGCATCGACATAAGCCTCAACATTGTCGCCATAGCCCTGAGTCTTGATAGCAGTAGTGGCCTTGATGTCGCCACGGCTGTCAACAATACCGAAAACTGAGTTTGTACCACCGAGGTCCAAACCGATTACATAGGGTTTAAGAGAATCTTCTGTCATAATGATTTTTGTTATAATTGGTAAATTAATATAGTTATGGTTAGCGAGCGCACACAACTCAATGGTGCACACTACATTATGGCAAAGGTATTAAAAATGTTGTAAAACAACAAAGTTTTAAGTATAAAATTTGTCTATATCGCATAAAATTCCGAATTTTGCAAGCGTTATGCAATTTCCAATTCAATTAGATATTTTAGACTTTGTATTCAAAGGAATACTCATAGGCATCATGGCTTCGGCGCCAATGGGGCCGGTCGGAGTGCTTTGCATACAACGCACGCTTAACAAGGGGCGCTGGTATGGATTTGTCACAGGCATTGGCGCTTGCGTAAGCGACATCATATATGCACTGTTCACTGGTCTTGGCATGAGTTTCATGATGGACATAGTGGGCAACGAACGCAACCGTTTTCTGTTGCAGATAAGTGGAAGCATCGTTCTGCTGCTGTTCGGTATTTATTGCTATCGCTCCAATCCTACAAAGAACATGCATCAGAGCAACAAGACGCAGAAGGGCACTCTCGTACACAACGGCATAACAGCTTTTCTGGTGACGCTGTCCAATCCGCTCATTATTTTTCTCTTTATATTCCTTTACGCACAGTTTGCCTTCGTTGTGCCCAACCGCCCCATTGAGATGTCGGTGGGATACGTGAGCATCGTGGGCGGTGCTATGCTGTGGTGGTTCGGACTGACGTGGCTCATCGACAAGGTGCGCGGCAAGTTTGACAACACCGGCATCCTGCTCATCAATCGTGTCGTAGGCTGCATAGTGGTAATATTCTCGATCATCATGCTGCTCGGAACTGTGTTCAACCTTTATAAATTGCCTTATTAAAAATATGTTTATAGCCCAAGATTTACGCAAGAAGAGCACTGCCGAATTCGTGCTCTATATGTGGCAGGTAGAGGACATCATACGCGCTTATGGTTGTCAGCTGTCACGCATCAAGAACGAATACATTGCCCGATTTGCCGACTATACCGACGAGCAACGCGAAGAAATGGTTGACTGGTATGGCGACCTCATCACAATGATGAACTCGGAGGGCAAGCGCGAGAAGGGACACCTCACTATCAACCAGATTGTGGTAAAGGACATGAACGACCTGCACAACCAGCTGCTGCAAAGCTCTCGATTCCCCTTCTACAACGCCGAATACTACAAGGTGCTGCCCTTCATCGTCGAACTGCGCAATCGTGGCGACAAGGATGTGAGCGAGATTGAGACTTGCCTCAATGCCCTCTACGGCACTATGATGCTGCGTCTGCAGGGCAAGAAGATAAGTCCCGACACCGAACACGCCGTCAAGGAGATTTCCACCTTCCTCGGTATGCTCAGCGACTATCACATCAAGGACAAGACCGAGGGTCTGCGTTTTGACGACGACGAGGAATTCTAAAGCGTCAGACACTACACAACACACGCCCTGTAAAGGCTAAAGTACACATTATAGGAGGCTATGGCGTCCCCGCCGTAGCCTGAGCAATAAAACAGCGCAAACCAAATGAGGGAGTAACATCCTAACATTTGAAATGCCAACCAACT
>NZ_JADYUF010000083.1 GCF_021531655.1 Leyella stercorea | reverse complement strand
ACCCAGGGCGTTGCCCTGGGCTATGGAGGAAATTGGGCTTTCAGCCCGCTTTATTTGGGTTTTGACACCCTCCTGAGCGAGCAACCCGCTCTGCCCCAAACCTACTAATCAGGCTTCATTCAGCTCGTCTTCATAGCCTGGGCAAGTAGTCCCGACCCGTGCCAACTGCCTAATATTGCGCCTTAAACTAAATAAATAAAGCTATAAATTTCGCAAAACGAAAGAAAATCAGTAACTTTGCACGCTATCTATGCTTAATAAAAACAATATTAACAAAGAAAAACAATAATAACAAAAAATAAAAATCAAAATGCAGAACAAAGGTATTGTAATTGTAACAGCCGTCCTTCTGACGCTTGCAAGTATCTTTTATCTCTCGTTCTCGGCTGCCACTAAATACTATGACAGCCAGGCTGCGAAGATAAAGGACCCAATAGCACAGCAGGACTACAAGGACTCTGTGAAGTTCCTCGGGCTCTACTCATACCAGAAGTGCCTCGAGACACAGATCGGACTTGGTCTTGACCTCAAGGGCGGTATGAATGTAATCCTCGAAGTGAGCGTTCCTGACGTAGTCGAGAACCTCGCCGACCACAAGACAGACGCTGCCTTCACCAAGTCGATGAAGGAAGCACGTGCCGAGCACGAGGTGTCGCAGAGCGATTTCATCACTCTTTTCATCAACGCTTACAAGAAGAACGCTCCGGGACATCACCTCTCTGAGATCTTCGCTACACAGCAGCTCCAGGGCAAGGTGTCGCCCAACTCTACCGACAAGCAGGTAGAAAAGGTGCTCCGCGACGAAGTTCAGGCAGCTATCGACAACTCGTTCCTCGTGGTACGTACACGTATCGACAAGTTCGGTGTTGTTCAGCCTAACATCCAGAAGCTCGAAGGCCAGCAGGGCCGTATCATGGTCGAGATGCCGGGTATCAACGAGCCGGAGCGCGTTCGTAAGCTTCTCCAGGGTAGCGCAAACCTTGAGTTCTGGGAGACATACAACTCTGAGGAAATCATTCCTTATCTCCAGCAGCTCGACCAGCGCGCGGCTGCAGCCCTCTCGGGCAAGAAAGAAGTGGCTGACACAACAGCTGCCGATACAGCTGCTGCCGTTAAGGCTACTGCTGAGGCCAAGTCAGGTGCCAAGCTCCAGCTCAAGAAGAGCGCAGACGAGGCTACTGACACTAAGGAGACTTCTTCACAGCTTGCACAGGCAAAGAAGGAGCACCCGCTCCTCTCTATATTCCAGCCCACTGGTAGCGGTGCATTGAGCCTCGTAGGTTATGCTTCGGCACGCGATACAGCTGCTGTCAACAAGATCATCTACTCTGCCATCGCCAAGCAGGTGCTCCCTTCTGACCTCCGTCTGCTTTGGGGCGCTAAGCCAGCCGACGGCATCCAGGCTAAGAACGTATACGAACTCTATGCCATCAAGGTTACTACATCTAACGGACGCGCTCCTATCGAGGGCGACGTTGTGACCGATGCCAAGGACCAGTTCAACAACCTTACAGGTACACCTGAGGTTTCTATGACGATGAACTCTGACGGTGCACGCCGCTGGGCAGCCCTCACCAAGGCCAACGTAGGCAAGGCTATCGCCATCGTTCTTGACGGAACAGTATATTCAGCACCTCGTGTTAACGGTGAAATCTCTGGCGGTCAGTCGTCAATCTCGGGTAACTTCACTATCGAAGATACAAAGGACTTGGCCAACACATTGAAGTCTGGCCGTATGCCGGCTCCTGCCCACATCGTTCAGGAGGAAGTAGTAGGTCCTACACTCGGTGCACAGTCAATCCAGCAGGGCTTCATCTCGTTCATCGTAGCCTTCATCATCCTGATGATCTACATGGTTGTGATGTACGACTTCATCCCGGGTATGGTTGCCAACGGTGCTCTCTTGCTCAACCTCTTCTTCACCATGGGTATCATGGCATCGTTCCAGGCTGCACTCACAATGCCTGGTATCGCCGGTATCGTGCTTGCCCTGGGTATGGCGGTGGACGCCAACGTGCTTATCTACGAGCGTACCAAGGAGGAACTCAAGAAGGGTCTCGGCACAAAGCAGGCTCTGTCACTTGGCTACAGCAACGCTTTCTCAGCCATCTTCGACTCTAACTTGACATCAATCCTCACAGGTATCATTCTGTATGTGTTCGGTACAGGTCCTATCCGCGGCTTCGCTACCACACTTATCATCGGTATCTGCTGCTCGTTCTTCACAGCTGTGTTCCTGACACGTCTCGTTTACGAGAACCGTCTGGCTCACGACAAGTGGACAAAGCAGACCTTCTCTACCAAGGTTTCGCGCAACTTCATGGCGAACAAGAACTATGGCTTCATGTCTGGCTGCAAGAAGTCGTTCGGCATCTTCGCCGCTATCATCGTAGTTATGATTGCCAGCTTCGCCATCCGTGGCTTGAGCAAGGGTATCGACTTCACCGGTGGTCGCAACTATGTTGTAGTGCTTGAGAAGCAGGTACAGCCTGAGGAAGTAAAGGCAGCTCTCGTGCCCCAGTTCAAGGGAGCTACTGTCAACGCCCTGGCACTCGGTACTGACGGCAAGACTATACGTATATCAACCAACTACAAGATTGAGTCGAACAATCCGGCTGTAGACAACGAAGTGGAGAACATCCTATACAAGGGTCTGCACGGTGCAGGTCTCGTAACACAGAGCAGCGTTGAGGCATTCAAGAACCCTGACGTTCGCGCAGGCGGTTCAATCGTATCGTCTACAAAGGTAGGTCCGGCTGTGGCTAAGGACATCACTCACGGTGCCATCATCTCAGTGATCATCGCCCTCGCCGCTATCTTCCTCTACATTTTGATACGTTTCCGCAACGTGGCTTTCTCTATCGGTTCTACCGTAGCACTTGCCATCGACGCAACCATCGTTATAGGTTTCTTCTCACTGCTGTGGGACGTTGTTCCATTCTCGCTTGAGGTAGACCAGACCTTCATCGGTGCTATCCTTACCGTTATCGGTTACTCTATCAACGATAAGGTGGTGGTATTCGACCGTATCCGTGAGAACCTGACACTGCACAAGAAGATGGATCTGCAGGAGCTCTTCAACAAGTCGCTGAACGAGACCCTCGCGCGTACCATTAATACATCACTCTCTACGCTCATCGTATTGCTCTGTATCTTCTGCTTCGGTGGCGAGAGCACACGCAGCTTCTCATTCGCTATGCTGCTCGGTGTAATCTTCGGTACACTCTCTTCTATCTTCATCGCTGCTCCGGTAGCTTACATCACTCTCGGCCGTAAGGTCAAGAAGGAAGAGGCTGCAATGGCAGAGGCAGTTGAAGTGAAATAATATCGCTGATTCAACTATATCAAGGCGTAATTCCATGTGATTGGAGTTGCGCCTTTTTTCGTGCCCGTCAGTTTCTTAGTCAAATCCTTAACCCATTGTGTTAAAGATGCTTATTAACCATTGTTATATGTTGGAATTTTTGTAAATTTGTAGCCGAATAAATTAAGACGTAAAACGATAATGTTTCTATATAGTTTTAAAAGAGAGTATTTTTTTACTGTTATACGACAAGATTTTAATTAACTATTTAATTCAATTTGTTTTTAAGTTATGAGCAAGAAGAAGTATCTGGCCCCCCAGATTAGTATCATTATGTTTGAACCGCAGGCAATTCTTGCCGGAAGCGGACCTGCAACAGGCAGCATTACAACCCAAACTGAAATAACAGCAGGTGATGACGCTGACTGGGAGGAATAAAAAACAACTTAAAACGGTAATACGAATAAAACGCTAAGAAGTAAAGGAAATGAAAAAGATCCTATCATTCGTGCTGGCTGCTGTAGTCCTTGCTTTCACAGCATGCAGCAACGACGAAACTATCGAAACCTCCGGCAATGGACAAAACAACAAGGGAATGGTGCTTGTAGCAACTGTTTCGCAGCAGAGTTCGCGTGCAGCTATCGATGTAAACGACAAATCCGGCACGTGGAAATTCACTTTCGATGACAACGACAATGTTGTGGTTGGCAACAACACCATCAACGATTATTACACATTCACTAAGAGTGGCGACACTTTCTCAAGCACCGACGCTAAGGTGACATCATCTGCCGCCGACTGGTATGCTTACTATCCCAGCACCAATATCAACCTTACCAATCAGGAAGGCACATCCGCTTCGGCTGCAAAGCTGTACGCTTTGGCAGGAAAGACAGCTGAGGCTACTACCGGATCTACCCCCCTGCAGATTTCAATGGACGCTAAGGCAGCCGTGCTCCGCATCGTTAAGGTGGACAACTATGGTCCGTGCGACATCTATCTGAAGACCGCTGACGGCAAGTATGTATCGGGTCTGAAGGCTAAGAAGAATGAGGCTGGCTACGATGTAGTGACAAGCGACACTAAGGTTTCGGTATTTACTAAGGCAAAAGAAGGCAATGCCGGCATCTATTATGTCATAGTTCCTGCTGGTGTGAAGATTTCGGTTTGTAATAATGATAGATGTTTCAAGACCACAAAAGATGCAGGCCTTTCTGCCGGCAAATACTATACTCTGACTTCTGGTCCTACTACTGGTACTGCTACAGCAACCATCAATGGTAAGCCAGAGAAAATAGGATGGGTGCAGCTGTGGATTGGTGGCCCGAGAATTGCTACTGAGAATGTAAAAGGCACAATGAGTTGGACCGAGGCAGCAAAGACTGGTAGCGCTTATGTATGGGGTGCAAATTGGCGCACACCAACAAAAGACGAAATGGACTTTGTTGACCAAGATGGTTATACTACAAAAACAGAGAATGTAGAAGTAGACGCTGTTATCGAAAACAAAGTTGTAACAGACTTTAAGTATATAGGCGTTCAACCTGGATATACAAAGAACATAATGTATCTTCCCTCTACTGATCCCAAATCACATGGTGGTGTGTATTGGTCATCAACTGATGCTGGATACAACGACAGGTACGAAGGATATGCTTTAAATATGATTGTTGATGATAAATATAAACATACACATTTCTTTAAGTCCTTCAAGAAAGACGTTCCGTACGCTGTTCGCCCTGTCCTCACAAAAGAAACCGTCTTATGGGAAGAACAAGATATTAAATAACCACCAATTAGGTTAACCAGCTTGCACGTCATACTCCCGTCTGACGCACAAGATAAACCCTAATAAAATAATGCGCCCAGTAAGTGCAAAAGCGATAATTGGCAATGCTTTTGCATCTACCGGGCGCATTTTATTATAAGTTAAGGCTTCAGATTGCGGTTCTTTTAGGCTCATCCGTGAATATTCGGCTATGCCAATCAAATTGTATTCATCATTGATTGGGCGTTGTCTTATGTAAGAGGAGAGTGTATCAAAAGTCTAACAAAGCGGGCTGAAAGCCAATGAGCTCATAGCCCAAGGCAGCGCCTTGGGT
>NZ_JADYUF010000082.1 GCF_021531655.1 Leyella stercorea | reverse complement strand
ACCCCCGACCCCTCCCCCGTAGGGAGGGGAGTGATGTGCTGGGCTACTTTATTTTATTGTTTATTTAAATCTTATTATTTTTTAATCAGAAAAACTCCACCTTCAAATCATACCACTCCCCTCCCTACGGGGGAGGGGCTGGGGGTGGGGCTTCTATCCTCTTATCTGCCCCTCCCCATCTATCAACCACTTATATGTAGTCAATGCCTGGAGTCCCATCGGACCGCGCGGACCGAGCTTCTGAGTACTGATGCCTATCTCGGCACCAAGTCCGAACTCGCCTCCGTCAGTGAAACTTGTGGGAGCGTTCCAGTAGACACAAGCTGCATCAACCTGCTGCTGGAAGAGTTGGGCGTTATGTTTTGATTCTGTTATTATGGCTTCGCTGTGTCCCGAACCGAATTGACGGATATGGGCGAGCGCCTCGTCAATGTTCTCTACCGTCTTGACAGCGAGTGTGTATGACATAAACTCGGTGCCATACACTTCGTCAGCCATTTCGGGCGTGACACGTGTGAGCTTGGCTGCGTAGCCATTGGCAGCCAGAACATCGTAAGCCGGAGTGTCGGCATAGACGTGGACGTGCTTGGCAGCAAGCGGAGCGAGCAACTGCGGCAATGCTCCTATGCGCGAGCGATGGATGATAAGGCAGTCGAGAGCGTTGCACACACTCACGCGTCGTGTCTTTCCATTCTCTATTATGCGCGCCCCCATAGCAGTGTCGCCCAGTTCGTCGAAGTAAGTATGCACCACGCCGGCACCAGTCTCAATGACCGGAATGCGTGCCGTATCGCGCACAAAGTCAATCAGTCGTCTGCCGCCACGCGGTATGCAGAGGTCGATATAGCCCACAGCGGTGAGCATCTCATGTGTCGACTCATGCGTTGCAGGCAACAAGCACACTACGTTCTCGTCGATGTCATGCGCCCGAAGTACTTCCTTGATGAGTGCCACGATGGCACGGTTGGAGGCATCGGCATCCTTTCCACCCTTCAAGACGCAGGCATTGCCAGTCTTGAAACAGAGTGCGAAGACATCGAAACTGACGTTGGGACGTGCCTCGTACACCACACCCACTACGCCATAGGCTACTCGCTGCTTGCGCAGAAGCAGTCCGTTGGGCAGCGTCTTTTGGTCGAACACTTCGCCAAGCGGATTGGCTAAGAGAGCCACATTGCGCAACGCAGCAGCAATGTCGTGCAGTCGTTGTGGAGTGAGTTGCAGACGGTCGTACAGCGGATTGTCCTCCGACATACGACTAAGGTCGTCGGCATTGGCAGCAAGCAGCTGCTCTATATGCGCCTCGGTAGCGTCGGCAAGGTGCAACAGCACGGCGGTGCGGTCAGCCTCGGTAAGACACGACAGTGTATAGGAGGCGGCGCGAGTGGAATGGAATGTATCTATCATACAACTAAAAGCCCCACCCCCGACCCCTCCCCCGTAGGGAGGGGAGTGGTATGCTGGGCTACTTATTTTATTGTTTATAAAATCTTATTATTTAATCAGAAAAGCTCCACCTTCAAATCATATCGCTCCCCTCCCTGCGGGGGAGGGGCTGGGGGTGGGGCTTTGTGGGCGTTTTGGGCTTTCTGTATTTTACACAAACTCTGTGTACGGTGTGTCCTTGTCTCTGTCGAGTACTCGTTGCAGTATATTCTCGCGCGTGCCATTGGCGATGAACACGTGAATACCTTCGTGAGCCACGCTGAGAGCGGTGTTGCACTTGCTCGTCATACCGCCACGTCCGAACGAGCTCTTGCTGTCGTTGACATACTGCTTCACCTCGTCAGACGAGCTTACGGTACGTATTGTCGGTTGCTTGCCGTCGGGATTGGGCGAGCCTAACACTCCGTCTACATTAGTCAATAATATAAGGTTGTCGGCATGCATCATACGGGCCATGAGTCCGGAGAGCTCGTCGTTGTCGGTGAACATCAGTTCGGTGATTGACACCGTGTCGTTCTCGTTGACAATAGGAATGATGTTGTTCTCAATCATCACGCTGATGCACGACTTCTGATTCTTGTATTGGCGTTCGGAGATGAAGTTCTCCTTCATCGTCAGCACCTGACCGACATTAATGCCATATTCGCGAAAGAGCGAATAGTAGAGGTTCATGAGCTTCACCTGTCCCATAGCCGAGTAGAGTTGACGTTGTTCGACGCTGTCCAAAGGATGCACGGCGTGCATCTCGCCCCTTCCGCAAGCCACGGCACCCGACGAAACGAGTATCAGCTTATGGCCTGCTGCGTGCAGCATTGCAAGCTGATCGACAATCGACGAGAGCCGGCTCACGTTGACATGACCGTCGGGGCGCGTCAATATGTTGCTTCCTACTTTTACTACTGTAAGCATAATTTAAATGTTGAATGTGGAGTGTTGAATGTGGAACACTCAACATTCAACACTCTTCTTGAGTCCTTCAATCACGGCATTGGTGAATCCTTCACGCTCCATTGCGTTCAATCCACGGATGGTAAAACCGCCGGGAGTGGTCACCTTGTCGATTTCGGCTTCGGGATTGGCACCGCTCTTCTGAAGCAGCAATGCAGCACCCTTGATGGTCTGCAAGACAATATCTTTGGCTACATCGGCCTTGAAGCCCAGCTCCACCCCACCCTCTGTGGCGGCTCGCACGTAGCGCATGGCGTAGGCAATGCCGCACGAAGCGAGAGCCATACCGGCTCCAAATTGGCGTGCCTCAACCGTAAGAGTGTCGCCACAGGTGTCGAAAGCCTGCTTGACAAGCTGCTCCGAAGCGTCGGTTCCGCACACTCGTGTGATGAATGTCATTGATGCGCCTACTGCAATAGCGGTGTTGGGCAATGCGAAGAACGTAGAGGGGCACTTGCCTTTGTACTCCACCCACGACCTCAACTGCTCTGCCTTCAGTCCGGCTGCAACTACAACAACTGTCTGTCGTTCGGCATCCAGAACGTCGCTTATCTCCTCCATGACACTCTCTACGAGCCACGGCTTCACTACTACAAACACTATATCGCCCCATACGGCAGCCGTACGGTTGTCGCTACTCACCTTCACGCCCTGCTCTGCATAAGCGGCGAGACGCTCTGTGTGGGGATTGGAAATGTATAGGTCGGACGCCTGGAACTTACCCGACTGCAAAAAACCGTCGAGCATAGCTCCACCCATAGCACCAACACCGATTATTGATAGTTTCATAGAAAAGATAAAAAGCCCCATAAAGCCCCACCCCCGGCCCCTCCCCCGCAGGGAGGGGAGTGATGTGATGGGCTACTTAAAGCCTAAAACCTCCCCCGTAGGGAGGGGAATGGTATGCTGGGCTACTTTATTTTATTGTTTATTTAAATCTTATTATTATTTAATCCCAAAAACTCCACCTTCAAATCATACCGCTCCCCTCCCTGCGGGGGAGGGGCTGGGGGTGGGACTTTATATGGCTTTGTGGGCTTACAAACACCTCTTAAACTTCTCCACAAACTCATCCGCCTGCTGCTTTGTCAGGCACAACGGCGGAAGCAGACGCAGGATGTTGGTAGAAGCGCATCCCGTGAAGCAATGCTCCTCGTGGATGAGTCGCGAGCGCACGTCCTTATGAGGCACGTCAAGCTCAATGCCTATCATCATGCCACGTCCGCGCACGTCGACGAGATGGCTGTTATGCTGCTGCATCTCCTTGAGTTTGCCAATAAGATACTCGCCCACCTCATGCGCATTCTCTACGAGATGCTCGTTCTCCATGACGTCGAGCACGGCGAGAGCAGCTGTGCAAGCCAGATGGTTGCCGCCGAACGTAGTGCCGAGCATGCCATAGACTGGTTTGAACTCGGGCGAGATAATCACGGCACCCATCGGGAAACCATTGCCGATACCCTTGGCGCAGGTGATGATATCGGGACGAATGCCGAGCCACTGGTGGGCGAAGAACTTGCCACTACGTCCGTAGCCGCACTGTATCTCGTCGCAGATGAGCACCGTGCCATACTTCTTGCAGGCTGCCTGCAGACCCTTGGCAAACTCCTCGTTGACCATACGTATGCCGCCAACACCCTGTATGCACTCGATGATGCAAGCGGCAACGTCGCCCTTGGCAAGCTCGCGCTCCCATGCCTCAAGGTCGTTGAGGGGCAGATAGGTCACGTGGCCGCAATCGTTGATGGGCGCAATAATCTTGGGATTGTTGGTCACCTCAACCGCCAGCGACGTACGACCGTGGAACGCTTTCTCTGCCGACAGCACACGTGTGCGACCGGTATGGAACGAAGCGAGCTTCAGAGCGTTCTCGTTAGCCTCAGCGCCTGAGTTAATGAGAAACAACTGATAGTCGTCATAACCGCACGCCTTGCCCAACCGTTCTGCCAACTGCTGTTGCAGAGTGTTGATGACGGAGTTGCTGTAGAAGCCGAGCTTCGACAACTGGGCGGTAAGCATCGCGGTATAATGCGGATGACAATGACCTATAGATATGACGGCATGGCCGCCATAAAGGTCAAGATACTCGGTGCCGTGGTCGTCCCATACGTGGCAACCGGCACCCTTTGTGATGTTAATATCGAATAGTGGATAAACGTCAAATAGTTGCATATTATAAGGGAAAAAAACAAAAGCCCCACCCCTGGCCCCTCCCCCGCAGGGAGGGGAATGGTATGCTGGGCTTACTTTGTTTTATTGTTTAATTTATTGATTGATATTTTTTTGATTTAGAAAACTCCACCTACAAATCATACCGCTCCCCTCCCTGCGGGGGAGGGGTCGGGGGTGGGGCTTTATATCACAACCTTCTCCCTTAAGAGGGGCTGGGGGTGGGGCTTTCTGTTTATTAAAACGCTGACGGTTTCAGCCTCAGCCCGAGGCTTTCTTCCACTCTGAACATTATGTTCATGTTCTGTACGGCCTGTCCCACAGCACCTTTGAGCAGATTGTCGATGCATGAGGTGATGAGGAGTTTGTTGCCGTACTTCTCGCAATGGATGAGACACTTGTTGGTGTTGACCACCTGCTTCAGGTCGATAGGCTTGTCGACGTAGTGGGTGAAGGGTGCGTCGCGGTAGAAATCCTTGTAGGCTGCAACGATGTCTTCTATCGGAGCGTCGGTCTTCACCACCTCAGTAGCGAAGATGCCACGGGCGAAGTCGCCACGATAAGGGATGAAGTCGATGGATGCCTTGAACTCGCCGTTGCCCGCGAGCTGCTGTACCTGACTCAGACTCTGGCATATCTCCGGCACGTGCTGGTGCTGGAAGGGCTTGTATATGCTCATGTTGTTGTTGCGCCAAGAGAAGTGAGTAGTGGCACCAGGCTTCTGTCCGGCACCCGTCGAACCCGTAATGGCGTTCACGGCAACGTCGTCGTTGAGCAAGCCGAGCTTGGCAGCTGGCAGCAGGCCCAGCTGTATACATGTGGCGAAACAACCTGGATTAGCCACGTGCTGCGCCTTGGCTATGGCGTCGTGATTGATTTCGGGCAGACCATATACGTAGTCGTTGCCCTCGCGCTTGAGGCGGAAGTCCTGCGCAAGGTCGATTATCTTCACATGGGCAGGTATCTGGTGCTCCTTGAGGAACGCCTCGCTCTTGCCATGACCGAAACAGAAGAACACAACGTCAACATCTTCGAATGGCATATCGGCACTGAACGTCAGGTCGGTTTCGCCATACAGACCCTCGTGCACGTCGGCTACAAGATTGCCGGCATTGCTCTCGCTATTGGCAAATACTATCTCCGCCTCGGGATGATTTATGAGCAGACGTATGAGTTCGCCACCTGTGTAGCCTGCTGCTCCTAAAATTCCTATTTTCATAAATAATAAAAGCCCCACCCCTGGCCCCTCCCCCGCAGGGAGGGGAATGGTATGCTGGAC
>NZ_JADYUF010000081.1 GCF_021531655.1 Leyella stercorea | reverse complement strand
GCAAATGTAATATGCACCTATCGGAAATCTAGCATAGCAAGAAAAACGACAGTCGCTTATCCCGAACTCAGGTAATTAGTATCATCGTTATCATTCACTCCACTTAATATGCCACCCAACTGATTCTTTTTCAGTCTGTTTATCTCTTCTTTGAGACTTTCCATTTCTTCATCCTTCTTGTCTATGGCTTCATAAAGTTTTTTTATGGTTGAATTTAGCACATCAATGATAGACTAAGCGTATGGACTTATCATCTTGTAAATTTCATTCTACATTAGTTTCTTTATATTCTATTCAGTCTCTTGCTCTTTGGCAACTCTATCTTCATGCTTCTTGTTGTTCGACGCCTTCAGAAGTCCATATCGTTTCATCCAGCGTTGAGCTGTAGATATGCTTGTTTTGTAATGTCTGGCGATTATTTCTTTCTTCTCTGCCTGTGTAATCTCTTCATCATACAAGCAAGTCAGATCTTCTGCACAACGTGGCTTGTTAATACTCTTCGGAGTTATTCTCTCTGTTTGTTTGCAGTGTAGATCTATAATGAATTCTTTGTCTATTTGAGGAAGTGCAGATACTTCTGTATCGAGAACCATGTTGTAAACGGTTTCTATATCGTCTTGATCATTAAGAAAAATGTCAACAGACCAACTATTATCATAGACACATTGGGTATAGAAAGTAAAATGTTTGCATAACAAATGTACAATAGCATACCTAATCTGAAAATCATAAACCTTCCCATGCGTCAACATAAGAAGCTAAACCTCTACAAGAGTTAGCTCATACAGTTTCCTTAAACTATATCTCATTCGTTGATTTATCTTTGATATATGAAAATCGAATTTTTCTTTCATGGCTGATGCAATGGAATATCCCTTGTGTTGAGACACAAATATACCAGACTTTGACTTTTCTTTATTTAGTACACATCGTATAAAACTTTTCTTTATGTCATCAAAATAATTGCAATAGCTATAAATTAATTGGGAGGGAGAGCAAATACCTACTTTTAAAGAGTCTTTGAATTGACCGATTACCTTTTCTATATCATTGGCCAAATGTTTCACAGGAATATTGGGATGGATAGAGTAATCCTCTAAAATATCTTTTATTTTCATTCGTAATTTGTTTTTGTTGTATTTATCTGTTTGAATTTAGAAAACAGCCAATTAGCCTAATATTTTTTTATTGAAAAATGAAAAATATTCTACCATAGATAATAAGTCAAAAACAGATCAGTTCAACAGGTCAATAACAGGTCAAAACGATGTTTTACAAAGCTATATTAGATGATACTATAAACATCTTCATTCTATGTATGAATAATATAAACATGAACTATTCAATACAATTAGTCTACATTATATGAATCTAATGTAATACATCATAAACTATACATACTTGTAACAACATGTTATGTTCTACAAACTTTGTCTCTGTGTTTTTAGTGTTCCTGAATAAGAGGGGCGAAGCCCCAATGAGCGCAACGCGCTCACCCTGACATTTATTAAAGTCAACCCACCTGTTTCATTGATAAATATTATAAAGACAACTCTTTCCATTCAATGATGAATTCATGCTGGAGTACATCCACTACCATATACATCGAACCATGCGGCAAACCCAAACCTACAACTACAGTTGCATCAAACCCAATAAGTAATGCTAAGACTCCAATCTCAGCATGGTACAACATAAACGAAACTGTTTCATGGAATTATGAATATGCCCGTAATCATGGTATTAATGTGAAGAAGCATAGCCTTTACAATTATGTTTACCGGTAGAGAAAGTAGAATTAAAACGGGGTTAAACGCATCAAAATAAGAACCGTATCAATTTAATCTTATATATGGCTTATTATAAGCTTGATTTTAGTATCAACATAACCTTTTAGATTATTTCGATGCAGTTTAGCATAGTTGTTTTTCGTATATTCCAAATACCATGTATCTTCGAGGTGGACAAACAATCAAAGACACAGATATGGAACAAGTCGTATTATTTTGCCGAGTCTCAACACAGATCCAAGACTATGAACGACAAGTCTCAGACTTAACTCTGCTTGCCGAGAGACATAATTGGAGTATTGCAGAAACATTTACGGAAAAGGTGAGTGGAGCAAAGAAGAATGAGGAACGTAAGGAATTGACTGCCCTCCTCGCATACGTGCGCGCGCATAATATAAATAAGGTATTGGTCACGGAACTTTCTCGTTTGGGCCGTGATACTCTGCAAGTGCTTACCGCTATTGAAAAGCTCAACAAGGCTAAAGTCTCATTGTATATCATGAACTACAACATCGAGACCCTTACCCATGATGGAAAAATAAATCCCATGAGTCAGTTTATGATTACTATTTTGGCAGAAGTAGCCCGTATGGAACGCAAGACAATAAAGGAGCGTATGGAAAGTGGCTACAACAACTTCCGAGCCAACAATGGTAAAGTTGGTCGTAAAACTGGTTATCGTAAAAGTGAAGAGCAGTTTCTTGAACAATACAAAGATGTCATCCGATTATTGAAAAAAGGCGTAAGCCTTAGAGACATCAGTAATGCAACAGGTATATCTGTGAATACTGTCAGAAAATGCAAGACTTTTATATAACTCCTTTTTATTGCCGATAAATATAATAGCTCATATAGAGCTTTTTATTCGTAAAAAGTTTTTCAGGCACTCTCTGAGTTTTATCAGGAGTGCCTGTTTTCGTTCTCATGCTTAAACCTCACGCTGTCTTTTTCCCATCAATCTTTGGGACAAAGTCGAAACCGAGTTTGTCTACTACAGACGCAAGATTATCTGGTAGGAACTCTGCATAGACTCTTTCTGTGACTCCTGTTGTCGTATGCCCCAACAATCGACTTATCTCGCTGATGTCGGCTCCTGAGGCAAGGGCAAGGACTGACCAAGTGTGACGAGCGACATGAAAAGTCAAATTTTGTTTCCATTTCAGTTCATGTGAGATGGTACGGAGAGACGTATTAATAGTATTGTTCCAAGAGTTTCGGCGACGGTAGATAGCTTCATTATCATTCAAGTCAAAATTCTCTGGTAGTAAGTCAAAGACAAAGACTTTATTTCTGCCTTTCCATTTGTCGAGGATACGAAATACAGGTTCGTTCAACGGTATAGTATTGCGGTTACGAGTCTTGACCTGCACCTTACGGATAACCCTATTCTTGAAATCAATGTCCTTCCATCGCAGTGTCATTACATCCACCATACGCATTCCACAAGCATGGAAGGCAAAAAGCCACATTTCAAGAAACTCCTTTCGTCTGGGTTGTTCTACAGCATCATAAGCAGCTACCAATTCTTCGAGCTGTTCCTGTCTCAGATATTTTATGTTATTCTCTTCATCGTCAAGTCTGTCCTCTTCCTTCATATACAAGTCTTGTAGAGCAGCGTTTAGGTGATGAGATACATAACCCAACTGACAAGCATATTCACACGCTTGGAGTATCGGACTAAGTGTCTTGTTTACTGTCGTTGTTTTCTTCTTGGCAAGGAAGCGGTATTTTCGAAAATCAATAAGCAAGTCCTCGTTTATCTCTGAGACATATATCAGTTCCTTATGCTCACCATGGGTTCCTTTGTGTTCAAGAAGTAGATATTCTTCAAACTTATTCAGATATGAGATACCATTCTTCCATGTGCTCACGCCTATTTTACCTTTATTATAACGGCTTTCTATCAGTTCTTTAGCGAATGTTATGAAGTCCTTGCCTCCATCGGGACGTAACACTTCATCATTATCGTCAAGAAATGAGCGGATAATGTCGCAGGTGATGTGTTGATGAATCTCGTAATACTGGTGTATCTTCATATCTATGTCTTCGATACGTTTGTGCAGGGCATTGTTGTAGTATTTGTAGTCTGTGTTTGCTGTGGCGCGTATCTCTCCGATGCCACCATATCCCTTGTCGTTCCACTCTTTAGCAAACACACTTATGCCGGTAGACTTGCGGGCATTGTCTGCTTGCCAGTTGTATTCGATATAGATTTGGTACTTCTTGTCAGGTTGCGCTTTCTTTGGTGCACGCAACTTTAATTTTCCTTTTGGATAGCTTCGCGATATTCTTCCCATATACAATTATCTAAATTTGATTTATGCACTATATACGCGAAGATAGCAGAAAAGTTTATCAGAATTAAATGATCAGCGAAGAAAGAATTCAGAAAGTACCGATTATTGATCATTTAATTCTTCAAAATATACTTATTTGAGCAGTTTATTTAGCGGTAAAAGAACGGAAAAAGCGGTATAGGAATGTTGTCGTACAATTCCCATACCGCTTATATTCAACGCTTTAAGCTGTTTGTGTAGCTTTTCGAGCGATTAATATTCGTCCTCGTTGAAGAGGAAATCCTCCTTTGTAGGATAATCTGGCCACAAATCTTCGATACTGTCATATACATCGCCCTCATCCTCTATCTCCTGAAGGTTCTCAAGTACTTCGAGGGGAGCGCCAGAGCGCATTGCATAATCTATAAGTTCGTCCTTTGTTGCGGGCCAGGGTGCGTCTTCCAGTTTGGAAGCCAATTCAAGTGTCCAATACATAGTCTAAAGTTTTTTACGGTTCAAAATTTAATGTTTTTCAAAGAGGCTTTCATCTATTGTAGCGAAGCCATTTTTCATTGGGCTTTTGACGTAATAGCCATATACCCCTTGTTTCAACTGCAAAAATAGTAATTTTTGTATTATTTGCAAGTAATATAGAGTTTTTTTTCGTCGTAACCTTCAATAAAGTTTAAATATAAAGCCAAACTGAAAAAATAGTCGGACAATCGGTTGACAAATCGCATTGTCAACGCATCTACCTCAACGTCACGACTTAATGCCACCAGCCTGCGCTCCACTCTTCGACATACGGTTCGGCACACGTGCGACTGGGCTGCCTTGGCGCTTCCACCGGGCAGAACAAAGGTTTCAAGTTGGGGAACGGCTGCTTGCAAACGGTCAATCTCCTGCTCCAATCGTGCCAATTCAAGATCGCTCAAGCTGCTCTCGCCTTTCACTTCCTTGCCTACCCGCCAACTACCATCTGCCATAGACGACATACTTGCTCCTACTATAAACAGTCGGGCCTGTATCTCATCGAGTATTTCCGATACATCGCCTTCAACCATTGCAGACAGCAAACCGATATGGGCGTTCAATTCGTCAATCTCGCCACTTACCTCAATACGGATGTCGTCCTTCATCACTCGGTGACCGCCATAAAGCGACGTTGAGCCGTCATCTCCAAGTTTAGTATAAAATTTCATTTCGTAGATTCTAAAAGTTCACAATATAGTTGTTCTTGTAGCGATTGCGGTCGAAGAAGGCAATGCCAAGATAATACAGGTCGTAGCTTACGCTTGTAACGTCGCTCTCCAGCAATGTCTGCCATAAGCGTCTGGCAGTATCGTTGTAGCCTATGTCCTCTATAACAAACAGGGTGCGGTCGTCTGCTTGCTTTAGCGCGGCTGCGAGCACCGACTCACATCCTGCTATCGGACAAATACGCAATACTTCTATCTTATCGCGGGAAACAGGTTGCTGCGAGTCGGCTATGTTTCTGACTCGTGTGGCATTACATCCTCGCCCCACATAGGTTGCGATTGTATCGTCACGCCTGCTGTAGTCGAGCCACAGCGAAGCCTGACGGTAATTGGATATACGGAAATAAAGTTCCATACGCTTGCGTGTCAGCGAATCAAGACGTGGCAGCTCCTTCCGCAACTCATCGTAAGCATAATAAGGATAATGCTCGTTGATGACATAACGGATAAACCGATAAGCCGAGGGCGACTGCACGCCAAAACCGCGGCAATACTTAATACGGCGCAGCCAATGCAAATAACGCTGAACTTTATAATTCATAGCGACAAAGTTAATAAAATAATGCTAACAAGCCAAAGAACACTTGCTATATATTGATTATATGTACAGTCAATATAGGAACACTAATGCCTTGATAACAATATAAAGTTCCGTTCAGTGTCACGGAATGTGCGTTCAGTGTCACGGAATGTACGTTCAGTGTCACGGAATGTACGTTCAAAGGCTTGGAACAGAGAATTCAAGGGTAATGTATAGAATATGCAAGGGTAATGTATAGCGTGTGCAAAGGTAATATAGCGCAAGTGAAGTCATAATTGGGTAGGAGGTAAATGCTAATCATAAAAGGCATTTGCCTCCTATTTTCACATTTACCGACCTCCCACAC
>NZ_JADYUF010000080.1 GCF_021531655.1 Leyella stercorea | reverse complement strand
TTCAACAAAGCGGTTATATGAAAGCTGCTTGGGGAACAGGTCGTGCAGGTGAACCTTGACATAAAAAAGGTAATAATGCTTGAAGTTGCGGAAAGTGTTGAAATGAAAGTAGATGAGTATCGTCATGATTTCCGACCGGCTCATAGTCCATTTCCGATTGCGGTGCTTACGCCCGTCTGGCTCACAAATGGACATGCGTGCAATTTCCTTATCATATTCTTGGCAAAAATCATCGATAATACAGAAAATTTCCGTAATTTTGTTCTTGGTAATCTCCATAACTATAGTATCCTTTAATTTTATAATTAATTGATTCAAAATCATAAAGGTACTAAAAATTATTGAGATTACCAACTTTTACAAAGACTTTCTTATCCCGAACTCAGGTTAAAAGGTACTTGGATAACAAGAAAGAATGTCATACCATCATGTGTTTATTTCAGTGTCAGACTTTGTACCGAAGCAACATGGGTAAATGACCGAGACCAATTTCTATATCCAAATAAGGAATTGAATTGCAACGAACATTTTTTATCCGACTGCTTAGTCTTCACGTTATTCAATGAAAAAAACAACATCCAAAGCCAGCATGGCACTAACTATTGGATTCCATTCAGCGAGGAAGAGGTAGGCGCACAAGACAACTTCGAGAGTCATTTTATGCACGACTTCATCATGGGCAAAGTGAAAGAGGAAAAGCCTCAGCAAGAAGGAGCAATACAAGACCTATTTACAGAGCAAGAAGCTCAGACACCAGATGGCAATTCATTCACTCCAACAGAACCTTTGGAGTTTTCACAAGAAGCACAAGCTGTATTGGATGCCGGAAGAGAGCTATGGCGTTACTATCACAAACAAGCAGGAGCCAACCCTAATGCTTCTTACTATGACATAAAGATGCACTTCCAAGGTACAAAGACCACGAAGAATGGAAAGGTGCAGATGAACTCCACCAGCGAGGATGCAACCTATAATGCCTTGCTTGCCGACCTCAGACAGTCCATGAAACTACTTGCTGCTCACATAGAGCCTAAAGTGTACGACTATGGCTTCTTGAAGAAATAATCTTGATAAAACGAGAAAGGATGCCTTTAATGTTGGCCTCCTTTCTCGTTTTATTGTAGATTTAACTTTCGTGCTTTTCAAAAGAAATCTTTCTTTGCATCATATTTCCGTCCTTCTTACATACACGACAGTTGGTCGCCTACCGCTTGATATAATACTTTTGTACATTAATCAAAAATATAAATACCAAATGCGGTTATTTCAGATAAAAGTCCTATATATGCCATCACTACTGTCCCGTTAAAGTGGACTAATCGCTCTTTGAATTAATTGAAATACAGTCTTTTGCAAGAGATTTTAAGGGTGCGATGATTTGAATTTGTACTTTTGCAGTTATCTATAATACTGCACGATGAACAAAGATAAATACGTTTTCGCCCAATTGATAGAATTTCTCGACAATAACAAGTTTCGCCATTTGGTTGACAAGTATGATGGAAACCGCTATGTGAAGCATTTCACATGTTGGAATCAGTTGTTTGCAATGATGTTTGGTCAACTGAGTAATCGAGAGAGTTTGCGAGATTTGATTGTTGCTTTTGAAGCACATAGAGTAAAGCAATACCATCTTGGATTAGGGCGTAAGCCTATTGCGAAAACGACATTTGCTTCAGCCAATCAGAATCGTGACTACCGTATCTTTGAAGACTTTGCTTTCTATATGATGGAGCAAGCCAGGAAGAAACGAGTAACGGATGTCTTCAAGTAGAAAGGCAATGTGTATGCCTTCGACTCAAAGGCAATGAAGGAAATCCCTTATGAATCAGAATCTTACTACATATTCGACCGTGGATACAATGCTTTCAAGGAACTTTTCAAAATACATCAGCATGAATCATTCTTTGTTGTGCGAGCCAAGAAGAATCTGCAATACAAATGCTGTACTCTTATGGATAAGACACCACTCGTAGATCTCTTCGAAAGGACTGATTTCAATAATGTCAAAGAACTCGATTGTCCCCTCTTTCCGGAGTTATCTGATTAATATTTAACTGGTCCCGATTCTAACGGGACACTAATGTCTCCTTATATATAATTATATAAAACGGGAGGAATATGCCTTTTTGAACAAGGTAAGCATTTTACATGCATTTTTTATTGTAGTAAAACAACAAAGGGAAAATGTGAACAACTTGTGATATTATATGAATATGCCTATACAATGATAATTCAGTAACTTTGCAGCTGAATTATTAATATAGGTATGAAAAGAATATTGTTCACATTTTCCCTGACTCTTCTTGCCCACTATTCGATGGCGCAAGAAACATTGTCATTGGGTCAATGCCTGCAGATGGGCATTGAACGAAATCTTAATTTAAAGACTTATGAGGGTAATGTGCTTAAAGGCAAGCACAATATCAGCGAGAACCGCTCGCGTCTGTTGCCACAGATTAATATAGGCGCAGCGCTTAACGACAACTTCACGCCGCCAGTATCGGTAACGGATGGTAAGGCTTACGGCAAACCGTATAACGTGACGAAGACGCTGCAGTACAACTCGTCGGCAAGTGTTCAGCTACAGATGCCACTATATAGTCAGACGGCACTCACTGCATTGGAGATATCGAAGACTCTCGACCAGCTCAACACCCTATCGTATGCCAAAGCCAAGGAAGACCTGATTGTGCAGATAAGCAAGATGTATTATCTGGCGCAGAACACCGAGGAGCAGATTGGCATAATCAAGGACAACATCAAGCGACTTGAAGAACTGCGCAATATCACACAGGCTTTCCACGACAACGACATGGCTCTGAGCGTGGACGTGAAGCGTGTGAACGTGAATCTGGAGAATCTCAGCGTGCAATACGACAACGCCAAGGCTATGCTCACACAGCAATACAACATGCTGAAATACGTTATCGACTATCCTGCCGACAAGGACATTACCGTAACGAAGGCTAACGTGGAGCTGACGGACATGGCGGCTCTCACCGGACTGAACGAGAATCTGTCGGAACTTCAGCTGCTCAGAAAGCAGCAAACACTTGCCGAACAGCAGAAGAAGCTTGCCAAGGGCGGCTATCTGCCAACGCTCGCGCTCACCGGCAACTGGACTTACGCTACCTTCACCGACAATTTCAAGAACTGGTTTCACTCGGGCGAGTCGAACCATTGGTATAAGTCGAACGGCATTGGTCTGTCGTTGCGCATACCTGTGTTCGATGGTTTTGAGAAGCGTTCGAAGATTAGAAAGGCGCAAGTGGACATCGACAACGCCAAGCTGCAATACGAGAATGCACTGAAGGGTATGCAGACACAATACGCCAACGCTGTGAACGATCTTGCCAACAATCAGCGCAACTTCAGCAAGCAACGCGACAATTATCTGCTGGCTGAGGATGTGTATAAGGTGACGAGCGACCGCTATCGCGAAGGTATTGCATCAATGACCGAGGTGCTGCAAGACGAAATGAGCATGAGCGACGCCCAGAACAACTATCTGACTGCCCACTTCAACTATCAGGTATCGAACCTGACTCTGCTGAAACTCACAGGACAACTTGAGAAACTGTTGAATTAGGAATTTGGAATTAGGAATTGTTCTCGGCTACGCCTGCGATTAGGAATTATTCAATGTTGAATTAAGAATTCAAAACTCAAAATTCAAAATTGAATAATTCAAAATCGGCAAAGCCGACAATTCAAAATTCAAAACTCAAAACTCAAAATTGCCAAAGGCAACAACTCAAAACTCAAAAAATGGAAACAAACAATAACACTACAAACAACAACAATAATAGCGACAACAACACACAGTCTACCCACGAACTAACTGCCAAGCAGCTTAAGCGCCAGCGCATCCGCCAGATAGCAGTAAGCCTCATCGGCGTGGCTATACTGGTATGGGGCATCGTGAAGATAGCCTGCATGTTTATGGACTACAAGAGCAACGAGAAGAGCGACGACGCTCAGATAGAGCAGTACATATCGCCTGTGAACATGCGTGCTTCGGGATATATCAAGAAAATATACTTCAAGGAACATCAAGACGTGAAGAAGGGCGACACACTGCTCGTTCTTGACGACCGTGAATATCGCATCCGTGTAATGGAGGCAGAGGCAGCACTGAAGGACGCTTTAGCTGGAGCCAACGTTGTAGACGCTTCGCTGCAGACCACTCAGACCTCGGCTACTGTGTACGAGGCTTCGATAGCCGAGATAGAAATACGTCTTGCCAAACTCGACAAGGACCGCCAGCGCTATCAGAACCTCGTGGCTCGCAATGCCGCCACACCGATACAGCTCGAACAGATTGAAACTGAATACAACGCTACGAAGAAGAAACTCGATGCCGTACGCCGCCAGCAGAAGGCTGCCTATTCGGGTGTTAACGAGGTGCAGACACGCAAGAAGAATACAGCAGCTGCCATTGAGCGCACTCAGGCTGCGCTGGAAATGGCAAAGCTCAACCTCTCTTACTGTGTGGTAACCGCTCCTTGCGACGGCAAACTGGGCAGACGCGCACTGGAAGAGGGTCAGGCTGTGAATGCCGGACAGACTATCACCTACATCATGCCCAACACACAGAAGTGGGTAATAGCCAACTATAAGGAGACACAGGTAGAAAAACTGTATGTTGGACAGAAAGTGAAGATGAGCGTTGACGCATTCGAGGGCAAGGAGTTTGAAGGACGCATCACCGCTATTTCAGGTGCAACAGGCTCAAAATACTCGCTCGTCCCTACCGACAACTCTGCCGGCAACTTTGTGAAGATACAACAGCGTATACCGGTGCGCATAGAGTTTGAGGGAATTTCGAAGGAAGACAACGACAAGTTGGCTGCCGGAATGATGGTTGTAGTAAAGGCTCAACTTAAGTAAATGACACAAGCAGAGATATATACGGCAGTGCCGGAGCACATGCCTAAGAATTTTCCGTTCTACAACTGGGTGCCAAAGCCCCTTGGCATCGCCTTTCTCGTCATACTTTTCATACCTATCATGACGGTAAGCGGTGCCTACACCGTCAACAGTAGTGAGATGGTGGGCGGGCTTGGCATCCAGTCAGAACACATAGCCTTCATCAGCTTCGTCACATCGATAGGTATGGCGGCGTTCTCGCCGTTCTTCTACTCGCTGGTGAGTGTGCGCCGCCAGAAGATGATGAGTCTCGTTGGATTCTCCATTCTGGCTGTGCAGAGCTATATATGTGCCAACACCGACAGTCTGTTTATCCTGGCTCTCAACAGCCTCATCATGGGATTTGTCAGACAGACGCTTCTGATGTGCAACCTCTTCACACTTATCAAGTACGGATTTGGCATTGAGGCTACACGCAACGTCACGCCGGGCAACGAGCCTAAGGACGAAGCCGGATGGGACGCTCTCGACACCGAGAAGAAAGCGAGCCAGCCTATCATCTACTTCTTCTTCATGCTGCTCGGACAGATAGGCACATGGATAACCGCATGGTTTGCCTACAACTACCACTGGCAGATGGTCTACTATGCCATGCTTGGTGCCATACTCGTGGCTCTGCTCATCACACTGGTGTGCATGCCTTACAATCCCTACCCCACGAAGCATTGTCCGCTGTCGTTCTCTAAGTTCGGCAACGTAGTGGTGTTCTGCCTGATGTGCTGCTCGTTTGTGTATGTCACGGTATACGGCAAGGTGTACGACTGGTATGACAGCCCCAAAATATGTTGGGCCACAGCTATCTGCGTAGTGTCATCGCTGCTGTTCTTCTATCTGGAAAAGACACGCCGCTCGCCCTACTTCATGCTCAAGGCTTTCAAGTCGCGCAGCATCCAGGGCGGCATACTGCTCTTCATCGGACTGATGATATGCAACTCCAGCTCTATGCTCGTGAACATATTCGTAGGCGTGGGCATGAAGACCGACCAGATACAGGTGGCAGAACTGGGCAACTGGGTATTGCTGGGCTACTTCATCGGACTGGTCACCATACTCATACTCAACAATAAGGGTGTACACTTCAAGTGGTTCTTCGCCATGGGATTCCTGCTCATTGGTGCAGCATCGCTGTTTATGTACTTCGAGGTGCAGACAGCAGGAATGCTCGAACGCATGAAGTGGCCCGTAGTAATCCGTGCCACGGGAATGATGTTGCTCTACTCGCTCATCGCCGTATACGCCAACCAGCGCATGCCGTACAAGCTGCTCTCTACATGGGTGTGCATAATGCTCACCGTGCGTATGGTGATTGCACCAGGCATAGGCTCGGCTCTGTATCAGGTGGTGTTCCAGCACCGCCAGCAATACTACATCACACGATACGCCCACGACTACGACCGCACCAATGCCGAGACCGCCATGACGTACGACATGACCGCCCGCGGAATGCAATATCAAGGCAAGAGCGAGACGGAAGCACAGAACATGGCAGCTATGTCGACAAAGGGTAAAGTGCAGGTGCAAGCCACCCTGTCGGCAATAAAGGAGATGTCGGGATGGACCATTTACGCCTGCGTCATCCTCGCCGGACTGATGCTCGTGGTGCCATGGCCAAAGAGGGATATATCGAAGGATAAGTAAGGAGGGAGAAAGCCCTACCCCCGACCCTAGCCTCAGCC
>NZ_JADYUF010000007.1 GCF_021531655.1 Leyella stercorea | reverse complement strand
AACAGGACTTGACAATTTCTTCTGCAAATGTGAGATGTTGAGAATTGTCAAAGATGTGTATAAAGGGTAGGGCGTTGCCCTGGGCTATGTGCTTCTGCCCCTTCGGGGCGTGCTGCTTAGACTTTTGACACACCCTCTTTTATTTCCTCGCGAGGGAAAAATTGTTTCCTCGCGTAGTTGCAATTGTCCGTTCGCTCGGCTTTGCCGCTTGCCTTAGCAAGAACTTCCATCCATCGTAGATGGATTAACTTCTTCTTAAATTCCAATAACTCCCATTTATTTACCCTTCACGATGCCAATCATTCGTTCGCGGTCCTTGTAGACATTGCTGTTGGCAGGTGCATTGTACAGATATTTCAGGGCGCGTGCCGCCTGTTGGTCGTTGGCGTTGGGCGCAATGCCCAGTATCTGTGCCACTTCCTTGCGTATGCTCTTTGTCAGTCCGTCGGCAGTTATGGGGCTTTTCCCGTTGTGCCCGATGTTGAGACGGCACGAAAGTATCTCGCCAGTGCGGGGATGAACAGTCTTTTCGGATGTCACGCCTTTCTTGCCAAAGTCGTAAGCCACAACAATAGCCTGCTCAACGGCTTTCGTTTGCTTGCCCAAAGGTTTTGCTGTAAGCCGCTTCTTCACTCCCGCTTTAGCCAAAACCGAGTTCCACGACTCAATGCCTTTTACTACAGCGCCTCGATATTGTTGAGGCATCAGCGAGTCGATGTAGAACACGCACGGAACATTTGTAGCCCATCTCACCACCAACGAATCCTCAATCATAGTGTAAGGATTCTGCGAGTAGTCGTTCAGATGAATAGTCTGGGCTGCAATATCCCTTGCACACAGTCGTATAGGTTCGCCGTTAGTGGGCAGCAGATTGAAGTAGTAGCTCGTCAGCAGCGGTTTGCTGGCATTGGGAAGTATTATCGCCATACTGTTGAACGAGTATTGTTCGGCTTCTGTCTCATACTGTCGTTCTATGCTCATAGCCACGCCGCTGGCAGAAGCGTGTACTTCGGTCAGTCGGCCTGACCCCTCTACGAGCGAGCGTATTGCGCTATACTGCGAGCAGTCGAACCATTCCATGCCGTACTCCACCAATTCGGTTATGTCGACAATGGGATTTCCCTTGTCCGATACAACTGCAGCGCAATACGTTCGTCCTACAGTCGGACCGTTGGAGAGATTGAAAGCCTTGGTCAGCGGGCTGTCGCTATCCAGTATACGGTCGTGATAGAAAGGCTGATTGAGTACTACTGTAGCCGAGTCGGGCACTGAAAGCTTAACGACTCCAATCGATTTCACAGCCCTGTCAATCAGTCCGAATCCGCAGTCGATTTGTCCTCTGAGTTCCATCTCGCGTCCGTCGAGCTGCCGGTCGAACTCCATATACACACGGTTGTCGTGCTGATATATTGGCAGAACGCCCTCGGCGAGCTTCGTTCCGGTCTTGACGAGATTGCTATAGCTTATAGGTTGCGGCTGAGCCATTGCCAAAGTGGCTGTCATAAGCCCCGCTATTATTAATGTATTCTTCATTCCTTTGTTTTGTCTTTAGTACCGTTCCCTATCAGTTTGTTCCACTTGTCTTGTACGTATTTGTTCAGTTCGGCATCGTCGCCAGTTGTGCCAAGCGCCGAAAGCGTACTTTCAATCGACTCGACAAGTTCGTCTTTGGTCATTACATCCTTTGCATCGGCAGGCTGTTTAGCCATAAGTTCCAGTGCGTAACGCATCGAATCCATGCACGATTTGTACAGCTTGTCTATAGACTCTTGTCGGTCGGCGTGTACGGCATCAATGATTTGCCTGTCAAACAGCCATGTCGGTGGCGTGAACACATAGTCTTGCAGAAAGTGCACAGCCTTGCGGCAGTATTCAGCCGACTCCAGTTGCTGTTTGCCGTCAACATAGCGGCAGCCTCCAAGGTGTGCAGTCACGTGTCCTACCCAATGTCCGTAATGCTCAATCATAGCCTTGTAGCGTTCGCGCATAATCTGTTCTTCGACCACAGACTTCGTTTTCCAGATGTCCTTAAGGCTGCACAGGTACTTCAGGTTTTCTATGCCTTGAGTGTTTACAGCCACATGGTCGTTGCCAAGGTCCTCCTGTTGCGATCGGACATCGCGCAGATCGTAGAAAGCGAGTTCCGGATTGTCCTTCTTCTGTTGTTCATACCATCTGCGCCGGTTCTGCTCCTGCTCTTCAGGAGTGTCGCCTGGGAACATGCGGTAGCCCCATTCTATAGCCCAACGGTCGTATGCTCCTATTTGTATACGACGATTGGCGAGCTTCACTTTGTCGCCAGGTCGGAGGGCATAGTTGAATCGCACGTAGTCCATAATTGAACTTCCAATGCCGTGACGCGACAGATATTCGTTGTCGCGCAGATTGTCTATAGACGCATGACTGCTTCCGCTGTGGTTGTGTTCCAGTCCGAGCGAGTGTCCGATTTCGTGGGTTATCACCAGTTTCAGCAGTTCGCATTGCAGCCATTCGGGCAGTATCGGCTTGCGTGCTACGGGGTCTACGGCACCACATTGGACGAAATACCAGTTCTGAACAACCTGTAGCACACTGCTGAACACGCCAACGTGACACGCTGTAATCTCGCCCGAGCGACCCTCGCAGGGCGAAGGGCCGTAAGCGTTAGCCATTCCCGATGTCTTCCATGAGATGTAAGGATAGCGGCTGTCGTACATGCAGAAGTCGGGGTCTTCCTTTGGCGTGGGTGCCAGTCGGGCATCGATGGCGTTCTTGAATCCTGCCTGTTCAAATGCCTGGCGCCACTCTCGCACAGCCTCAATGATACTCTTCTGATACAACTTGGGGAAGTTACGGTCGACATAGAACACTATCGGATTGACAGGTTCTACCAATTCGCCCTTGAAGTATCGCTCGCGGTCTTCTGGACGGATGTCCAGTCGCCAGCGTTTTATTATAGGCATACGTGTCACACGTCCGCTGTCAGCCATGATTCTCTTGCTGATTTCGAAGTATGTCTTGCCGTCGCCACGCTTCATAGGTATAGGAGTCTTGGGCATAAGACTGATGCATACGCCCGTCTTCCAGATGCCTTCGTACGACGGAATAGTCTTGCCGGGAGTAGGGCGGAGCGCAGTCATATTGCGATAGGTGCGCGATATGAGCAGCAATATGCAGTCGTTGCATCCCTTGACGTCTTCTATCGTGTCCCTTTTTGCGTCGCGTGCGCTTATCTTCATGTCGTAATAGGCAGGCTCAAGGGCAAACAGAGTGAAGTTCTTCAGCGTTGTTCCAATCTCGACGAGCGTCATTCCGTTGCTCTCTGCCACTACAGGCAGACTGCGGTAGGTGCGTTCTGTTGGTGTGAGCTTGGCTATACGGCCTATGTCTCCGGCTCGGTCGGTAATGATGAGGCTGTGCTGCGGGTCGGCAATAATCAGTTTGCCGTCACGCTTATGCAGCGCCATATACATCGGACCAATCAAGTCGCCGGCATATCCGTATTTGGTTTCAGATTTGCGGTTGGGACTTTCGGGAGCTTGAAGTATTGTTGTTGTGATGCTGTATTCACGGTCTAACAGCGAGTCGGGTATCGCCCAGTACATATTTCCGTCCGATTCGTACGTGTCGAACATTCCATACGTTATGCGAGGTGGGCTTTTGAAGCAGTTGTCAAACTGATGTTGCCCGCTCGCTGTGAGCGAACAGGCAGACATCAGTAATGCTGTTAGACAGTATTTGTATTTCACTTTCATTCGTTTTTGAGAAGTGCTTATTCGTGATTGTACGAGATGTCAACGATTTTGCCAAACGGATTGGCTGCATCATTGAATATAAATACGCTGCCTTCGGCTCGGTCGACGTCGCCGGCAACGTTGAGTTGCAATTCTGCCATAACGCCCTTTGCGTCGGATGTATTGATTGCAATGCCCAATACCATTCCGAGCGACTCCTCAGAGCTTTCCGAATCGCGGAATTTAAGGCAAGCTATCTTTGCGTTTTGGTCGGCATCGTAGGTGTAGATGGTCTCAATCTTCTGACGGTCGAGGTCTATACGATATACGCTGTTGCCCGCTGCCATGAAGACGAAGTGAGTAGAGTAGGCTGCCGAGGCTGCAAAGCGTGCCGAACTGAGGTCAACGTCGCCTGGCAGTTGTACAGTTGCCTTGCTCTTGCACATCGGATCGTCCCAATCTGCGCTGAAACTGAACACCGTCAGACTGTGTGAGCCGTCGCCCATGACTGCATAAGCGTAGTTGCCGTTGTCGCCTCCGCACACAATGTCGAGCAATTGCAATGAAGAACTGACGTTGTTGGGGTCGAAAGCGTATGTTCCTTCCGCGTCATCGTTGATATCTCTGAACACGAGTGGCTTCACATCTCTCCATGTCGAACCTTTTCTAATATATTGCGAGCTTTGAAATGAAGTCATATAATCCATCATTCCTGAGAAGGCGTTGCCCAAACGGAAACGATGAGTATCCTCGTTGTATGCCAACACATAGCTGCCAAACGTAGCGAAGTGAGTCGGCAAGAAGATAACGTTCTTTGTTCCTTCATTGTTAGCTTGCGTGTCGGATACAGAGTATGGCACACACCATCCGTCGTCGTATGCAAAGTAGGCCTTCGAGTCGGTCACGAACATCTCGCCCTTCTTGTCCATCTTGTAATAAGACAGATTGACAGGCTTGTTGTTCATTGCGTGTTCAAACATTATTTTGTTTGTGCCATACTTCATAGAGAGTGTGCTCGGGTCGTATGTAGCAATCTCGTTGCTTGTAGCAATGGTCAGATTGGCAAATCTTTTTGTACCCATTGGAAATAAACTGGTATTTCCGTATTTGCCTTTTGCAGCAATTGCCAAAGGTTTTCCGTTGAGTGCGAACGACTCACCGGTTTCCGATTTGAACACATCTGAGTATGCGAAGAATCCGTTGGCATCGCCTTCGACAGCGCCAACAACGCTTCGCTGCTCCGGTGTTTCCTGCAATACGAACCAGGCAGGGTTGAGCGGCTTTATAACGGTAACCTTGCCCAGCTCATACCATTTCTGTCCTGTCTCCTCGTTGCTGACGATAAGCATCATGCCGATGCTTTCGGGATTGTTGGGTTCTACCTCAACGTTGCACACTTTGCCCGTAGAATACTTGTCGTAATCTTTGATTTGTTTCGACCCCAACTTCGCGTCAGCCTTCAGACGCAGCCATTCGAAGGTGAGGTTGTCCTCGTTTTGCGCCATAGTCTGCGACAGTTCGGGCGTCAGAGTGACGCTCTGCGCCTCTGTCTTAGGCATACGCACCTTGGCTTCGGGTATTTCTATCTTGATGTCGTTGACGTCGTGATAGTCGTAGTTGCCTTTGTCTTCGTAGCATCCTTGTAGCAATGCCACCGACGCAATGCCCAATATGTATGAATATATCTTTTTCATATTGTTTCGTGTTTATAGTTTATTATTCATCCGGGAAAATATCGTTGCCGTTCTCGTCGAGTATCGGACCGTGCTCACGTTTGTATTCCTCGTAGGCAGCGCCGACCTTCTCCATTGCCTCGTCGTTCTCCTGATCGGTTGTTATCTTGTCGAACGTATATCCCAGCACGTCCATTATGTAGCAGTATTTGGTTACGCTGAAGTCGCCCCAACCCGTCCATGAGTAGTCATACCAGTTGTCTGGTATTTCAATCTTCCAAACGTAGTTCACCTCGGCGTAGCTGTCGCTTACTATGCCTTTAAGGAACTGGTGCTTGGGGTTGTCGTTGTCGAATACAATATTGCAACCGTAGGTCTTGTTGCCGGGCTTGTATGCAGGACGTTTCACCTTGAAATAGAACTTCTGTTCTACTCCGTCAAGCTTGCTGAACGTATATTTGTCGTCTATCAGCAGTTCGAGCGAGTTCTGATATTCGCTGTTGTCGCTCTGCTTGACGCAAAGGTCGCGGCTGGATGTGAGCAAATCGCCCTGTATTCTCACTCGGAAGCTGTCCACACGATACGGGTCGGTCTTCATCTTTACATAGTCGGTGTCGGTGAGTTCGCCGTATACTATACTTTGATTGAAGTTGATGCGTGGCTCCTGGTTGTACATCTCGATTTTCTCTTCAGAGCAACTGATGTAGCTGCAAGCCAAAACAACGGTCGCTATAAATAAAAGTATATGTTTCATAGTTGTTCTTACTTTTTAGAGTTGTTGCCGAATATCTTCTCGTTGTCGGGCAAAGGCATCTGATATTGCTTTGCAGTCATACCATCGACGTTGCATCCGTAGTATCTGCTATAGGCGTGATTCTTGAGGAAGTAGAACAGTTGTCCCTCGGCGAAGTACTCCTTGCGATACTCCTTCATGATTTCGTTGATGCGGCGTGTCTGCTCCTTGTTCTCAGCCGATGCGACGTCTGGCTGGTCATATCCGTTAGTGAATATCTCGTCGCTGTACGAAATGCCGCGTGCGAAGCGTACGGTGTTGAGTGCGTTGACACTTGTCTGAGCGTCGTCGGCACACTCGGCTATGATGTAGTACATCTCCGGAAGACGTATGAGCGGTATGGCATCGGCGCCCTGATAGCCGTATGCGCTGAGCAGCGGAGCTTGATTATACTTCTTGCAGAAGGCGTTGGCATGGCTGTCGTCCCACGAGAATGCCACGATGTTCTGGCGCCAGTCGGAAGTGAATCCCTCGTAAATCTGGTTCATCATCTGCTCGGTCAGTCCGAAACGTCTGTTTGTAGCAGAGTTGTAAGAGTCGAGATCCATCATCATGAAGTTGTTGTCGAGCAATGTAGACAACTCGTGTACGCTGAGTCCGAATATCTGTTCGCCATAGCGTATAGAGTTGTAGTTGGATGCAGTCTGGCTCTTGTAGAGGCTGAATATTTTGGAAGCATCGATCACTTCCTGCGCCTTCTGCACGGCAAGGGGCTTTTCTCCGGCATAGCAATACACACGTGCGAGCATAGCCTTGACAGCATACACGTTCATACGGAACTCGCGGTTGCTGAGGAATGCGGTACGGTCGTTCTCATCGGTGAAGAAGTCGCGTGTGTCGTGAGCTTCGAGCAGCTGCTCGGCAGCCTTCAGGTCGTCTACAATCTTAGCCACAACCTCATTGGCAGGCAACACCGGAGTGGGTTCGGTGTCGAACGTTGTCTTGTAGGGGATGGCAGCATCGGTAGGATGCTGGCTGTAGATGGGGCCGTAGAGACGCAGCAAGTCGAAGTAGAGGAAGGCTCGCAGACCCAGCGCTTCGCCCTTTATCACCTCGTAATAGTGGGGCGATGTGAGCACTTCGCGATGACTCTCCAGTCCGGTCAGCAAATTGTTGATGTTGGAAATGACGTTGTACTGTGCCTCGTAGATGCCGTTGCGCTTGTCGAGGAATAGGTTGTCGTAGTCGAAAACCGTCGACTGATTGAACACGTTCGAATTGTTGCGCTCGGGATAGTCGCTGTACAGACCTGCCATTTCGTCAAGATAGGCGTATGTGAGGTCGCCTGCGTAGAGGCTGGTGGTGCCCATTCGGAGATAGATGCCGGTGAGAATATCCTTGAAACCCGACTCCGACTCGAACATCTTGTCGGCTGGAATATATTGCTTTGGCGATACGTCAAGCCAGTCGTTGCACGAAGACAGGCTTCCCGTCAGCACGGCTATTACCAATATATATATGTATTTCATAATTATTGCGTGTTAGATTGTAATTAGAATGCTACGTTCAGAGAGAATGTGAACTGGCGTGAGAACGGATAGTCGAGACCGCGCTCGCGCTTCACCGACGACAGATAGAACAGGTCCTCCATAGTAAATCCGAGTTTGGCGGAGCTGAGTCCCCAGTTCTTTATGAATCGGGCGTTTTTCGTATCCATGCGATAATAGAACGACAGAGTGCTGCCCTGGAAAACATTCTCGTCCATAACGAATCGCGATGTGGCCTTGGTGCCGGCTCCATGAGGATTGAGTGCGCGGAACATGGCGTGGTCGCCAGGTTTCTGCCATCTGAGTTGGGTGACGCGTCGGTCGGCATTGTATGCCAGGTTGGCGTTCTCCACCTTGTCGACGAGTGTCTGGTTGTACACCTGTCCACCAAATTTGTAGCGGAAACTAACGTCAACGCCCAGACCCATGTAGGTGAACGACGAGTTGATATATCCCTGCCATGTAGGCTCGGTATTGCCGTAGGGCACAGCGTCGGTGCCGCTATAGCCGGCCTGGTTGGTCAGTTCGCCATTGCGCTTGACGAGTATTTCGTCGCCGGTAGCGGGGTCGATGCCCAGCGAAGGCACAACCCAGATGCTCGACATGGAGTATCCCTCCTGGTATCTTGGCAGCGGACTGTCCTTCAGTTCGTTAGTGCTCTTCTCGTTGATGTGGCGCATAGCCTCCGAAATCTCAACAAGCTTGTCCTTGTTGTGCGACCCGTTGAGCGTGACAGTCCAGTAAGCCTGCTTGGCAGGGTTGCGATAAGGTATTGCCGAGAGGCTGATCTCCCAACCCTTATTCTCAATCTTGCCAAGGTTTTCGGGATAGGTTGTAAATCCGAGTGAGGGTGCAAGCGAGATGTTTGTGATAAGGTTGTTGGTCACCTTATTATAATGTTCGATGCGGGCTGTAAGTCGATGGTCGAACAGTCCGAGTTCGAGCGCGAAGTTGGTGTTGCGTGTGGTCTGCCACTTCAGGTTCTCGTTGTGCATGGCGAGGATGTTGGCGCCGGTTCCGTCAGACGACAGATAGGGCAGCAGCAAAGAGTAAGTGTAGTAGCTGTGAGCCTGATAGGGCGAGAAACCCTGCGAACCCGTGGTTCCGTATGTGGCGCGCAGCACGAGGTCGGAAATGAACGACACGTTCTTCATGAAGCTCTCCTTCTTCAAGTCGTAGCGCAAACCGGTCGACCAGAAAGGTGCCCAACGGTTGTTCTTGCCAAACTCTGACGAGCCGTCGAGGCGTATGTTGAAGTCGACAGAATACTTGTACTTGTAAGAGTAGCCGCCGCTGAGTACCCATCCGATAGAGCGGCTTGTGCTCTCGCCACCCGTCACCTTCTCGTTATACTTCTTGCCGAAGAGTATGTCGTCCATGTTGTCGTTAGGAAAACCGGTCACGTAAGCGCCATACGTGTCGGTACTGTTCTCCTGAATGCTCATGCGGGCATTGGATGTGATGTAGTGGTCGTTGAGCTGCTTGTTCCAGCTGGCTGTAAGGTCGACTCCCCAGTTGACCGACTCGTTCTGTGTGCGTCGGTAATCGCCCTTGAGTGTCGGGTCGCTGATATTGTCGAAGTCGGTGTGCTGGGCCGGACGGAATATGTCGTGGTGTCCTACACTCTTCGAGAGCGAGAATGCACCCTCAAGACGCAGGTCCTTGGTAGGAGTGTACTCCACCTTGAACAGCTCGCGCACGCTGAAGTTCTTGCTGCGGTTCTTGCTGTTGAATGTAGTGTTGTAGAGCGGATTGGCATATTGCGACATTCCCATATTGGTGCCGGTGAAGTCGTCCATGTTCTTCTGCAGATTGCCATTCTCGTCGTAGGGTGAGAGATACGGGTTGAGCTTGGTGTACTGGCTGAAGCTGCCATAGTTGGATTCGTCGGCAGTAGAATTGTCGATAGTGATGCTGTTCTTGAGCAACACCTTGTTGAGATGATACTGGAAGTCGAGCATACCGGTGAGCACGTCGCGTCCGCTGTTCTTCATCACACCCGGCGAACTGTTGTAGCCTACGTACATACGGTATCGCAGAGCGTCGTCGCCGCCTTCAAGTGTGACGGTGTGGCGCTGCTGAACCGATGTGCGCAGCGGCTTGCTGAGCCAGTAGGTGTCAACGCCCGAGAGCACGTTCTTCAGCTTCTTCTGGTACAGTTGCCACTTGTCAACGGTTTCGCCACCCTCAATATATACTCCAGCCTTAAGTTCGGCATCGAGCTTTTCCTGTGCGTTCATGAGGTTGTAGCCCGTCAAGTCGGGAGCCTCGATACGCATTTCGCCACCGTAAGTCACCCAGATGCGGCCCGGTTTCGGAGTCTTGCTTTCGATTACTATAACGCCATTGGCAGCACGCGAACCGTAGATGGCTGTGGCAGCTGCGTCCTTCAGAATGACGATAGACTTCACGCGGTCGGGGTCAAGGTCGGCAAGCGTCTGTATGGAGATTTCAAAACCGTCCATGATGAGCAACGGCTGGTTGGCGTAAGTCTCGTACTCGCCCTGCACGGTGAGCACGTCCTGGCTGGTGCCGAGGTCCATATTTGCACCGCCACGCATACGCATGTCGGGCAGGTTGTTAGGATTAGAGCCCGAGAGATTGTTGTCCATTATGTTAAGTCCGGGCGACATGGCGGCAATAGACTTTGCAACGTTGTTGGTACTGAATTTCTTCAAGTCCTCGCCCTTGATAGTTACTGCCGAACCGGTAAATCCTTCCTTCTTACGATTGAACATACCCGTAACCACAACGTCGTCGAGCAGCTTGCTGTCCGACTGCAGCGTCACCTTCATCTGAGCCGAAGGCGATACCGTGGTGGTAGTCATTCCGATGTACGAGATTTTCAGTTTGCTGTCCGATGCGACGTTTGTCAATTCGAAACGTCCCTCGGCGTCAGTCATGGTCTGCAGCTTGCTGCCAGCCACCTGGATGCTGGCGCCAATTACGGGCAGTCCGTCGTCAGCCGACAATACGATACCCTTTACGGATGGAATTGTTTTGCGGACACCATTCTCCACTTTTGCTGCCTGGTTGGCATCGTGCTGTTGCGCCCAAACCGTCTGTGGCGAGTTGGCGCATGCGAGCATAGCCAATGCAGCAACAATCATCTTGCGTTTTCTCATAAGCAAATTAATGGTTTCTGTATTTATAATGTTATTTTATTGTACTTTTGTTGATATTCTCTATCTGTAAAATCCTTGTTTTCAAGTAGTTGTGCAATGCGTTTTCAAAAGGAGTCCTTTTGCATTGCAAAAGTAGCCCTTTTGACCTGTAAAAGGAGTCCTTTTGGAGTGTAAAAGGAGTCCATTTGCAAGCCAAAAGGGCTACATCTGAAATATCACGATATTCTCATCGGTTTTTTTGTCATAAAAATTCACCTTTTTAGGTTTTTGTTTTGCAAAGATATTGATTTTTTTATAATTATGTCACCTAATCTAAAATATTTCTTAAATTAATTTTTCGATTAGCTTATAATTTGTACTTTTGCATTATGATACTACCTATATATACTTACGGTCAGCCCGTGCTTCGCAAAGAGGCGCAGGACATCACCCCAGAATATCCCGAGCTTTCGACGCTCGTGGCCAACATGTTTGAAACTCTTACTGCCAGCGACGGCATCGGTTTGGCAGCTCCACAGATAGGTCTCGACATTCGTCTTGTCGTCATCGACCTTGATGTGCTGAGCGACGATATGCCCGAATACAAGGACTTCCGCCATGTCTATATCAATCCCTACATACTCGAATACGACGAAGATTCGAAGAAGGAGACAATGGAGGAGGGATGCCTGTCGCTGCCGGGAATACACGAGAGCGTGACACGCCCCACACGTATACACGTGAAATATCAGGACGAGAACTTCGTAGAGCACGACGAATGGGTGGACGGCTATCTCGCACGCGTCATGCAGCACGAGTTCGACCATCTCGGTGGCAAGATGTTCATCGACCGCATCTCGCCAATGCGCCGACAGATGGTGCGCGGCAAACTGAAGAATCTGCTGCTCGGACGCTTCCGCTGCGCTTATCGCACCAAGGCCCCCAAGAAGTAAAGGGAGAGTGTGTCAAAACAGAAGTTAGAGGAAGTTTGGGCTTTGCCCGTAGTTAATAGAAGTTCTTGCTAAAGCAAGCGGCAAAGCCGAGCGAGCGGACATATGTATAAATTGCTGAAAGACAAAGCATTTGTCCGTTAACTTCCATTCATCGTAGATGGATTAACTTCTTCTTAACTTCCTCTAACTCCTATTCTGACACGCCCTTATACCAACAATAATCGTATGACCATTTCACGAATAACGAAACTCCTGTTGCATCACAGCAATGCCCGCTCCATAACGTCACACACATGGCGCTATGGAGCGGCACTCGTGGCAACAGTGCTGTTTGTGCTCATGCCCCAGCGCACCTCAGCCCAATTCAATACCGACCGCCTTATGGTGTCGGGACGCAGCGCGCTGTACTATGAAGACTACGTGCTGTCGATACAGTATTTCAATCAGGTGCTCACGGCAAAGCCATATCTCTACGAGCCTTGGTTTTTTCGGGGCCTTGCCAAGTTCTATCTCGACGATTTCGGAGGAGCCGAATCAGACGTGACGCACGCCATAGGGCTCAACCCATATATATATAATATGTATGAGCTGCGTGGACTTTGCCGCATACGACAGAAGAATTACGCTCAGGCAATAGCCGACTATGACGCTGCAATACGCCTCAATCCGCAAAACCAAAGCGCATGGTACAACCGTGTGCTGTGCCGTGTTGAGGGCAAAGACTACAAACGCGCACAGCTCGACCTCGACACCGTCATAGTGAAGTGGAAGAAGTTTGCACCGGCCTATTCGCTCAAGGCACAGGTGTATCTGGCGCAGAAAGACACCACGCAGGCCGACCAATGGCTCGACAGGAGTCTTGAAGTAGACCCGTTCGATGCCGATGCATGGAACACACGTGCCATGATATCGCTCTCAAGAAGCAAGTGGCGCGATGCCGATACATATCTGAGCAAGTCGATACACCTCAAACCCAAGAATGTAGGCAACTACGTCAACCGTGCGCTGGCACGATATAACGTGAACAATCTGCGTGGCGCCATGGCCGACTACGACACGGCGCTCGACCTGGATCCCGACAACTTTCTGGCTCATTACAACCGTGGACTGCTGCGTATGCAGCTGGGCGACGACAACCGCGCTATCACCGACTTCGACTATGTGATACGTATGGAGCCCGACAACGTTCTCGCCATATACAATCGTGCCATCTTGCTCGACAAGACGGGCAATCTGCGTGCTGCCATTCGCGACTATACACGCATGATCAACGAATATCCTAACTTCTGGACGGGTCTGTCGGCACGCGCCAGCTGCTACCGCCGACTCGGCATGACAGCCAAGGCTGAGATGGACGAGTTCCGTATCATGAAGGCACAGATGGACAAGCACCTGGGCATTCAGCCACGATGGAACAACAGCAAGCGCAAGCAGATGCGCCGACGCAGCGAAATCGACCCCAATAAGTACAACCAGATTGTTGTGGCGGACGAGAACAATGCCGAACATGAATACAAAAGCGAATATCGCGGACGTGTGCAGAACCGGGCAACAGGCCTTGACGCACAGCCGATGTTCCACCTGTCGTTTGCACCCATGGTGAGCGACGTTCACACCTATCACGCCTTCGCACAGAAGGTGGAGGCTTTCAACGCCGCACATCCGCAACTGCGACTCTATGTAGTGTGCGGAACGGCTCCTATGGACGAGGCTGCTTCACGACGGATGTTGCAGCGAGTAGACTCGCTCACAGCCGTGGTAGATGCGGCGCGAGGACAGCAAAAGCTTGCAGCCGCACTCGTGCAGAGGGCTGTTGCCGAAACTTTAGCGCAGAACTATGAAGATGCTATCTCCGACCTTGAAGCCAGTCTCGGCATCGACTCTACGTCGGTAGTGGCTCTGTGGCAACGGGCTTATTGCCAGACTATGATGAACGAGTTTGACAAACAGGCACGCAACGCCAAGGGCGACGCTACAGCTGCATCGCTGAAGTCGGCACGTATAATGTCCGATCTCGACCAGGCTATACAGGCAGACAAGGACAATCAGTATCTGTACTACAACCGCGGTTGTACATACATGGCCGAACGTGACTATACACACGCCATCGACGACTTCACACGAGCCATTAACATCGACCACAATCTGGCAGAAGCCTACTACAATCGTGGACTGGCACGTGTGCAGAACGGACTGAAGAGCGAGGGCATAGCCGACCTTAGCAAGGCAGGCGAACTCGGATTATACAAAGCATACAGCGTAATCAAAAAAATATCCAATTCAAAGAAATGATTAGAAAAATCCTTATGCTGGTGCTGATGATTGTCAGCACCGTATTTTATGCTACTGCCGATAGTTATACTCCACGCAAACGAGAGTTCCGCGGAGCTTGGATACAGTGCGTAAACGGACAGTTTATCGGAATGTCGACGCAGAAGATGCAGCAGACGCTAAGCTATCAGCTCGACGAGTTGCAGAAGGATGGAGTCAATGCCATCTTCTTTCAGGTACGTGCCGAGTGCGACGCGCTGTACAAGAGCGACCTCGAACCGTGGAGCCGATTTCTCACTGGCAAGCAGGGTCAGGCTCCTTCGCCTTACTGGGATCCTCTGCAGTGGATGATAGACCAATGTCACAGTCGTGGTATGGAGCTGCATGCGTGGCTCAATCCTTATCGTGCCAAGACCAAGACGACGTCGGCTTTAGCGTCCAATCATGTTGCCATGAGACATCCAGGCAGCGTGTTTGCATACGACGGACTGTTCATTCTGAATCCGGGACAACCCTCTAACCGCGACTATATTATTAAGGTGGTCAACGATATCGTGACGCGTTATGACATCGACGGAATTCATATGGACGACTACTTCTATCCTTATCCGGTGGCAGGACTGCAAATTCCAGACGACCGCGAATTCAAGCAGTACAACAACGGCATTACCGACCGTGCTGATTGGCGTCGCGACAACGTCAACGTATTTATCAAGGAGTGTGGCGAGAGCATACACAAGATAAAGCCTTGGGTTAAGTTTGGCGTGTCACCGTTTGGTATCTACCGCAACAAGCGCGCTGGCGTTGAGGTGGGCAGCAACACAAACGGCACGCAGAACTACGACGACCTCTATGCCGACATCCTACTGTGGGTCAACAATGGTTGGGTAGACTACAGCGTGCCGCAGCTCTATTGGCAGATTGGACACAAGGCAGCCGACTACAAGACGCTCATAGAGTGGTGGGGACGTTATGCTTCTAAGCGCCCGCTGTTTATCGGCGAGGACGTAGAGCGTACTGTTAAGTTTGCCGATATTGACAATCCCAACATCAATCAGATGCCTGCCAAGTTTGCATTACACCAGCAGCAGCCTTACGTTCAGGGCACAGTGCTGTGGTATGCAAAGGCAGCTGTGGACAATGTAGGCAACTATGGCACTATGCTGCGCAACAACTATTGGCGCTATCCGGCTCTGCAACCACGCATGCCGTTCATCGATTCGAAGGCTCCGAAGAAACCTAAGAAGCTGGCAGTGGTATGGACTAATGACGGACCGGTGCTGTTCTGGACCAATCCTAAGGCCAAGAAGTGGGGCGACGAGGTAACGAAGTCGGTGGTATATCGCTTCAAGAAGGGCGAAAAGATTAATCTTGACGACCCGTCGAAGATTGTAGGCATCACGGCCGAAACCATGCTCCGTCTGCCATACGATGGCGGTAAGCAGAAATATACTTATGTAGTTACATCGCTCGATCGCTTGAGCAACGAGAGCAAGGGTGCCAAGAAGAAGGTGCGCTTGTAGTATTTTAAACCCAAAAACAACGGACATTCAAAACGGAAATTATTAATACCAAATATTCTTGTGTTCTTAATAATTGGTTGATTTTTCTGTTTTGAATGTCCGAAATTGTATTTTTCTCCCTTTCCCTTTTGTCATCTTGTTTTTTTTACCTTACTTTGCAAGCAGATAGTAAAGCGAATATATAACAATAATCACTTAACTGTCAGATTGAAGAGATAACAACATAATATATAAAGGTAATAAAAATTAAGTATTCGGAATTATGAAAAAGTTAGCAACACTTTTTGCTGCCGCAATGCTGACGGTGTCAGTTTCGGCACAGACTGTTCAGGAGAGCAAGACATTTGACAATGTTTATCTTGGCATAAACGCTGGTCTTGCAACCAAGACAACCGATCATGCTTCATGGGCAAAGGACCTTACACCCAACTTCGGCGTTCGTCTTGGTCGTAACTTTACTCCGGTATGGGGTCTCGCAGTTGAGAGCAACATCTACTTCAAGACTACAAATGGCTTCACAACTGGCACTTTCGTTAACTTTATGAACACAAGTCTTCTTGGTACAACCAACTTCAGCAACTGGTTTGGCGGATACAAGGGCGAGCCACGTGCGTTTGAGGTCTCAGCTGTTTACGGTCTCGGATGGGGTCACATGTTCACCAACAACCGTGAGGAATTTGGCAAGATGAACAACCTTACTTCAAAGATTGGTCTTGACTTTGCATTCAATCTCGGTCAGCAGAAGGCATGGCAGATATATGTTGAGCCTTCGTTGAACTACGCTCTCAATGGCGATGGCTATCAGGGTGTACAGTATAACATCGACCGCTCTGCATTCCAGCTCAATGTAGGATTGGTTTACAAGTTCAAGAATTCTAACGGCACACACAACTTTGCTATTGCTACAGGCCGCGACCAGTCGGAAATCGATGCACTCAATGCCAAGATCAACAGTCTGCGCAGCGACTTGAACGACCAGGATGCTAAGAACAAGCAGACAATTGCTGACAAGGACAAGCAGATAAGTGACCTGCAGAAGGCTCTTGATGACTGCCAGAACAAGCCAGCTCCTAAGGCTGCTACCGTTACTAATCTTCAGCCTACAGTAATCTTCGGTCAGGGCAAGTCGTCGGTTGACGCTGCTCAGTATGCTCCGATTGAGCTTATCGCCAACTATATGAAGAACCATAAGGACGCTAAGGTAGAAATCAAGGGCTACGCTTCGCCTGAAGGTTCAAAGGAAATCAACGAGAAACTCTCAGTAGCTCGTGCTGAGGCTGTGAAGAACATTCTCGTTAAGCGTTACAAGATTAGCGCCGACCGCCTCACAACTAAGGGTATGGGTGCTACCGACAAGCTCTTCGAGCAGGTAGAATTCAACCGCGTTGCTACATTCAACGACGTTACAAAGGATTAATATCGACGTTATAAAGGACTAATAACGACATTACCGGTTAGCTAATATCGATGCTCTGAATGAGGAATGTCGATGTTATAAAGTAGTGAGTTGATGGCTATGGCAATAATGTCGTGGTTGAATCAATCAATCGGAATTAATCAAGCTACACTTGGATTAATTATTATAGCAAAAACCAAAAGAGGCTATGGCATCAGCGCCATAGCCTCTTTTTATATCTGTCAGATTCTCTTTCGATCAGAACCTGTCGTGCAGTTTCTTCGAAGTCATTTTGTATACCAATGTACCACCATTCATAATGGCAGCGTGGTTGATATAGTTCTTTGAGAGTTTCTTGCCGTTGAGCGTGATGCTTGCAACGTATTTGTTGGCCTCTGACAGTCCGTCGGCTATGACGGTGAATGTCTTTCCGTTCTGCAAGTGAACAGTTATCTTCTTCATCTGAGGTGCTCCGAACACGTATTGGCCGCTCACTGGGTTGACAGGATAGAATCCCATAGCCGAGAGCATATACCATGCTGACATCTGACCGCAGTCGTCGTTGCCGCAAAGACCGTCTACAGTAGGACGATACTGAGTGTCGAATATCTCGCGAATGAGTTCCTGAGTGCGTGACGGACGACCTGCCAATGCATAGAGATAAGCCACGTGATGACTCGGTTCGTTGCCGTGAGCGTACTGTCCGATTAGTCCTGTCACGTCCGAAAGATTACTTTCAAGTTTCAAGGTGAAGAACTGGTCGAGCTTCTTAAGGAAAGGTTTCGGTCCGCCAAACAGCTTGATGAGTCCCGGAATGTCGTGCTGCACCTGCCAGGTGTATTGCCATGCGTTGCCTTCGGTATAATCGCCGCCTATGCTTTCGGAATGTGCGAGGTTGCTCGGGTCGAACGGTGTCTTCCATGTTCCATCTGAAAGGCGCGGACGCATAAACTGTGTTGATTTGTCGAAGAGGTTCTTGTAGAACTGTGAACGACGTGCAAAGTACTGCTCGTCCTGCTTCTTGCCCATAAGTCGAGCCATGTCGTAGGCGCAATAGTCGTCGTACATCGACTCCAATGACGATGAAACCGACTCGGCTTCGGTAAGGTTGGTTGGCAGATAACCGTATTTCATATAGTTTTCCCAGTCGCTCTTGAGCTTGTGCGAAACGGTCTGTGTCTTCTTTATGGCTTGGAAAGCACGTTCGGCATCAAATCCGCGGAAGCCTTTATGATAAGCTTCGGCAACTATAGACACAGCATGGTTTGCCACCATACAGTAGTTCTCCTTGCCCCACAGTCCCCAAATAGGAAGAAATCCCTGCACTTCGGCTTGTTCAACAAGCGAGTTGACCATACCATCAACACGGTCGGGCATTACGATAGTGTAGAACGGGTGAGCTGCACGATAAGTGTCCCAGCACGAGAAGGTAGAGTAGAAGTTGCCGCCTTGTGCCTTTACAACCTTGTCATCAGCGTTGCGGTACATTCCGTCGACATCGGCTATCTGGTTGGGCTGTATCAAAGCGTGATAGAATGAAGTGTAGTAGTTCTGCTTCTGTTCCTCGGTACCGTCAATGTCAATGCGCTTCAGATATGCGTTCCAGTCGTCGTGGGCGGCAGTCTTGACGGCTGCAAAGTCCCAACCCGGCAATTCTGCCTGAAGATTCTTCTTGGCTCCGTCGATGCTTGTAGTAGACATGGCTATCTTCATGAGCAGCTGTTCGCCCTGGTCGATGTCGTCGAATGTAGCAACAATGCGTTCGCCCTTCTCCGTATCGGCAGCCTTGGCAAGAGTAACGTGGCTTGCTACGGGACGGTTGAACTTGATAACGAAGTAGTAGTCTTGCTTCACCCATACGGTATTCTGCACATGTCCTACAAGAGTGTTGGCATCTTCCCAACGGGTTTCGCACAGATTTACCTGCGAGTGATACTGCTTGTCATTCCACGACGGGCCATGTTGCAGGTCGATTAGTACAGATGTAGAGTCGGCTGAGTCGTAGGTGTAGCGGTGGAAAGCCACATGTGGTGTAGCGGTAAGCTCAGCCTTCACCTTGGCATCAGAAAGATACACCGAGTAATAGCCAGGTGTGGCAAATTCCTGTGTCTTCACATAATGCGAGCGGTACTGGTCCCACTGTCGTGTGCGGCTTCCTGTAGACGGCATGACGAGAATGTCGCCAAGATCCATACATCCCGTTCCGTTCAGATGGTCTTGTGTAAAGCCCCATATGATAGAATCGCTGTAGACATACTCGGCACAATAGCGCCATCCCACACCGCCAGTTACCGGACTGGTCTGTATCATTCCGAACGGTCGGCATGCTCCGGGGAATGTGTGTCCGTTGTCGGCATTGCCTACGAATGGGTTGACATACTTGGTGTAGTCAGTCTGTTTGTCGGCAGCATGCACGCCGGTCGATAACAGGCACAATGCTGCAATAGGCAGACTGAATAAGAAGCCTTTTGTTTTGTTCATTGTTTATGATTTATTTAATATAGTTTTTATTTAGGTTAAATGTGGTGATGCAAAGTTAGTGCTTTTTGTTGAAATGGCATAAAAATAGGGTATGCCATTTTCGGCATACCCTTACATATTTATAATAATTAATGTACAAATAAGTATCAGACTCTTTGTTTTCTTGGTATTGGTCTGAACATTGTATAGCGCATTGTTGCATATTTGAATAGCAGGTACATCAAATATCCTACGCACATTCCAGTTATTCCTCCGCATACTACGTCGCCCAAATAGTGTACGCCGAGGTAGATTCGCGAGTAGCTGACTATCATAGCGAGTGAGAACATGAAAATCGTGAAGTAGCGTTTCTTCACAATCTTCGAGCCGAATACAGCCGCTCCGAATGCGTTGGCAGCGTGGCTCGACATGAATCCGTATGAACTGCCGTGATAGTTGTTGACATAGTGCAGCAGACTGGCTATCTGCAAGTTGTGCGACGGACGCAGACGTGCTATCCACGGCTTGAACAATGACGATGCTATCTGGTCGCACAGGGTGATGGTCAAAGCAAGTACAAGTACTGTCAGTACCATCATTCGCCAGTTGCGGGAGTGCTTGAATGTATAATATAGGAAGAACAGAGCTATGGGCACCCAAATAAGGCGCGATGAAAACGTCCAGAATGTAGCGTCGGCAATGTTGCCCATGTTGTTGTTCAGATAAACTGTGGCCGACTTGTCAGCCGAGTCGATTGTTTGAATGATGTCCATAAATGCGCTAAGAAAGTTCTAAAGAGTCTTTTCGGGCGCAAAGGTATAACAATTTTCGCTAAAAGTGTACTATTTAAGAATTGTTTTTTGTTTTATTAGTATAAAAAAGGTTCAAATTGAAAAGGGGTCCTTTTGGGTTGCAAAAGGGCTACATTTGCATTGCAAAAGGAGTCCTTTTAGAAGGCAAAAGGAGTCCTTTTGAAGTCTAAAAGGACTCCTTTTGCAGAGGCGCAATATAAATGCTGTTTTTATATAACATAAAAGTTGGTGAGCCTTATATAAGTTCTCCCTTATGCTCAATGCAGAACCGTTCGCCCAATGCAAAGCCTTCTTCGTACAGGCGTTCAAGTTTGGCGGTGTCCTTTTCCATTCGTGTCACCTCCATCGGTCGTTCGGGACGGATGCATATAATCTTTCCTTCATCCTCAAGTTTTTCCACCAGTTCCAGTTGCTGACGATAAGCCTCAATCCTTCGGCTCAAAGCTACGCGCAGACGTGGGTACTTCTTATATATAAAATGTGGAATCTTGTGGTCGCGTCCGCTCGGTCGGTAGCCCCGGTTGCGTGTCAGCACGAGTACGTTCTTGCTGTGTCCCGTCTCAATGGAGTGCATCACGGGTATAGAATCGACAATGCCGCCGTCGAGCATAGGCGTTCCGTCAACGTTGACAATCTTGCATACGAAAGGCAGCGAGCTTGAAGCGTGGGCTATGTCAGTAAGACGCTGGCGGTCATGATGCTCCTGCAGATATTCGGCACGGCCCGTAAGGCAGTTGGTAGTGACCATCTCGAAGGTGGCGTCGCTGCCGAAGAAGGTATCGTAGTCGTAAGGGATATACTCGTTAGGGAATTTGTCGTAAAGCAATTTGGCATCCAATATGCAACCTTGCGTTACGAAATGGCGCATACCGATATAGTCGTAGCGCGCCAGATAGTCGATATTTGACACGCGGGCACGTCGCGGCTGGTGGCTCATATACGACAGACCATTGCACGCACCTGCCGAAACAGCCACTACATGTTTGAAGTAAAGGTCGTGTTTCATAAAGCCGTCGAGCACGCCACTTGTGAAAACTCCTCGCATGCCACCGCCCTCAAGCACCAGTCCTGTATTACTGTCAATAGTCATAATGTCCCTTTCTTTGATGTTTTTCGTCTGCAAAAGTAGTCAATTTATGCCATATTGCCAATATGTTTGTCACAAAAAATGACAATATGTAAATTTAATCCGAAATGCTGTTATATCTGTATCTTTATCTCATAATAAAACATAAAAAGCCTGTTGCGTTTTGGTTATTCTTTCGAATTTATTAACTTTGCAATGCATTATTATCATATTTGTAACCTAATAGTATAATTATGTTTGACAAGGCAACCTACGTGAACCGCCGCGCCAAGCTTAAGGAGCTTGTAAAGAGTGGCATTATAATACTGTTTGGCAATAACGAGTCGCCGTGTAATTTCCCAGCCAATGGCTATTATCCGTTCCGTCAGGACTCTTCGTTCCTGTATTATTTCGGACTTAACCGTGACGGACTTGTTGGTGTCATCGACATCGACAACGACATCGAGACGCTTGTTGGCAACGACATCGACATAGAAGACATTGTGTGGTATGGCAGTGTTAACAGTGTGCACGATATGGCTGAGAGCGTCGGCGTGAAGAATACTGCGCCCATGAAGAGCCTCAAGACCATATGCAACGATGCCATGCGCCAGAAGCGACGCATCCACTTCCTCCCGCCTTACCGCCACGACATCAAGATACAGATATTCGACCTGCTTGGCGTTCATCCCGTCCAGCAGAAGGAGGCAGCCAGCATGGATCTCATCAAGGCTGTCGTAAAGATGCGCTCTACGAAGGAGGCTCAGGAGATAGAAGAGCTGGAGCGTGCCTCGGTGATTGGCTATAAGATGCACACTACGGCTATGCGTCTGACCAAGCCCGGACTCACCGAGAAGTATGTAGCAGGACATGTTGACGGCACAGCCAATTCTTATGGCGCAATGGTCAGCTTCCCCACCATATTCAGCCAGCATGGCGAGATAATGCACGGAAGTCCGTCGATGGCAGAACTCGAAAGCGGTCGACTCGTATTGTGCGACTGCGGTGGCGAGACCATCAACAACTACTGCTCTGACCATACACGTACATTCCCTGTCAACGGCAAGTTCACACAGCGTCAGCTTGAAATCTACAGCATAGTTGAGGCTTGTCACGACCACGCACTCGACGTAGCCAAACCCGGTGTGAAGTATATGGACGTACACTTCTCGGTGTGCCGCCTTATGACCGATCGCTTGAAGGAACTCGGACTGATGAAGGGCGATACAGAAGAAGCGGTTGCTGCAGGTGCTCATGCCATGTTCCTGCCTCACGGACTCGGTCACATGATGGGTATGGATGTGCACGATATGGAGAGTCTCGACCAGATAAACGTAGGCTTCGACGAAGAAACTCGTCCTCGTCTTGACCAGTTTGGCACCAATTGTCTGCGTATGGGACGCCGCCTTGAGGAAGGTTTCGTCGTAACAGACGAACCTGGTATCTACTTCATTCCGGCACTTATTGACGACTGGAAGGCTTCAGGACACTGCGCCGAATTCCTCAACTTCGACAAGATTGAGGCATACAAGGACTTCGGAGGCATACGTATTGAGGACGACATACTCATCACCAAGGACGGATGCCGATTCCTTGGCGAGCACCGCATACCTTATCATCCAAAGGATGTAGAAGAGTTTATGGCACAGAACAAATAATAATAACGTGCTGAACAAATAATATAAGGTGCCGTACAAATTATTATAAGGTCCGGACCAAATAGTATAAGGTCCGGAACCCTATATATAATAAGGTGTAAAATCAATACTGTAAAATAACAATAATAAAACCAAACAATTCCGAGAAATGAAGAAAATCTTTACTCTCGCCCTTCTCGCTCTCGTAGCAGTAGGCGCAAGTGCAGACACTAAGAAGGATGCTGCACAGAGCAACAAGCCGGTCTTCACGACAATCAAGGCCAATCCTATCACAAGTATCAAGAACCAGAACCGTAGCGGTACATGTTGGGACTACTCAACTCTTTCGTTCTTCGAGGCTGAAATCCTCAAGGCTACAGGCAAGACATACGACCTCTGCGAGTCGTTCGTAGCCAACAAGAACTACATGGATCGTGCCGTTCAGGTAGTACGTTTGCATGGTGACTGCCAGTTTGCGCAGGGTGGCTCGGCTTACGACGTTCTCTATGTACTCAAGAACTATGGTATCTGTCCTGATAATGCAATGCCTTTCCCTGGCTCATTGACTGGCGACTCGCTCTACAACTTCAACGAGTTCTTCTCAATGCTTGAGCCGTATGTAGCCGCTATTTCAAAGAACAAGGCAAAGAAGATTTCTGGCCAATGGAAGGTAGGACTCCAGAGCATCCTCGACGCTTACCTCGGCAAGTGCCCAGAGAAGTTCACTTACAATGGCAAGGAGTACACTCCGAAGTCGTTTGCTGCAAGCCTCGGCCTCAATTTCGACGACTATGTATCAATCACAAGCTTCTCACACAAGCCTTACTATACACAGTATCCGGTAGAAGTGCAGGACAACTGGCGCAATCCGTTGTCATGGAACCTTCCTGTAGAGGATATGGCTCGCATCATTGAGAACGCCGTTAAGACCGGTTACACAGTAGCTTGGGGTGGCGACGTTAGCGAGGATGGCTTCACACGCGACGGTCTGGCTTACTTCTATGACAACAAGGCTATGGAGAGCATGGCTGGTAGCGACATGGCTCATTGGCTCAAGCTGACTCCTGGCAAGCGCATCAGCCTCATCGACTCACTCGGTTGCAAGGTTCCTGAGCTTGCTCCTACAGCAGAGCAGCGCCAGCAGCGTTTCGACAACTGGGAGCTCACCGACGACCACGGTATGCTTATCTACGGTATCGCAAAGGACCAGTATGGCAAGGAATACTATATGGTGAAGAACTCTTGGGGTGAGACTGGCAAGTACAAGGGCATCTGGTACATGACCAAGAACTACATCGTAGCCAACACTATGGACTACTTGGTTAACAAGAAGGCTATCCCTGCCGACATTCTCAAGAAGATGGAGAATGCAAAGAAGAAGCAGACTATTGCCGACTAATAAATATAGAAGTCAAAGCAGCACGCCCCGAAGGGGCAGAAGCACATAGCTCAGGGCAGCGCCTTGGGTAAAAGTATCGCAAATAACAATGCGCCCTGTAAGGGCAAAAGCGTTAATTATCAATGCTTTTGCCTTTACAGGGCGTTTTGCTTTTATCTATATGTACACCCAGGACGCTGCCCCGGGCTATGTGCTTATTGGACTTTCAGCTCGCTTTGTTTATGTTCTCGATACACCATGCGAATGCCTTAGCCGTGCGTTCGGCTTCTTCGCCAAAGTGTCCTCCGTTGTTCCATTCGAGTGTCGTGGCGGTTGTTCCAATCTGTTCGGTAAGCGTGAGGTGTTCATGGCGCACGCAGTCGCCTATGCGAGCCATACATTGGTTGCGGCAATGCTCCTCACGATTGCCCAGACTGACGTAAGCCAACTGTGCGTTGAGGCTACGGTTGTCTGCAAAGTCAGCCCATCCCTTTATCCATAACGAAGGCGATGCAGCTGCTACAGCGCAGAAGGCAGCTGACTGACGTGCTGCCCAAAGTGCAAACAGTCCGCCCAATGAGTAGCCGCCTATTATACATGGCAGTTTGCCGAAACGCTCATGCAGCCATGGCACAAGGCTTTCTTCTATATAAACTAATGTGTCCTGTGCATGCATGCCCACCTCTTCGTTGCGCGACACCGCCTCGTCCTGCCATGGCATGAGTGCCTTAGCCCACTCCACGGTATCGAAGAATACTATGGCAAATCCTTTAGTGGCGGTTGCTGCCAGCACCTTCACCTCTCTGTTTATGCCGTCGTTCTTGGTCTCATGTCGTGCCGACGGCTGTATAAGCAGCACCTCGGGGCGTTCGGTGGCGAAGACATTGCAGTTTAGACCGTCTATGGTAATGTTTTTGTTTTGTATGATTGTAGTCATAATATTAATGTGGTTGTAGCTACAAAATTACTTCTTTTGCTGCTGATGCGAAAATATAGCCAATGGTTTTTCTGTGTTTTTGTTAATTTGTAGTATTTTTGCGATGCTGTGCAACTTATTCAGTCTGCATAGCGTCAAACCATTGTAATTAAAAAAAGAAAAAACTACAGAATATGAAAAAGATATTATTCTCACTTGTAGCAATCATGCTTTTGGGCAGCACGGTGCCCATGGAGGCACAGCGCCACCGACACACTCCGCGCACAACAGTAGTAGACGACACGAAGGCCGACAATGGCATTGAGGCTTATTCCGACACCTCGTCTACAGCCGAACAGTTAGACACAGCTGATTACAGCACTACTGCCGATACCGACGACGTAAACGACAGCAACCGGTATGATCCGAGCAGATTCTCCGACCCGTTCTCATGGTTTGCCTTTCTTGGCACTTCGGGTTTTGTAGGCATACTGATAACCGTACTCTTGATAGGTGTGGTACTCCTGTTTCTCTTCATGCCGCTCATCATCGTATTGCTCATCATACGCTATCTGGTGCGTCGCCACAATGACCGTGTGCGTCTGGCAGAGAAGGCGATGGAGCAGGGACAGCCGCTCGGCGAAAGTGAAATGCCACTCAATAAGAAGTCGCCCGACTATCTGTGGCGTCGTGGAGTGCGCAACGTTTCAATCGGTGCAGGCTTGGCTTTGTTCTTATGGTTTCTCGGTGCCGACAGTCTTGTAGGCATAGGATTGCTTGTGGCGTGTCTCGGTGTGGGCCAGATGTTCATGGTGCGCTATAACTATAACAGTAAGTTCGGACGCAAAAAGGAAGAACCGAACGACGATTTTGGCAATATTGACAGTGACATCACCGATATAGATTTCGGCGACAAGGATAATAAATAAATGAAGCAAAACAACGATCTCTCTCTCGTCTCTCAGGTGGCTGAGTTTCACGACCGTGCGGCTTTCGACCGTTTGGTTGTGAAATATCAGTCGCCGATAAGGCGCTTCTTCTTGCACCAGACATTGGGAGACGTACAGTTGAGCGACGACCTTGCACAGGACACGTTTGTCAAGGCTTATGTCAACATATCGAAGTTTCGCGGACAGGCAGCGTTCTCTACTTGGCTCTATCGCATAGCCTGCAATGTGCTGTACGATTTTCATCGCCGTCTGCGTCCCACCGATGATGTTGACAACTCTATAGAAGCCTCGCGACGTGGTGCCGACCATGCCGACAGCAACGTGAAGCTTGACGTTTACGATGCCTTAAGACGTTTGGGCGACAAGGAGCGCACCTGCGTCACGCTGCAACTTGTCGACGGTTATCCCATTGATGAGATTGCCCAGATAACGGGAATGGCAGTGGGAACGGTCAAGTCGCATCTGTTTCGTGGCAAGGAAAAGCTAACGCGGTTTCTGCGGCAGAACGGTTATGGATAAAGACTTGAATCACAGTGCTTTGTGCTAACGGTTTGCTTGCAGCTTGAAAAGGACTCCTTTTAGCTTGCAAAAGGACCCCTTTTGGAGTGCTAAAGTTGTCCTTTTGGAATGCAAAAGGACTACATTTGAAAAATCATTGAATTCAGACTAACGGAAAGGCTGGCAAAATGGAAAAAGAAAAGGATTTGATAATGAATAATGGTACTGTCGACGAAGAGCTTCTGCGTGGGTTCTTTGCCGGCAGTGTGCGTATGCATATAGCCGACAACGGGTTCTCGCATAGCGTCATGAAGCGTGTGCAGGAAGAGATGCCGGCACGTGGACGCTTCTGGTATAATGTATGGACGGCAGTGTGGATGGTGGTTTGCGTTGTGTCGTTCTTTGCGAGTGGAGGTTTGGGAGTGATGCGCCGATGTCTTGGCAATGTTGCCGACAGTCTACATACGATTGCTTCCGGCTGTCTGCCACAATTGTCGATAGACTCGCTACTGCCACAAACAAATACAGTGGGCACTACCTTACTGATGGTAGTGCTCACTGTATGGGTGCTGAGTTGCGTCATGCTGTACGACTTCTGGGAGTCGCAGAAGAACGCTTAGTTTATATAGAAGTCTTCCTTCTGGTCTTTATTGGCCGAGGAAGGCTTTTTTGTTTTTGCGGGTTGTTTGCTTGGTTTGCCCTCTTTGTCAAACAGTCCGTAGGTGGTTCTAAGCACGGAGAATTCGGTACGGCGGTTGAGCTGGTTGCAAATTTCCTGCTTTGCCTTGTCGAGTTTTTGTATGAATTCCTCGCTGAGCACGTCGCCCTCCTTCAGCCAGTTGTATTTTTCGGTGAGTTTCTTGCGTATGGTCTTGGGTTTCTCCTTGCCATAGCCCACGGGTGTAAGGCGTTCGCGTGCTATGCCTTTGCCCACCAAGTATTGCACCACCGACTCGGCTCGGCGTTGCGACAGGGCCTTGTTGTACGCAGCCGAACCCTTGTAGTCGCAATGGGCGGAGAGTTCGATGGTCACGTTAGGATTCTCTTCGAGTATCTTCACGAGAGTGTCGAGAGCCTGAGCTGATTCTGGACGCAGAGTAGCCTTGTCGAAATCGTAGAATATATTGCTTATCAGCACAGGTGCTGTTATCGATGCGAGCGGAAATTGCAGCACGTATTCGTGCGACTCGCTGCGTTGCGCCACCGCCACCTCTTCCTTATGATTCAGAAAACCTTTGCATGTGGCAAGGAAAATATAGTCGGTGCCGGGTTTCAGTATGCGCTCAAACGAGCCGTCGCCACCCACGCTCAGTTTCTCGTTGGTGCCGTCGCTGCCCACCATATACACCAGTGCAGAGGTCAGTTCGTAGCCGTCTTTTTCGTACACCCATCCCTTCACGCTCTGTATAATCTCAGGATTTTCAAAACTATATATGTGGTCCCATCCGCGGCCGTCGTTGCGGTTTGACGCAAAGAAGCCACGGTTGTGCACACCCTCGAACGTCATACCGAAGTCGTCAGCCTGCGAATTGAGCGGATAGCCGGGATGTTCTATGTGGTATTTGCCGTCCTTGCCAACGGTGGCAATGAATATGTCGAGTCCGCCCATGCCCGGATGGCCGTCGCTTGAGAAGTAAAGGTCGCCGTTGGGGCGGAACGTCGGAAACATCTCGTTGCCCGGAGTATTTATGGGTTCGCCAAGATTCTCCACGCCACCCAGTCCGTTCGATGTCAACCGCACGCGCCAGATGTCCATTCCACCCATTCCTCCAGGCATGTCGCTTACGAAGTACAGCCATTGTCCGTCGGGCGAAATGGCAGGGTGGGCATAGCTCGACAGCGTGTCGGACGTAAGTTTCAGTTCGCTCACCTTGCCCCATGCAGCGTCCGCACGTGCTGAGGTGACAATCTGTGCAAAACGTGGATAGTCGGGATTGCTGGTGCATTGTGTCAGATACATTGTGCCTTGGTCGGGCATAAGGGCACAGGCACCCTCGTCGTAGTCGGTGTTCAGCCCGCCCTCTACGGCTTCGGGCTTGGTCCAATGGCCACGGTCGTCCTTCTGCGATACGAATATGTCGCCTGCCTTGGTGCCAGTGATGCCGCTGAGTTCAGAACCTTGAGCCTCGTTGCGGGTTGAAGTGAAGTACAGGCGGTCGTGCTGGTCGCCTGCAAGAACGGGCGAGTAGTCGGCGCGTCGTGAATTGAATATGTCCATACGCTTCACCTTATAGCGCGAGCCTTCCTTCTTCCATGCGGGTGCTTTCTGTGCCGAAATGAGTCCGTTCTTGGTAAGAATGTCGTCGGGCATCGAGTCGAGCACAATCTTGAACTGCTGCTCCGCCTGACGGTACTGTCCGTTTTTCAGCAACTGTCTGGCGTAAGCCAACCGGTGCTGGGGCGTGGCTTGCTTGTAGCGTATGGCGTTGGCATAGGCAGCAGCAGCCTTCTGCGATGCGTTGATGCGCTCGTTGCACAGTGCCACTTTAAGCGCAATCTGTCCGCGCTGGGTACGTTCCTTAGGCGGAGTCTTGGTGTAAGCCTGCTTGAATTGGTTGGCAGCGTCGTAGTATTCGCCTATGGCAAGATACTTCTCGCCACGCTTCATGTTCTTGTCGGCTCCGCATCCCGTCAGCACAAAAGTCATGACTGCTATGCAGGCTGCCATGGCAATGGCGGTGTATCTGGTTGATGATTTGTGTAATGGTGTGTTCACTTGTATATGTAATAATGTGTGTGATAGTGCATAAACAATAAGTATAACGCAAGTTCAATGTCTTTATTGCTTAAAAAATATAGTGTTTTTGTGGCGTATGCAGTCTTGTTTCAAGAAATAATTAGTACATTTGCAGTTACCAATAACATAAAGAAAAAGTAAATTTACTCGAAATAGAATATAATGAGACTGAAAATAATCGTACTTTTCGTGATTATCTGCGGTGGAACTTACGCCCTTACCAAGTCGTTGAGCATTACGGCTGGTGTGGCAATACTTCTGTATGTGGCAGATAGCTTGCTGGCTGTCTGGGCCGACCGCAAGAACCGCGAGTATTTCAATGGCGATAAAGCCACTACTAACAATTCTGCCGACGAAGCCGAAGGCAGCAATAACAAAGACAACAATGGAGAAACTGACCGAACTATATAATAAGTGGCATGGCTCTATGCCCGAGTCGGCCGAACGCCTGGCTGGTGCAGGCAGCAACCGACAGTACTATCGCTTCACAGCCGAAGACGGAACTACCGTAATAGGCGTTGTTGGCACAAGCCGCGACGAGAATCACGCTTTTGTTTATCTTGCTCGGCATTTCGAGCAACGTCAGTTGCCCGTGCCGCAGGTGTTGGCTGTCAGCGACGACGGACTGCGTTATCTGCAGACCGACCTTGGCTCAGTATCGCTCTTCGATGCCGTGCGTGGCGGACGTGAAGCGGGCGGACGCTACAATCTTGAGGAACAGGAACTGTTGAAGCGAACAATACGCCAGTTGCCCAACATACAGATACGCGGAGCACGCGGACTCGACTGGCAGAACTGCTATCCGCAGCCCGAGTTTGACGAGGACAGCGTTCTGTTCGACCTCAACTACTTCAAGTATTGCTTCCTCAAACCTTCAGGACTCGATTTTCATGAACTGAAGCTTGAGGCAAACTTCCGCCTAATGGCTAAGGATCTCACTTCGGAGCAGGTCGACTCGTTCCTCTATCGCGACTTCCAGGCTCGCAACGTAATGCTCGATGCCGAGGGCAATCCTTACTTCATCGACTTCCAGGGCGGACGTAAGGGTCCTTACTATTACGACCTTGCCTCGTTCCTATGGCAGGCGTCTGCACGCTACAGCAACAAGTTGCGCCGCGAACTCGTATTGGAATATTACGAAGCGCTGAAGTTGTACATCGAGGTGCCAAGCGTGCGTCACTTCGTTACTCGTCTGAGTCTGTTTGTGCTGTTCCGTACTCTGCAGGTGCTCGGAACCTATGGTTTCCGTGGCTACTTCGAGCGCAAGAAGCACTTCATCGAGTCTATTCCGCCAGCTATGGACAATCTGCGCGAATTGCTGAAGATGGGCGAAGACGTGTTCCCCTATCCGTATATGATGGACATGTTGCGCCGACTGACCGAGCTGCCGCAGTATGCGCATATCGAACAGCCAGCCGCATCGCGTGCCGATGGCTACAAGACAGCCGACCGCAACGTGTATGTTGCACATCCGCAAGACGGTCCGGCTACATTCTCCAAGTACGACGGCAAGGGTCCGTTGCGAGTACGTGTATTCAGTTTCTCTTACCGTAAGGGCATTCCTGAGGACAGTTCGGGCAATGGCGGAGGATATGTGTTCGATTGCCGCTCTACACATAATCCCGGACGCTATGAGCCGTACAAGAAGCTCACAGGACTCGACGAACCCGTAATACGATTCCTTGAGGACGACGGCGAGATTCTTACCTTCCTCGAAAGCGTATATAAGTTGGCCGACGCTCATGTACAACGCTATATCGACCGTGGATTTACCGACCTTATGTTCTCGTTCGGATGTACTGGCGGACAGCATCGCAGCGTCTACTCGGCACAGCATCTGGCAGAGCATATACACAACAAATTCGGCATCGAGGTGCACGTATGCCATAGAGAACAAGGCATAGAACAGACGCTGCCGAGCACGTCGAAAGACTGAGTTCGAGCTGCAATCAGAAGACAAAAGCTATATTAATAGCTACATTTATACACAATCCCGTTAAAAAGTTGAGGCAAGCTTTACTTTTTAACGGGATTTTCAGTAACTTTGCATAACAACTTTACATCCTTAAATATATGATGCAAGCAATGATTTTCGCGGCTGGATTGGGCACACGCCTTAAACCGCTCACCGACACAATGCCTAAAGCTCTGGTGAGGGTAGGGGGTGAGCCGCTCATTAAGCGCGTCATCATGAATCTTGCTGCGGCTGGCGTTGACCGTATTGTAGTCAACGTGCATCACTTTGCCGGGCAGATAATCGACTATCTTAAAGACAATGATAACTTCGGACTCGACATCCGCATTTCTGACGAAACTGCCGGACTGCTCGAAACAGGAGGCGGCATAAAGAAGGCAGCACCATTGTTCGACACCACTGATCCTATACTTATTCACAATGTAGATATTCTTAGCAATGTTGATTTGCGGGAGTTCTACCAGATTGCTTCACAAAGTGAAAAAGGAAAAGTGAAAAGTGAAGAATCCGAATGTGGAAGTGAAAAGGGAAAAGTGGAGAACGAAGAGGGAAGAGGGAAGAACGAAGAATCCAATTGTTGTGATGCTGTCGATGCTGTATTGCTTGTCAGTTGGCGTAAGACCAAGCGCTATTTGCTCTTCAATGACGACATGAAGCTCGTGGGATGGACCAACATCGAGACGGGCGAAGTGCGAAGCCCTTATCCCGAACTCAACCCGAAGGAATGCCGAATGTATGCCTTTGCCGGAATACACGCATTGTCGCCACGTCTGCTTAAGATGATGGACGAATTCCCCGACCGATTCGGAATAATCGACTTCTACCTTAAGGCGTGCGCCACGCATAACATAAAAGGTTATGTCAAGGACGACTTGAAGCTGATGGATATTGGCAAACTCGACACTCTTGCACAAGCTGAAGAATTCCTTGAGGAATTACGAGTTACGAATTAGGAGTTTGGAATTACGAGTTCTTGAATTAGGAATTTCGAGTTAAGGGTTTCACCCTAATTAAATATTAATCGTTAATCATTAAACATTAATAATTGAACATTAATCATTAAACAATATAACAAATGCAACAGAAGATTATAATTCTTGATTTCGGTTCGCAGACCACGCAGCTCATCGGCCGCCGTGTACGCGAATTGGACACCTTCTGCGAGATTATGCCTTACAACAAGTTCCCTAAGGACGACCCCAGCGTTATCGGTGTCATCCTCAGCGGAAGCCCTTATTCGGTACACGATAAGGAGGCGTTCAAGGTTGATTTGAGCCAGTTTGTAGGACGCATCCCGGTGCTTGGCATCTGCTATGGCGCACAGTTCATCTCTTACGCCAACGGTGGAAAGGTTGAGGCAGCCGACTCTCGTGAGTACGGACGCGCCAATCTCGAGCACTTCGATGCCGAGAATCCGCTGTTCCACGGATTTGTTGAGAACTCGCAGGTGTGGATGAGCCATGGTGATACCATCACGGCCATCCCAGAAGACTACAAGTGCATCGCATCGACAGCCAATGTCAAGTTTGCTGCTTATGCTTCTACCAAGCAGCCGGTATGGGCTGTTCAGTTCCATCCCGAGGTGTTTCACTCATTGCAGGGTACACAGCTCCTCAAGAACTTCGTAGTAGACATCTGTGGAAGCTGTCAGGACTGGAGCGCCGACTCGTTCGTTGAGACAACCGTAGCTGAACTTAAGGCTCAGCTGGGCGACGACAAGGTAATACTCGGTCTGTCGGGTGGTGTTGACTCAAGCGTTGCCGCTGTACTCCTTAACAAGGCTATCGGCAGCAACCTCACATGTATCTTCGTTGACCACGGAATGTTGCGCAAGAACGAGTTCCGTGATGTAATGGAGGATTACAAGTGTCTCGGTCTGAACGTTATCGGTGTTGACGCATCAGAGAAGTTCTTCAACGACTTGGCTGGTGTAACCGATCCTGAGGAGAAGCGTAAGATTATAGGCCGTGACTTCGTTGAGGTGTTCAACGCTGAGGCTAAGAAACAGACTGGTGCCAAGTGGCTTGCACAGGGCACTATCTATCCTGACCGTATCGAGTCGCTCAACATCACTGGTAAGGTTATCAAGAGCCACCACAACGTAGGCGGTCTGCCTAAGGAGATGAACCTCCAGTTGTGCGAGCCGTTGAAGTGGCTGTTCAAGGACGAGGTTCGTCGTGTAGGTCGCTCAATGGGCATGCCCGAGCACTTGATTACACGTCATCCGTTCCCAGGTCCTGGCTTGGCAGTACGTATTCTTGGCGACATCACTCCCGAGAAGGTACGCATACTTCAGGATGCCGACGACATCTATATCCGCGGTTTGCGCGATTACAAGGTGAAGTTGAGTGGTGAAGACGCACGCCGTGTACTTGCTGCTGGTGTTCCTGCCGATATGCACGACGGTGAGATTGAGGTTTCGCTCTACGATCAGATTTGGCAAGCTGGTACAGTATTGCTCTCTACCGTACGTTCTGTAGGTGTTATGGGCGACGAGCGCACATACGAGCATCCAGTTGCTCTGCGTGCCGTTACATCTACCGACGCTATGACAGCCGACTGGGCACATCTGCCTTACGACTTCATGGCAAAGGTTTCTAACGAGATCATCAACAAGGTACGTGGCGTTAACCGCGTATGCTATGACATCTCGTCAAAGCCACCATCAACAATCGAGTGGGAATAGTTGATATACTTTTCAATCCCTTTGGGAATAAGGAAAAGTTTGAATCAATTCATTTATAATCAATGGTTTACAAGGATAATTGATGTAACTGTCTGTTACTCAGTTATCCTTTTATTTTGCCCGATATTTGAAATATGGACACCACTATGGACACCCGTGGACACCATACAATTTGATTGTGGACACTTAATTATTGCTAAAGGATTTGGCAATAACAGGAGTTAACGGTATCTTTGCAGACGTAAACATTAAACAATTAAAAGTTATCACAATATGGAAGATTTCAAAGTAACGTTTAACTTCAATCTGTTAGTCAAGAAGGCAACAGATGAAATGTGTGCAGTTAGACTGATTGTCCGTTGGGGTAAACCTGTCAAGGAGGTCAAGGTATCAACAGGCATCAAGGCTGCAAAAGCAATGTGGGATAGCAAGTCACAACGTCTGTTTACATCAGATGAAAAATTCACGGTAAGGGCAAACAGGGACGCAAAGAAGACTAACAAGCAATTAGATGAAATTGCCGATTCAATTACATCAATGGTTAAACAGTCAACTTCAAATGACCGCATTTATGATGATACGGATGCAATGAAGAATGAAATTACCGCACGTCTGAATAACCTTCAAGGCAAACAGCAAAAAGAAGAAGACAGACAGAAACAAGGTGCAACGGAATGGATGCTGAAGTACATTGACAGTGACCGCATTGACCCTCACACAATGCGTTATGTCGCTGAAAGAACAAAGATTCATCAACGTACCGTTGTCCACCGTTTCCAAACTTTTTTGACCGATTGCAAGTTGGCAGATAAGTTTGAGACCTTCACATCAAAGGACTTTGAAAAACTTTATACCAATTGGTGCTACAAGATGAAGAACTACAAACAGAACACCGTTATTGCATCATTTGGAGTTCTTAAGCCATTGCTCAATGCTGCAAAGAAAGATGGCATTGAAATAGATGATTCATATTACAAGGAGTTGCAGGGCAAGGGCAAAGATGTAGATAACATCTATTTGACAGAAGAAGAGATAAAGAGGATTTATGACTTGGATATTCCACGTCTTAAAGAGCAAGGTGAAATAGATGAAAAAAGCAACATTGAAGCAACAAGAGACCTTTTCATTATCGCTTGTTGGACAGGTCTGAGACGTTCAGATATAAACAAACTCAATGATGGTGTTTGGCGCGTGAAGGATGGTGAAGACTTGTTATATGTCACAGCCGAGAAAACAAAAAGACAGGTTGTAATACCCCTTCATCCGATGGTCAAGGCGATTTATCAAAAATATAATGGTGTCCTTCCAAAACTTGGAGACAAGGCAAACACCAACAACCATTTGCGGAATCTTGGAAGATTGGCAGGTATAGATGAAATTGTTCCGGTTGTTGAAAACCGTGGAGGCAAGGTCAATACATACCATTACAAGAAATATGAAATGATAGGAATGCACACGGCGAGACGTTCATTTGCGACAATTATGTATTTAAGAGGGATGCCAACAATTGCAATAATGCAGCTTACAGGGCACACAACAGAATCCAATTTCTTGAAATACATTAAGGTGACAGCAGAACAAAATGCAATGATGATTGCAAAGATGATGAAGAAATTTAATTGGTAAGGAAAAAAATAAAGGTGGGCAATAATGTCCACCTTTAATCATATAAAACTAATTTAAAATTTAAATATGAAACTTTTTGAAAGTTACTATCTATATATAAATATTCCCAACATTACAAATATACTACTTTTAATTGTCCTTTTTAACATTTCCGTGCAAAATGTTGTGACATTCACGGCACAGACAAATAAGGTTGTTGGGGGATAACAGTCTTCTCATTGCTTCAGCGTGTGACAATCCATATTCAAACGGTGAAAGTATGTGGTGAACGTCTTCCGTAATTGCATCATTGCAGCGTTGGCAAATTGGATTTTCCATCCTCATATATTGACTTAATGCCTTCCACTGTTTGTTATTATACAATGATTGACGTTGCTTTTTTCTGTCAGATGGTTTTGGTTTAGGTTTGTTTATAAATGGCATCCGTTTTTATATTAATCCATTATTTACACATTGATTTACAGGAATGAACATTGTTGGTATTTTCTTTTTGCTTGGGTTAGCTGAATATTCTATGTCATTTATGTACCAATTCTTTATAGTAACCTTATTCATATTTAATTTATCAAGGTCAAATATATAATATTCCTCATCATTCACTATTGAAATGTAAATCGGTTTTTCACCTAACTTGCAACTTTCAATGATGTTGCAGTACTTTTGAACCGTCAAGGGTAATGTGTCATATTCTTCCATATTTTGCCGTCTTGATTTTATCTCTATATGATAACGGTATAGTTCATTATTATTGTCGGTAAAGTACATCTTTGCATCAAACACACATCCTTTTGCCATCATTGAAAAGTTTGGTTGATAGGATTTGAACAGTCTTGATAATATTTTCACTGTCATTTGATAGTCTTTTAATTCTTGTACATCGGTTTTTTCATTGTCAATGATATTCATTTGGGTTTAGAAATAGAATTATTATTCAATTCATTTTCCGTATCCCAATACTATTCCCAACCTTATGATATCACATTATATAATGTACACGTACATCTATTTATATATACTTGGTATTGTCTGAAATAGACTATCAGCCTTCATTGTCATTGATTCTTGATTTTTCAACGTTGGATAATCCTTTGCATTTTGATTACATTGTTCAATTTGCTGCAATGTATCATTTACCTTTGATATTGAACAGGCATTAATAATCATTGTTGATATGAATGCGATAGCGACAACGGCATCAAGTATAACGTTATATAGTGAATTGTACTGTTTCATTTTTAGTTCCTTTCTTAATTAGTTTCTAATTATAAATATCATTGACATTCCAAAAATACTACTTATAAATGATATTTTTAGAAAAATATGTTAAGAAAAATAAAAAATATGCTTTTTGATGAAAATTTTTTGTGAAATATTGAAACTTTTGTGAAGGAGTAGTATATTTATAATTAGAAATAGATAATAAAGTGAGCGGACGGCCATCCGCAGGTGAAAAGGTTCTTTCTGTAATTTTCATTTCCTTTTCACCGTTCACTTTTTTTAAGATAAAATGAAATTCAGAGTTATAATAAAAAATATATACATAATTAAATGAAGATTACAAAGTCAAAGACTAAGCAGTCAACAGATGAACAAAAGAAAGAAATACGTTCATTTTTGAATGATTATCAATCAATCAACAATGACACAACTATTACAGAAAAAGCAAAGATGGTATTATCAATGCTGTTGTATACAGGCAATGAGCAAGACAAATTCACCGTTGGTTATAATTACATTGAGACTATTACAGGTATATCAAAAAATGGTATTTCTGCTATAATTGGAAGACTTGAGAAGAAAGGTTTTATCTCACGTACTAAAGGTGAAAGGGGTAAGAATAGCGAGTATACTATTAACTATGATACAATGAAATCATACGTTGCTCCAAGTGTACAAGTAACCAAGTGTTCCAAAAAAGTGTCCAAGTGTACAACTTGTACACCTACTTGTACACCTACTTGTACACCTAAAAGCACTGATTTTCAAGTACTTACAAACAAAATAGATGAATTAATACAAGTGTCCAAGTGTACAAGTGAATGGCTTGAAAAGATTTACAACTTGTACTTAAATATAAACATAAACAATAATATAAATTTAAATGATAAAAATGATACTACTGAAGGATATAATATTAAGGACCATAATGAAAAAGAAATTATAACTGAAGATAATCTTGAGATATTAAAAGAAAATGAAATTCTCAATGATGAAATTCCATCTGATTTACCATTCCTTGATGTTGATTCATTTGTTTCAACGGACAATGAAATCTCAAGCAATGAGAATATCTCAGATTCAGACTCAAGTAAAAATGAATTGGAATTTTCAATCTTTGGAAATGATATAATCTCAGAGGATGAGAATGACAATACAACTGTAAAATTCATCAATGGAAAATTTACAGTAGTAAGTGAAACAGAGGATGAAATTAATAGTTCATCCGACGTTGAACAAGATAATGAAATTTTAAATGATTCAAACTCAAGTGATATGACAATGAACAATTCAAGCGATACAATCTCAAACAATGAGAATCTTTCAAACAATGATAATTTTGAAATTTGGGGTAAACTTCAACCGATATACGGAAAGACATCAAACGTTATCACGGAATATCTTTTCACTGAATATGAGAATCTCAATGACTCTAAAAACGTATCAGACGGATATCATCAAGTGAAACAATACATCTCACTTGGCAAGGAACAAATCAATGTCTCAGTCAATCAAACAGGCAGCTTTGGAATACTATCATTCAAGAATAATGTTTATTCCTTCATTGCGTGTAACTCAAACATCATATCAGACTCAAGTGATACCATCTCAGAACGTTGTATTATAACCCCAAATTGCGCCGCCGCTGAAAAGGCATCAAATAACGTTGATACAGCCGTTAAAACGTCACAGGTGGACAACTATACCACCGATGACAAGAAAGTCGCTCCGGTGCAGCCACAAACGGCAAATAAGACGTACACAAATCCCGACACTAACAATCCAAAGGTATGGGAGTACATCAAACTTCATTTGACAATGAAACAAGGTTCACATCTTATGCGTGATGTACTTGATGAATACAAGGAGATTGAAGCAAAGAACATTCATAGCGTTATTGCCTATATGGAAGATATGTGCAAGGCAGTTAGGTCAGCACTTGAGAAAGGTCTTATAAATGAAATGCAGTTCAATGACTTCAAGAGAGTATTTCAAACCCTATCAAAAGGAAAATACAACTATTGGCGCAAGGTATTCTCAACACGTTCACCAAAATCATTGATGAGTAGTGAAATGAAAATGTGGGGTATTCTTGGCAAACCTAAAGTTGTTAATTGTGATGATGAAACAAGCAAGGTGGACAATAATAAGAACTATGAGGATAACGTAATACTTCCGACTCACAAGGATTTTGAGTCAATGAACCTTGATGAGATTAAAAATACCTTGCTGACATTCATTGCAGAGCACCCAAATCTTTCAGATGACAAGAAGGCATACATCAATAACCTTTGTATTGCTTATACCCTTGAACCTCAGTATGTTGCGTGAATTTTGACAGTTAAAAATGGGTTAACTAAAAATTAATCTATTTTTAACTTAAAAAAAGTTTCATAGCTTAACAAATTTTAACTGAAAAAGTATACAACTTAGTGGTTTTTAGCGGTATATTTGCAGTGTGAAAACTAAGCAAGGGGTTTTGGAAAACACTTTTTACTCTTCAAAACAAAAATTAATTAAAATTTAAAAAATTAAAATTATGAGAAAATTTGGAATTTTTACTTTTGTTAACAACGCAGAAACACTGACAGTAAGTAATGAGGTAAAGAACGAGGTAAAGGATATGTTTACTTCAGACGAGTGGAATTTGATGTATGACGTGTTCAACGGTTACTGTTTGGGCGATGAGACAGTCAACGGTTATGAGGGTTATCAGACAAAGGAGATTAAGGAGGCTAACCTAATCAATTCTATTGTTTCAGAATGTATGGATGGAATCAATTACAGCAGACTTGATGATAAATGGGAGGTCGACAAAGACGTTTTTATGAAAAAGCTTGAATCACTAAACTATGACAAGGCATTGGCAGTATATGACATCGTTGATGATTTTTGGAATAAGTAAACAAAACACACATTTTAAATATTTTTTACTTTTTTCTTCGGACTTTTGAAAACTTGATGATATTTATAATTAGAAACTAATTTAAAGATTAACATTATGAAAAAAACAATGACAAACAAGAGTATTGATGAAATTTTGAATCGTGACGATTACACACGTTTGACAAAGGCATTGAAGAATAGAACAGAAGAAATTGCGGTCAAGGTAAGACGCAAGATGAATGATTTAGACCTTGATGAAATGATAATCAACGGCTTTAAGATAGTTGTAAAGAAGTATTCAGCAGACCACGGCCAATATCATTTCGATAATCTGTCAATTAAACAATATTGTCCAGTCGATTATGATGGAGGTTACTATGAATACTTAAGTCTTGAAGATATCAATGAATCGTATTACGCATACGATGATTTCAAATGCAAGATTGAGGGTGCAAGCAACAAACAGGCGCTGAAATTCCTCAATGCAGCTAAGAAGATTTTTGAATATCTTGATGATACAGAGAGTGAACAGGTTAACGATGTAAACAAGGCTCTTGAAGAGACAAAGGATATGTAAAATTTCTCATATTACAATATGTTCTTTAAATTTTTAATTAACTTATGTGAGATTGTGGATATTTTTTACTTGCAATCTCATTTTTCTTCAAACTTTAGGAAACTCGTTGATATTTATAATTAGAAATGAATTAGATGATTACGGAACATATTAAAAGAGTATTATAAAGCCATTATATAAATTTATATTACGCACAATTTTCACTTAAAGAGATAACAGCCGTTGTGAAACGTTTGTTATCTCGCTTTTTTTTTTTACCTATAACTTGATATTTTTCATTGTCAGCATCATATTTATATATAAGTAAGGAAAAGAATATTATGGAAGAGATATGGAAAGAAATAAAAGGGTATGAAGGTTACTATGCAATCAGTAACAAAGGACGGATAAAAAGCCTTGAAAGAATACAAAGAAACGGACACAGATGTCAAGAAAGAATATTGCTTTTGCAGCCTAACAAGAAAAACGGACATCTACAGATTTTGTTACATAAGGATATGACCTATAAAATGTTTTATCTGAAACGTCTTGTTGCCGAGCATTTTGTCGACAATCCAAATCCAAGTGAATTTAAACAAGTTAGACAGATAGATGAAGACAAGACAAATTGCAGGGCAGACAATCTTGAATGGGTTGACAAGGTAACAAGAAAGAAAATAATTGATTGGGATTATCATTATTATGGTTAAGATGGCAAGGAAAAGGACAAACAGGTATACTTTATACAGCAATGAAACACAGGCGTTTATGCTGAATGTTGACAAATTTCTCATTGATAAATACGGTATAATTAAGCCACATTGGGAGGGTCAATTAGATTTGCTTGCATCAAATTATGAACTTTTCATAATGGCAAAGAATAAGGTGAAAGAGGATGGTTTGATGGTGGTCAACAGATTTGGCAATTTGGATAAACATCCGCTTTTGGCTCAGATAAAAGACAGTAACATTCAGTGTTGCAAACTAATAAATGAGTTTGGTTTATCACCTAAAGCAGATTCAAAAATCAAATCAGAATCAAATGATGATGCCGATTATTTAGATTCATTGATAAATGGTTAGGAAAAGAAAAGCAAACGTAATTCCCGATTTTGGAATTACATTTCATCCGTTTGGAGCATATACGGCAAAGGGTAAGCAACTAAAAGCTTGGTTTGGATGGGAATCACAGGTAACACGTTACGGTTATGATGAAGAAAAAGTAAGACAAGCCCTCCAAAATGGAAAAATATATAAAGATTATATATGGAAATATGCAGAAGATTGATTCAAAGTATACAGATTATGCAAGAAAAGTAATAGATAATGAAATTGTTGCAGGTGAGTTAATTAAACTTGCCTGCAAACGTTATATGTCATTCTTTGAGCGTGATGATGTATATTTTGATTGTAAAGCGGTCGACAAGGTTGTTAATTTCATTTCAAAGTTACGGCACAGTACAGGCGCAAGTGCAAATAAACCCTTCATTTTGTCTGATTGGCAGTATTGGATGTTATGTCAGATATACGCTTTCAAATGGAAAAAAGATGGCACAAGAGTAACAAGAACGGTATACATTGAAATCGGAAGAAAAAACGGTAAATCATCATTGATGGCAGCTTTAGCCCTTTATCATTTGGTTGCTGACGGTGAACAAAATGCACAAGTTATATTTGCAGCCAACAGCGCAAAACAAGCGGGATTATGCTTTGAAATGTCATATAATTATTGCACAAGTATTGACCGCAAAGGCAAATTCTTCAAACGTTACCGAGACACCATCAAATTTCCAGCAACTAAATCAAAGTTAGAGGTTGTTTCAGCGGATGCAAACCGATTGGACGGTCTTAATGCCTCCTTCTTTATATGTGACGAGTTACATGAAGCACCAAACGGCAAAGTATGGAATGTTCTTGAATCCTCACAAGGTATGCGTCAACAACCGTTGGCAATAGCGATTACAACCGCAGGATTTAACCGTTCATCCTTCTGTTATTCGATGCGTTCAAATTGTGTTGAAATTTTAAATGATAAAAAGCAAGATGATTCAACATTTACGGCAATATACACAATTGACAAGGATGATGACCCTTTCACTGAGGATGAGACCATAATGGGGAAGGCAAATCCAAATTTGAATGTAACGGTAAAAAAAGATTACCTAATCAATCAGTTGAGAAAGGCAAAGAATAACCCCACCCTACAGACCAATGTACTTACAAAATTATTTAATTGTTGGGTAAGCAGTAGTGAAGAATGGATAAGTTCAGACTATATAATTAAATCATCAGCCACATTTGATTACAAGACATTAATTGATGATTATGTTGCGTACCTTGGAGTTGACCTTGGTGCAACAAGTGACCTTACAGCCGTGAGCGTGATGATACCAACATCAGATAAATTCTATTTCCGTAATTACTATTTTATACCATCCACACAATTGCAGGATAACGTTAATAGAGAGCTTTATAATTTATGGGCAAAACAAGGACATTTGATTGTTACCAACGGCAACGTAACGGATTATGATTACATATTAAACACTATCCTTAAATTGAATGATAAAATAACAATTAATTCAATTGCTTATGACCAATGGAACGCCACACAATGGGCAATTTCCGCAACGGAGGCTGGATTAAACTTGCAACCTTACTCAATGAGTATTGGTAGCCTTAATAGACCAACCAAAGAGTTGGCACGTTTAATTATGATGGGTAAGGTGGTAATATATAACAATCCTATTGACCGTTTTTGTTTTCAAAATGTTGTAATCAAAAGGGACTACAATGACAATGAAAGACCAACAAAGGAAACAAGAGAAAACAAGATTGACGGTGTTTTGGCGATGGTTATGGCCCTGGGCAACTATCTGACAACGGAACATTATGACACGGATATAATGTCATTGCAATACTAACAGACTATTTATAATATGGTATATATAGAATAAAATATGAATTGGAATAATTTTTTTGGACTTGAAAAAAGGAACGTTGACAAGGGTTTGGACTATGTAAGCGCATACAGCGATGGTCTACTTTTTGGCAAGTTGCCAACAAGGTCAAACGCGATGGGTATATCAGCAGTATTTGCAGCAGTGAATTTAATCGCAAATACAATTGCAATGTTACCTGTTATCATTACTTCAAAGGCAGACGGCAAAAAGAACAGGATGGATAATCACAATCTGAATTACATATTTGGAGACCGCAACACGGCAAATTATCTGTCAAAATTCAATCTATTTAAACAGATTATTCAGTCTGTAATCTTGAGAGGTAATGCGTTTTGTTATGTAGAAAGAGCAAATAATGGTGAAGTGATGAACGTCAGATTTTTGGAGGCTTCAGATGTTATCATATATTACAGTAAGGAACGTAATTTATTATATTATGATTGTCCGATAGTCTCAAAGAAACACATTGAACCAATAAATATGTTACACTTTGTCCTTCACAGTTATGATGGAATACAAGGTGTAAGTTTGCTGAATTATGCTGCAAGGACGTTGGGAATTACAAACGCAAGTGAGAACAGCGCAAAGAATTTCTTTGAAAATGGAATGAATGTCAACGGAATTATTAAAGTTAAGACCCCAGTCAATGCAAAACAGAAAGAGGAAATAAAGCAAAGTTGGACAAACACATATGGAAACGGTGGAGGTGGTCTTGCCGTCATTAACGCAAATATGGACTATCAGCAATTGCAGTTAAGTCCTGAAGATTCACAACTTTTATCATCAAGACAGTTCAATGTTAGCGACATTGCAAGATTTTTCAACATTGACCCAAGTTTGATTGGTGGTGATGGAAAAGTTAGTTATTCAAGCCTTGAACAGATTCAACAAGCCTTTTTGTGTCATACACTTCAACCATACATTTCAATGATTGAAAATGAATTGAACCGTAAATTATTGTTGCCAAGTGAGGAATTTCTCAAGATAGAGTTGGAAACAAATGAACTGTTAAGAGTCAACAAACAAGCACAGGCAGACTATTATACAAAGATGGTAAGCAGTGGAATAATGTCAATTAATGAGGTTAGAAATGAACTTGGTTATAACGGCATTGCGGATGGTGATAAACATTTCATTGCATATTCTTCAACTGATAAAAATGAAATTGGAGGAAATGGTGATGACAATAAAAATAATGACAATAACAACAAGGAATAATGATTCAGAGAATAGCAAAAAACGCAGACATTAAATTTTGTGTCTCAGATGATGCAAAAATACAAGATAAATTCATCATCCGTTTTTATACAGTTGACAAAACAAAGGCAATTGTAAGAACGGCAGATAACGTAATTGTTGAAAACGGAAAACGTTATATCAAGTTGAATTGGACAACACTTAAATATCTTGAAAATGGAATACTAAACTATGAGGTCAACAACCTTGATTCAGATGCCGATTACAATGATGGAGTATACAACAGTACATTTACACGTACAACATATTATTATTTATACACTGATTCAAATAGTATTGATACGGTAGAGGAAATTGAACAAAAGGTTGACCAAATAATCTTAGACCTCAATAATGAAAAGAATGACAGGGAAGACGGTGACAGTGAATTGACTTTAAAAATCAATGACCTCAGTGACAGATTAAATGAAGAAATAGCAAGGGCAAAGGCATCTGAAAAGGCAAACAGTGACAAAATAGATAATGAAGCAAACAACCGTGAATCGGCAGATAATGCAATTACAGCATCATTGAATACAGAAACAAGTGAACGCAAGAAGGCAGATTCAACACTAACAGCAACAACAACAAACCTTGATACAAGATTGAAGAATTTGGAGAATCAAGAGATATTGGATTTTGGAACTTATTAATTTAAGTTCCATTTTCCGTGATATTTATAATATATAATAATGTACCCGTACATATATATAATAAGATGGAGAAAAATATTAGAACATATAACACTGAGTTGCGCAAAGTAGACGGTGGAAATGGCAGAATGGTTGAAGGCACTGCAATAGTATTTGGCAAACCTTCACAACCGTTGGGTGAAGCAAAGGTAATTGAATATATAGACAAAGGAGCAGTTACACAAGACGTTATTAATAACAGTGATGTATTTTGTTACTTGAATCACGATGAAACACGTGGAGTGTTGGCACGTTGCCGTTATGGAAAAGGTAGTTTAAAGCTGGATTTGAAAGATGATGGTTTGCACTATTCATTTGAAGCACCACACACACAACTTGGCGATGAACTATTGAATTATTTGGAGAGGGGTGAAATTTATACATCATCTTTTGCATTCCGTACAAAAAAGGCAAGTGATGTATACAGCAGGGATGACCAAGACAGATTAATCCGTCACGTCACTTGTATTACAAACCTTTATGACGTTTCACCTGTCTTTGAACCCGCTTATTTGGACACGTCTTGTTCCTTGAGAAAATTGCAAGATATTCAAGAAACTGACAATAAATTAGATAAAATTTCAAAAGAAATTGATTTTTTGTAAGAAATAAGATATTTATATAATAGTATAACATAAAGAAAAATATGGTTAAATATCATAATTCAGTAGAGATAAAAGACAAGAAGAATCAACTGAAGAAACGTGCACAGGAAATTATAGACACCTGTAAACGTGAGGTCAGAGATTTGACAGATGATGAAACAAGTGAAATTGATTCAATCAAAGAACAGATTAAAGAACTTAATCAGCAGTTGACAGAGCTTGAGGCAAAAATCAAAAACCTCAGATTTGATGATGAGGATGAAGATGAAAAGGTTGATGAACCCATAGAGGATGAACCAACCGAGAATGAAACAGAGAATGAACCATCGGAATGTAATGAACCCGATGATGAAGATAATAAAGAAGACAAAACAAACAAAAGAAATATGAAGAAAAGATTTTCATTGGTGCGCAGCATCAGAAATATTGTAAACAACAGCGCAATGAATGACGTAGACGCAGCAGTAATTGCTGAGGGTAACAAAGAAGCACGTAAGGCAGGAATTAACTTCCAAGGTCAGATACAGTTGCCTTCACAGCGTGCAGCCGTTACAGTAACCGCAGAAGGTGAAGATGTTGTTGCAACTGATTTATTTGACATTCTTAAGCCATTACGTGCAAAGAATGTATTGAGCCAAGCAGGCGCAAAATTTATGTCGGGTTTGGTTGGTAATGTACAGGTTCCTGTAATGTCAAAGAGCAATGTTACTTGGGAAGGTGAAACAGCAGCAGCAAAGGATGGCGCAGGTTCATTCTCACACGTTACACTCAGTCCAAAACGTTTGACCGCATTTGTGGACATCAGCAAACAGATGATAGCTCAGGATTCAGTTGACGTTGAATCTGCAATCCGTGAAGACCTTGTAAATGCCATTAACAGCAAGTTAGAGGAAACCGTTCTCGGTTCAGTTGCAGGCTCAGCAACTCAACCTGCAGGTATCTTTGCAACAATCAAGCCAACCGCAGTTGCAGACTTTGCAGCACTTGTAACTAAAGAGTCAGACGTTGAAGATGCAAACGTTATCGGTGAATGTAAGTATATCCTTTCTAACAAGGCTAAGGCAGCTTTGCGCAGTATGTCAAAAGGTACAAAGTCAACACAACTTGTATATGAAAATGGTTCAGTTGATGGAACTGTAGCCCTTAATACCTCAAACATTGCAGGCAAGAATTACATCTATGGTGACTTCTCAAACCTTGCAATTGGTTCTTGGGGAGGCGTTGACTTAACCGTGGATCCATACACAAAGGCCGCAGATGGTATGATTAGAATTGTTGTTAATATGTACGTTGATGCCCAGGTATTACGTGCAGCCGCTTTTGCAACAGGTACAGTTGGCGCAGCCTAAATAATAATGATATAAAGTAAGTTAAGATGTATCTTCAACTATATCAAATAAAAAAACATCTCAACATTGATGAAGATTTTCACAGTGATGATGAGTATTTAGTTGAATTGGCGCAAGCAGCACAAAACGTTGTTGAAGTACATTTAGACAGACCTTTGAATAGCTTGGAAAATGAGGAGGGTTATATACCTTCCTCACTGACACAAGCAATGTTACTGTTAATCGGTACTTGGTATGCGAGCCGTGAATCTGTTTCATTTGCGAGTAATTCCGTTTTACCTCATTCTTATGATTACATAATAGCACTTTATAAGAACTATAATCGGGAGGTTGAAAAATGATAGCAGGACGTTTAAATGAACCAATTAAAATCTTTCATCCAACGGTTAATTACAATGAGTTTGGTGAAGCAAATGAGGAGTACAAAGAAGTATATACAACAAGGGCAAAGGTAGACCACAACAGTGGTACAAGGACAGTGGAAAACAATGAAATAGTATTTGATTACACTAAGACTTTCAATGTACGTTCATATGTACCTGTTTGCAATGCTGACAGAATAGAATGGCAAGGGAAGATGTACAGAATACTAACAACCCAACAGCGTAGGGAGTACAATGATATAATGATAACAGCCGAGTTACTAAATGAGTGATACAGTAATAATCAACAGTCAACAAGTTGATGATTTGTTGGCCAAGCTGAATGACAAAGACAAAAAAAACAAATGGTTATATGATGCAGTGATGAGCGGTGCAAAGGTACTGCAACAGTCAGCACAACAATCATTCATCAGAAAGGTCGACGGAGCGTCACACAATTCACCTTATTTGAAGGGTAACAAACCGTTTTATGAAGGTGTAAGCGTGAAAGGTGACAAGGCATATTGTGAAGCATCAGTAAGTATAATGAATGACTTCCGTATGAAATTCTTTGAAAAGGGAACAGATGAGCGTCACACAGATTCACGCAAAATTACAGGATATCAAGAAGATGGAAAACACCTCAAAAGGGAAGGCAAGGGTCATTATACAGGTAAGATAACAGCAACATATTTCTTCAGAGAAGCAAGAGACAGCAGTGACAGCGCAATCAATGAAGCAATGATACAATCAATTGATAAATCAATCAAAAACGCAATTAAACAATGAAAAATTTCAAGATAGGTTCAGAAATAAGAAACGTTATACTTTCATCATCAGCAGTAAAAAATGCGGTTGATACAAAAGTATTTCCTTTAATTGCAAACGCAGGGACAACCTTCCCTTTCCTTGTTTACCGTCGCAGTTCTTACAGTCCACAATCTGACAAAGACACATTGACAGAATCGGTATATATTGAAATAGCAATCATATGTAACAACTATGAACAGTCAGTAAGTATTGCAAATGACGTTGCCGATACGTTAATACAATATGAATCAGACACCATTGAAGAAATAAAGGTCACTAATATATCTGAGGAGTTTATTTCAGATTCTTTTGTACAAAAAGTCAATTTACAGATAGATTTAAAATAAAAATTATATAACGTTATAGAAATGAGTAAAATAAAAGGTCAAGAACTTATGTTGTTTTTGGGTGGTAAGTCAATAGCATATGCAACCTCCCACACTTTGGAGATTTCAGCCGAGACATCAGACACATCAAATAAAGATGAAGGCGGTGGTGATTGGGCAAGTTCAGAAGTTTCAAAGCTCAGTTGGACCGCATCATCAGAAAACCTTTTCAGCGCAGATGGCAACGGTGCAAGTTATGACGCATTGTTTGACTATATGATAAAGAAAACCCCAATTGTTGCCGTGTTTGGTTTGAAGTCGGAGACTGCAACAGACGTACCATCTGAAGGATGGACAGCAGCAACAACAGGTACATATACTGGCAAGGTGGTTATTACATCATTGTCAATTAATGCCCCAAATGGCGAGTATGCAACCTACAGCGTACAGTTTACAGGCGTAGGCGAGTTAAAAAAAAAGACAGCATAACAAAACAGTCCGTCAACGCCTCAGATGAGGCATTATCATAATATATTATCCCGATGAGCAAGTAACAATGTTATTTGCTCATTTTCTTTTTAGGTGAATTGATATTTTTCATTACCGTCACAATATTTATATATAAGTAATTTATGAAGGAAAAGGAAATGAATACAATTAAAATCAATGGTGAAGAATATGTAATTAAATACACTATCAGAGCACTTTTTATGTGGGAACAAATCACAGGTAAACCATTTAAAATCAGCACATTACTTGACAATTACATATTTTTCTATTGTATGTTGTTGGCTAATAATAAAGATAAGGTGTTGGACTGGGACGCATATCTTGATGCACTTGACAATGATACAACATTATTCAGGCAAATGACAGAGATAGTGAATAAGGCAGAAGAGGAAAAGAAAGTCTTTGACAATTCATCAGCATCAGACACAACAAATGACGGTGAAAAAAAAAGTTAAGTGTAAGTGAATTGTATGCAATACTTGTACTTGAGTTGCATTTGCCACCATCTTACATATTAGATGAAATGGATTGGTATGAGGTTAATTCATTGCTGAAATACCGTTATTATGCGGTCAAAGAGCAATGGGAACAGACACGTTTAATCACATATATGACAGCGCAAGTGAACAGTAACAAGCACCTCAAAGTTACTGATATCATTACATTCCCTTGGGAAAAAGAAGAAGAGGAAAACACAAGAATAACGGATGATGATGTTAAAAGACTCAAGGCAATGGCGGAAAACTATTTATATAATGAGAAAAAAGAAAGCAAGTAATGGCAGCGGATTATGTAGTAAAACTCACAGGTCAAGATAATTTAAGTGAAACAATAAACAATGTAAAAAAGTCACTTACAGACGTGGGGAGAGAAACAACCCATCTTGATATTATAAGAGATAAATTCAACAAGATACAAAATTCATCAGCACCGCTAAAAAGGCAATTAAGAGATTTAAAAGCGTTAATGAGCCAAATGAATTTGGACGGATTGTCACATACGGAAGTCTTTGAGGAAATGGCAATGTATGCAGGTGAAGTGAAGGACGCAATGGCAGACGCAAATGATGCAATTTCACGGTTTGCGGATGATAATTTCAAACTTGCTGCAATGTCAGAAGGTTTTGGACTAATCACAGGTGCGGTAAGTACTGCAACAGGTGTATTGGGAATGTTTGGTGTTGAAAATGAGAAAGTTGAACAGACAATGTTGAAAGTTCAATCAGCAATCGCAATGGTCAACGGTGTACAGGCAATTGCAACTTCACTGAATAAGGATAGTATAATAATGCACCGTATCAAACAAATAAAACTCGCTGCAACAACTGCAATGACACAATCAAATACAGTTGCAACAGTTGCCAATACCGCTGCAAATGGTGCAAATACGGTGTCAACGGTTGCCAATACAGCAGCAGCAAAGGCGTGGAATGTTGTAAAAGCAGTTAGTAAAGCATTGTTAGGAGATTGGACGGGTCTTGTTTTAGTTGGTGCAACGGCATTAACAGCGTATGCAATTTGTTCAGACAAGGCAACGGATGCAGATGAGGAAAAAGCGGACGCAACAAAGGAGGTGGAAGACGCACAGAAAAACTACAATCAGACAATGACTAACACCTATAGCCAATTAATGACAACATACACAAAATTGAAAAATGAATGGAATAGTCTTGTTAATGAGCATCAAAAAACGGCGTGGATTAAGGAAAATAAATCTCAACTTCATTCACTTGGTATTGAAGTCAATAGTGTTGCGGATGCGGAAAAAGTCTTTAATGGTAACACAAATGCAGTAGTAAATTCATTCATCAGAAGGGCAAGGGCGGCAGCTCAAATGGCAAAAATGACGGAACTCTTCAGAAAACAAATGGAGTTGATTGATAAGCGCAGTCAGGTTCAGACACAAATAAAAGCGGATGCAGCAGCAAATGGAAGGCACGCAAAGGGTGGTGATGAAATAAAAGATGAAACATTCCGTTCATCAAGATATGGAAGCGTTGGAAGTGATGGAAAATGGCGATTCAGTCATCAAGGCGCAAAATTATACAGCGGTACAGACACGTCAACAAACACACAAATACAGTCACTTGATAGACAGATAGATGCAAATAACAGAGAAATAAACAGACTTGCCAACAACATTGGTAAGAATAGTGAACCTTGGACACCTTCAACAGCAGGTAGTTATAGAGGCGGTAAGACAGGTCATAACACAACTACAGGAAATGGCAATAATAACACCACCCCACAACCTGTTGCAGGCTCAATCGGTGATATGGAGAAACAGCTTCAGAAATTACAGTCTGATTTGAAGAACGGTTTTATTCCAAAGTCAGCGGAACAACAGACAATAGACAGTATTACCAACCTCAAGGAAAAGATAGAGAAGGAAAAAATACGTCTTGGATTTGAAGCACCAAAACCATCGGACGCAGAAAAGGCAGCGGAAAAATACAAGGAGAATCTGAAGAAACTGCAAGAAAAACAAGGTGACATAAAGACAACACCTTCACAATCCTCATATGAAAATGCAATCGGTCAGAATGATTACAACACCAAGACCATTGACGGAATAAAGAATCAGATGGACTTTAATGACCAACTAATTAAACAGTTGGAAGACCTCAAAAAGGCTTATGAAGAACTTGGAATGACAGGTGAAACAAGCTATCAAGACATTAATGAACAAATTGGAAAAGTACAGAAGGAACAATCAAACTTGGGTAACAGTGCAAAGGGAATGAAAGAACAAAGTGACAAGTTTGACAAACAGAAGGAAAGTCTACAAGGTCTTGCCGATGTTTCTTCATCAGTCGGTAATGGTTTTTCAACTTTGGGCAATATTTTCAAGCAAACAGGTGATGACGCAACGGCAGCCGCAATGAATGTAATAGGTACAACCGCACAGGCAACAGCCGAGATAATTCCAAACATTATAAAGTTGATTGGTGCAAAGCAAGGTGAAGCAATGGCAAACGGTACAGCATCCGCTTCAGCACTTCCATTCCCATCAAATATTGCTGCAATTGCAAGTATTATTGCAACCGTTGTGTCAACCTTTGCAACTATTATGTCAGCCGTTGGAGCATTTGCCGATGGTGGTATCGTTGGAGGTGGTAATTTGCACGGTGATAAGGTGTTAGCCCGATTGAATGGTGGTGAAATGGTCTTGAATAGAACACAACAAGCAAAGTTATTCAGAACAATTGAAAGCGGAAACATCGGTAATCAATCAGCATCAGTAAGTCAAGTGAATTGGAAAATCAAGGGTTCAGACCTGTATGGAGCACTAACAAACTACAAATCAATCAAATCAAAGCAAGGCAAGAGAATATAAATTAATTAATCCAAGTGACAACACAATCACTTGGATTTTTTTGATATTAATGTCAAATGACAACATATTTATAATATATAATAAGGTAAAAGAGAAATGTATATACACGGAGAATTCCGAGACAAAGATAATAACCGTATAGAGGTTAAAATCCTGAATGGCGATAGGTCAGAAGAAATGGTAATCGGTGAGGATGGTTTATTTTTCACCGATGACCCTGTAACCATCGAGCAAGAAAATGATGATAACTTCAACACAATCATAACAAAATCGGCATCAATCAACCTATTAACTAACAATTACATCGGAGGTGAATTGTTTGCTGACAATGCAAGAAGTGTGAAGGTAGTGATAGAGAAAAATTCAATTGTTCAGTTTATGGGGTACGTTGAACCAAACTCATTCAACCAACCTTATACAAGTCCACTTGATGAGTTTACAATTAATTGCGTGGATTGTCTTGCAACCTTGAGTTATTACAACTATTCAAACACTAAACTATCTAACTATAATGATAAAAAGGCTTCAGCATCAACTGTAACGTTTAAACAGCTCATAACAGATGCACTTGAACCATTCAAGGAATTGGCAACGTTACAGACTGTTATGGTCAATCCAAACATCTATGTAATGGATATCAAGGGAACAACGGCAAGCAGAAAAGCAATGTTATATGATGATTTGTCAGTCAGTGAATTGAACTTTTACGGTGATGATTTTGATGATATATGGACATATGAAGACGTTATAAATGAAGCTTTGCAATATACCAATATGCACATATTGCAGTATAATGGTGACTTTTATATATTTGATTGGGATGGTATCAAGTCACAAATTACAGGATGGTTCAACCTTTCAGACGGTTCAACATATAGGACAACAAGCAAGACAATCAATTTGACAAGTGATATGCACAGTGACAGTGATACCAACATAACTGTCAGTGACGTGTATACACAAGTGCAAGTGAAATGTGATTTGAAAGACCAAGAAGACATAATTGAATCACCGCTTTCATCTGATAGTCTTGTAAGTCCTTGGAGGTCAAAGAACATTTTTATGACTGAATACATTTCAGAAGGTGGAGGCGATAGGGCTTATAATGCCTTTAAAAATATGGTGTTGGGCAATTCAACGGACTATGAACAAGCCAAAAAAATAGATTGGTATTTGCAAGTTGTGGACAATCCAAGTTGGAAAATAGACACGTTCAATGGCTCAACAATACAGGAAACATTGCCAACTACCTGTCCATCGGGAGTGTCTTGGAAAAATCAATATCTGGTACCTAAGTATTTAAAAAACAATTCATTGTCACCCTGTATATTCCGTATGGGGTCAATAGAGCAGAATTACGGAGGTACAAAGGACAATTCACCAAAGTCAAAACTTGATATGTCAAACTATCTGTACATCAGCATCAATGGCAATGAGACAGATACGGAAGCAAATGTAAAACCATCATCATCTGACATTCAGAAACATTCAAAAATGTTGGAGTATGTAGGCAATCAAGGAGGTGGAATGTTTAGCCCAACGGATGATGCAACAACCAATTATTTAGTGTTTAGTGGTAAGATGTTATTGCAGCCGATTCAAAAAGAAACGGACACATTTCAAAACTGTTATGATAACTTGTTATCTAATAAGATGAATGGTTTAATCCCTATTTATTTTGGTAAGACCGTACCATCTGACAATAACAGTGACGGAAGATATTACACAAGAAAATGGTATAAACAATATGAGGATGGTGATGGAGATAGTCAGTATCTGAAGAATGAATTATCATTGCATCCGTGGACAAAGGACAAGGCAAACCACGTTTTTCAGTACAATTACACGGCAGCGTGGGACGGTGACGGTACTGACAAATACAAGAAATTGCCAATTCTTGAATGTGAGTTAATCATCGGTAATAAAAGACTGATTGAAAAGGATATTGACATATACGGTAACAGCACATTTGAATGGGTAACAATAGGCAATGAACCAACGGTAAATGATGAGGATGGACAAAGTTATAAATTGACAACATTCAGTTTAGGAGTTAACCCAAAAATCGGTGATTATATCATCGGTGATGAGTTTAGCCTTCAAAATACAGTAACCTTCAAAATGAACATTGATACAGAAGGAACGGCAATCCCGATAAAGAAAGATGATGCCTTGAGTGGTGCAGTGATATTTAGGATTCTTGGACCAATTAATCTTACTTGGAATGGTATTACAAAGAGACACCCATTATTTTGGATACTTACAAAGTACTATCCAAACACTAAGTTTATATTATCCCATCTTGAGAATATCATCATCAAGGATTTTGAATGTAAGATATACACGGACAATGGAGGCAATGACCAATTAAATGCGGACAATGATTTAATTTACCTTTCAACTGAAAATGAACAGTTCATTAACAAGAAAGATGATATTGAATTTAAATTCATTACACAGTTGTCAAGTGAGGAATGTTTAAGTAAAGGGATAAAAAACACGGTAAACTTAAACAGCATCATCAACAACAATACAAACTTACCGTTGACAACACTGTATAATGGTGTGACCGCTGACACTGCAAAACCTGAAGAACATTTCATTAACTCAGTTTACAAAGAGTATTCAAGACCAAAAATAATGATGGAATCCACTTTGAAAAATGATGTTTGCAATTGGTTATATTTATATAATAGTAAGGTGTTAAGAAAGAAATTCTATACAATAAAGATTAATCAGAATCTCAAGGGCAACACTGCAACAATAACAATGAGGGAAAAGTAAAAGAAAGATGATAAAGATAGATTCATTCATAAAGAAAAACGGTTCAAATTCATCATCATCAAATGGTGGTGGTGGATTTGCCAACGGTACTACAACAACAGTTCAAAAGGAACTTGAAACACATAAAATATGGGGTCAGAATTTCAACGGCACGCAAGACGTTGATGGAGATATGACAGTCAACGGCAATGTTTCAATAAGTGGAAATGTAACGGCAACAAACGGTGCAATAACAAACATTGAAAGTGAAAGTATTACAAATGTTGGAACAATCACAACAGACACCGTTGACGCAGCAAACATAAAGGGCGCAAACGCTAATATTTCAAATCAGTTAAATGTCAAAGATATACTTTCAACTGACATAACAACTGATTATCTAACCGTTACAAAATCAGCTCATTTTTGGGAATTGGTAGTCGACAAAATAAGTTCAACAAAGGGTGCAATTATTGTAAGTCCTGCAAACTGTATAATTGAAGACATTGAAAATAACAATGGAACTTATACATTATATTGGAGAGCGGAAGATAAAGAAACAGGCAAGGCAATAACAAATGATTTTAATGTCAATGACCAAATCATCTGTCAATCTTTCAACGCTGCAAATGATACAGATTTCAATGTGAGTAACAAGTTTTATTGGCGGTTAGTCACAAATGTTGGAAGAACATACAGGGCAGACAGTTTAAGAGGTGGAGAATGTTATTGGAATTATATTCAACTATCTGCAACAGATGGTGATGGTGATTCATTGCCCGAGATTGGTGATAACATTGCGGTGTTGGGTAATAGGACAAATGAAGACAGACAAAACGCAATCATTATTTCATCAACAAATAGTGATTATTTAGATGCTGATATACAGGCACCTTCCATTGTACAATATAAAGGGATAAAATCATATAATTTACAGTCATACCGATATAATGTCATTGCAGCAAACGGAAACACCTTCATAGGTAATTTCAAGGTTGTTGCAAGTGATGGAAGTCTTGGAGACATAGAAAGTGGAAAAGATGGAAAAGGTATAAAGTCAATTGTAACACATTATCTTGCCTCCAATTTATCAAGTGGAATGGGAAAAACAACCGTGTGGGATAGTGGTTCAGTAATACCTCCAACGCTAACAGTAACAAAGCCATATATGTGGCAACAAGCAAAAACAACATACACAGATAACACCTATACACTTTCATTGCCTGTAATGATTGGAGCAAATGGTAAGGATGGACAATCAACACAGTACATTAACATCATTGCTGAATGCGCAACGGAAGATTTCAATGGTGACAATAACACAGGACATAGTTATACATCAAATGTGTATATGGATGGAAAATTATTGGCTTATGGCAGTGTAAGAGGTCACACAATGTTAGTTGTTGACCCAACAACAAAGTCAGTAATTAACACATACCAATATGACACATATTATCCGGACAACGCAACAACGGCAGTTAATAACCTTATAACTAAAATAGATAACGTTGCAAATGACAAAATCATCATCATTACAAGTCATGACGCAACATCTTGCAATCAAAACTTGAGGGATAAATTGTCAAATGACTATAACAGTAACATTCCAAGCAATGCGGAGGTATGGACAAGTGAAAGATACAGTCACGCAATAATAATATTCAAACATTCTAACCGTGAACATCAATGTTTTGAACAGTTCAACCATTTTAAGCCATCATATTTGACAGTATATTATACAAGTGATAATATGTCATTGGCAGGAAAGGATGGAAACAACGGAATAATGGATAAGTTGTCAATGACAAAAGCCCGTGCAACGGTTAACATAAATGATGATTTGTATGTTTTCAATGAGGGCTATGTGAATCACATTGACGGTGATAGAATAACAAGGGTGTCAGACCTGTCAAAATATTATCTGAAAATAATTGATTCAAACGGTAGGACAGTTATAAATACACCATCGGCAGGCGATAACACATTTATATATAATTCACGGTGGCAGCAACAATATAGTGAACAAGAAAACAGAATAACCCATTTCCGTTTGCAACTGTATGATACATCTGACAACCTATTGGATGAAATAACATATAACGTTACGTTTGATGCAGGCGCAGTGTTGACGGTAGGACAAAACGCAATTACATCATCAGTGCAACAGTCAAAGACATACACAGATGGACAAATAAGCACGGTTAAACAGACAGCGGACGGAATAGCATCAAGAGTTACAAAAATAGAAGGTGACTATGTAACAGAAAGTGAAATGAATCAAACTGTAAACAACATTTCATTAAACGTATATGACAATCTGAAGAACAAAACAGGCATTGATGTAACAACAGGAAAGATTGTATTGGATGCCGACAATGTGCAAGTTAAGGGTAATTTTAATCTGACTGATACCTCCAACGGTTTAACGGTCTATGATGCTGCAAATACACCGCTGATAAACTTACAGCCAACACCTATCAGCAAGATTGGAACATTTAAGAATGACCGTTTAATGACAACCAATCTGACAATGACAAGTGTTAGTGGTGGTAGTAGTATAGTAGTGCAGACAAACAAAAGCAGTGCAATCACTTTGAAAAAAGGTGATGTAATTAGACTGTCCAACATACGTTATACCATATATGCAAACGATGGAACAACAATTTATCCGAGAGATTTATATTTAACAGGTGGTGTAAGGATATACAACGGCAAAGGTGAAACAGTGTTGAACAGTTCAGCACAGTTCAACAGAAATAATAATTACGGCACATATCAACTGAATACATCTGTAACATACAGGACAACAGCAGATGATAATTACACAGTGAATCTATTCATAACAACGCCGTCAACTTGGTCAACATCATATACTGTTAGCGGATATGGAAATACAAGGATAGAGACAGGAAGCAATGTGCAAAGCTATATTGGAAGTGATGGAGCGTTTTTCCACAATGCAGCAAACAAGTTGATTTATTCAGCTGAAGATGAATTACGTTTGCAGTTTGGCTATAATGGTGTAAGATGGTCAGATGATACGGAATATTACAACAAGGCTATGGAGGTGTTATGCAACGTCAAATCAAACACGGATGGAACTTATTCACCTTTATACCTACCATTTTACAATTTTACACCTACAACACAATCCTTCACATTCAAATATCAAAGGGTTGTCAATATAGGGTCAAATAAATACGCACATAACATAATGCCGTCAACGGATAAAGGTATATTATTACTTGATACACCCGCAGTTGATAGCAATGGAAATTATCAAGAAACGTGGTTTGTTCTTCCGTCTGAAAGTTTTGGCTCAAGGGATGGTAAAATATTATTCTCATTGCCAATTGGTTACACTGTTAAGATAATAAACAACACAGGCGGCAAGGCAAATGTATTTGTAACACCAAGCGCATCAAACAAGAATGAGGGTGTAATATATACCTCAGAAAATGCAAAGGTTAATTATCTGAAGCTAACAGGCGATAACTCAATGAAAACGTTTATGTATGTTGGAGGCTATGGTACAGAATCGGGTACAACTTGGAGAGTAATAGATTAATATCTATATCATTTTTTCTTTTCCTTTATAAGGTGGGGTGAACAATTCAGTTTATTCCACCTTATTATATATATATATGCAATATTACAGATTAATTAATATTTATATGTATAAGAGTTATTTAATATTACAATATAAGAATGAAACAATATAACAGTAAATGGAATGAATTATGCGTGAAGGACAAGATAGCTTACATTATTGCAATGGTGATGATTGGCAGCGGTATTCTAATAGCCTTTTTATCATTCTTCCTTAATTCATTCAATATCGCGGCAGGTGTACTTATTTATATTGCACAGGCATTTTGCGTTGGTGGTTCAATTGTCGGCGCATCCGCATATTTTAAGTCTAAGTGGATGGAATTTGATACAAGAGCAGACAATGTAATAACATCAAAGATAAATGAGATTGTGAATAAGTTTGAAGGCAAGGACAAAGACAAGGACAAGTAAATCATCTAAATTATATCTTTATTATAGCAAGGGCAGACAACTATCATACAATCAAGGGTTGTTTGTCCTTTTTGTGTTCTATTAAGGTAGTCAAGAAAAGGATATTTATAATTCATTTTTAATACCCTCCCCCTATGTCATTGAAAGACAATAGGTTATGAAAATCGCCCCTAACTTTTCCTTACACGCACGGCAGAATTCAGCCGTTATAATCAGCATATTTATAATTGAAATGTCTGTCTTGGCATCCGTGGACACCTACAGTTGTCCAACTATAAATCATTTAATCTGTAAATATGCAATGTCTTGAGACTCAAGTAGTTAAGTTTGATTTTTGTGGACACCATATATGGACACCAAAACCATATAATAATACATAACTAACTGATAATCAGATACATTTAAAAATACTGTAAAGTTGAGTGGGAGTAAAATCAATCCCAACTGATACATAAATAGGGGGTATCAAAACGGAATTAGTTCCAGTTTTTGATACCCCCCTCTTCTTTTTGGAGTCTTTGTTATGTAAAGATACCTTTGTTGTATAAACGTATTTAGTTTATAAACATATTGCGTTTTGGCATTTTGCTTCCAAAGCGCTTGCGTAGTTTTTCGAACAGCGCCATTGTGTCTTGCGAGAACTTGTGTCCTTTCCATGTACTTGTGTTGGTGATGAACACCCAGCACTCGCCGTCGGGATAGCGCAGTACAAGTGCCGATGTGCCTACAAGCGAACCGGTACGTATCCACGGACGGTTGCGTGGCGTAAAGTTCCAGCCGAGCGAGAACTGATGGTCGGGCATTTCTTGCGTCATCAGTTTCACGGCTTGTGGCGATATTACGTCAGGTACGGTACGGTCGCCGTCGATCGATGCTACCAGTCGGCATAGTTCGGCAGCCGATGCCACCCATGCACCTGCGCCAAGAGCCGTCGTTATGTCGTTCTCGCCATAGCAGCGCACTACCATTCTGCCTGAGTTGTTGAATTCGGGCACCGGTACCGAACTTGAGTGCATATAATATACCGTTTCGTTCTTTCTGCGGTCTTTCAGATAGTTACCCGCTATGTGGAAGTCGTAGCATCCAGCCGGATTGAGCACGTAGCGTTGCATGAAGTTTTCGTAGCTCATGCCCGTGCGCTTCTCGATAATCAGCGACAGCAGCGTATAGCCTATGTTGCAGTAGCGTTGTGCCGTTCCGGGCGTGTAGCCAAGATGTCGGCGCAGCACTATGCGCAGCAGTGTGCGGTGGTCGGGTGGGGTGGTGAGGTGGTTCTGCTGCATTATGTAGCGAGTCGAGAAAATGGCGTCGCCTGCATAATTGGTAAATCCCGCCTTGTGTCTCAACAGCTGTTCGACGGTTATGTCGAAGTATCGTTTGTCGCGTATTGAGTTGACGTAGAACGTGTCGTTGAGTATTCCCTTTGGTCCGAACACCTTGTCGCTAAGGCGTATCTTGCCCATGTCGCGCAGTTTCATTATGCCGGTGGCTGTTACAAGTTTTGATACTGAAGCCATGCGCATGATGTACGACGGCTCCATAGGTATCTGACGGTCCTTGTCGGCATAGCCGAATCCGCGAGCGTACAGCAGCGAGTCGTGGCGCGATATTGCCAGCTGTGCACCGTGTATCTCCCAACGCTTCAGATAGCACTGCATGATAGAGTCCATAGCGTGCAGTTCTGGCTGCGAAGACATGGCATTGGTGAGTGTATCGTTGAGATGCATGCGGTGGTTGGCCTCGTATATAGAGTCCTTCTCTCGGCTTTTGTCGCTTGAGCACGACGAGCATGTGCATCGGCAGATGCTTGATATGATGACAACGATAAAGGTGAGGCATCCCAAGCAGGACAGCCTCACCTTTGTACGATATTGTTTCTTTATTCTATATCCGAACATTTCTGAACATTGGGTATTATGACAATCCTTCGATTTGACCGTTGACGATGTCCATGTTCATGGCAGCTGGAACCTTGGGCAGTCCGGGCATGCGCATGATATTGCCAGCAATGACAACAATCATCTCTGCACCGGCGTTGATGACAATGTCGCGAACGTTAACGTCAAATCCTGATGCTACGCAATACTGCTTGGCATCGGTAGAGAATGAGAACTGTGTCTTGGCGATACATATCGGGAAGTTCTCATAGCCGAGGTCGCGTATCATCTGTAACTTCTTCTTGGCAGGAGCGGCAAACGAGATGCTTGCAGCACCGTAGATGTTCTTGCAGACCTTATCTATCTTAGTCTCGATTGTGTCTTCGTCGTCGTATACGAGGTTCAATGGCTGCGACGGCTTCTGCTCGATAGTGTCTACTACAAGACGTGCCAGATCGGCTGCACCCTCACCACCTTTGGCGTAAGCATCGTTGATGGCAAATCCTACACCGATGCTCTCGCAGTAATCGCGTACGATGTTCTGCTCCTCTTCCACGTCGCCGGCATAGTGATTGAATGCTACGATGACGGTCTGTCCGAACGACTGCATGTTCTTGATATGCTTGTCGAGGTTGGCAAGTCCCTTCTTGAGTCCTTCGCTGTTAGGCTTCTTGATGTCCTCAACTGGTACACCGCCGTGCATCTTCAGGCCCTGAGCCGTTGCCACAACGATAGTGAGCTTAGGCTGCAGTCCGCTCTTGCGGCACTTGATGTCGAAGAACTTCTCGGCTCCAAGGTCGGCACCGAATCCTGCCTCAGTGATGACATATTCACCGAATGTCATAGCCATCTTAGTTGCGAGTATTGAGTTGCATCCGTGTGCAATGTTGGCAAACGGACCGCCGTGTACGAATGCAGCGGTATTCTCTGTGGTCTGAACGAGGTTAGGAGCCAGAGCGTCGCGCAGAAGGATGGTTATGGCTGCAGCCACGCCTAAATCCTTAACAGTGAAAGGCTTGCCCTCAACGGTGTAGCCCAAGAGGATGTTCTCAATGCGACGACGCAGGTCGTCCTCGTCCTTAGCAAGACAGAGAATAGCCATAATCTCTGATGCAGGAGTGATGTCAAATCCCGACTCGCGTACAATGCCATTGGCTTTGCCGCCCATACCGGTTACGATGTCGCGCAGTCCGCGGTCGTTAACGTCGAGTACGCGGTTCCACAATACCTCGCGCAGAGCGAAACCGTTGTCACGGTTCTGGTACATGTAGTTGTCGAGCAGCGCTGTGATAGTATTATGAGCCGAAGTGATAGCGTGAAAGTCGCCTGTGAAGTGCAGGTTAATCTTGTCCATTGGCAACACCTGAGTGTATCCGCCACCACATGCACCGCCCTTCATTCCGAATACCGGACCGAGCGAAGGTTCACGCAGGGCGCAGATAGCGTTCTTGCCGATGTGGTGCATACCAAGTGCCAGACCGATAGTAACGGTAGTCTTGCCGATACCAGCCTTTGTCGGTGTAATGGCTGTAACGAGTATGAGGTTGCTGTTCTTCACACGCTCCTCGTCAATAAGGCGTGTAGGAACCTTAGCCATATAGTGGCCGTAGTGTTCAAGTTCTTTTGCAGGGATGCCATACTTAGAGGCTACTACCTCTATCTCCTCGAGCTTCGTGCTGCGAGCTATTTCGATGTCTGTCATTGTATGTAAAAAATTTGTAGCGTTTCGTGTATAAATTGAGTTGTTTACGAAATATGTAGTATGGAGTGTGAGTGCAAAGGTACGACTAAATAATCAATAATCTGTCATTATTCTCTTGTTTTTGCTCGTTTTTGCTTCGAAACGTCAGGTGAGAGTCCGATGTTATATCAAAATTTTTACATATTCTTTCGTTAGTGCCACGAAACTTAAGTTGTATATATATAAGTGTATTCTCAACTCTCAACCTTTTTTATCCAGCCATAGAGCACCACATTGTCACTACGAACGGCACGGTGAAGTCGGTCACGAAACCGTGGTAGATGCTTAGTGCTACGTAGCGCTGGCCTACAGTCTGTGTGATGATAGGTAGGGTGGTGTCCATTGTCGTTGCGCCACCCGAAGATATAGGAGCCAGCGGACCGAACCGCTTTGCTATCAGCGGAGTAAGCAAAAGGGTTGTCATCTCGCGTATGATGTTGGCAAGCAAGGCTATTGTGCCCAGTTCGGCACCGCGATATTCGGTTATGAAGATGCTCGACAACGAATAATAGGCAAAGCCGCTGTCGATGGCGAGGCAGTCGGTAAGCTGCCGATGGTGCAGTACCGGGCAAATGTCGCTACACATTATTATGTATGCCACCATTGCTCCGAGCCATGAACCTAAGATGGTGGCTACGGGCAGCAGTGCCAGACGAGGGTTGAGACTCTTGATGTCGTTCTTCATATCTGGATTCATTCCTATGCCTAAGCCTACGAAGAGCAACAGGCCGCACAGCGCTACGAAGCTGATGTTGCTGTCCATAGCCCATGATGGCAGACCGCCGCTACGTCCTGCCAATACTCCGAGGATGAAGAATCCTACTACTATCAGACTTCCTTTCATCGCTCCTTGCCTCCTTTCGCTGTCTTCCACAATGCCCATGCCAAAGCACAGCTGCCCAATGTGGCAAATCCTGACAATACCAAAGCCTCCACACCAAGTGTAGGCAAGGCAGAGATAATCTGGTCGTTGCTTCCCACTTCGATGCCAAGCATAAACAGAAGCAGCCATATCAGTCCGGTCGTGGCACGTCCTGCCCACGTGCCAATCGTACTCTTGCGAGTAGCTGATTTAATCCTTGTGCGTACGTTGTAGCCTACAAGTATGCCAAGGAATATAAACAAAATTACTATAAACATTTGTTTTATTGGTTGTTTTTTTACATGAATCCTCCTGCAAAATAGCTTCGCGCTATGAAGTATGAAGGCTCGTAATAAGCCGAACAGTTGTAATAAGGAACAGGCCGTTCTCGGTAATGTCTTCTTCAGGGAAATATATATTCTTCATTTGTTATTGGCTTGAAGCGGTTTCTTATAATAAATAATGTGACGTATATCTGATACGTTCTATTGCTTTCTGCGTGCAGAAGACAATTTGGTGCGTAGGGGTTCTTTTAATTTCTGCAAATCTAATCAAAAAACTCTGTTTTGGCAAATATTTGCGTGCAAATAATGCATGGATTTGTAGGAGTGGAGCAAATGTAGTCCTTTTGCGTTTCAAAACGAATACTTTTGACTTCCAAAAGGAGTCCTTTTGGAGAGTAAAACGAGTCCTTTTGCAAGGCGAAACGAGTCCTTTTGCAGCAGCTTCCTTTTAGTCTCTTCATTACTCATTACTTCATTCTTATTGTTCTGAATTTTGTATTTTTATTAAATCAAAACACCATCAAGTTGTAATCTTCGGGATAATAAACAGTGTTATTATGCACGATATATGGCTTTGGGGCATTTGTAGGTAACGAAACACTTATCTTATTAACAGTATCTTCTATTTGGTTGCTAATCACCCAAGAACTAAAAAAATTCACGCTTGATTTGCAGTTGCCCGAAAAGTCAATCAAATCTATAGTATCATAACCTTCTTCAAAACAATGCTGGTTTATAAATAACAGTGTATCTTGTATCTCTTTGTCCAATTCACAAAACAATGTGTCTTTATAGCTTCTGTTGTTACATGCTCCAGCAAGAAGAACTCCGAGTATAAAGCATAGATATTTCATAAATTCCATTATTTGATTTTTCTTAGTTAGACATTATTATCATGCTAAAAATAAATATAGGCCAGACGAGGAGCAAACATACGCAAGTTATGCAATACCATACTCGTCTGATTCCTGGCGTATCTTTAGCAAACACCTCCCAGTACCTAAGATATTTATCCTTTCTCCATAAGAAAAAGTAATTTATAAAGAGGCAAGGTACTACTGAGACAAGGATAAACGCAGTCTTGCCTAAAGGCAGTAAAGAAACACATGGAAATAATATGGATACGAGATTGAACAAAGTCCATATCAATAGACAAGTAAATCCAATCATGATATAATCCGATACACATATTCCTACAATTTCATTATAAGGTATTCTTGTGTTGTTCCCTTTACGATTTCTGTAAAACTTCAAATAGTAAAACAAACATTCAAAAAATCTGTTTAAAAGGGTTTGCGTTTTCTTATCGCAGTTAAAAATACAATAATATAGCCTATTCCAAAACAATTCCATATACTTCATATAGGCCTCTCTTTCTTTGAATTGGTTCTTTTTGAAATAAAAGAATAAATGGCATACTGGATACAAATGGGCAGGAGATTGAATATCCCCAACCATACAAATACCATGAGACTCAAAGATAAGGCAGCCCCATTGGTTACAACTAAGGAAATAATGCCTATCAAAAGCAACGTCACAAGACTATTCAATATTATTTGTTTTTTCAGCAAAAATTCCTTTCTAACAGATTTTGCCCAAAGCCAAGCAAGCAAAGCCATACTCAAGTTAAACAAGGAAATACAAATCGTAAGCATAATGCCCATAAAATGTCCCAAGTACAAGACCACTGCAGGAATAATATAGGCAACAAATGTAGCCACAAATACTGTGAGCAAATATTTCTTTGTATCTTTATCTCTTAGTTTCATATAATGCCAATTGTGCGTTGGATGGGAGTCCGCCATTCTGTTGTATAGGTTGTGACAATGTCTGATTTCAACCTCTTTACGAGCTTTGGCAAATTATTCTTTCACTTGTTTCTCTATCCCTTTTTTTCGCTGAATCATATGACGAAGCACAGCTATTGCTTCTTCCTTATTTTTGATGCCATACTAAATCCTTTCTATTAAAGTTTTCTTTTGACAAAAATACAATTAATCTTTGTGCTTGCCAAAAGAATCCATAATTATTTAATCATCAATTGTTAAAGCTACGATTCAAATTGTCCATCCCAAAATTTTTTTGATTATATGTTTTTATTTCGTAATTTTGCATTTGCGGACAATCCGAAAGGTTAAATCCGTAAGATTATAGGTATAAGGAAAAAAGAGATGAAACAACTTAAGGAAAATGAAGGCATAGAGCGCAGTTTGTTGCTTGCAATGGCTGTTATAGCAGGATTGACCGTGGCAAATTGCTATTACAATCAGCCTCTTCTGGAGATGATACGTCACGACGTAGGAGTGAGCCAACATGAGGCAAACCTTATAACCGTTGTCACCCAAATAGGCTATGCGCTTGGTTTGTGCTTCCTTATCCCTATGGGCGACCTCTACTCGCGCCGTCGCATAATCGTTGTGAATATGACGGTGGCAGCCATTATGGCAGTCTTAATTGCCGTAGCCCACAATGTGTGGATGATTTGGGGAGCCTCTCTGCTATTGGGAGCCTGCTCCGTAATTCCGCAGTTTTTCATACCTATAGCAGGACAATATTCCGAGAAGGAGAATAAAAGCAGGAATATGGGCGTCGTTCTGTCGGGGCTGCTGACGGGCATACTTGCCTCGAGAGTGGTTAGCGGTTATGTAGGCGAATGGTTGGGCTGGCGCGAAATGTTTTTAATAGCGGCTCTTGTGATGGTGCTGTGCATGGCCATTACGCTCAAGATTATGCCACAGATAAAGAGCAACTATGTCGGCACATACGGGGGCTTGATGGCCAGCGTATTTAATATTGTGAAGAGTAATGGGCGCATACGTCTTTATGCCGTACGTGCCGCCTTCAGCTTTGGCAGCATGATGGCAATTTGGGCGTGCCTCGCCTTTCGGTTGGCACAGGCTCCGTTCTATTCAGGTAGCGAGATGGTGGGAACATTAGGATTGTGCGGCATAGCCGGGGCTATAGCGGCAAGCGGTGTTGGCAAGCTCGTTAACCAATGGGGCATAAGAAAGATGAGCATATATGGAGCCTGCTTGCAGCTCGTGGCGTGGGCTACTGCCTATCTGTTTGGTGACACTTTCATGGGGCTTGTTGTGGCTATCATATTGGTAGACGTAGGTTTGCAATGTCTGCAACTAAGCAATCAAAGCGGCTGTATACAGGAGATGCCTCAAGCTTCCAACAGGGCCAACACCATCTTTATGACAACATATTTTATAGGCGGCTCCTTTGGTACCTATTGTGCCGGATTGGCTTGGACACATCATGGATGGATTGGCGTGTGTGCGGTGGGAGCTATCTTGGCTGCAATCTCGCTCTTCATAACCTGTTTTAATGGGAAGAGAATTTAAAAATAATTGCATTATATGATTTCATTTCAAAGTGACTACAACAACGGTATGTTGCCGGAGATATTAGAGGCTCTTGGCAGGACAAACGATGACAAGACTCCTGGTTATGGCTACGACCATTATACAGAGTCGGCAAAACAGAAGATTCGCAAGGCTGTAGATAACGAGGAGGCTGACGTGTTCTTCCTTGTGGGTGGTACGCAGACCAACACAACGGTCATCGACTCTGTGCTGCTGGGATGTGAGGGCGTTGTTTGTGTGGAGACAGGACATATTGAGGTGCATGAGTCTGGCGCCGTGGAGGCATTCGGACATAAGGTTATCACTCTTCCCTCCGTCGACAGCAAGCTGACTCCTGACACTCTGTCTGCATACATGGACAGATTCTTGGCTGACGAGACGCATCCGCACATGGTGCAACCAGGAATGGTGTATATCTCAATGCCTACTGAGTTTGGAATGGTATACACAAGGACTGAGCTTGAGAATCTGTACGCCACATGCCGGAAATATGATCTGCGTCTGTTTATCGACGGAGCACGACTGGGCTACGGACTGATGTCGGAGGCATGCGACTACGACTTGCCATTCCTCGCCAAGCATTGCGATGTGTTCTATATTGGTGGTACAAAGGTTGGAGCAATGATTGGTGAGGCTGTGGTGTTCACAGGAATGAAGGCTCCCAAATATTTCTTCACTATCGTGAAACGCCACGGAGCTTTGCTCGCCAAAGGCAGAATGCTTGGCATCCAGTTTGACACGTTGTTTACTGACAATCTGTATTTTAAGGTTTCGCAACATGCCATCAATATGGCTGTCCGTATCTGCGATATATTCAAAAAGCATGGCATAGCGATAGCCTACGACTCGCCAACTAATCAGCAGTTCATCGTTCTGCCCAAAAGACTCTACGAAGCACTCTCACAGAAGGTAGCTTTTGAGATATGGGAGAGAAAGAGTGATGAGGAGATTGTCTGTCGTTTCGTCACCAGTTGGGCGACTAAGGAAGAGGAACTGGACGAATTGGACCGAATATTAACAACTTTATGTTGAGCTTGCCGAGATAATGACTGATTGTGGCAGTTTTTATTATATATGCCATCATTGCCCGAGCCATAAACCTAAGATTGTGGCTACGGGCAATATTTGAGTTTTTTTTGTTTGATAAAATTGTTGGCATTTTCTTTCATTCTTATTAGGATTTTTTCTTAAAAATCCACAACATTCCAATATTTATTGCTAACTTTGCAAACTGAAAATTGCAATTCGGATACTTATAAAGTATTCTACGTAGAGAAAACAAATTGTTTTAATAATTTTATGGATTTTATTTTATTAATCACAGTCATCTTGACGGCTGTTGTATTGGTGGTAGGTGCATACGTAGTTGCAAAGCTCGTAGGTCCTCGTTCGTACAACCCGGTTAAGGGTCAGCCTTTTGAGTGTGGTATTCCTACGCGTGGAACCTCTTGGATTCCAGTACACGTGGGCTACTACCTCTTTGCTATCCTTTTCCTGATGTTCGACATTGAGACACTCTTCCTCTACCCCTGGGCAGTGGTTGTCAAGCAGTTTGGAGCCATGGCGCTTGCGAGCGTAGGCTTCTTTATGCTGGTATTGGTATTTGGCCTTGCTTATGCATGGCGGAAAGGAGCATTGGAATGGAAGTAAGAAAACCTGTCATCAAGAGTATCCCTTACGATGAGTTCAAGGACAATGAGGGCCTTGAGAAAATCGTAGACGAACTCCATGAAGGAGGCGTCAACGTAGTGGTTGGCTCGCTCGACCAGGCTATCAACTGGGGCCGTTCCAACTCTTTGTGGTCATTAACATTCGGTACTTCGTGCTGCGGTATTGAGTTTATGGCAGTGGGCTGCGCCCGCTACGACTTCTCACGCTTCGGCTTCGAGGTAACACGTAACTCTCCACGTCAGGCCGACCTTATCATGTGTGCCGGTACCATCACCAACAAGATGGCTCCTGTCTTCAAGCGTCTCTACGACGAGATGGCTGAGCCTAAGTATGTTGTAGCTGTGGGCGGTTGCGCCATCTCGGGCGGTCCGTTCAAAAACTCGTACAACGTGGTGCGTGGCATCTCGGAGATTGTTCCGGTAGACGTTTACGTTCCGGGCTGTCCTCCACGTCCAGAGGCTATCCTCTATGGTATGATGCAGCTTCAGCGTAAGGTGAAGGTAGAGAAGTTCTTCGGTGGTGCCAACCACAAGATGAACAGCGAGGAGAAGGAACTCTCAATGTCGAAGGGCGGTCTGCACGGACTTAGCAACGAGGCTCTCGCAAGCGAGAAGAAGCGCGAGACCATCGTAGTGAACAACGTTCCTGAGGACTTCGACGCTAAGAAAGGTCTAACTGATTAATATAATAAGGTATAAGATATGAAACTTGAAAACATTGAACTCTCATTTGACAATTTCGCAAGTGAGATGTCGAAGCTGAAGAACCAGAAACATTTCGACTACCTTGTTACCATCATCGGCGAGGACTTCGGCGAAGAAGGCTACGGATGTATCTACATCCTTGAGAATACCGACAACAACGAGCGCTGCTCTGTAAAGACCATCGCCAAGAAGGTAGACGGTAGCGACGTTATCCCTACTGTCATCTATCTGTGGAAGTCGGCTGAACTGCTTGAGCGCGAGGTGTTCGACTTCGTAGGCATCAAGTTCCTCGGTCATCCCGACATGCGTCGCCTCTTCCTCCGCACCGACTTCAACGGCTACCCATTGCGCAAGGACTTCGACATGAGCCCTGAGGCAAACCAGTTCCCGTTGACCGACGAGCCTGAGTCAGACTTCACTGTAGAATACTCGCTCAACGCTGACGGCCACCTCGTAGCTACAAAGAAGCGTCTGTTTGACGACGACGACTTCGTAGTGAACATCGGTCCTAACCATCCGTCAACTCACGGTGTGCTCCGCTTGCAGACTGTGCTCGATGGCGAGAAGGTGAAGCGCGTTTATCCTCACCTTGGATATATCCACCGTGGTATTGAGAAAATGTGGGAGGGCATGACCTATCCGCAGACTCTCGCCTTGACCGACCGCTTGAACTATCTCTCGGCTATGATGCACCGCCATGCTCTTGTTGGCGTGATAGAGGAGGGTATGGGCATTGAACTCAGCGACCGTATCCACTATATCCGTACTATCATGGACGAGCTTCAGCGTATCGACTCGCACTTGCTCTACCTCGGCTGTACAGCTCAGGACTTGGGTGCACTGACTGCTTTCCTCTACTGCATGCGCGACCGTGAGCATGTATTGAACGTGATGGAGGAGACAACAGGCGGACGCCTTATTCAGAACTACTACCGCATCGGTGGACTCCAGGCCGACATCGACCCGAAGTTTGTAGAGAACACAAAGAAGCTCTGCAAGTATCTGCGTCCGATGATTCAGGAGTATCTCGACGTATTCGGCGACAACGTTATCACTCACAATCGTCTTGTAGGCGTTGGTCCTATGGGTCTTGAGGATTGTATCAACTACGGCGTGACAGGTCCTGCCGGACGTGCTGCCGGATGGAAGAACGATACTCGTAAGCGTCATCCGTACGACCTCTACGACAAGGTAGAGTGGGAGGAGATAACAATGACTGGTTGCGACTCAATGGATCGTTACTACTGCCACATCAAGGAGCTTTATCAGAGCCTTAACATCATCGAACAGCTTATCGACAATATTCCGGAGGGCGACTTCTACATCAAGCAGAAGCCTATCATTAAGGTGCCCGAGGGACAGTGGTACTTCTCAGTTGAGGGTGCCAGCGGTGAGTTTGGCGTTTATCTCGACTCTAAGGGCGACAAGAGTCCTTACCGTATGAAGATGCGTCCGATGGGCTTGACCCTTACTGGTGCTCTCGATCCGATGCTTCGTGGACAGAAGATTGCCGACTTGATTACAACAGGTGCTGCTATCGACTTCGTTATTCCGGACATCGACAGATAAAAGGAATGTTGAATTTTGAATGTTGAATGTTGAATTGTCGGCTTCGCCGATTAGGAGTTAAGAATTATGAATTGATAGGGTAAATCGCAATTCAATAATTCAAAACTCACAACTCATAATTCAAAATTGCGGCTTGCCGCAACAATTCAAAGTTCAAAACTCAAAAATCAAAATTTAAACAAAATGTTTGACTTTAGTATTGTAACAAACTGGTTCCACAATCTCCTCGCAGTAACCTGCGGACTCGGAGATTTCTGGACAATACTGATCGAGTGCATCCTGGTTGGTGTCTGCATTCTTGCTGGTTATGCCATCCTTGCCATCATCTTGATCTTCATGGAGCGTAAGGTCTGCGCCTACTTCCAGTGCCGTCTTGGCCCGATGCGTGTAGGTCCTTGGGGCGTGTTCCAGGTGTTTGCCGACGTGCTGAAGATGCTCATCAAGGAGATCTTCTCAGTCGACGGTGCCGACAAGGTGCTCTACTATGTTGCTCCGTTCCTCGTGATTATCGCCTCTGTAGGCACATTCTCGTTCCTGCCTTGGAACAATGGTGCCGAGGTGCTCGACTTCAACGTTGGCGTATTCCTCATGTCGGCTATTTCAAGTATCGGCATCGTAGGTATCTTTATGGCAGGTTGGGGTTCTAACAACAAGTACTCAGTAGTTTCGGCTATGCGTGGTGCCGTGCAGCTCATCTCTTACGAAATGTCACTTGCACTTTGCCTTATCACAGCTGTTGTCTTGACAGGTACAATGCAGGTTAGCGGTATCGTTGAGGCTCAGACCGGTGCTTTCGGCTGGCTCATCTTCAAGGGACACATCCCGGCTATCATCGCCTTCCTCGTGTTCCTCGTAGCAGGTAATGCCGAGGCTAACCGTGGCCCGTTCGACTTGGCTGAGGCTGAGTCGGAGCTTACAGCCGGTTATCACACCGAGTATTCGGGTATGGGATTCGGCTTCTACTATCTCGCCGAGTACCTCAACCTCTTCGTAGTTTCAGGCATCGCCACAACAGTATTCCTTGGCGGTTGGGCTCCGTTCAACATCGGCGTTGAGGCCGTTGACGGTATCCTCAACTTCATCCCTGGTATCGTTTGGTTCCTTGGCAAGACATTCGCTGTTGTATGGCTGCTCATGTGGGTGCGCTGGACATTCCCACGTCTGCGTATCGACCAGATACTGAAGCTCGAGTGGAAATACCTCATGCCTTTGTGTCTCATCAACTTGATTCTCATGACAGTAGTTGTGGCATTCGGTTGGCACTTCTAAAAACACATTATTAAAAACAATGGAAGAAAACAAAAAATCATATTTCGGAGAAATCGGAGCTGCTGTGAAGACTCTCGCTGTAGGTATGAAGACCACCTGGAAGGAGTACTTCACACCGAAGAGCACTGAGCAGTATCCCGAGAACCGCAAGACTACGCTTCACATTGCAGCCCGCCACCGCGGACGCCTTGTGATGAACCGCGACGAGAACGGAGCGGTGAAGTGTACTGCTTGTACACTTTGCGAGAAGGCTTGCCCGAACGGCACCATAAAGATTGTATCGCAGATGGTGGAGAACCCGGAGACCGGCAAGAAGAAAAAGCAGCTTGTCGACTACCAGTACGACCTTGGCGACTGCATGTTCTGCGAGCTTTGTGTCAATGCTTGTAACTTCGGTGCCATCAAGTTTGTCAACGATTTCGAGAACTCTGTGTTCGACCGCGAGGCACTCGTGCTTCACCTCGACAAGGAGGACTACAAGGGAGGTTCGCTGCCTAATATCATCGACGGCGGTGCTGACTTCGAAATCGGAACATTTAACACTAAAACCAAATAAGGAGTAAGAAAACAATGGCAAGTTTAGTAATGTTTTGCATCTTGGCAGTGGTCATCCTTGGCTCGGCTGTCATGTGCGTGATGACAAAGCGCATCATGCGTTCTATCACATTCCTGCTTTTCGTGCTCCTTGGAGTGGCAGGTCTCTACTTCCTGCTCGACTACACCTATCTTGGTGCTGCCCAGATTAGCGTTTACGCCGGTGGTATGGTGATGATGTATATCTTCGCCGTGCAGCTCGTAAGCAAGCGCACTCTTCAGGGATTGGTTGAGCACGTTAAGGGTAGCCGCGCTCTCTCAGGTGCATTGCTTTGCATCGTAGGTTTGGTGACTGTAGCTGGCATCCAACTCAAGAACGGCTTCCTGACTCTCGCTGTTGAGGGCGAGGAGGTTCCGATGCAGACCATCGGTGAGGCTCTCCTCGGTTCGGAGAAGTATCAGTATGTATTGCCCTTCGAGTTCATCTCAGTATTCTTGCTGGCATGTATCATAGGTGCAATTGTTGTAGCACGTAAAGAAAAGGAGGACAAGTAATTATGATACCAGTAGAATGTTATTTCGTGCTTAGCGCACTTCTGTTCTTCATCGGCGTGTTCGGTTTCGTCACCCGCCGCAACCTGATAGCAATGCTCGTCTCTATAGAGCTCGTGCTCAACGCTGTCGACTTGAACTTTGCGGCATTCAACCGCCTGCTCTTCCCTGGCGAGTTTGAGGGATTCTTCATGACCCTCTTCTCTATTGGCGTGAGCGCTGCCGAGAGTGCCGTAGCTATCGCGATTATTATCAACGTTTACCGCAATTTCCACAGCGATCAGGTGAACAGTATTGAAAACATGAAATATTAATTTTAGATTATGGATTTTACATATTCAATATGGATTCTTCTGTTGCCGCTGATCAGCTTCCTGGTTATCGGTCTGCCAGAATTCGTGAATAAGAAGTATGCCTGGTCGCACAAGGTAGCCGGACTCATAGGTACCAGTTCGCTCGGACTGGTTACAGTGTTGAGCTACTTCACAGCGTTCAAGTATTTCTCAGCCGACCGTCTTGCCGACGGCACCTTCGCAACCTTCGTTCCGTACAACGTGACATGGTTGCCACTGGGCCATCTGCACTTCGACCTCGGCATCCTGCTCGACCCAATCTCAGTGATGATGCTCATCGTCATCTCTACGGTCAGCCTCATGGTTCACATCTACTCATTCGGCTACATGCACGGTGAGAAGGGATTCCAGCGCTACTACGCTTTCCTCTCACTCTTCACCATGTCAATGCTCGGACTGGTGCTCGCCACCAACATCTTCCAGATGTATATGTTCTGGGAGCTTGTGGGCGTTAGCTCTTACCTCCTCATTGGCTTCTACTACACTCTGAAGGCTGCCGTACATGCTTCGAAGAAGGCGTTTATCGTAACCCGTTTTGCCGATATGTTCTTCCTTATCGGTATTCTCATTTTCGGTTACTACACTGGAAGCTACAACTTCTCGTTCACCGGTACTGAGATTGCTTACGGTTCATGCGCTACAGCCTTCACCGTTGCCGACAACGCTCGCGCTCTTGCTGCTGGTGGTATGATTCTGCCTACAGCTCTTGTGCTGATGTTCATCGGTGGTGCTGGTAAGTCGGCTATGTTCCCGTTGCACATCTGGTTGCCAGATGCTATGGAGGGTCCTACTCCAGTATCTGCACTTATCCACGCTGCCACCATGGTGGTTGCTGGTGTGTTCCAGATTGCACGTCTCTTCCCGGTATGGATTGAGTACGCTCCTCAGGCTCTTGATGTAGTAGTGATTGTTGGTGCTTTCACCGCTTTCTACGCTGCTGCTGTAGCTTGTGCACAGAGCGACATCAAGCGTGTGCTTGCCTTCTCTACAATCTCTCAGATTGCATTTATGATGGTAGCCCTCGGCGTATGTCTGCCAGGTCATCATGGTGCCGCCCTTGACAACCACGCTCAGCTTGGTTATATGGCATCAATGTTCCACTTGTTCACACACGCTATGTTCAAGGCTTGTCTGTTCCTCGGAGCAGGTTGCATCATCCACGCTGTTCACTCTAACGAGATGTCGGCAATGGGTGGATTGCGCAAGTATATGCCTATCACTCACGCTACATTCCTTATCTCTTGTCTCGCCATCGCTGGTATTCCATTCTTCTCGGGCTTCAGCTCTAAGGACGAGATTATCACCGCTTGCTTCGAGTATTCTCCTGTATGCGGCTGGTGGATGACAGGCGTTGCCGCCATGACAGCATTCTATATGTTCCGTCTCTACTACGGCATCTTCTGGGGTACAGAGAACAAGGAGCTCCACGCTCATCACACTCCGCACGAGGCTCCTGCTACAATGACATTCCCGCTCATATTCCTGAGCATCGTCACTGTAGGTGTAGGTGTATTCACCACACTTGGAGGTTTCTGCGACTGGAGCTGGGCAAGCTTCGGCTCAATCGTGAGCGCAGCAGGCACAGCCTACACTGTTCACTTCGACCCGCAGGTTGCAGCCACATCAACAGTGATTGCAATCGTATCTATCGCCCTCGCCACCTATATATATAAAGGTGAGAAGCAGCCTATCGCCGACAAGATGTACGCTACATTCCCGCGTCTGCATCGTTGGGCTTACAAGCGCTTCTACATGGATGAGGTTTATCAGTACGTCACACACAAGATTCTGTTCCGCTACGTAAGCCGCACGGCACAGTGGATTGACGAGAAGATCATCAACGGTCTTATCGACTTCTCTGCTTGGGGTGCCAACGAGGCAGGCGAGACCATACGTCCTTGGCAGAGCGGCGACGTTCGCCAGTATGCCGTTTGGTTCCTTACCGGTACGGTAGCTTTAACATTATTATTACTTTGCTTATAATTAAATTATGAATATATTAAGTTTATTCGTAGTAATCCCTGTCCTGATGTTGCTCGGTCTTTGGATTGCCCGCAACGTCAATCAGGTGCGTGGTGTGATGGTTGCCGGTTCATCCTGCCTCTTGGCACTGAGCGTATGGCTCACACTCCACTTTATCGGCGAGCGCGCAGCAGGCAACACCGAGGAGATGATTCTCCGCGCCACTACGGAATGGTTCCCTGCACTCCACATCAACTATGAGGTGGGTGTTGACGGCATTTCCGTTGTGATGCTTCTGCTTTCGAGCATCATCGTGTTCACAGGTACCTTCGCTTCATGGAAGCTTAAGCCGCTTACCAAGGAGTTCTTCATGTGGTTCACATTGCTCTCAACAGGTGTTTACGGTTTCTTCATCTCGATCGACCTCTTCACCATGTTCATGTTCTATGAGGTAGCCCTCATCCCTATGTACCTCTTGATTGGTTACTGGGGTTCAGGTCGCAAGGAGTATGCAGCCATGAAGCTTACATTGATGCTTATGGGTGGTTCTGCCCTCATCATCCTCGGCTTGGTAGGTATCTACTTCTTCAACGGTGCCTCTACAATGAGCATCCTTGAGATTGCCCACAACAATCACATCCCGACAGCCATTCAGAACGTGTTGTTCCCGTTTGTGTTTATCGGTTTCGGTGTACTTGGTGCTCTGTTCCCGTTCCACACATGGTCACCAATCGGTCACGGTTGTGCCCCTACATCTGTGTCAATGCTCCACGCTGGTGTGCTTATGAAGCTTGGTGGCTACGGTTGCTTCCGTATCGCCATGTTCCTCTTGCCACAGGCTGCTCATGATTTGGCTTGGATATTCCTTATCCTCACCACTATCTCAGTAGTATACGGTGCATTCTCGGCTTGTGTACAGACCGACTTGAAGTTCATCAACGCTTACTCTTCAGTTTCACACTGTGGTCTGGTGCTCTTCGCTCTGTTGATGATGACCCGCGTGTCTTGTACAGGTGCCATCCTTCAGATGCTCTCTCACGGTTTGATGACAGCTCTCTTCTTCGCCCTCATCGGTATGATTTACGGTCGTACACACACACGTGACATCCGTGAGCTTGGCGGTTTGATGAAGATTATGCCGTTCCTCTCAGTAGGTTATGTGATTGCCGGTCTTGCCAACCTCGGTCTGCCGGGCTTCTCTGGCTTTATTGCTGAGATGACAATCTTCAACGGTTCGTTCGAGAATGCCGATACATTCCACCGTTGCTGCACAATCATCGCCATCACATCTATCGTTGTGACAGCTGTGTACATCCTTCGTACTGTAGGCTTCATCCTCTTCGAGAAGGTGAAGAACCCGCACTTCGAGGAACTTACTGACGCTACATGGGACGAGCGCTTTGCAGTATGCTGCCTCATCTTCTGTGTTGCAGGTCTCGGTTCGGCTCCATTATGGGCAAGCCATGTCATCGACAATGCAGTAGCTCCTATCCTTAGCGTAATTCCAACACTTTAATAACCGTTCAGCAGTAAAAAATGGATTATAGTCAGTTTTTTAATATGATACCCGAGGCTGGCCTCATGGCAATCCTCGTGATAGTATTCCTTGCCGACCTCTTCTTGAAAGGCGAGAAGAAACACGCTACATTGAGCATGCTGACATGTGCTTTGTTGGTAGCTCAGGTGGTATTATGCTTCAATGCCCAGCCTGCAGAGGCATTTGCAGGACTCTATACAGCCACAGCAGCTGCTCAGGTGATGAAGGTCATCCTTACAGTCGGAGCGTACATTGTTGTTGTTATGGCTCAGTCGTGGATTGAGCGTGAGGATGTGCTGCGCAAGGAGGGTGAGTTCTACGAGCTCATCATCTCTACATTGCTTGGTATGTACATGATGATTTCATCAGGACATTTCCTTATGTTCTTCCTCGGTTTGGAAATGGCTTCTGTACCTATGGCTTGCCTCGTGGCTTTCGACAAGTATAAGAAGATTTCGGCTGAAGGCGCTGCCAAGTTCATCCTCACCGCTACATTCTCAAGCGGCGTGATGCTCTATGGCATCTCGTTCATCTATGGTGCTTGTGGCACACTCTACTTCGATGATATGGCTGCCAAGATTAGCGCAACACCTTTGACAATCATGGGTCTTGTGTTCTTCTTCAGCGGACTCGGCTTTAAGATTTCGCTCGTACCGTTCCACTTCTGGACAGCTGATACATATCAGGGCGCTCCTACACCAGTGACAGGTTATCTGAGCGTTGTATCTAAGGGTGCTGCAGCCTTTGCCTTGATGACAATCTTGCTGAAGGTGTTCGGTCCGATGGTTGAATACTACGAGACTCTAATGTATATCGTCATCGTTCTCACCATCACCATCGCCAACCTCTTCGCACTTCGTCAGACAGAGCTCAAGCGATTCATGGCATTCAGCTCTATCTCGCAGGCAGGTTACATCATGCTTGCAGCTGTAGGCAATGAGACAATGGGCTTGACAGCCTTGATGTACTACGTGCTTATCTACGTTGCAGCCAACATGGCAGTGTTCACCGTCATCAACGTTGTTGAGACACGTGGCAAGGGCAATACAGAGATGTCTGTGTTCGATGGTTTCTACACCACCAACCCGAAGCTCTCGTTCCTCCTCACTCTCGCTCTCTTCTCATTGGCAGGTATTCCTCCGTTCGCTGGTATGTTCTGTAAGTTCTTCGTGTTCATGGCAGCAGCCCAGCAGGGCTCGAATATCGCCTATGCAGTAGTGTTCCTGGCATTGGTTAACACCGTACCGTCACTCTACTACTACTTGAAGATTGTGAAGTGTATGTACATCAACAAGACAGACACACCGCTCCCCACATTCCAGAGCGACTGCGCTACACGCACAGCTCTCGCTCTCTGCACAGCAGGCGTACTTCTCTTCGGTGTATGCAGCTGCGTTTACGGATGGCTGGTAGCGGCTACAGCGATGTAGAATGTTGAATTATGAGTTTTGAATGTTGAATTGTCGGCTACGCCGATTTTGAATTGTTCAATGTTGAATTAGGAATTCGTAATTGGTAAATTCAAAATGCGCGAAGCGCATAACTCAAAATTCAAAACTCAAAACGACATAACGACAATAGAGACAATGACTGACAACTCATCACAAGAGAATTGCCAACCATTGTTTCTATTGTCGTTTTTGTTTTATTAGACAAAAGAATAGAGGGTGATAGGGATGCTGAAATTATATCATATTGCCCAAAGAAATCATAAGTGAAGATGTTCAATTTGTATAAGGATGGACTTGATCTTGAGACTCTGCGTCATTACTGCATGGAACATGGAGAAGTGCGCTTATTGAAGCGTGGTGAGATATTTGAGGATGCAGGCAATCCGTCAAAATATGTGGCATATGTGGAGCGTGGATGCTTCAAGTATATGGTGAATAACGAAGAGGAAGGTAAAGACTACTGTACTGGTTTTGCCTTCGAAGGAGAGTTTGTGGCTGACTATCCGAATTGTCTTACTGGCAGAAAGTCAGAGTTAACTATTGTGGCTGGAACTACGTGTAAGGTATTCCAAATATTAGGGAAAGAACTGGGGACGTTATTAGATTCTGTAAATGCCAAAGGACTCAAACAGGCTATATCCGATCGTCTTTTTTCTCAAGTTTATGCACAATATCTTGATACCTATCGTATGACAACCAGAGAACGATATAAGCGTTTGCTAATTCGTTGCCCAGAATTAGTTCAAAGCATCAACTTGAAGGATATAGCCTCTTATCTGAAAGTTACACCAACAACTATAAGCAATATACGTAGGGAAATTACTTTCGGGTAGCAAACTCTCAAAACATTTTGAGAGTTTGCCCATATAATGTTTTATAGTCTTAGAATACGTGCTGTTTTTAATGGGCAAGCATTAACTTTGCACAAAAAATTACAGTATGAATATAGTTATAATCGGAGCTACCTCTGGTATTGGTAAAGCTCTTTTTGTGAAGTATGCCAATGCAGATAATCGTATTGGCATTGTAGGTCGGCGAACAAATCTGCTTAATGAATTAAGTCAGCAGTATCCGTCCAAAACCATTGTTTCAAAAGCAGATGTCACAAACTTAAATGAGATAGAACAAGCGATAAATAATCTTCTAAAAGAGTTGGGCCACTTTGACCTTGCGATTGTGTGTGCGGGTGTTGGTGACATTAACGCCACGCTTGACTATGCGATTGAGCGTCTCGCCATTGATACAAATGTTGTTGGTTGGACATATGTTATTGATAGATTGTATTGCATTTTTGAACAACAAGGTTATGGTCATCTTGTAGCTATAACTTCTGCTGGAGGATTGCGAGGCGAATCGGCTGCACCAGCCTATAGCGCAACAAAAGCTTACCAAATTAATTATATGGAAGCAATACGCAAAAAGGCTTTCAGAAACGGTGGTTGCATAACCGTAACAGATGTCAGACCAGGTCTTGTTGATACAGCTATGGCAAAGGGTGAGGGCTTATTCTGGGTGATGCCGGTAGAGAAGGTGGCTAGTCAAATCATTGCAGCAATTAGCAAGAAGAAGTCAAAAGTCTATGTCACTAAACGATGGCACATACTTGCTCTAATATACAGAATCCTGCCCTTTTATATTTTCAAACGATTGTAGCTTCTAACATTTTATAAAAAGATTTTGCTGTTTGGATTTAATGTTGTAGATTTGCAAATTATAGAATATTGGTAAAGACATTAAACTATGGAAACAAAGAAATTAACGAGAGAAGAAGCTCTGAGAAGATTTCAAGCTTCTTTAGAAAAAAAGAAAGCTTTTGTAGCGGAATTGGAGAAGAGTATGCGCGACGAGTATCGCAAAGAAACAGGTAAGGAGGCTAAAAGCTTTAGCGTATTATGATTAATGTTCTTTCTGTAGATAAGATTAATTCAGAGTCTCCGTACCATGTTAGGTTATTTGAAAATGATGGGTCGTATCGTTTTGTTACTGATAATGATGTGATACTTGCTGTCAGTTTTATGTATGATGACATGATAATACAGGAAGGTGCTTATCAACTAATTATTGCTAATCTTAACAATCGTAAGTCTCCACGTGATACAAAGATGAAGGATACAATAATGTCAATAGTTGAAGAGTTCTTTTGTGAAAATCAAGCAGCGTTGCTTTATATATGTTCAACAGGTGACGGAAAGCAGGCTATGCGTAGTCGTTTGTTTGGACATTGGTTTGAAGGGGCACATGCTAAGTTATGCTATTCAACAATGAGTACGTCTTTGGTAGACGCTGACGGTGTGGTTAATGAAGCTACAATAATTGTCAGGAATGACAATCCTGATATGACAAAATTGATTAATGAATTCTCTGAAACAGCTCAGTTATTAAGCCATAAACCATGAAGCTACAACTTAATCACCGCCTCTTCCAATCCGACATCCATGAGCTATGCGCCTTGACCCAAGGCGGGCGTAACAACAGTCTTAAGGAGCAACTTTACCAATTGACGTTGGACGACGACCGCCGTGTAGCAACCAATGCGCTGTGGGTATTCACGCATTTCGCGTTGGCTGATAATGAATGGCTCTATGCCAAGCACGACCAGCTTATTGACCGTTGCTTGAATGAGAAGGATGCTACAAAGCTTCGTCTAATGCTCAATCTGCTTCTTCGCCAACCATTCGATGAAGAAGCCATCCGTACCGATTTCATAGACTTCTGCCTGACGCAACTCGCTGACCCCAAGTCGCCTTATGCCGTTAGAGCGCAATGCATCAAGCTTGCCTACGAGCAAATGCGCTATTGGCCCGAACTGCTTAATGAACTGCGTCAAACGCTTGAAATGATAAGTTGTGAGCCTCTGTCGCCTGGACTGCGCTCGGCATGGCGGCAGGTGATGAAGAGAATAGAAGAATATATGTGTCAGAAGTGTCAGCCTACGCATTAGTTGTAATGAATCAAATAGTTAAGGGCAGATAGATAGCTGATTTGTCAGGATATCTATCAGCTATCTATCAGTTGTCTACCAGTTATCTGTCAGTTCTCCGACGATGGACATGGCGAAGTATACTTGCCGCAAATTAATCGTTCTACGATTTTTATAAGTTCTTGTCAAGTATCATGTCGAGCATTCCCACGTAATAGAACGGAAGATTTATCAGTCGGAAAGTTTTACCGTTTGGAGTAGTCACTTCGTCTATGCCGTATTTGCCGGGCCATATCCTAATGGCGATGTCGGTTGCTTCTGTTGTGTCCATAAACGAATGCAGTGATCGAAGGTGGGCATTAGTACCCGACTTCACCTCGATAGGTACTATAGTGGCGTTATGCTGCCATACGAAATCAACTTCGGCTGTGGCTCCCTTTTTGTCTCTAACCCAGAAATACTGCTCGTTTCTGTAGTTGCGGTCGAGCACAATGCGTAGTTCTTGGGCTACAATCTGTTCTGCAGCATGTCCTTTCCATATATCAAGCAGCGAACTGTTCTGTAAGTATTCGGTCTGTATATCAACCGAGAAATTCATTATTCCAGAGTCGAGCCATATCAGTTTTGGTTGTCGTGTAAGTGCAGGTATTGCTGGAGCCTTCACTGTTGTTATTGGATAGTCGAGACTGAGTAGGAATGCGTTTTGCAGCACTTCAAGCGCCTCATGTACCTCCTTGCTCGTGTAGTTGCTGCCGCCGAAGCGGTTGAACGTAATGGTCTGTCCAGCCTCTGTCCATCCGTGTGTGAGCAAGTGGCGTATCACGTTCACTTGATTGGCGTTCTTTGCATATTTCTCAACATCCTCGTTGTAACCGTTAAGCAATGATCGGTATATTGGCGAAAGCCTTGAGACATCCTCATTTGTGGCATACTCTACAAGAGCCTCTGGCATTCCTCCTACGAGCGTATACCTGTTGAAAAGGGCTATGAGCATATCGTGGTAGATAGGCGAGACGTTTAGCTGGCGTATCATCTCTGCCAAAGGTTCGTTAGCTGTAGCGTTCAAAAATTCGAGGAACGAACATGGGCGTAGCGACATGTATTCCACACGTCCTACCGGAAATGATATGCGTTGCTTTATAAGTGTCTGTAGCCTTGACCCGGCAGCTACGATGTGCAGCCATGGCATTTCTTCGTAGAAATAGCGGAGCAGTCCTACGGCTTTAGGTTCGTTTTGTATCTCGTCAATGAACAGCAATGTGCGTTTGCTTTTGTCTGCAACAATCTTTTTTTGCAGACATATATACTGGAATATTTCAGCTACATTGTCTGATATGCCGAATGCCTTGGCATCGCTACTTTGCTCAAGATTCAACTTTATATAGCAGTCGTACTGCTTGCTGAATTCGTCAATAAGAGTAGTCTTTCCAACCTGTCGTGCTCCGCGTAATACAAGGGGCTTCCTATTCTTGCGTTTGCTCCATTCGGTCAAATCTTCGATTAATAGTCTGTGTATCATAATAGTTATACTATTGATTCGTGTTGCAAAGATACAGTTTTTTTCCTAAAACATAGGCAAAATCAGAGTGAATCTTTCCTAAAACATAGGCAAAATAGAAGTGGAACTTGCCTAAAGTATAGGCAAAGCGTGGTGAAGCGTTCCTAAAATATATGCAGGCGCTACTTCCGTTGCGCTGGAATGGTATAGGCTGAGATGGAGGCATATCTTGATTAGTCAGCATGTCGCTTACTATGTCTATGCCTATGCTCACATTCGCAACAATGTTAGTCGTAGTCTTGTGTCGTCACAGCGTTTGCTGTTGATATAGCATTTCCTTCTCCGTTGTTCCTTCGTTCGTTCTTCGTTCATCCTCCGTAGTGAACTCGATCTACCTCCGTAGTGAACTCGATCTACCTCCGTTAACGAAGCGAAGGCATAATGGAGGTATTACGGAGGCATAACGGAGGTATAACGAAAGCATAATGGAGATGTATCGAAGAGCGAATGAAGAAGGAACGAGGGGAATTATAGTTGAACTCATCGCTTTATAGTTTTTGTTGTCATATAATACGTCACGTAACTATTCAGCTATGCTATGGCATTCGCTGAATAGTTACATTTTAATTCCATAAAGGTACGATTAGAACCGCAATAGAAGAACAAGAGAATGAACTTGCACAGATTTCAATTCCATAAAGGTACGATTAGAACAATGCGCTGCATCATAGGACGTGTCTTGTCGGCATTTCAATTCCATAAAGGTACGATTAGAACTCGATGGTCGGTGTTCACCTTGCCATTCGTCTTATATTTCAATTCCATAAAGGTACGATTAGAACTTCTCTCAAAAGTAAAAGACACGCCGCAGACTCTATTTCAATTCCATAAAGGTACGATTAGAACCCCAGAACGGTTTTTCTTTCAAAGCTCCTGTTCAATTTCAATTCCATAAAGGTACGATTAGAACCAACCTTGACGGTATCTACAACTTCAATCTCACTATTTCAATTCCATAAAGGTACGATTAGAACAAGGCTTTCACTTCCTCTTCAGTCAATCCATCTTCATTTCAATTCCATAAAGGTACGATTAGAACCTGCTGTATCTTCCTTCATTTGTATTTAGAGCCTTATAACTAACCGTAACTTACTATGAACAACCAAACATAAAGTCTTGATTTTCAATACTCTTTGTTTTTTAACACTTTCTGAGTGCTTTTTAGCAGTTCCCGATTTCCTACATATTTTTGCATCGTATTTCTACCGTGGAGAATTTGCGGAGCTTTTATTTTGTCATATCGTGAATGTAGTTGACAAGGGTTTACGAGTGAGTACAATGGATGACATCTTTGAAGTTGATAAGCAAAAAGCGTTATATCGTGGACTGGGTTGACAAAGGTTATCAATGGTTCACTTCCGTTTACTCCATCGCTGGAATACTCAAAGTATGTAGAACATAGCAATATCAAAGAGTATGAGACCGACAAGAAAATGTGAATTGCGAGCAATGGAAGAAAGAACAGCAAATTATCCAGGCTATCGTGACGAGAGCACGATGAAAGTCATCCGCCATGAGTCACTCGGCATCTACATCTACTCCAAGCCTAAGAACCAGCGCGAGCGTGACTACAACGACAACATGACGGAAAAGGCAGAAGCCATCCGTTGCCGTCGTTTTGAGAGTATCGTCAATGAGCGATACGATTTCTTTGACAAAGAAAAGCAGAAGGGTGACTTCTTTGCCTACTTCAAGAAGAAGGCAGAAGAGAAGAACACCAAGTGGGAGAACGTGTACAAGTACTTTGAGAGGTTCGTTGAAGGTAAGTGCACCTTCGGAGAGATCACCGTTGACTTCTGTGTCAAGTTCATGGAGTATCTGCAGACAACACCACAGATACACCGCACTGAAAAGAAACTGCACACCAACACTGCTGCAGGTTATTGGTCAACCGACGCCAAACCGAGTGCAATCAAACTCGTTTGAATTGCCGAGGTGCGAAGAAGGAAGAGTGAAACTCAACCTTCCGTGCAGTACTCCACACTGCCTATCGTGACCGCAAAATCAAGGAGAACCCTAATGGCTTCCTTGACAGAATAGACACGATACCAACGGAGAAGGAACATCTGTCACAGCAAGAGCTTCTATTTTCAAAAGCATCTTATGGACGTTCTAATCTGTAATGAAACTTTGAGTTATTCCATTTTATTTCTGTACCATCGTACACCCCCTTGTAACCTGTTATTATGTCAAATGACTCATTTACAGAACACTTATAAACAGAATCCAATATTCCCCAATTATCAATAATATCAGGAAACAATGCAATGTTCAGTTCATTTGGGTTATCACTTTTGATGCTTTTATATAGAAAGCCATCAATTGATACATTTCGTTTGTTTCCTTCCTCATCTTTTAACTTGTAAAAGATGCGATTTCGTCTCACGTAACTCGCATATAATGCAGTAAAATTATACTTGTTTGCTTCGTTAATAGTAGATGTCAGTTTCTCAGATATCAGAGATAGCAATTTTGTTGTGTCATCATTTCTGACTGAGTCAACATAGTTTATTATTGTAGATGCTTTCTCGTTTGAAGTTAATTCCTCATGATTGAATAATCTATATAAGGTTAAGTCTCTTTTATTGATTATCCATTTTGACATGTAGAATTCTTTATTAGGCTTTATTCCACGTTCTTTTATTGCAGTCTGAGGATATATAGAACCATAAAAGACAGATTCTCCTTTTAAGTTAAGTCTGCTCATTGCGGGTATCAGCTTTTGTGGCTTGTATGAAAACGATGATGGACTTGACTCATCAACATTGTCTTCTACAGGTCTTACTCTGAAGACTGGAAATGAAAAGTCTATAGGTGCTGCCACTATAATTGGGAAGTGCATAAAAAACTTCTCATATTCATCATATTTTGACGATATGATGTTTTCTTCATATCCATCTATTCTTTTTATTACGTCATTTAACTCTTCTGTACACATGATGCTGGATTTTTGAATTACTGTTACTTGATGTGTTGACTATATAAACCTAATGCCATTATAATGTAGGTAAAAAAAATTAGAAAGTGTTTTACCTATGTAACACCAAACTTACAAATCTAATGTTAAAAACACCTCAAGAAGATACTATAAAATACGGACTACCTATTTAGTCTTACTTTCTTTTATCTTTTCTTGTTTGTAAAGCCTTCTCATAGGCACACTCGATGCATAAAGGCCTTTCTCTTTTTTGGTTATTCAAAGAACGTTCATAACTTTTGCCACAACAGGGACATATCCACCAAAATTTCATTCTTGTTCCATTACTAACAGTCCCTGGATTAATATTGTAGTTCTTAGAGCTATCCCAGAATTGAAGCAAATGAGGTCTTTTACATGCAAATGATGATTCATAATTTTTTCCAGTAATTTTAGAATAAATAATACACCTGTCTCTTTCTATATCTACATCAAATGTATTGTCAATTCCTAATTCAGAACATAAGTCGTTAATAAGTTTTTTCCACTCATCATTTGTAGGTGAAACATAGATTGACAAATATTTGTTTGTATGTTTTGGAAGTTCCTTAACTCGGATTAATTTAATCTTGTTTTTTAAACAATATTCATCCTTTTTTTTATCGCTTTGTCTTTTTGACGGGGAACTATGAAATCTATATCCATCATATTCTATCGCAACATTAAGTTTTGGGATATATATATCAAGTTCATATCCATTATGCTTATAATCAGATTTGACTTCAAGAAACTGACCTAAATAAAAAGCTATAGTTTGTTCTGGAAACGAGGTTTTTTGGCTGCATTTAGGACAACCTAATCCTTCGCGAATTTTCTCACTAATCATCTGTCTATAGGAATGTCCAAATGCACATCTAAACCAAACCCGTTTAATGGATCGTTTTGTAACAGCATCAGGTGTTAAATCGCCATTTTTTTTATAATCCCATTGTTTGGCTATTTCTGGATGTGTTACTGTTAGGGGACCAATGGTACTGAGATCTATTTTCTGTTTTGTTTCAACGCTTTTTGAGAAGCTACATTTCCGACATCCATGTACTTTACCATTACTAAACCTTGCACTAGGACTAGTGAACCACTTGTGTCCACATTCTTGACATTTCCACCAATATTTATCCGCAGAGCAACAAGAAACTTGCTCTGGTCGCACAGGAAAGTTCCTTTCGTAGTCCCATTCTGCCGCCATTTCAGGATACTTACTTTTTACGGAGCCTTTATTTCTCAGATTGCTAAGATAAACACGATTTGCTGTTTCTTTCGCTGTGCAGACCTTGCATAATCCCATACTTTTCTTCTGTTCCTTAATTCCTCGTTCATACGAAGCTCCACATTTTTTACATATCCACCATGCTTTTTGTGAACTTTTGTTACTAGTAATCTTAGGATCAAGTGTATTTGACTTATAATCCCATGATTCTAACAACTCCTTTGTGTCATATATTGAAACTGATGTTTTTCGCATGTCTAATGTATGGTTGTAAGATAATAGTTTGAATTGCCTGTGTCTTGTAAATATTCAATTAGTTCCTTGATTACTTTGTATTCTGCTTGGCTGTCTGCCTCAATGTATATCTTAACATCGTTGCTTGCAGTCACTTTTTTGTATGCTTTAATACAAATATCAATGTCTGTTAGTTGTACTGCCCAGATAGAATCGGAAATAGAAACCTTTGAAGGTATCAGTTGTGATGTTTTTATTCTTTCAGATTCATCGGGAATATACACAAGGTAATTACCCACTTCGTTCACTTGAATTACGAATGAATAAGAAATCGAGTCGGGTTGATTTACTCTAACCGGCTCGTTCTTAATATTACTACAATTGTATAAATAAAGTAATGATGCTATAAAAAAGCAAACTTTCTGCATGTCTTATTATCTTGACTTCCTTTTTTCGTAAAGGAGTGTGCCGAGCATACTTGAGTTTTCCAAGAGATAATCACTACTGCGATTGTACTGAAGTTCGGTCTTTCCTCCGTTAGAGTAAGTCAGTATTACAAAACTACCTTTGAGTGACCAACGGAATTTTGAAGATACAGAACCCGTCACAAAAGAACCTGTGTGGTCACTCTTGAAGATATAATACTCACGTGTCTTTGAACAATAGTATGTTCCATTGAGTCCTGTTGCCTTACTACTCTTCTTCTGAGTCACAAGTTCAGTTTTTGTAGAAGAATATACACTATTCTTTGCATTACAGTAAACAGATGTAAATAACAAGGAGAAAAAGATTACAAATAATTTGATGTTCATAATTTCTAAAATGTATTATTATGTTTTTAATAAAAGTCTGTTATACTAATAATTTTTCCATTTCTGAATGTAACATATTTGGGATTAAATTCACGATGCTGAATAACCTCATATGAACCTGTTTGGTCGCTGTAAGAAGCTATTAGTTTTATATAGTCTTTATTGATCGCAACATAGAAAGCTGATTTAGGAAAACCAACATCATACAATCCTTTTGCAATCATAACAGCGGTTCTTTCTCCATACTGCTTTTTCCAGTGTGCATAATCTTCTTCACTACAATATCCTTTAGCTATAACCTTAGCACCTTCCTTACCGTATTTTGGGGTATATTTTGCAATCTTCTTATCTAATTCTTCTTGCTCTTTTGCATTTTTCAAGACCCATGCTTCTTGACGTGCTTTTTCCTCTGATGCAATTTTGAACATTTCATCGTAGTCATATTTTTCTTTAAATGCTAATTTGATCAGTGGTACCTGAATTTCAGTGCCGGATGGATCTGTTAAAATAGCATACAAAGAAGGACATGAATAATCTGTCGCAAATTCATTAGCTAAATCAATTCTAGTACATTTATAAGGAATGTTGCTCTTTACTTTATAAGTATTCTCGCTATTCCTGTACTGAATGCACAGAGCATCTCTTAAGGTCTCATAACTATATTTTGATTTAAGTTCTTGGGCATAATAAAGTGTGTCACCAACGATAGATAACTCACGTTTATTCAGATTTGCCATTTTCTCGTTTAGTAGTTGTTCTTTATTAGAAAAGAACTGAAGGACAGTGTAATTAGAACCATAGGAAGCCCCTCCACTTCCTCTGAAATCAAACATAGGAACAATCAATTGTCCTTCATTGTATCGAAATCTACAGATTGGTTGTTTGAATGCATACCCTTCGACATTTTCAAAAGAAACTTGTTCACAGTAGAAAACAGTACCATATCTTTTTGAGAAGTATTTGGGTAACTTGTTTCCTAAAAAACTCAAATGGTTTGTAAATAATTTCTTATCTAAATCGTCTCTTTTACTATTCTCATAATTGAATGACCGAGTCACTTCTGGATAATTTACTACATTTTGCTGTTGATAATCTTTTTTTATATACTTGTACTGATCATAATAGCAACATGGTATGTCTATACTTGTTGTTCTGGGAATCAAGAAAGACCTGGTAATTATATTATCTTCTTGCTGACAAATATAAGGGATGCGCAAGAACATCTTTTCTCCATCATCTCTTTTGAGAAAGCAGATACAAGTTTTTTTTTCTATCTTTTTTGAGTCTTTATTTTCTATATAATAATCAAGAACTGTAAATGTGTGTTTCTCAATTTCCTCATATGGCGTAAGATTGAATTCGTTCTTTTTAAATCGTAATTTGGGTTTGCAGTTTATCTTTCCATTTCTATAAGCGTCATCGGTAGAATAGAAGCAATCATATCCGTTTGCGCTGTTACGAATAGCATCAGAAATAGGATAGAACATGATAACCTTCCCTTTTGCAGGAGCAAATTGGGCACAAACTCTTAAACTGATGGTTAAAACTAATAGAAGGAATAGAAACTTTCTCATATGCTGTTAATCTTTAAGTTTATGAATTATCATTAAAATAATATCCATATAAAGAAGTGAGACCTCATCGTATCTCATTCACCTGTGAGGCCTTCGACTGCCCAAGCAACAAACAAGATAGATAAAGCCTCACCTTGACTGTATATCGGGTAGTGATATTACAGAGCCAAGGGAGTACTTCCTCTACTTGTCCTGATGCTTTTGCGTGAAGTTGTCGAAGTTTCACAAGGTAGAACAAAGTATGGAATGCACTTCCAAATTATGTCTGCAAACGCTATGATGCGAATGCAGGTTCAAAATTACTAAAAAAATATGGATTTTCAACGGTTTATGGACTTCATGAAGCGAAAAAATATGAAATTTAACGCTATATTGCCATTAAAATGGCAGAATACGGCTGACATTGTGGCAATTCTTGTCGGTTTAAAGCGAGAAACGGTGTCATTAATGTGCCGGAAATGTGCACGAAGGAATTGTGGCACTATGATTGCATTTTTTCCGAAGAGGAAGATGGCAGAAACAGCGTTTCTTGCATTACTCCATACGGAATGGTGCACGAAACGCTGTTTTTGTGTCCTGACGGAACGGGGCGGATGTGGAAACAATGTGTCTGGCTGATTCCAAACAGTATTAGTTAACGGAAACAATGTTGTGGTGGTATCGGCTATATGTCTGGGGCGACGGCGACAGTGTTTCCACATTATTCACTTTCAAATCTTTATCAAACTATGAGTGAAATCGCAACTCTTAGCTTGGAGCGCTTGAACAATGGTGCTCACTTTTTGTTCATTTCGAACGTATTGGCTCGTGCTGAGGCCGATGCGACAATCAAGAGTAAGCTCAGCACACAGATTGTCTCGCTAAAGGCTGCCATGGAGCAGGAGGACGAGGACTTGAAGATTTCGCAAAAAAGTATGCTGACCGATGACATCGCTACAGCCGATGCTTAGCGTGACGGACTTTACAGCGGTTACAAAAAGGCTGTTAATGACTTCAGCAATCTGCCTGTGGAGGACATGGCATAAGCAGCAAAGGTACTGATGCAACACATCAAGGACTATGCCATCGACCCAAAAATGCAACTTGATAAGGAAACGAGACACTAGTGATTATTAAATATAAATATGTCAAAGAAATCTACTTTTGTATGATTTTTCTTGCTCAAAAGTTTGTATTATCAATGATTATTCGTATCTTTGCAGCGTCAGTCCTCGCCAAGCCTCTTAACAATGCTCAAATCGTGCGAGGCGTTTTTTGTTTATAAGCATTTTCAAACCGTTACAGTTTGTAACGTATAGCTTGCAGAATTGAATTTGTATACCAAGCTGGTGGACTTATGCTACTAACGGATGCGCTTCTATCTGAATATATAATATTTTGTAAAAAGTTTATGAAAATTTTGCATAATGCATGATAAGTGTTAATTTTGTAATTGATAAAATGGCATTTGAAATGACGAACTTCGACAAACAGAAACTGACAGAGATTTTACTATACATTTTGAACAAAACAAAAGGGTTAGACTATTACCATGTGTTCAAGGTAATATATTTTGCTAATGTTTCATATTTGGCAAAATATGGATTTCCTATGGTTTCTGACGAATTCTGTGCATTGCCTGATGGACCAGTACCTTCAGTTCTTTATAATTGTATAAAGGGTGACCCACAGTGTGATAAAGAATTGCAAGCAATGATAAACAGTTCCATTTCTAAAGGAACTGACGATGCTTATTATATGCTTGAAGCTAATCGTCAACCAGATGTTGAGTACCTGTCAAAAGCAGATATAGAGGCTTTAGATAAGTCTATCTGTGAGAACGTAAATCTTCCATACGGTGAGCTACGTGCAAAATCACATGGCGAAGAATGGAAACGTGCTTATGCACAGCAGGGACGTAAGGTCATGGATATTATTGGCATGGCAAAAGATGGCATGGCATCTGATGATATGATAGAATATATAAAGGACAATCTATTGGTGGAGGCAGCTTTGTCATGACGAATTTTGGAGATTTATTAGGGAATATGGCTGACAAGTTAGCACAAGACAACCTTAATGTCGGAGATGTTCACTTACTCAACCTTGACCAAAAGAATGGTATTACTCCCAAGGCAGGAGATGCTACACGCAATAAATTCTTTATCATCCTTGGTTTTGATAATGAAGGAAATGTTATTGGTGGATTAGTAATAAACTCAAACATCAATTATAATTTGCCCGCAACAGTTACAGACTATCAGTTGCCGGTAACGGTTGAGCAGTTTTCATATTTGGAGCACAACTCGTTTATAAACTGTTCAAAAAATATTGTGGCAAAGAGAAGTAAATTCAATAAAAGTACTTATCGTGGCGAAATCTCAGATACGGAAATGATGGAGCTGATTTTCAATACCGTAAAAGAGAGTCCAACCGTAAATAAGAAGCAGCTAAGAGAGTTTGGTATTATATAAGATTATTGGCTTTGTTATATGCATTATTTTCGAAGAAGATTTTCCTTTGATTTTCTTTGTCCATCCCATTATTCTTTATACCTTTGCATTCGAAACATCAAGAGCAGTTTAAAATCTGCACCAACCGAGCACGACAGCCACGGTGGTCAAGATACGATGTGGAAATAAGTTTAATTTCAAAAATAAGTCTTTATGAACAATTCATTTTACAACGATTTTGCTGCGCGTTTTGCAGCAACAACACTCACTTCACTTGTTGAATCATTCAATAGTCAGGTAGGAAATCGTGGTTTCAACTCCATGCGTGCAGCCCATGACCGGGCTCTTATTGACGAGCTTGTGCGCCGTGGCATCGACGTGTCGGCAGTATTCGACGGCACCGCCATTTCTTTTGCCCATCATGTTGGGTTGGACAACAACAGTCTGGTAATCAGAAAATAAAATCATTTAGCAGCATCTTAAACTGTTGATGATGCCGTTGAAGATAATACAAAAACGACAATAGAGACAAAGGTCAACAATAACTACTATGCCATATCGCATAAGATTGTTGCCATTTGTCTCTATTGTCGTTTTTATTAGTATGTATTTTCAATTAATGCGTTGCCTTCCACCACGCAGTCTGTTTCTTTGTATTAATGGCAGATGAATTTTGTGACGGGTCGCTAATTGTTAGTCCTGAGAATTCGTTTACTTTCAATTTCTTTCCGTCAGAATCAGAGTAGATATAATCTGTACAACCCTTGTATGGTACAAGTTCGTTCATCAATGAGCTGAATTGTGCCTTTGCGCCTTCATCGTCAGCACACAGCGCATTGACATAACTGCCGAAGTCGAAGTAGACAGTAGGCGTGCGGTGTCCGGCATCAAGGTCCTGCACTTTGCTGTCGGCATCGGTAAGAGTATGCTTTGAATTGATTTGTTTCATCAGTGCCGCCATATCTGCCAAGTATGCACAGTCGGTTACGGCAATAGTGCCGTATGGATTGGAATTAGATTTGTAGAAGTCGATGAAATCCTTTGTCAGCGAAGCATAGTCAGGATTGAGTTTGATGATATGCTTCAATATCTTTTTGTATGGCATACCAGCACTCATCATCTCACTTGTCGATGCAATGAGATATTTGGTGACGTCACGTAGGTCGTATGCCACCTCTACAGCCGACATATAGCAAGCATCGAACAATATGTAGTTCATCGACATGTTTGCGTTCTTTATGCCATCCACCAAGTCAGAAATGTTGATTTGGTATTTGCTTCCGCCAAACCATCTTGTGCTACGGGTGCTTGAAGGCATCCATCCTTCGCCATGACATCCCACAATCATTGAGTATTGAACACTGGCAGGAGCATACTTCTTCACATCATCAAGCAGAGAGCTGATGCCTTCTGCTGTAGTGTATAAGGCATTGTCGTATGTCTTCACTGTGTCGCGTCGGCATTTGCCATTCTCGTAGCCGATGTTGATAAGGTGGCTCTCCTTATAATCTTTCGATATGAAAACAATCAGATGAGTATCGTCCAATCCTTTGTTCTCCTTGATGGCTTCCTCCATATCTTTGATATTGTCGAGCAGAGCACCGTAGAACGGATTTGAATCACCTGTATATGGCATACACACAAACACAGTATTGGCGGCAGTTGTAGGAACGAATGGCTTGGGTGGAGTAGGGCCGTCGGGATCATCGCTACTGCAAGATGCGAGGGTGATGATAGAAATTAGTAGGAAGAAGAAATGTTTAAGCATATAGTAAAAAAGATAAAAAAGCCTCACCCCCAACCCCTCCCCCGCAGGGAGGGGAGTGATATGCTTTGTTAGATAAAGAAATCTACAATAGATGAAATCCATAGTGTATGAAACACCAGAAATGATTTGAGCTACAGAACATACCGCTCCCCTCCCTACGGGGGAGGGGCAGGGGGTGGGGCTTATAATTTATTTATTTCTCAAAGCTGCAAGCGATTCTTTCAGCGCAGCAATCTTCTCTTCAGAGTCGCTCTGCTTCTTGCGCTCCATAGCTACAACAGCCTCGGGAGCGTGAGCAACGAACTTCTCGTTAGAGAGCTTCTTCTTGACACCTGCGAGGAATCCCTCAAGGTGCTTGAGCTGAGCCTCCTGCTTGGCAATCTCTGCCTCAACATCGATCATATCGCCAAGAGGAACTGCAAACTCGTCGGTGCCTACCATGAATGCCGAAGCAGTAGCGTCCTTCTCAGCCACAACATTGATAGCCGAGAGGTTAGCCATCTTGGTGATAACCGATGAGTAAGCCTCGAAGTTGTTCTGACCAACTACCTGCAGCACGAGAGCGTCCTTGTTGGGGATGTTCTTCTGGTTGCGTACTGTACGCACGCCACCTACAATCTGCTTAACGCTTTCGATAGCGTTAGCGATGTTGTTGTCATCCTCGGTAGGAGCGTCGAGCTTCAGTTCGGCACGCATAATCGACTCACCATTGTTGCGGTCGTAGATGTGCTGCCACAGTTCCTCGGTGATGAACGGCATGAACGGATGCAGCATCTTAAGCAGAGTCTCGAAGAAGGCGAGAGTCTGATTGTATGATGTAGCGTCGATAGGTGAGCCATAAGCCGGCTTAACCATCTCAAGATACCAGCTTGAGAACTCGTCCCAGAACAGCTTGTATACAGCCATCAGCGCCTCAGAGATACGATACTTAGAGAAGAGGTCGTTCACCTCGGCATAGGTCTGCTTCAGCTTAGCCTCAAACCACTTGGCTGCAATAGCGTTAGCCTCAGGCTGCTCACCCTCAGCCACCTGCCAGCCCTTAACGAGTCGGAAGGCATTCCATATCTTGTTGTTGAAGTTACGTCCCTGCTCGCAAAGGCTCTCGTCGAAGAGAATGTCGTTGCCTGCAGGAGCCGAAAGCATCATACCCATACGTACGCCGTCGGCACCATATTTCTCGATAAGACCGATTGGGTCGGGCGAGTTGCCGAGACTCTTCGACATCTTGCGGCCCAACTTGTCGCGCACGATACCAGTGAAGTAAACGTTGCGGAAAGGCACATCCTTCATATACTCCTCGCCAGCCATAATCATACGGGCTACCCAGAAGAAGATGATGTCCGGACCTGTTACGAGGTCAGAAGTAGGATAATAGTACTTTATCTCTTCGTTGCCAGGATTGTTGATGCCGTCGAACAGCGAGATAGGCCAGAGCCATGACGAGAACCATGTATCAAGAGCGTCCTCGTCGTGAACGAGCTGGTCGGCTGTGATGTTCTCATAGCCCTCAATCTTGCGAGCCTCTTCAAGAGCTTCCTCCTTAGTGAGTGCTACAACATACTTCTCCTCTTCGCCTTCGACAGTAGGAAGGAAGTAAGCCGGGATGCGATGACCCCACCAGAGCTGACGTGAGATACACCAGTCCTGAATGTTCTCCAGCCAGTTGCGGTATGTTGTTACATATTTTGTCGGGTGGAACTTAATCTTGCCCTCGAGTACTGGAGGCAGAGCGATGTCGGCAAAGTGCTTCATCGAGAGGAACCACTGCTTGCAGAGACGTGGCTCAACGGCAGTGTCCTGATTACGCTCCGAATATCCCACCTTGTTGTCGTAGTCCTCAATCTTCTCCATCAGGCCGGCTGCCTTCAGGTCTTCGGCAATCTGCTTGCGCACATCCATACGGTCCATACCTACGTACATGCCGGCTGCCTCTGAGATAGTTCCGTCGGGATTGAATATGTCGATAGTCTCAAGATTGTGAGTCTTGCCGAGAGCGTAGTCGTTGACATCGTGTGCAGGGGTAACCTTCAAGCAACCGGTACCGAACTCGATGTCAACATAGCGGTCCTCGATAACAGGGATAACACGGTTTACGAGCGGAACGATAACCTTATGTCCGCGCAGCCACTGGTTCTTCGGGTCCTTCGGGTTGACACACATGGCAGTATCGCCCATGATAGTCTCCGGACGTGTGGTGGCAACAACGGCATAGTAGCGGCCGTCGGCATCCTGATGCAGAACCTCACCCTCACAGCCTGTAGGCACAACAGGGTTTGTATCGGCGTCAGCCACATAGTAGCGCAGATTGAACAGATGGCTCTTCTCGTCGCGATAGATCACCTCCTCGGTAGAAAGTACGGTCTGAGCCTTAGGGTCCCAGTTCACCATGCGCAGTCCGCGGTAGATGAGTCCCTTCTTATAGAGGTCGACAAAAACCTTGAGTACGCTCTCCGAGCGCTTCTCGTCCATAGTGAATGCTGTGCGATCCCAGTCGCAGCTTGCTCCAAGACGGCGCAGCTGCTTGAGGATTATGCCACCGTGCTCGTTGGTCCAGTCCCAAGCATGCTCAAGGAACTGCTCGCGAGTAAGGTCGCGCTTCTTGATGCCCTGCTCGGCGAGGCGGTTTACCACCTTAGCCTCAGTAGCGATAGAAGCGTGGTCGGTGCCCGGTACCCAACAAGCGTTCTTGCCTTCCATACGTGCACGACGCACGAGAATGTCCTGTATAGTATTGTTGAGCATGTGCCCCATGTGTAGCACGCCAGTCACGTTAGGCGGCGGTATAACGATAGTGTAGGGCTTACGTCCGTCTGGCTTGCTGCTGAAGAGCTTGTTGTCAAGCCAGTACTGATACCATTTCGACTCCACTGCTTGTGGGTCGTACTTAGATGCTAATTCCATATAGTGTTATATATTATGTTTCTTTTGAACTGCAAAATTAGTAAAAAAGCGTGGGATAACGGCAATTGGCTCAAAATAAAAGTCATATAGCTACTGCTTAACCAATGATTTTTATCTGAACAACATCGTTATCAGTGGTATTGTGAGTATGGATGCCACGGTTGTTATGAATGTAATCTCGGTCATAAGCGACGGGTTGCGTCCATACTTCATGCAGAACATCGTGCCGAATGAGGCTACAGGCATAGCGATGACGACAGTGTTGATGTTGTTGATAATGTCGCTCACACCACATATTTTAAACAGGAAATAAACCGATATGGGGACAACGGCAAGTCGCAAGAATGAAGCCACGTAAACCTTCGGACTGCCTATAATGTCCTTCAGTGGCAGACGTGCCATCGACGAGCCTATTATCATCAGTGCAGCCGGAACGGTGATGTTGCCCACCATTGTTACAGGACGAGCTATTATGTCGGGCGTGTGAATGCCGAAAGCCACAATAAGCGCTGCAATGAAGGCGGCTATCATAGCCGGCGAGAACAGAACTTTTGAGTTAAGACTCTTGATGCTGTATTCGCCCTTTACCAGCATAACTCCTGCCGTGAATATGAAGAAGGTGTTGGGCATATTCAGCAGGGCTGCATAAAATATTGATTTCGGACCGAAGATGGATGAAACTATCGGGTAGCCTATGAATCCTACGTTGGCAAACATCAGTGCAAATCCTATCATGCCTTGTTCGTCACGGTTTTTGCTTACAAGGCGTGGCACCCAGAATCCATATATAAGCAGCAAGATATAAGTCAGGAAACCTACGCCTAACAGAGGCAGAATCAATGTACGGTCGGGCAGTTCATTGCCCATTACCGACGACAGAATCAATGCCGGACAGGTGAGGTCGATAACTATTGACGATAACTTCTGGTCGAATCGGTCGCCCATGTAGCCAAGATTGCACAATGCATAGCCCAGCACAACAATGATGAAAAGTATCACCATTACTTCGATGTTTTCCATATACCTATTGTTTTATTGTCGTCAGATAATCGGCGGCATACATATTATATATGGTGCAAAGTTAGTGAAAGTCTTTCAGAAAAAGCCTGTTTTTATGATGAATGATTTCACTTGCTTTTCAAATGTAGTCCTTTTGGCTTGCAAATGTGGTCCTTTTGCCCTGTAAAAGGAGTCCTTTTGCACACCAAAAGGACTACATTTGAAGGGCAAAAGGACTACATTTTCATTTCTATTGTTTTTGCCGGTGGATTTATTTTTATACTTTTGCATCATTATATTATTATGCAGACAAAACCAATAATAACATGAACACAAAGCATTCACTTCAGAAAGCCTTATCGCTTGTTGCCTTTCTGATGTTGCTTGTTGCTACGACGGCACAAGCCAAGCGAGTAGTTGAGCGGCCTTACTTCTTAGGCTCAAACAATCACAAATTAGAGATTGAGCGTGTGACGCTCGACAAGAAGGCTACCATTATCGACGTGAAAATCTATCAGGCGAGTGGCGATGTAGGCATCGATTCGCATGCCTACATTATGGCAAATGGAGTGAAATATGACTATATAGGCAGCAAGCAGTTGCCTAAGGGAGTATTTGTGAAAGTGCCCGAATGTGGATATGTTGCAGCCACATTGCGCTTTAAACCAATGCCCGAGTCAACAACAGAGTTCGACTTTCGTGAAACAGCCGACAATTCTGGTTGGAACATTTATGGTGTGCGTCTCGATGGCAAACGTCCGCACGCCGATATTCCGCAACACTTACTGCAGCAAGCGCTTGATAAGAACAGCAAGTTGCCATCAACCGATCTTAATCTTGGCAAGACTGTTGTAGCCGTGCGCTTGCTTGGATATAAACCAGAATACAAGACCACGCTTGATATTATTGTGGATAATTGGTTCTCGCCATACCGCATGCCATACGAACATGACTCTATAAGCGTAGATGGCACCTGTCAAGTCAGCGCCAATGCGATATTGCCAACTGTAGCAACAATACGTGTAAACAGAACGGAGATACCATTTCTTGCCGTACCTAATGACACAACAACCGTAACCATCGACCTGCCAACACTTACTCTTGCCGCTACACACCTTTTTGCAACTGATTCTGACGTAAAGAAATATGTGTGGTTTGAGGGCAAACACGCTGCTGTAGATACCGAATTGCAGAGCGTAAAGACAAAGATTGATGTGCTTGGCGTTACATCCTTTGATGATATTTGTGGTATGACACCGTTGCAATACCGCGATTATGTGCAGCAGAGTTATGAACGACTGTTGGCAGCCATCAATTCCAATGCAGCTATTGGCTCCGCCACCCGAACATTGGCGCAGAGCATCCTGTCTATGAATTATGCCTCGGCTCTGTTTGGCTTTAAGAACAATATATCTATGGCCCCAATGATAGCTGGTAAAAGAGGTGTGCCACGTGCCGACATGAGTATCGACACCGTGTCTTACTTCAAGCCATTGGAAAAACTCGCTGTACTTCACTCCAAGAACCAACGATATTATTTTTATCTCAGCGACTTCACGTCTGCCCTTCGTCGTAAATATATATCTGCCGACCCGTTGCTTGACGATATCGCTGTGGGCAAGCGTCTAAGTCGTTCGTTTAATCGCAAGCGTCCTCTCACCGAGCAACAGATGGCAGCGGCTCATGACAGCATAGCTAACGATATGGTGCGCGAATTGCTTTTTGCCAATAACGAAGACTTGAAGTCACAGCTTGCTTCAGCCGACAATATTCTTGCTGAAGTTAAAAAATCAGCCAATCAAAATTCTACATTTAGTATTATTGACATAGACCCCAAGATGTCAGCCGAACAGATATTGCCCACGATTATAAATAAGTATAAAGGCAAACGTCTGCTCATTGATTTCTGGAACACGTGGTGTATGCCGTGCAGAGCTGCAATGTCTACCATTCGTCCATTGAAAGAGCAACTTACTGATGTCGTTTATGTTTATATAGCCGATGCCTCATCGCCTGTAGATAAATGGGGCAAGATGATAAAGACAATAAGTGGTGTGCATGTGCGTTTGACTGAAGAACAGGCTGACGCTCTTGCCAAAATATATAAGTTCTCAGGCATCCCTACGTATTTCGTGGTAAATAAAGAAGGAAAGATAACCTATCAGAAAACAAGCTTTCCTGGAGTGGAGAAGTTGAAAGAAGAACTTGCGTCTGCAATGTATACGGATATAAGCAAGTTGCGAATCACTCCGATTGGCAGATACCGTAGCTATTACACTATGTTCTACCGAGTGTTAGGGGCTACCACTACGGGCAATATGGCATATACGTTGACGATGAAAGACAGTGTAGCAAATTGTGATGAAAGCAGTTTCTGTTATACAATGGCCAACATGCATGGTCCGAACAGCTCATATGGAAATCGCTTTGAAGTATATAAAAAGAATGCAGAAGGATGGGGTAGAATGCCTTTTAAAGGTGGTTTCACTGATCTTGGCTATGAGTTGCCAACAGGTAAGTCTGCAGAAATGGAATTCTCCTCAAATAAGTTTGCCACTCCATTGAAAAATGGTACTTACAAATTATGCAAGAAAGTGCATTTTAATATAAATCCGCATTTTAAGTTGACATCCGACAGTATCGTTCCGACAGCGACTGGCAGTATGAGTGGGGCTTTCGAGTGTCGTGTTCTGCCGTCACGGTCAGACTCTATACGTATGATTGTTATTAACCATACACAGAACACGTGTCGTTTGTCTGGGCTTCCAAGTATTCTTGATGCAAAAACACAAAATCGTCATCCTCTGACGCGATCAGGTACGACGAAAGCTTATGAATGGATGCAGGCTAACGGACTGATAATGCCTGGTGAGGGAATTTTGCTCGTAATTCCGACTTCATGGAATCTGAAGGATATCGGCGACGCATACAAGAGAAGCTATTATGAAAGTGGCAGACTCTCGGAGGGCGTATATAGCGTGTCGACGTTAATGGAGATAGAGTTGGAGGCAGAGTTCAGACTGAAATGAATTAAGCTGATTATGCAATAAACAAAGAGGGTGTGTCAAAAGTCAAACAAAACGGGCTGAAAGCCCCAAAAGCACATAGGAGGGCGTGTCAAAACTCCCAATATAAATAAAAAACTCGTTGTACGTTCTTGTGTGGATGTACAACGAGTTTTTGTTTTTCTACGAAAAGGAGCCTTGTAAACAATTTATATGGCGTTATATGGGTCAAATAAGCCCTCAAATAAGAGAAAAGACCTCCCTTAGTCATTTTTGCCACCATTTTCTTTATATTAAAGGCAATGGCAAAGAAGGCAAAGTCCATTTTGACCTTGTCTA
>NZ_JADYUF010000079.1 GCF_021531655.1 Leyella stercorea | reverse complement strand
AAAATACGACTATTTATTGAATTATTAAATTAAATAACTAATTATCAATATGTTAATTTATAGAACATCCCTTGAAACAAAAACCAGGCAATACATCATCTTCAGCTTTATCTGGCCAACACTCCTCTCCCCCAAATATATAGCTGTATACTCCTTTTATTCTTACATCCTTTAGATTTAGAGCCATAAGATTTGGCATACTGTCGCGCATAATCCTAAAATCACGCGCATTAATGGTACCGGTCACCTTCATGCGTTTCACCATGGCAATATCCTTATGCGAAGCGGCTATCGAGTCCTTAAGATATCCAGCAGTGGAGTTGATAACGACATACTCCGTAGCCGTAGCATCATGGCTCTGGGGATCGTTCTCCCAAGGGGCAATACTCTCACTTACAAGTGTGAGACGATACTTGCCATGACCCTCGGTCTTGTCCACTCTGATGTTGAACTTCATCATCTTGCCCGATACATAGGTAAGCGCCTCGTTCTTAGCAAACTTGTAAGGTGCGCCACCTATGGTGATGCTGAAGAGCGTTGTGCCTGTTGGGACGGTCTGAGGCACTACGATGGCACGCCATTCATCGTTCACTTGCGAGGGAATGGTAGCCGACGACTCCACATCACCTGCCACTTTCACGGTTCCGTCGGTCATATTTACGCTTGCCTTACGTGCCAGGTTGGTAACAAGCACTGTCTTGTCTATGCCTTCCCATTCGCTCTCGGTGAAGCCCTCGCCCTTGAGCAGTTTCACGCAGGCACTCGACATACGGTGTCTCAGCAGCAGACGCAAGGCAGCACTGGTGGGTGCTACGTCGCTCAACTTGCCCCATAGGAAGTCGCTCGCTTCATAACCGCCCATCTTGCCGTCGGCAGTGGCAGTGTTCTGGTCGCGCTGCACATTAAAAGTATAGTTGTCGATGCTTTCGGGGTTGGCGTATGGATAGTAGCCATATACGTCTATATGGGTATGATTGTCCTTCCAGTAAACGTCTTGGTCTGAATTCCATTTACAGTTGGTTTCATCGTAAGTGTAGCATACATTATCGGCACGGTTGCCACTCTGTTGTAATGTGCCGGGAATGTCGGCCTTATAGTCAACAATGTAGATGCCCATTCCGTCGCCGTCGCAAAAGCCGCCGTCGTTGACACGTGTCACAGCCACATGGTCTATCTCGCCTGAAAGCTCAATACGACAGGTGCTGTGCTGGGTGCCGTCAGCGCCGAACAGTCCGTCAGCGCAGCCAGCACACAACACCACACATATAGTTATGGTAATGTATATAAGAAAGTTTATGTATTTTCTTATCATTCGACAGTTTTTAATAATAAACCCGACCAGAAATCTGACGACTTATAGTCATTTAAAGCAGACTTAGGCACGATAACAGTGAGGTCTTGCAAATGGACTCCATAGAAAGCTCTGTCATTCACAACTGGAGGGACGGTGCTCTTACATTCAATTACGCGAAGCGATTTGCAATATCCGAAGGCTTGATCATCGATTAACTCAAGACTGCTTGGCAATATTATCTTTTGCAGATTTTCGTTATTATAAAATGCTCCTTCACCAATAGACAGAATACCCTCTGGAATCTCCGCCTCCCCAGTAAAAGCGCAATATGCAAAAGCTGATACAGAAATGCTTAACAATCCCTTGGGTATCTTAAAGCTTCCTGAGAAATAATTTCCATCGAAGTTTCCACGTTCAAGTATTGTAAGACTCTTCGGCAATTCAAGTTCGCCAATGAATCCGTTACGAGTAAATGCACAGTCTCCTATAATAGTGATGCCATCATGCAACTGTAATCTGCCTCCCAACCCACATTCGTAAAAAGCGAGCCCGGGTATAACGGTCAAGGATTTAGGAATCACCAAGTCGCCTTTAAAGCCAGTACAACCACGGAATGCGCTTGAACCCATCTTCTTCAAATGACTTGGCAATATCAGCTTGCCATACAGATACCGGCAATTATAAAAACATCCAGATTCGATTTCTTCAATTCCATCCGGCAAGTTCAATGGACATATAAAACAACACTCACTAAAAGCACTAACGCCTATTTTCTTCAACGTGGAAGGTAATGTCAAGATACCGGTAAAGTCGTTGTTAGTAAAAGCCCATTTCCCAATCTCTACCACACCTTCGGGAATATTGAGAGACCCCTTCAAACCAGAGCCGGCAAAAGCGTTACTTCCGATACTCTTAAGAACGTCAGGAAACACAATGCTTGTCAGCGTTTTCTTTCTTATAAAACATTCAGAAGGTATTTCATCATCTTTCCAATCCGGATTAATATAGCCACTGGTCGGTACTTTGATTCTTACATCCTTGAGGTTAAGAGCCGTAAGCTTTGGCATGCTGTCGCGCATCATTATGAAATCATGATGATTAATGATGCCGGTCACCTTCATGCGTTTCACCATGGCAATATCCTTATGCGAAGCGGCTATCGAGTCTTTAAGATGTCCGGCAGTGGAGTTGATAACAACATACTCAGTAGCCGTGGCATCATGGCTCTGGAGATCATTCTCCCAAGGGGCAATGCTCTCGCTTACAAGCATGAGACGATACTTGTCACTACCCTCGGCCTTATCCACTCTGATGTTGAACTTCATCATCTTGCCCGACACATAGGTAAGCGGCTCGTTCTTCGCAAACTTATACGGTGTGCCACCTATAGTGATACTGAAGAGTGTTGTGCCAGCCGGGACAGTCTGGGGCACTACGATTGCGCGCCATTCATTGTTCACTTGCGAGGGAATGGTAGCCGACGTCTCCACGTCACCTGCCACTTTCACGGTTCCGTCCGTCATGTTTATGCTTGCCTTACGTGCCAGATTGGTGGCAAGCACTGTCTTATCTATGCTTTCCCATTCGCTCTCGGTGAAACCCTCGCCCTTGAGCAGTTTCACGCAGGCACTCGACATACGGTGTCTCAGCAACAGACGCAAAGCGGCACTGGTGGGTGCTACGTCGCTCAACTTGCCCCAAAGAAAGTCGCTCGCCTCATAGCCGCCCATCTTGCCGTCGGCAGTGGCAGTGCTCTGGTCGCGCTGTACATTAAAAGTATAGTTGTCGATACTTACGGGTTTGGCGTATGGATAGTAGCCATATACGTCTATATGGGTATGAAAGTCTTTCCAGTAAACATCATAGTCAGAATTCCATTTACGGTTGGCTTCATCGTAAGTGTAGCATACATTGTTGGCACGGTTGCCACTCTGCTGCAGCGTGCCGGGTGTACCAGCCTTATAGTCAACAATGTAGATGCCCATTCCGTCGCCGTTGCAAAAGCCGCCGTCGTTGACACGTGTCACTGCCACCTGGTCTATCTCGCCTGAAAGCTCAATACGCCGAGTGCAGTGCTGTGTGCCGTCTTCGCCGAACAGTCCTTCAGCGCAACCAGCACACAACACCACACATATAGTTATGGCAATATATATAAGAAAGTTTATGTGTTTCCTTATCATGCAACAGTAATCAATAAAAAACAGATTATTCCTCAGTAGCCGTTCCACCATAGTCTACGCCGTCTGAGTCCCATCCGGTTATGGTGGCGTTCAAGCCGCTGCTTTTCTTAGCAAGTGTTACATTGAACGTATAGCTTTTGCCACTTACAAAATCGAAAGCCTTGGAGAACACGAAGTCACGTCCGTCCACATTCACATTTATCAGATTGGTCTGCGCTACTTGCTGCGGCACCACAATGGCACGATAGACATTGCCGTCCTTGTATGGTGTCATCGGAGTCATAGTCAATGACTCACTATCAGAATTCATAATAGGTTTCACCTTGCCCGTTGCAAGGTCTATGTTGGCACTTACGGCTGGTATGTTAAGCGTCACCTTAACATCCGAAGCTGCAAGCGAAGCATCGGTAAATCCTTCGCCTGGCTTCAAGGCTATCACCACCCTACTCATCACATGCTTTGAGGCAATGTAGACAGTCGTCTGACTTGGTGCCACATTTAACGTAGAACCAATGATGACATCGGAATTCTTATAAGAGTTGACTTTGCTTTGATCAGCTTCTACTTTAAACACCATAGGGTTCTCGTTTGCGTGTACTGCCTGATAAGGATAATACAAATAAAAATCAGCACACGTCTTGTCATCCTTCCAATACACTGTCTCGTCGGGAGTCCAAGTATTGTAAGAATATGTATAGCGCATATTGTCAACATAATTGCCCGAAGGCTTTAGGTCATTTTGCGAACCGTCATCGTTACGATTCACAACATAAAGTCCTATCCGGTCGCCACTCTCATACGCAGTTTCAGTGACACGAGTTATATAGGTGCTGATGCCAATGGGTATACGCACTGTTGGTTTTTCGGGCTGCGGAGGTGTAGGCTCATCGTCCACACCGTTTTCTGCTCCCGAAGAGCAAGCCAACAGAAAAAAACTGACAGCAGCAATGTATAAGCACTTATTCAACAACTTATTTATTATCATAGATTTCAAGTTTTGTTATTGCCGTATTATAATAGTTGTGCAAAATTACACAATTTATGTGAATACGACAAGTTCATAATAGTTCACATCAATGAGAATATGCCGTTTGCTTGTAGATTCCCTTGAAAATATGTTTTTTGGGAAAAACAATAGCGGAGACCGAAGTCCCCGCTATTATGAAAATCATATCGTACTATTAGATAGTTCACGAACGAAATTACAGTTTAAGATTCTGAATATCTTCTTCCGACAAGCCCGATGCTTGCACTATAGTTTCTAAAGGCACTCCAAGAGAAAGGAGATTGGCAGCCATCTTTTCCTTTGCTTCTTTTTCGCCCTCCACTTTGCCTTTAGCTATGCCTTTAGCCATGCCCTCAGCCATTCCTTCAGCATGTCCTTCAGCATGTCCTTCAGCAAACTTCGTCTTCTCAGCCGTCCTTATGGCATTCACTATGTCGCGGTAGGCATTGACGCTATCCTCGTACATTTTTAGCTCCTGCTTATTAAACTTGGAAATTTCTGCTTGCTCAAAAAGCCTTGTAAAGACACGCTCCTGAAGAGCTGCTGGGCGTTGCATAAGTCCGGAGAGATTCTTCAGCACATACATCCACTTGTCATACATAGTCACAAGTTCCAATTCCTGCTTGTCGAACTTCGGAATCTCAACATAGATATACGTCAGTTTGTCGTAGAATATCTCATGCGTATCCACCTCCATCAACTTTACCTCATGGTGCCATCGTTTGGCGTTATCAAGTCCTTCTGCAAAGTTGAAGTTCAGCAGACCTATGGTATATACGGGGTTAAGATGGAAATCCCATTCTCCTCCACGCTGCGCCTGTTCACGAATGGGGAACGTAGAATAATATATAGTACGGTCCTTGAAAAACTCCTGATATACATTCTGCATCTCTACTATAAACTTCTCGCCCTTGTCGTTCTCGCAATATACATCGAAGATGGCACGTCGGGCATCAGCACGGTCGCCAAGTTGCTCAGAATTTAGATATGTGACATCTTGAACGTTCTGCTCGCCATGAAACATAGCGTTCAGAAAGCTGATGAGCAATTCCTTGTTAAACTCAGAACCGAAGAGTCGCTTAAAGCCAAAGTCAGTATGTGGATTAATGTATTTCTCTACCATAACGCTGCTATTTATTATTTCATCAGCAAATATACAGCATTTTTGTTGATTTACAAACATTTGCTGGCAAAAATATTACATCACCAAAACCATCTCTTCATCATTCTCCTCAGAAATTCCTTGGTAATAGGGAAGCCCGAGGCATCGCCTACGACGGCGTCGATATGGCAGTAGGGGCATTCGGCTGTAGGTTCTTCGTCTGATATGTAGTCCGTCCAAATAGTCTGACATATCCGGTATAGTTCCCGGCTCCGACATTTGTGGCTGCAACACCCCGAACGCTTCCTTCACATACTCATATATTCCCCGAGTATATTTTTCGATGTCCACCCCTACATAGCGTGTATAGGTGTATTTGATAATGCATAAAGACATTTTACCTGCCATATTGTTTTTGTATTTCAGATTATACCTTATATAATATAGTAATATTAATGGAAATTTTCAAAAAAAGTGCTGGTATTTTAACAAACACCAGCACTTTCATTCTGATCTTTAATATTAAATTTTCTTCCCAATAGCTTGGGTACGAAGCATCACAGAAACAGAGAGAAGTTACCTATTTATCTATTTCTTTGTACAGTATCGACTACTACATCGCTAGGAATCCCAGTAGTCATGTCTTCAGATGGTTCTTTGTAATCTGGGTCTGGTTCATCCTGTGGCGACCCGTCATCATCGGTTATTTCAGCAGCATTGATTTTGCCTTCCTTCTTGGCTTTCAGATACTCATCGTATTCTCGACCGCTGAACTCTATCTTCTTGAGTAGACTCTCCTTTAGGGTGTCTTGGTCTTTACTTATGATGTTGGCGTTCCAATTTATGTCTCTGTTGCGGGCGTAAGTGAATAGTTCTGGCATGTCATCCGAGAAAACAAAGCTCTCGCCAGATTCCAAGTCTACTCCCTGATGCGTTTTCGTGGCTATCTTTTTGCCTGTAGAGACTTGGTAAATCGTAATCTCTATGGCGTAGTCAGAACCCTTTATCAAATTTGTTCCTATGTTCCTTATGAGCTGATTGACTTGACAATGGTACCCCAGTTCGGGATAAGAAATAGTTCATAAAAAAGTTGGTAGTCTCACAAATATTTTGTATCTTTATAGGT
>NZ_JADYUF010000078.1 GCF_021531655.1 Leyella stercorea | reverse complement strand
TCATAAAGGTACTAAAAATTATTGAGATTACCAACTTTTACAAAGACTTTCTTATCCCGAACTCAGGTTAATTGGATGAATGTAGACTTAAAGGCACAAGGAATGTTCGGATAATAAGATTATGCCTAAGAGTATGTTGTACAACATCAATGTTTTTTATTTGTCAACTCTACTTAAAATAATTAGGTCTTTTTTTTGCGATACCAATAATAATTAGTAACTTTGGCACGCTAAATTGTATTCTATGTGCAATGACGGCATGTAGCCCTACGCCGAAGTCGCTTGAAAAGTGGCGGTTGGTAGAGGGCAAACATAAGAAAAGCGTTATTGGCGCTTGGTTTTTGACCTTTGGAACTTAGGACACTCCAAATCTCACGTCAAAGAACCTCGCAACGATGATGCCTATGGGTATGTTATATACGTATCTTTCATGGGGCAACCTTGTAAGGCTGGCTCTATGGGAGTGTACATATACATATCGGCGTGGGGTCTCGTTGCTTGTTCTGACGTGAAGGGCAAGTCCTAAGGCCTCAAAGGTGGAGCAAGCGACAGGTGGCTTCACGCTTTTTCGTGCTTACACTAAAGTGCACGACCTAAATAAGAAACAGTCCGAACGGAGCCATAGGACACAAACCTTGAAGTCTGGCTCTATGGGCAACAGCATAAGACAAAGCAGCAAAGACACTACGACGTGCGAGTAAAATCGTGCAGTCGCAGAGTCTTTGCTGCTTTTTTTGTTTTGTAACATACAGTCTGACTTAAACAAAAGACAGAATATGAAAAGTACTAACAAGGACAACATTATTGAAACTATCGAAGAGTATGTTGGCAGTTCACCGATACGCCCTGTAATTATATGGTTTCATTCAAATCCCGACATTGACAACGCAAGACGTGCTATCAGCGAGATGAACGGTTGTGCTACTTGCGGACAAGCACTTTACATAGATAAAGAAGGGGCAATCCAAACGCTCACTCCGTCTGGAGATGATGAACAGTTCATTATTCCTGGAACATACAACGAGAACACCAAGTTCTTCCTGTTCCACCGCTATATGGAACAGTTAAGAGGAGAGTATCTTAAATATGTCTTCGACTTGATGTATAAGACAAAGTGCCCTGTGGTATATCTTGCCAACGACTATTCTAAGGAGGAATATCCACAAGCAGATGTCTCGGCATTTGAGGAATGGGAGTATTCACAAGAATAACAATCTACTGAGAAAGACTATGGAAAAAGAAACGAGTAATACGACAACCTCTAATGAGGAACGAGATTTATTAAAAGAAAAGAACACTCTTGAAGCGATAGAGTCAAAGTTCACTGCCGTTGTCTGTTATCCCCATTTTATGATAGGAATAACACCAAAGGCCATATGCCTTATCAAGAAACGGGATGGGGAGTATTATATTGAGAAGGAGATTCCCCATGATTGGGAAGTGGCATTCGGCAATCCTGTCATGTTGAATGGAGAATTGTATCTGTGGACACATGGAACCTGCTATGCTTTGGTAAATACCAGCAATACAGGACTTCTCTCAAATCCTAAGGCAAGGCTGTCCAAGCCATTATGGACTCTGAGAAATCGCGAAACTTTGTCTGACTACGACATTGAAGAGATGCAAGACTGGCATTGGCATGAGATTGATGCCGATGACTTCTTGTTCGGCTATCTCGGAGCGTCAGGTCGTAGCGACCTTAACACAAGAGTCACAGACAGAGAGTCAAGAGCGCGCAACCGAGAGTATGCATTGGAAGAATTGTGTTCCAAAGACTGGGCAAGAAATGTAGAAGTCAGAGAGAATCAGGCATGGTCTATACAACAGGAGATTCTCAAAATAGAGAAGAAACTCAGTTCTATCAAACGGGAACGCGATGAAAAGGCTCAAGCAGAGAAACAGAACAAGGAGCGCGAAGAAATTGCTGCTAAGAAGAACCATATCGTTGCAGCACTGCTTGCCATCTTTTTTGGTGGTATTGGTGCTCACAAGTTCTATATGGGCAAGATTACTCATGGTGTGATTTACCTCATTTGCTGTTGGACATGGATACCAGCACTCCTAGGTGTGCTCTCTGGCTTAAAATGGTTGGTAAAAGGCAAAGATTGCTTTATAGATGACATTATAGAAGACGATATTTTATCCTTTTAAAGTTGAATATATGTCAAAACTTAGAATCACTTATTATGCAGAAGGACATCGCAACGGATGCAAGGTAACGCTTCATGATGTGTGCGGTCTGGTTTACGACGACTTCATCATTGATGCAAACCGTTGGAATTTATGCCACAACTCATTTGACCAAGAAGCAATCATCTTGGCTACGGCACGCATCAGATACCCGGAAGTAAACTGGGAGAGTGCGCACTATACTGAGATTCATAACGCATAGTAAAGAACATCAAAGAGAAAACCGAAACGCTTGAAAGGAAGTAGGTAATAGAGAAAGTCGAGTCGCTCGATAGGAAGTAGACATGAACGAATAAAAACATAAACTTATGCCTCGTTACAATGTATATTTCAAGTCAGAGAATGCAAGTCCTTGGGATAGCAACAGAAGTTGTTACACTGTAGACGCTTCAAGCGAAGCTGATGCTATCTCTAAATGGGAAAGAACAAGCTATGTTACCAATGGCAGTTGTCGCAACAAAGTTATTGGAGTAGAAAAAATTAGTGGTTAAAATACAAAATTATTATCACTTTAATATTACAAAATATGGACGAAGGGTTTAATGACATCCGTAAAAAGATGGAAGCTAAAGGATATGAATATATCCAAGAAATTAGAGCATATTGTGAATATTACACCGATGAAACTGGTCGTATCATTGGAATGCGTCGTGATTTTGCTTTGTTTGGAAAGCAATTGGGAAACATCACGGTCTTACGAGTATGTGGAACAAAATATGAATACGAGATAACAAAAGCTAATCGAGTAGCATATGACGATGGTTGGTACGTTGTTTTTGACCGTATAGCTGGTATGGTCTGCGAAGAAGACTACAAAATAATCTTTTGCAATGCACAATTTACCAATAACAAAGGAGATACTTTCTATTTTTGCAATCCTTATTGGAATTAACATGTTCGACTGAACACAAAAGGCTATAACACTTACAAACATACGACTATGGGATTATTTGACATTTTCAAGAAGAAAGCAAAAGAGGTATCAGAACCAACCTCTTCTTACACTTCCGACGTAGGAGTTAACTCCTCAAAAAGAAGCACTAAAAATGCGAGCAAGGAGTTTGAAAAGTATCTTACATTAGCTGAGCAAGGTGACGCAAAGATACAACTAAACCTTGCTTTGTGTTACATCTTTGGTCACGGCACAGCTGTTGATAACGTAAAAGCAAGTAAGTGGATTCTAAAAGCAGCAGAACAAGGCGATGCTAAAGCATGTTTCTTTGCTGGTAGAGTCTATTTCTATGGAGTAGGCGTTCCACAAGATTACCAAGAGTCACTAAAATGGTATAGAAAAGCTGCCGATAAAGGAGTACTCAGAGCACAACACGACATTGCAACTTCCTACAAATTAGGGGAAGGCGTGCCACAGAGCTATTCAGAAGCTGCAAAATGGTACAGAAAGGCAGCAGAAAATGGATATGCATACTCTCAGAAAGTGTTAGGCAACTTTTATGAGCAGGGACTTGGTGTAGAAAAGAACGAACAAGAAGCACTCAAATGGTATTATAAGTCTGCCATGCAAGGTTTTTCACCTGGTCAAAATGAACTTGGTGTTTGTTTCATAAAGGGAACCGGTACATCAAAGAATTACGACGAAGGAGTAAAGTACATTCGTATGGCAGCCGAACAAGGTGACGCTTCCGCACAAAACAATCTTGCCACTTGCTACTACAATGGCACAGGAGTTGATGAAGACGAAGAAGAAGCTGTAGAATGGTATCGCAAAGCAGCTGAGCAAGGACTTGTCAGTGCTCAAAAAAGACTAGCAAAATGCTATGAGGACGGCATCGGAGTTGAAAGAAATGGAACAGAAGCTTTAAAATGGCTCAACATGGAGGGGAAATATACCAAAACTCCATACTCTCCCGTAGAGATGAGTTTCGAAGAGTTTGCCTATGACATTGATTAAGGAACGTATCACACATAGAATGTCCACTTATGATAACATTGCATTACATAGACCTCTATGGTGAAGAAGAAAGAATGGTAAGACTTGTTTCACCATCATGCATTTGCTCTATAGAGCCTATACTTGATGAAGAAAGCGAGCATCATTCAAGACTCACACTAAAGAATGGAACTTCTTTCAATGTAGTTGAAACTATCGAAGAAATCAAGGATTTGATGAAGTCTGAGACATAGCAAGACTATATGATAGAAATATTCTGCCTTGAAGAGAACACCGAAACGCTTGAAAGGAAGTAGGTAATATATAACTTACAAACAGAACATTTATGTTAATATTTTTATTTGGAATCCTCATTGTCATATTACTATTTGTGGTTGGCAGTTCATTTTTAAGCCTTTTATGGGGCACTCTCTACTCATTTTGTGGTTGCGACGACCCATGCAGTGACATAGGATAAAAATTCAGAAAAGGATAAAATCTGCAAGAGGAATCATCTCCTCTTGCAGATTAAACACGGACTGATATATGAAAGAAACGCTGATAAGACTATTTGTATGTTCATTAGTAAAGACCATTACCTTAGCACGATACATACCTATAAAGGCATTATACCTTATATCGAGTTTCGCCTCTAGACTTCTTGCACTTACAGCTTCAAGTCATACAAAACGAGTAAAAAGAAATCTTGAGATTGCATTTGATGGAATGAACAAGAAGACAGAACAGTCTATTGTACATCACTACTATAGAAATTTGTATGACTTCACTTTTGAATTGGCAAAGAAGTCGTATCACTCAGACTATAAAATATGTGAGGAATGTAGATTTACGAACATAGAGTTTATCAAAACTCTATTACTGCAAAACAAAAAGATACTATGCTATAGTGGGCATTTTGTAAACTATGAGCTTTTAGTCTCCTTTCCTTTACATATCCAACATATTTGCATGGGCAACTTGTATTACTCAGGTAAAAGGAATTTGCTTACAGATTGGCTTGCAAAAACGAGACAAAGATATGGAGCTATAAATATACCACATAACTCTCCTATCAAGCCTATCTTAGCTATGCTGAAAGAACTGGAAAAAAAAAGATATGATGGAATTGTTTTGGGTAGCTTAGCTGATGTACCCCCATCAAAAAGAAGCCAACAATATATCCACAAATCTCCATTTTTCGACCACCTTCTTTCTGTTTATACAGGAACAGAGAAGATTGGAAGAAAATACAATATGATTTTTGTATATGCACATATAAGTAGGAATAGAAGAGGAATATACAATATTGAATTCAAGCAAATGTCCCCTAAAGACATCAATACAAATCCCTACGCATATACTGACGAGTTTGTTAGACTTTTAGAACAGAACATACGAGAGCAACCAGACTTATGGATGTTATGGGGAAACAAAAGACTTTCTATCACATCAGATAGAAGAAATAGCAGTGTGTAGTGAAGTAGATGTTGTTCATTTCGTTTTTTTCCGGTTTTTCCGACACTTCATTCCTGTTTGTCCGATAATGACGATAGTGGACAGAGGCATAAAAACATATACCTTTGCATCAGAATAAATAAAATACTAAAATGGAGAAATATCATATAGGGCGGGATATTCCCGCACTCATCTGCGTTATCGTATGATTAAGGAGACTGGTGAGATATTAGAGTATGAGCCAATGAGCTTCGACCAAGTGAAGGTAATGAATAATACAGAAGAGATGTAAGTTCAAGACATGCTATTCTTTTATGGATTCAACTAAAAATAATAAATATGAATACAATATTAACAAAAGAAGATGAGGCAATGATCAAGGAAGCCAAAGGCAACAAGGTTTCCGGACCAATCTACAGCGAGGACGGACTTCGCTTGTTGAAAGTACTCGGCAATCCAGAGTACCTTGAAGTGAAAGACGGTGTGAAGGCTATTTGCGATGAAGCATGCCTAGGACTTGACAATCTTCATGATGTGGTATTGCCAGCATCAGTTACCGACTTGGGCACAAGAGCTTTCGCAAGCTGCATAAAGCTCTTCAAGATAACAATGCCTGGAGTAGATTACATCGGAATGGAGAGTTTCGCTCATTGTGAAAATCTAAAAGAAATTGCCTTTCCAGAAACTTTGGGTAAGATTAGGAAAGCAGCCTTTGCTGACTGCAAAGCTTTGGAAGAGATAAATATTCCAAGCCACATGAAGATTATCGACAAGTCTGCATTCAGAAGTTCCGGACTGAAAAGTCTCAACATCGTGATAAGCGAAGACTGCAAATGCTGGATTTATGACAGATCCTTTGCAAGTTGCAAGCATCTGGAGTCTGTATATCTAAACAAGAATGTGAAGATTGTGGAGCGAATGGCGTTTGCTGGCTGCATTTCACTAAAGACGGTTGAGTTTGAGCAGCCGTCATTGACATGCTGTGCTGGTGAAATAAACGCAACGATGCTTATCGGCTGCACATCTCTCGAAAAGATTATAGTGCCAAAGAACAAGTACAACCATTACCCGGACTTCAACATCCAAGGCTATGAGTCCGATCAGTTTGAGACTCGCGACTTCAATAGTCTTGTGACTCCGAAGGAATAACCTATGAGATTACGCCTCGTGTGCGCTACAAAAGAAAGTCACATTTAAAAAAGAATCATGCTTTTGGAGTATTTGACCACAGTATACTATCGCATTGAAGGCAAACCAAATGACCTTCAAGAGATATATGACCAGTATAGGACGCTCCTAAACAAAAAACTGCTTGAAGAGGGTAAAGACAAGTCTGTATCTTACGCAAGTATGGTGTATAGTCTCGGAGTAGATACCAAAGAACAATATCTTCGGGGCAACATTATAAAATGTCTCAAGTTTCGGATTTAGAATTCAAGCCGTTTGAGCATACTCTCTAAGTGCAGCCAATCTCTTGTCATTCT
>NZ_JADYUF010000077.1 GCF_021531655.1 Leyella stercorea | reverse complement strand
GGGCTTTCAGCCCGTTTTGTTTGACTTTTGACACACCCTCCTCCTACAGTTTGACATTCATTTTGAGTTTACATCACCCCCTTAAACACTTAACATTCCACACTTAACACTTAACAAAACAAAACAACAGACGTACATCTTGATGAAACAATGCCAGCAACAGGACGAATTGCAGGCAGAACGAACTAACGACAGGCAAGATTGCCTACAGACGGGTAATACTGGCTGACGACCAAGCTGAAAATGTAACGCAAAAATAATAAAAAGACTAAATTAAGACGATTGCCTATGATACGATTTATAGCACTCATCTTCTTGGCGCTGGCAATGCAAACCGCCGCTGCCCAAGAAAACGACAAGAAAGAAGTTTGTATCGGATTTAGGGTAGGATCAAGTTTGCTTGACCCCAAGTTCGGTAACAACGAAGCAAATCTGAACGACGTAATACAGTTTCTTAACGAAGTAAGAAACGACACAACCATTGAACTTACTCAAGTAAAGTTCTGCGGATCGGCATCGCCCGAAGGCAGCAGCAAGCTCAACCGCAAGCTCGCCAAGCGCCGCTGTGCCAATATGGAGCAGTATGTACGCCAGCGCATCATGTTGCCCGAAGACATAATCAAGCGTCAGGAATGGTCGGACGCATGGCAGAAACTCGCCATTTATGTCGAAAACTCGGACATGCCAAACAAGAAGGAGGTGCTGCACGAGCTGCTTGAGACTCCAGAATACACCTATAATAAATATGGTGCACTCGTCGACAGCCGCAAGAAGCGACTCATGGACATGAACTACGGACGCACATGGAACTATATGCTCGACAAGTTCTTCCCCTCAGTACGCAACGCAAGTGCCATTCTCGTGACCATACGCAAGAAGAACGAGCCTGCACCCGAACCCCAACCGGAACCCGTTGTGGAAGAACCCAAGCAGCCCGAACCCGTTGTACAGCCCGAACCCGTTGTCGACACCAAGCAACCTGCCTACTTCGCCATCAAGACCAATATGCTTTACGATGCACTACTTGTGCCCAACGTAGGCGTTGAGTTCTCGCTCGGCAAGCGATGGAGCGTAGCAGCCGACTGGATGTACGGATGGTGGAGCCGCAACAAGAGCCATCGCTACTGGCGTGTTTACGGCGGCGGACTCACCGTACGCAAGTACTTCGGAGCCAAGGCAGCCGAAAAGCCTCTGCAGGGACACCACATCGGCATCAACGCACAGATGCTCACCTACGACATCGAATTCGGTGGCAAGGGATATATGGGCGGAAAGCCCGGCGGCACATTGTGGGACCGCATGAACTATACCGTCGGTGCTGAGTATGGCTACTCAATGCCTGTGGCACGACGATTGAACATCGACTTCAGTCTGGCAGCCGGATATATGGGCGGACGCTACTATGAATACACTCCGCTCGACGGCCACTACGTATGGCAAGCCACCAAAAACCGCAAGTGGATAGGCCCTACCAAGGTTGAGGTATCGCTCGTCTGGCTTCTCGGACATGGCAACTACAACACGAAAACGAAGAAAGGAGGCGAGAAATGATTAACTGCAAGAATTCAGCCAAGTTGATACTCGGCACACTATGCGCTATGGCACTCGCCATACCGACACTCTCATCGTGCGAACACAAGGACCTGTGCTTCGACCACGACGTTCATGCACCTAAGTTCGACTTCCGCGTCACAGCTACTTACCAGCAGGAGTGGGAACTGAATGAAAACCAGAAGGTATGGGCTTCGGAAGCTGAATGGCCCGAAAAATACGGCATGGCATACGACGACCTTCGCCCGAAGGTTCCTGCCGGACTCCGTATGCACGTATTCAGCGAGACGGGTGTCAACGATATGATTAATATGCCAGCTCAGGGCGACGTAGTAGGTCTGCAACCGGGCAACCACCAGTTGCTGTTCTACAACAACGACACCGAATACATTCTCTTCGACGATATGTACTCGTATGCTTCTGCCAAGGCTACCACACGCACCCGAACACGTTCTACGTACATGGGCAATCCGTTTAAGGGCAACGCCAGCCGTAGCGAACCTACTGTGAACATGCCCGATATGCTCTATGGCAACTACAAAGAGAAGTACACATCTGAGCGTACCTACGAAATGCCGGAGATGTCGGTTACAATGCACCCGCTGGTGTTCAAGTATCTCGTAAGATACGAGTTCAGCAAGGGTCTGGAATATGTAGGACTGGTGCGCGGAGCACTGTCGGGCATGGCTGCAGCGGTGTATATGCACAGCGGACAGACTTCAAAAGAGGCAGCTACTCTGCTCTACGACTGCACACTCGAACCTTGGGGAGCACAGGCTATAGTAACATCGTTCGGAGTGCCCGACTGGCCAAACGCACTCTATCAGCCCACACGTGGACAGCGCAGCTATGCTCTCAACCTTGAGGTACGACTCAAGAACGGAAAAATCAAAAACTTCGACTTCGACGTGACTAAGCAGGTTGAGGCTCAACCTCAGGGTGGTGTCATCATAGTGAAGGATCTTGAGATTACCGACGAAGAGGGTAAGGAAGGTAGTTCTGGATTCGACGTTAAGGTTGAAGGCTGGGGCGATTACGAAGACATCGTGATTCCACTGAAATAATATTTCAATAAATTAAATTAATAACCAACTATAAAAATTAAACACTATGAAGAAATTATTTATTATGGGTTTGGCAGCAATGGGCCTCGCGCTCACAGCTTGCAACAGTGACGAGACAGTAGAAATGGCTAAGGGTAAAGCTATTGGTTTCTCTTCATTTGTAGATAAGAGCACTCGTGCTACAGACATTACTCTTGCTAATCTCAATAGTATGTACGTATATGGCTGGCGCGGTGACGATAAGATTTTCAATGCACAGGAGGTAACAGTTGCCCAAAATGGAGAGGGCACATACTCACCGCTGAAGTATTGGGAGGCGAACTACATCTACAATTTCGAGGCTATCGCACCGAAGGCAGGTGAGAAGGGTGTTCAATTCGCAGCAGCTAAGACTGGTGGCACCATCACATTCGATAATGACGCCCAGACTGATCTGATTTACGCAAAGGCTACAGAAACGACAATGCCTGCAAATATTACAGCCGCTCCTGACAAGGTTAACTTCACATTCAAGCATCAGTTGGCACGTGTTAAGTTCACTTTCAAGAACACATTCCCAGCAAAAGCTGCTGCCAAGATTACTGTTAAGGACGTAAAGATTACCAACGCTTACAAGAAGGGTACTATCACTCCTGCTACTGACGCTAAGTGGACCGCAACAGAAAATACACTTAATGTTTCTTTCGCAAATCCGACAAAGAATGCACCTACTGATCTCGTAGCAAACACTGGTGTTGGTGAAACTGATCACATGTATCTCATCCCTACAGATAAGAAAGAATCTTACAAAGTAACATTCACTGTTACTCTCGACCAGAATGGTGTAAAAACAGACTACAATCACACTGTTACAATCGAGACAACACAGTCGATAGGCAAGAGCTACAACTACGTTGCTGAGATTGGAACTTCAAACATCAATCCGGATTCACAGCTCCATCCTATCGAGTTCAAGGCTACAGTTGATACTTGGGTTGATGCTCCTGAACAGAAATTCGATCTGAAGTAAGCAACAAGCAACTAACACACTACAGGGTGTAAGGGGTTGAATGTTCCCCTTACACTCACAATTATCAACAACCACAAAAACGAACCAAGATGAAAGGAATAATGAAAATACACCAATTGACAGCCAGCATCGCTGCTGTGCTACTGTCAGCGTCGCTCTTTTCATGCAGCAGCGACGACTTTTTCGGCAAAGCGGAAACAAATACCGACGGCATCAGCTTCGGCGTATCTACCGAAAACGCTGCTTCTACACGCGCAAACAATTCTGCTGACGGCTATACTGCTGCCCGCTACACTCTGCGCTCGGACAATTCTGCCGACACACTCTGCGTGCGTGCCGTTGTGACCGACGGCATCGGCAACGACAATGCAGGCAGACCTGCTACACGTGCAGCTATGCTGCAGACAAGCATGTACGACGAGTTTAAGGTTGTGGCACAGTACAAGAAAGCAGACGGAAGCATCAACTCGCAGTTGTATATGAACGAAACTGCTAAAAGATCTGGCTCGCTTTGGAGTCCCAACTCTACATACTACTGGCCAGAAAAGGGACAGTTGCGCTTCTTCGCATGGGCACCAACCGATGCTACTCTCGATGAGAGTCCTATCTATCCGCAAGAGAATGTCAACATGACTACCCTCAAGTACACTGCTTCTACCGATCTCACCAAGCAGCGCGACCTTGTAGCGGCAGCCACAGGCGAATTCAGCAACAACAGTACAACAGGCGCTCCTGTAAACCTGCAGTTCAAGCACATCTGCACCGCTGTAATCATCAAGACTGGTGAAACAATGGCAGAAGGCACTATCAAGAGCGTAAAAATAACCAAAGTACGCAACTCTGGTACATACGACATGGCGACAGCTGCATGGGATCTTGACGAAACCACAGCCGACTATACAGTTTCGCCAGACTTACCAACCACAGGCGCCACAGCCGACGGCACAAAGCTCAATGCCGAGGACGCTACATTCATGCTCCTGCCCCAGACTTTAGGCGCAGACAGCAAACTCGAAGTCGTTTTCCATGACAACATCTCAGGCAACGACCGCCCCCTGAGCGCTTCACTCAGCGGAGCCAAATGGCTAATGGGCAAAACCGTAACCTATCGCCTCTCGATTACACCAGAGTATGAGCTGAAGTTTACAAGCACTCCTGCTATAGTAGATGCTCACTATGATATCATCCCTATAAAAGTAAATACAAAATACGTAACGGGAAATTGGACTATAAAGTCTAATCAGCCTTGGGTGACAATTAAGTCAGCCTTGACCACATATGAGCAAAGCGGCTACTGGCTAAAAGCAACTGGTGATTATGCTCGTGATTATGCTGATTATTGTGGTTCCGAGAAAGTACCCGTAGAACGTCAGCAGACATTGGATAAGACGGGTAACGGAGAGACAACACTATATCTGTTCGTAGAGGAAAACAACTCAACAACAGACCGTACCGTGACACTTACCTTAAGCATAAACGGAGTAGATTTTGCAACTGCAGACATTGTTCAGAGATGTCCGATTTGGCAAGGTGATATAGGTTGGGAGGTCTTGGAAGATGACGAAACATTCCCCTTCGGATTTAAATGGGACAGAAAAGTAACATATCAGAAAGAAGGATTCGGTCCTATATCTGGTCGAATTGAAGAATGGTGGATTAAACAAAACTTCAAGAAGCAACCAAATACTTTAGGGGAGTGGATTAAATCTATATTTGTTCCTCAAACCGTGCCATACGTAACCGTTGATCATGATGATTGGAAAGGCACAGTAACATTCACTGTTAATTACTCAAAAATGGATGAAATATCAGCAACGTCTGAAGTTGATGGTTTGGATAATACTTGGAAACTGTATTCTCATGTGGGAGGAACATCATTTGAGGGAGAAAAATATATAGCTACCAGAGGTTATAAGATGACCGAGCAAAGTGGTTCGAATGAGATTCCTAAGGTATTTGCTGCCTTGTATGCAGTAAAGTTGAATGCTTTTGAAATACATAAAGGCGGATCAGGCGACAAAATCACTTATGCCATCACACCTGAGAAAAAAGACATCAACTGGTATCTACCGGCAAGCAATCAGTTCTCTGAAGCTGTAGGTTTGAATGGTAAGCACTGGTCATCAACAGGTATACGGGACAACTCGAATGCTTATACTTGGGATGCCTCACCACAAAGCACACCACGAATGGATCTTCATAAAGTGCGTGCTGTGCGCAAGAAATAAGCAGAAAGGTTATAGGCAATAGAATATAAACATTAGAAAACCAGCACATAAACATAACAGACTCAGATCTTATCGTATTACACGTTTTAATAGTTATTTGGTTGGGCTGCCGTGAGGTAGCCCAACTTTTTTTGTATAATTCTTCACCAATACGAATAAAAAGGTTAACTTTGCGAAACAATTATAACCCATAACCCAACAACAACTTATGAAAAAGCTATTGGCAGCGGCTATGCTGGCACTATCACTCACAGCATCCGCTAACACTAATCAAACCTACACACCCTCTGCCGACAACATCGCAGCACGCAAACACTTCCAGGACTCCAAGTTCGGAATATTCCTTCACTGGGGTCTGTACGCTATGCTTGCCACCGGCGAATGGACTATGACCAACAACAACCTCAACTATAAGGAATACGCCAAGCTGGCTGGAGGCTTCTACCCCTCTCGATTCAGCGCAAAGGAATGGGTGTCACAAATCAAGGCTTCGGGCGCAAAGTATATATGCTTCACCACTCGTCACCATGAGGGATTCTCAATGTTCAAGACCAAATATTCCGACTATAACGTTGTAGACGCTTCACCATTCAAGCGCGACATCGTCAAGGAACTCGCTGACGAGTGCCACCGTCAGGGCATCGACATCCACTTCTATTACTCACATATCGACTGGCAGCGTGAGGATGCCCCGCTTGGTCGTACAGGTCTCGGCACTGGTCGACCCGTTGAGAAGCAGAATTGGGACTCATACTATACGTTCATGAACAATCAGCTCACCGAACTCCTCACCAACTACGGCAAGGTTGGAGCTATATGGTTTGACGGATGGTGGGATCAGGACATCAATCCGTCATTCGATTGGCGCCTGCCCGAGCAGTATGCTCTCATCCATCGATTGCAGCCTGCCTGCCTCATCGGCAACAATCATCATCAAACTCCATTCGAGGGTGAAGACTTCCAGATGTTCGAACGCGACCTGCCAGGCGAGAATACAGCCGGACTCTCAGGTCAGTCAATCTCACAACTGCCGCTCGAAACATGCGAAACAATGAACGGTATGTGGGGATATAAGATTACCGACCAGAACTACAAGTCGACAAAGACTCTCATACATTATCTTGTAAAGGCAGCAGGTCGCAACGCCAACCTCCTTATGAACATCGGTCCGCAACCCGACGGATGTCTGCCAGCAGTAGCTGTGCAGCGCCTTAAGGAAATGGGCGAATGGATGAAGACATACGGAGAAACCATATATGGTACACGTGGAGGACGCGTATCGCCACGCGATTGGGGCGTAACAACCGAGAAGGACAACAAGATATTCGTACATATCCTCAACCTCAAGGACCGCTCGCTCTTCCTTCCCATCACCGACAAGAACGCAAAGCATGCCGTAGATTACGTTTCGCGCAAGGCTGTCAAGATGCAGAAGTGTCAAGGCGGTGTGCTCATTACACTCGACAGCGTGCCTACTGATGTGGATAAGGTAGTGGAGATACAGATGTAAACAGAAGCCCTACCCCCCAAAGCCCC
>NZ_JADYUF010000076.1 GCF_021531655.1 Leyella stercorea | reverse complement strand
GAGTTGTTCTCGGCTATGCCTGCGATTGAGAGTTGGTCAATTATGAGTTGTTTCGCACCCTAACAATTTAACACTTAACATTTAACACTTAACCAAAGTAATTCGTGGATAATTCGTGGTAATTCGTGTTCTATGAAAGAATTGTGAGTTTGACACTAATCTTGCTCTGCTATTTCGAAGTCTTCACGATGTACGTTGCTGATGGCTACGGCATAGCCTCCGAATTCCATTACCAGTTGACGATCGCGCAATATGCGCACTACGTAACCTTCTTGTCCGCGTAACACTCCTGTCAGTACTCTGAGCTTGACATGGTCTTTGGCAAACTTCACGAATGGATCTCGCAGGAACGTGACTCTTTCGGGCTCTTCTGACATTATCTTCATGAACGGACGCATCAGGCTGTCGGCTATGGTGGCTGATATGCTGGATAAATATATAGCCCCAAGGCGCATGCGGTTCTTCGGTTAAGGGTGTTCCTCCCACTTTCGAAGCCGATTTGTCATCAGCCACGACTATGTGGATGCCCTTTGGTAAACGCTTGTTGTTGTACATATCGATTACGTGGGCTGCAGAAGAAGAAAGCGAGCAAACCTGCGTCTTTTTCTTTTTCTACTTTATGTTATTGTTGGCAGTCATCTTCAGGGACGACTGTGACTGTGATGCGGTGACATTGTTCATAAATCCATTCTTTTGAAGTACATGAAGTTTACTACTTAGTGGCTTTGTTACCTTATATGTTTTATCGTATATGCTAGTGTGAGATAAGATTTATGTTACATAAGGTACGTTTTTTTCTTGTACTTATTGACTTTTTATACTGAAAAAATGGATTCTCTTTGACTTTATATATGGTTGTTTAACACGGCAGCTGTCATTGCTCTGCATAAATGCTTGATTTTCAGCAGCAGGATGGCTGACGTCTTATCTCACACTAGAAGATACGAACTTTTTTCTTATTATTTTCCGATGCAGAATGTAAAATCTGCAAATATAAGTAATTGATAATCAGTACATGTACCTCCAATTACGGGGGACAGATACTATGCCGAGGGACGGAGGAGGGACGGAAAATATACAAACATCTGCAAATGAAGCTGCCGTCAAAAATAAAATATACAAACATCTGCAAAGACGTTTTTCCAGTTCTTCGTATATTCACATTCGTTAACACGAATTTTTGCAGATTCCTGCAATAGCTGAAAATGGTGTGAAGAGTAACCTCCAATTTTAGCTTCTTTAGGTACATTTATCTTTGCAGTTCTTTGTATATCTTTATAATCTTGGTAAAAATCGGTTTTTCTATTGTAGTAAAATTGGTTTATTAAAAAGTGTTAATCCTTGTTTGCCTTAGGCTATAACGTGTTATTTCTTTTCTTCTAATCTTTGATCCTGACCATTCGGCATGACATTAATAGTACTCGGAAGATATAAGGTTTAGTTTAGGTTATAGATATTTAATATGGGATTAAACTAAACCAAGCTCAGAAATTAATCCTGGCTATCGACCTCTTTTTCTTTTGATGGCAATTGTATCTCTGTTTATAGTTTTTTGCACGTTTTTTACTCTTAAATTCGCTAAAAATACGAATTTGGAGATAAATTTATATAAAAATAGCCGTTATTTGAGGAAAATGTTTGGTTGAATAAAATAAAAAGAGTATATTTGCAACAAATTTAGGCTGGTATTCATAAAATAAACGAAGATGGCTACAAAAATACAGCAAATATTAGAGACGGCACCCAATGAATCGGTCTTGTTTGGTTCGTGGCTTTCAAGTCAAGGATTGGATGCACGTGGTCAGTATGCTTATATGAAAAGTGGATGGCTTGACCGTATTTCGAAAGGAGTTTATAAGATACACGGGACAGAACCAAGCCTGTTTGCTGCTGTATCGTCATACAACACTCAACTTAGTAAGAGTTGTGTTGTAGGTGCATATACAGCTTTGGAACTCCGCGGATACTCCCATTACCTGTCAATGGGGAAACCTATGGCTTATCTGTTTACAGACAAAAGCAACAAGTTACCTTCATGGTTACTAAAAGAGGAGTGGGATATGACTATAAAATATATGACTACCTCTTTTCTGGGTGATGAGCTGTTGGGGGTAGAAACCATGACAATCAATCAACATGATTTGCTGGTGTCATCTCCAGAGCGTGCCATGTTGGAGTGTTTGAACTTGCCGGATGCATCATCATCTTTGCTCGATATCTATTATATCATGGAGGGCTTGACGACATTGCGTCCCAAGTTGGTTCAGACATTACTGGAGGCTTGCACGTCACAGAAAGTGAAACGACTGTTCTTATATATGGCAGAAAAGGCTGGCCACACCTGGTATAAGGCTTTGAAACTGGAGAATATTAATCTTGGCACATCCAGGTTTATGATTACTCCAATAGGAAAGTACATCAATAAGTATAATATGACAATATCTAAAGAACTAGCAGAATATGAATAATTTGACGTTATCAATAACTACTATAGGTGATTTACTCCTTCGTCAAACCATAACTATAACGGATAACGGGGAGCCAATCAAAGGCGTAAAATTGTGTGTGCCTATTTATCAACGTCCATACAAATGGACTGCTCGTAATGCCATTCAATTGCTTGATGATATTATTGATGCAAAGAATAGCAACAAAGAAAGATACAGAGTCGGCACACTTATCCTTCATAAAGCAAAGGGTAAGAACCTATATGATATTGTTGATGGTCAGCAACGAACAATAACTTTCTCACTTCTTCTAACAGCATTAGGAGAAAAAGGTATAGAGTTCTTGCAACAGAAGATATATGATAATGAACACAATAACCATAACATTGCTAACAATTATAATGCACTTTACCGAAGGGTTGGATTAAAATCTGAGGAAAGCGAGTCAGCTATAGAACATCAACGAGAAATGGAACGTCTTAAGGAGTACATTGAGAATAGGTGTGAGTTGATAGTTGTGATAACCTCCGATGTATCAGAAGCGTTCCAATTCTTTGATTCTCAAAATGCTCGAGGTAAGGCTCTTTACCCTCATGATTTACTGAAAGCGTACCATCTTCGTGAAATGAATGACATTAGTGATGAAGAAACAGAAAAGATGGTAAAGGATTGGGAACAGGTCTCACAAAGTGGTTTAGCCGATTTCTTTGGTAATTATCTATATCGTATTAAAGAATGGGTAAGTGGCAACAAAGCCAATGTCTTAAATGAGCATAATATCCAGATGTTCAAAGGTATTACACGTTCTGCAAGGACACCTTATGCCCAATTCTATAAGAGTGCCTATTGCTATGCTGACATGGTTAACTCTTCTGCTATGCCTTTTGTTTCGGGAACTCGAAATGTAAATGCGTTCCAGCTGAACACACCAATAATTGCAGGCAAGCCATTCTTTGAATATACAAAACACTACTATAATATACTCAAGGATATACAGAACAACAATAAGTATGAGGGGTTCTATATCAACGATAATATTATAGTTAAAACTCTGGATCGATATTTCAAAAAAGGTATAGGTAATGGCATAGCACGTCTGATGTTTGATACCTCTGTTCTACTTTATGTTGATAGATTTTGTCCAGAAACATATCCGACGAAAGAAGATATGGAACTATTTGAACAATTTGTTATATATGCGTTTATATGGGCTTATTCATTGAGAGCGCAATACACTAACCTCGGCTGGCTTTCTGCACAGAATTATATTATGGGGTGGAGTGATAAAATTAATACATTCAATATGTATAAGCTGATTGCTAAACAAGATACGCCAGCCTCTTTACTAAGTGCTTTGGCAGATAAACTTAATCCGCTTTCTAATGAGGACATTAAAGATGGTTGGGCGCAGGAATGCTGTGAGTATAGTGGCAATGGTGAAATATTGAAGAATCTTAAGGATGAAAAAGATGGTGTGTATAAAAACTATCTGTATTTCTTCCAATTAAATGGTTTCTATAAATAATAATGGCTATGAAAGATTTGAAAACTATTCTTGAAGAATGTTCGATTAACGACATCTATTTCTCGAACAGAGGGACATCTATCTTATACAAAATACCTATCTATCAGCGTAATTATGCTTGGGAACGTGAAGAAATACGTGCTTTGATAAATGATGTATATGATTCGATGACGAAGTCAGTTTACTATATCGGTACTCTTGTCACATACAAGCGTGACGAGAATATCTATGAAGTTATTGATGGTCAACAGCGTCTGACAACAATTTACATTATCTTGAAGGCTTTGGGTATTGAAACGATTGGAAACCATCTTACTTATTCTGCAAGAAAGATTTCTGCTACGACAATAGAGAAAATGCCTAAGTTTAGTGAAGAAAAAGATCAGGGTATTGTTGACGGATTCAATTATGCAAAGGAAGCACTCAAAGACATTGTTGGCGAAAAGAAGGCTGACATGGAAGCATTCCAGGATTTTTTCTTGAACAAGGTACATATCATTCACTATCGTGTGCCGAAAGATGTGGATTTAAATCACTATTTTGAGGTTATGAACTCTCGTGGTGAGCAGTTAGAAAAGCATGAGATAATAAAAGCTAAACTCAGCAATCAATTAACAGGTGATGACGACGCGATGCAGAAGTTTAGTCGTATATGGGAGGCTTGTAGCGACATGGGTTTCTATATTCAACAGAAACTTCCTGATATAAATGTCTTTGGTAAAACTATGGAAGATTTTGTTATAGAGTCTTTCGACGAGTTCCCTAGTTCTAATGTAGGCTCATCTTCGTCATTAGGTATGAAAACTATTTCAGAACTTTTATATTCACCTATAAGAATGATAGATAAATATGGAGAATTTGACAATAACGATCATTTCCAACCGATAATAGACTTTCCGAATTTTCTATTGATTGTCTTGAAAATTACAAGGTCGTGGAATGAAGATGATTTCGATCCTTTGAGTTTTACGCTTGACGATAAAGAACTCATTAAGGAGTTCGAGAAGGTAAATCTTACCCCAGAGTTCGTTAAGGACTTTGCATACAATCTCCTCTTGGCTAAATATTTTCTTGATAATTATGTGATTCATCATGCAAATGGAGAAGACAGAGTCTTAGAGAATCCCTGGAAGTTGCAATATTATTATAAGAAAGGTAATAAGGCTGCTTATCTAAAGGATTTGTATGAGGATAGAAAAGCACAACAAAACGAAGTAATCCAATTACTTTCCATGTTTGAAGTCGCTTTCACACCCAAACAAAGAAAGAACTATTTGTTCTATTGTTTATACCATTTGTTCGAGGATTGTGACCTTGATAACTATGTGGAGTTCTTAAGAAAACTGGCAGATAAATATTTCTTCGATGTGTATCTTGATGCGAGCAAACTCAATGATATGAATCAGCCCAAACCTAATAGTTTTGATGATACTATTCTTAATGGAAGTGAACTAAACGTTAAATTAGAAGATGTTGAGCGAGATTTTGATAGTATTTATTCTATTGGTTCATGCAATATACCTCTTTACGTATTTAACTATACGGATTATAAAATTTGGAAGAAATATGCAGAGGAACTTCGTGGAAACAAAGCAAAGAAGGACTCTCGTAATAGAATAGACTTTTTCAAAGCATTAGGTTGTAGTGACTTTGAGTTAGATGTTTTCAATAACTTCTATTTCTCACGAACTAGAAAAAGTTTGGAACATTATTATCCACAAGCCAAGGCTGGTGATGATATGCCAATTAGTACGCATGATATAAATTGCTTTGGCAATTTTGCCATGATAGGGTCTGATGCAAATAGTTCTGGTTCGAATTGGAATCCAATTGATAAAAAGAATCGCTATCTTGATACAAAGTCAAACCCAGTGAGTATAGCTTCTTTAAAGTTCCGAATTATGCTACAGATATGTCAGGATAATTACGATGCAGGAATTAAGAACAAAAATATTAAGCGTCTATTTGGTTTAGAATGGAATGTCGAAGATATGGTTCAACATCAAGAGAAAATGCTCGAGATTATTATGAACTATTAATCTCGGTAACAAGAAGTGTATAAAAGGTTTATTATTCAAAGAACTTGCAGAATATGAATGATATAAGATCAAGTGTTTACGCTCAGAAAGTAGAACTGCTACTCCGTCTTATTCCGATAGTGATGGAAGAGGAGGTGTTTGCCATACATGGTGGTACTGCCATCAATCTTTTCTTGAAGGACTTGCCACGTTATTCTGTAGATATTGATTTAACCTATATCCCATTGGCTAACCGTCAGACAAGTTTGGATGACATCAATTTGCATCTAAAATCCATTGCTGACAAGGCAAAGAAAGCATTCAAAGGGATGCACGTTGTTCCCAACTTCAATACATGTAAACTGTTATGCGAGTATCGAGGTAAGCAGGTGAAGATAGAGGTCAACCAGACCAAGAGAGGTATTGTAGGAGGCGAGGTACAAACTATACCATTGACTGAGAAGGCACAGGAAGAGTTTTCTCTCTTTTGTGAGGCAAATGTTGTGCCCCTAACTCAATTGTATGGTGGCAAGATTGCAGCAGCACTTTCGCGCCAACATCCTCGTGATTTGTTTGATGTAAAGTATATGGATATTCCTTTGAACGATTGCCGTGAGGGACTCATTTTCTGCTTGCTTGGGAGCGATAGACCAATACACGAGTCTTTTGCTCCCAGTCTGATAGACCAACGAGAAGCAATGGAAAACCAGTTCTCTGGTATGACAGATATTCCATTTACATACGAGGAGTTTAAAGAAATCCGTACAAAACTCATTAATGATGTAAAGTCTCTGATGACAGAAGCGGACAAGAAGTTCCTGATTAGTTTCGAATCTGGTCAGCCTGAGTGGGATGGATACGAATTTGAGTACTTTAAAGATTATCCATCCGTACAATGGAAGTTACTCAATTTGAAGAAACTGGCTAAGCAGAATCCGCAGAAGTTGCAAGAAGAGGCTGAGAAACTATGGAATGTGTTCGGTATTTCTTATGACTAAAATGGACAGAAAATTGTAGTTGTAACAACTAAATTATAAAATGTATGTTGTATTTTGACGAGGCTGGATATACAGGGCCAGATTTAACGAATAAAGAACAACCTTATTTTGCTTTGGCATCTATTAGGATGACAGATGATGAGGTCGCTTGCATGAAGAAAGATATTGGCTATTGTGAATGGGGAAAGGAACTTCATTTCAAAGGCATGTATACTAATCCTCATGGTAGGGCGATGCTGGATAAAATATTTAACCATCCACTAATGGATGATAATCATGTACTTCCTTCATTTGCATACAAAAGATATTGTATCTATGCCAATATTGTTAATATACTCAAGTTTCGGATTTAGAATTCAAGCCGTTTGAGCATACTCTCTAAGTGCAGCCAATCTCTTGTCATT
>NZ_JADYUF010000075.1 GCF_021531655.1 Leyella stercorea | reverse complement strand
CTCGCTTTTGTTGACCACATGTCATGCAGTGCAGACACATACGTTTCGCTTGGTGGCTCCAATGGTTGTGCCGACCAACTGACGAATTGGGATGGAACACAGAAGATAGGATTGGGAGCAATTAATAATAAGCCCTATCGTTCATCACGAAGATAAGTATTGTATAAAAGGTTGTAAAAATCAAGATGTGAGATTATCTAAAGCTTATCTCACATCTTGACTATAAAGGTATATTATTTCATTTGTGTTTCTTCCTTTTATTCTTCCCCATGGTCTGCCGTCATAGACGCTATGTAGAAGGCATTGGAAGTGACAACAGTTGCATTCTTGCTAATAGGAGCGACGAAATCTATTTGCGTATATCCCAATTCGCTTACACCTGCAACGACTTCCATCTGCTTGAATTGATATTTTACGTCATTGCCTTCTTTGTGTTTTTTTTCAAGCACGAACACATATTGCTTGCCATTGGCATTTACAATAGCATCGTCAGGCAAGGCTGGCACATTTTGTTTGCCCATACTGATGATGCCTGTCACATACATGCCAGGAATAAGTTCAGTGATGTTCTTTGTATCAATACCGACACGTACGGATATAGCCTTGGTGTCAGAATCCATCGAGCGATTAATTTCTCTTACTGTTCCCTTGAAATGAATATTCGGGCTATTGGTGATGACGAAATCTACTTTCTGCCCTTTAGCAACTTGATTGATATTGCGCTCAAAAACATTCAAGTTGCAGAACACAGCGGCATTGTTGGCTACTTGCATCAATGATTGTGAACTTTCCGTATAGCTTCCACTCTTTATGCTTATCTTCGTCACGATGCCAGAAATTGGAGCAGAGATAGCTACCTGCCGTATGATTCTGCCTTGTTTCACAAGGTTGGTGTTAATGCCAATTTGACGGAGCTGGTTGTAAAGCCCTGTCTGGCGAGCCAGTGCCATCTCGTATGCTGCTGATGCCTGTTGCAAGGTCTTTTCCACTCCTGCCTTCTGTGAAGCCAATGTCTTTTGGCGTAGCAACTCCTGATGTGTTACATTGGTCTCTTTTACAGCAATGAGATAGTCTTTCTGCAATCCTACGATTTCGGTATTCTCTATGTGTGCAACCACTTGACCTGCTTTCACCAGCTGTCCTTCTGTTACATAAATTTTGCGGACAACACCTCCTACGAGAGAAGTCACGTCTGCCATATCCTGCGGGTTGAGCTGAAGTTCGCCATTGGCACGTATCACATTGTTGAGAGAGCGACTCTCAACCTTGCCGAGCGTAATGCCAACCGTCTTTATCTGTTCTTGAGTAAGTTCAATGGTTTCATAGCCTTGCTCCTCTACTTTGTTTTCCTTTACTTCTTCCTGCTTGCCTTTTGTGCATGATGCAAGAAATATGCTGATGACAGCAATGATGATGATATTAAATGTTTTCATTGTTTATTTCCGTTGAGATAATTGATATTGATGATAGCTTGATTATAGTCGTTGACAGCATCTATGTAACGAAGTTGTACATCAAGAGCCGAAGTTTGGTTTTGTATGTATTCCACATACCCCATTTCTCCGTTCTCGTAGTTTATCTGAGATAGTTTCGCCATGAGTGCTGCCTCGGCGTTGCCTTGTCTTTCGTAATAATCAAGAACTTGTTTTGCTCTCATATACTCATTTGTGGCATCACGCATAAGCGTTTTCTGCTGCTGTTCTGCCAATGCACGCTCATTCTGCACCAACTCCACATCACGTTTGGCAGCCTTGACTTTTGACCGATTGCTTTTCCAAAACAGGGGTATGCCGATGCCTACCTCAAATCCCATGAAGTTACCTTTGGAAAACCTACTTCTGTCAACATTGTAAGGATTGAATCCTTTGATGACAGCCTGTGTTGTAAAGCCGAGAGTGAAGCTTGGCATATACCCCTGCTTGGCAAGCGAAACACTACGTTCATTGCTTATGAGGCGTGCTTGCATGTTTCGTCCAAGTGGCGTGTCTGAGAAATTAGTTTCCCCAAGATTCGCGTCATGTAGTTTTGCCAACCCCTCGTTTTGAGGAGTGAAGTCAGTATTGGTATTGATGAGCTGTTTCAACTGCAATAAATATTTCTTGCAGTCATTCTCTGCTCTTTGCAAACTTATCCGATTTTCATTCAGCAATCGTTGTGCATTCATCTGTTCCAACTGGTTAGCCTCCCCCGATTTGTACTTAGCCGATGCCAGTTGCAGAAAGTGCTGATATACGCTGTCTTGCTTTTGCAACACGAGCAAAGTGCTATGTGCATGAAGCCACGAGTAATATGCAGATGTTACATCTCTTACCAACTGGTTGCCTACTATTGCCACCTGACTTTGCGCAACGGCAGTCTCAGCTTTCAAGAACTTGTTTCGGGCGTTATACACCGTAGGAAAATCAAAGGTCTGGCTTATCAAAATGCCATTGTCTGGACTTCCGCCAGATGTCGGATCTTGGCTGAGCGTTATAGAGGTCTTTTCAATATCAAATGTTGTACCCTGCAAGTCTTTAGCTTTTCCAACTGCAATTTGCCCATTTCTCATATATAGGCTGTTGTCAAGAGCGAGGTCTATGCATTGTTGCAAAGACCAACTCTCATTTTGTGCGTACATGGAGGCGAATGCCATAGACAGTACGCCTAATATAAACAATCTTATTCTTGTCATACGTTTGTTTCTTTTTTCTTGGTGAATGTCTTATAAATAGATGGCAAGACAACAAGTGTCAATATCGTGGCTGTTACCAATCCGCCGATGACCACAGTAGCCAACGGTCGTTGAACCTCAGCACCGTCACCAGTTGACAAGGCCATAGGCATAAAACCTAAGGAAGCTACCAATGCGGTCATGATGACAGGACGAAGACGGAGCATACAACCATCTATCACTCGTTTTTTTACATCCGTCACGCCTTCTTTCTCAAAAGTATTGAACTGTCCTATCAGTACAATACCGTTCAGTACAGCCACACCAAAGAGGGCAATGAAACCTACACCTGCGGAAATGCTGAAAGGCATACCTCGCAGGCATAAAGCCCACACACCACCAATGGCAGAGAGAGGAATGGCTGAGAATACGAACAAGGTTTCCCTGATATTCTTCAACGTAGCATACAGCAAACCCAAAATGACGAGCAATGCCAAAGGAACTGCCAGCATCAAACGACCGGTTGCCTCTTGAAGATTTTGGAATTGACCGCCATAAGTGTAATAATAACCTGCTGGCAATTTTAGTTCCTTGTCTAAAACCTCCTGAATTTCATCTACTGTGGTCTGTATGTCTCGTCCTCTTACATTGAAACCGACAAATATCCTTCGCTGTCCATCCTCATGTGTAACCTGTGCAGGTGCATCAGTCAATGTAATCTGTGCTACTTGCTGGAGAGGAATTGTTCCACCATCGGGCAGAGGAAGGTACAGACTTTCTATAGCTTTTATATCATTACGTAAGTCCTTGTCCATACGCACCACCAAGTCGAATCGCTTGTCGCCCTCAAACACATATCCCGAGCGGCTTCCTGCAAAAGCAGTTTCAAGCACCTTGTTGGCAGTTCTTATCGAAATGCCATATTTAGCCAGCTGATCTCGGTTGTACTTTACTTGAATCTGTGGCAAACCTTGTACTTTCTCGACAAATGGGTCAGACACCCCGTCAACACGCTTGATAAGAGATGCCACTCGCTTTGCGGATGCTTGCAGAGCATCAAGGTCGTTGCCGTATATCTTGATGGCGACATCCTGCTTAATACCTGTAATCAGTTCGTTGTTTCGCATTTGGATTGGCTGTGTCAATTCGGCTTCCATTCCAGGAATAGCTCCCAAGGCTTCTTCCATCTTTTCCATGAGTTCGTCCTTTGTCTTGGCAGATGTCCATTCTGCTTTCGGATAGAGGGCTATAAGCATGTCTGCTCGTTCTATAGGCATTGGGTCGGTTGGAATCTCTGAACTACCGATGCGAGTTACCACCTGCTTCACCTCCGGGAACTTAGACTTCAATATCTTTTCTGCCTGAGTGCAGGTCTTCACCATCTGAGAGAGTGATGTACCTTGTGCCATGCTGATTTCGGCTGCAAAGTCACCTTCTTCAAGATTCGGGATAAACTCACCGCCCAAACGAGTGAAAGCGAAAAGGCTGATGCCGAACAGCAGCACCATGGAAGCTATGAGCACCTTGCTATGTTGCAGACTTTTGGTGATGATAGGCTTATACCAACTCTGTAACTTGTTTATCAGACGGTCTGACAAATTAGTCTTATGTACACTTTCCTTGCTAAGAAACAGAGCACTTGCCATTGGTACGTAGGTAAGCGAAAGGATAAACGCTCCAAGGATGGCGAAGAAAATGGTAAGTGCCATCGGACGGAACATCTTTCCTTCTATACCAGCCAATGTAAGCAATGGCAGATATACCGTCATGATAATGATTTCGCCAAAGGCTGCACTCTTACGAATCTTGGAAGCGGAATGATATATCTCCTTGTCCATCTGCTCTTGTGTTAAGCGCAAGCCATGGTATTTGTCACGACTGATACCTATATGGTGGCATACGGCTTCTACGATAATCACTGCGCCATCCACGATCAAGCCAAAATCAATGGCTCCCAAACTCATGAGGTTTCCGCTGACACCAAACAACCGCATCATACCAAAAGCAAACAGCATAGCGAGCGGAATGACGGATGCCACCACCAATCCTGCCCTATAATTACCCAAGAACAGAACGAGTATGAACACAACAATGAGGCCACCCTCGATAAGGTTGCGGGTGATGGTTCCAGTAACACGGTCTACCAACTGAGTGCGGTCTATGAATGGTTCTATGACTACACCCTCTGGCAGACTCTTCTGAATCTGCGCAATACGCTCTTTTACGTTCTTAATAACTTGCTGGAAATTCTCACCTTTCAGCATCAGTGAGATACCTGCCACCACTTCACCCTCGCCATTGCGTGTAACTGCACCATAACGTGTGGCATAACCATATTGTACTTTTGCAATGTCACGTATCAAGATAGGCGTGCCATTGACTGTCTTGACAGGGATACGCTCTATGTCTTCGAGTGTTGAAACAAGTCCCAAGCCTCTGATAAAATACTGGTTACTATTTTTCTCTATGTAGCTTCCGCCTGTGTTCTCGTTGCCTGCTTCAAGGGCATCGTAAACTTCTGTAACTGTAAGACCAACAGCATTGAGACGGTCGGCATCCACAGCCACTTCATACTGCTTCACATATCCACCCCAGCCGCTGACTTCTGCAACGCCAGGTGTTCCTGACAATTGCTTGCGGACTATCCAATCTTGGATGGTACGTAAATCTGACAAACTGTATTTGTCCTCATATCCCTTCTTTGCACGAATGGTATAATGGAATATTTCTCCCAAACCAGTAGTGACAGGAGCCATACCTATGGTTGCCTTACCTTGTGGTATGACTTCCTCTGCCTCCTTTAGTTGTTGGCTTACCTGCTGCCGAGCCCAATATACATCTGCATCGTCATCAAAAACCAATGTAATAACAGACAAGCCGCTGCTACTGATGCTTCTGCGTTCTTCCACACGTGGAATGTTGGCCAAAGCCATTTCTACTGGAGTGGTTATAAACTGCTCTACCTCTTGCGCTCCCAATGATGGAGCTTGGGTTATCACCTGTACTTGATTATTTGTAATATCAGGTGTAGAGTCAAAAGGCAACTGCGACAACGACCATGTGCCCCATATAATGAGCACCAAGGTCAACATACCTATAGTTACCTTGTTCTTGATTGATAATTGAATTATTTTTTGAAACATTTCTTTATCGTTCTAATTATAATTGTATAGTTAGTGCTAGTCCTCCTTGTTGTCCGTTATAATATGGATAGACAGTGTTTGTTCGCTTGGACTGTTTGTTGTGCATCTTGCGTGAAATCGGCTCATATAACTTGTATGCCAATTTCGTACACAGAATACCCAATCCTGCTCCAAATGCCACGTCTCCTATCCAATGCTTGTTGTTATACACACGCAATGCTCCTGTACTTGCAGCTATGACATAACCACCTATACCTATCCACGGTGAAGTGTCCTTGTATTCTTGCCACAAGAGTTCTACCCCCATGAAGGCAACTGTTGTATGCCCAGATGGAAAAGAATTGCGACGTGAGCCATTAGGACGCATCTCTCTTACTGTGTATTTCAAGCCATTTACGGATATAGCCGTCAGCAAACTTGACAACCCCAACAGCATCGTTTGTTCTTTTAGGTTATGACAACTTTTTACTCCGCACAGATTTAATGCCAATACGCTTACAGCTGGCACATACTGTGTATAGTCATCAATCCCTATGGCTATTGGCTTGTGGGTTATAACCTCATGTCCGATAGCATAGTTCAGCATCCTGCCTTTATTCATAACAATAGCCTCTGCCGTTCCATACGACATAAGTGACATTGGTATAATATAAGGCACGACACTTGACCTCTTCATAGAAGTCATGTCTGTGCTATCTTGTGTGAATGTCAAGCTGTCTTTGCTTTGTGCATACGACAAAAGAGGAAAAGCCAGTGCGCCAAGCGCCAGAATTTCCTTAATTGACATTTTGCAATAACTAATGCCTGTGCTCCAAACACTGAAGCACTTGCAAGTTCATAATAAAAATGATTGATTTGTAACTATACCTTCCATATGAATAGGTATAGTCGCTGTACGTTGCCCCCCTTAAAAGAAACAACGCTATTAGAAACGATAAAAAGGAGGTGCCCTAAGTCCATTTATCCGCAATAGTTCCGCCTTTATAATAATAGGTATGCGAGTGTCAAACACCGTCTTAGTTGGTTCTGACACCCATCCCATAATACGAGATAAAGCCCATACTATTGCATGATATAAATAATGTATGTTACTTGTATGTAAAGTCTTTACTGACACAACATCCCAACTGCCTTGTTCGAAGCACTTTGTTCCATCGTCCTTATGTGACGTATGTTTGTCATTGTCAGCGTTGTCGCTATTGCAATGCTCCACAACGGTACATACCGCACTTTCGTGATGATGGTGCGGTATAAACGACAATGCCAACAAAACAATTGTTGTCAAAGCCAAAATAGTTATGTAGAGCTTCTGCTTCATTATATTTTCAATTTGGCTGCAAAGATAGCAAATAAACTTTGCAACACGGTTGCAAAGTTATATGTATACCATTTTTTAGATGCGTGAACCATAGTAAAATCTGTATGACTCCTTTGCTTTTCATACTGCGGTTTCAGTAGAAACACCTCATCCTATCCCTTTTCATTGGTTTTTGGTGTAACTAAAAGTTAAATACGTTAAATATTACCTTTTCGTATCTAAACAGAATCCACATAGCCACTTTTCTACCGTTTAGAGCGTATAATACTGATAATCAACTAATAATAGATAC
>NZ_JADYUF010000074.1 GCF_021531655.1 Leyella stercorea | reverse complement strand
TCGGGGCGTACTGCTGTGACTTTTGACACGCCCTCCTATGTGCTTATTGGGCTTTCAGCCCGCATAATTGAGTCATGACACACTCTCCTATGGAGGGAATTGGGCTTTACCTTTCCGCTATGCGCCGGTGACCGTTGGTTCAGCCCGCTTTATATGATTTATTGAATAAATCTAAGTTGAAGATTCAAAGTGAAGTACTGGTTTCCATGAGAATCAGTTTTGATACTTGCAAAATCATGTCGGGTAGCAGAAGCTGTTTCAAACTTCAAGTCATGATATAAGTATTCCTCCAAAGTGTCTTTGTATAGTACATGATAACAATCAATATCCCCAGAAGGTTTCACTACCAAGACTCCAGATGCAAGATCTGCCTGTTCCCATGGTTGCCCAGGCAACATTCCCAAAGCGAAATCCATAAGCAATCTTTTTACTTTCGCTTCGTAATGTTTGGTGTTTACTGTCATTGGAAATCCCATAGGATTTGCTTCCGTTATCATTTCAGTCAGTTTGTCTATTCTTCGTTCACCAGTAGAAAAACTTGTATATAACAACCATGCTAAAATTTGCGGCATAAAGGAATCTACCAATATAAGATTCTCAAGGAATACATCCTCGTTATTCTTGTTTTGTTGTATACCACAGAATCGCAACTCAGATCCCAGTTCTTTGATTTTTGCCAATCTGCCCGTAACATCAGTTATAAATTTAGTTCCGTGCTTGACATTCATGTTATTTACCAAGTCGACTTGAGCCTGTGTCAACGGCTTTGTCAAGCGATAATGGAAATTCGTTAGCAAAGAGGCATTGACCAATGTCGGAGCAACAACAATGTTGAAATTATATGGATAGCCTTGAAGACGAGCCCATTCACGAGGGGTCATTTTTCTGATGCCCTCTTTGTTAATCTCACCCTTTATATTTGTAGTCGGTGTGAGGTCTGTCTGACGGAAGTCAAGGACTAAATTACACTCTCTACCCGTACCACCGCACACGAATGTTTTATTTAAATGTGCCATTACTTTTATATAGATTATGCTTTGGTATATGAATCAATTCTTGATCCACTCATTATATATATATGCAAAGATACATTTTTATTCTCAATAAACAGTTTACATTAACTGAAAAATAATGCTGCAGAATCGAAACAATGTTATGTCGTTTATATTCTTGTTCTTCATAATAATCTTATTTTTGCCCTGTTGCTACACAGGTTTATTCAAAATCGAAATATAGTCAAACTATATAATAATGAGCAAAGTTAACAAATAATCTCGAAATTCTTACGTCCTAATCCTTTAAAAATCATATTATTCACAAAACCTATTTTTTACGTATCTGCTAAACAATTTTTGTACTCTACATTTGAAACTTATAGCAAATACATAAAAAAATCCCCTCTCCCCTACATTTCTCCCTCATTTGTTCCCCCGTTCAAAATTATTTACTTAAATTTGTATTCAGTACTGTTCCAGTCTTTCGTTTGACGGATAGCTACGGATAACTGATGAACCTTGAACAAACAAATTAGAAACTGTATTAATCTATGGAAAAAGAAAATTCCTTGTATGCAATATACAAATACGACTTTCACAAGAACCCTGAGCCTACCGTTCTGAGTGTGGAGAATGGCGTAGACGGATCTAAGAATCTCAAGATAGCACAGGCATGCTTTGCCAGCCTGTTCGACAAAAACTCGATTGACAATCTGGGCAAGTCGAACAAGAAGGGGGAGTTCACCCGACTGCCCAACGACGTGATGGCCAAACATGGCGACATCTATGTATGGCGCGTCAACAACAGCCAACTGAAGGACTGGTGGACACGCAACGGTAAGGACAGCCACGGCATCGACAACTACGAGAAGCAGGAGATAGAGTCGAATCCATACTGCCACGTGCTTATCGACAACCGACCCGGACATTGCCTCATTGCCATCGAGAAATCTACTGCTTGGAGCAGCAAGCCCGACATGCTGCGCGACATGTTGCTGTACAACTTCAACCGCATCCTTGCCGACCGCTTCGACCTGCATATTCGCATCGAGGCGCGCATGAACCCTACAGATATCTGGCAGTTTATGCACGAGCGCATCTACGACCATGGCGACTTTATACGCCGCGTGTCGTTCGTATTCCAAAACCCTAAGAAGACCAACAAGACCAGCGCCATGGAGGTGAAGTCGGCCCGACTGAAAGCCATGCTTGCCACGGTCAGGATTTCGGATGCCTTGAAAGGTTTCTTTACTATGGAATTTGACCAGAACAACAAGGGAAAACTGTCCAGAAAAAATACGGACTTGGCTGAGATGATCAGGCTGTGTGGCGAGAACGGCTACGATATCAGCATCTCGTTCAAGGACTTCAAGACCTATCGCATCAACGACTACGTGAAGGCATTCTTCCCCATGACCATCGACATGCTGAACGATTTTGGCAATGGCGCGCGCAATCTCGACGGCAGGTCGAGACTGGAGGAGTGGTTTGACATTGTGGAAGAAAAAACGAAAGATTACGTAAATGAGACAGAGATTCCAAAGCGCAGAAATAGAGTTCGTAAGTGAGTTCTATGCCGACAACGAGTTGTACCAGGCTGTTTGCTGTATAGGGGAGCAGCTGGAGGCGGAGCTGACGGAGTTCGGGATGTGCCCCGAAGAGTGCTTTGCCGAGACTATGGAGCTGCTGTCTGCCATTGGCACCAAGGGTCGCGACGTGCTGTCTGCCTTGCCCAACCTATGGCTCGGCAAGTACAACGGGTTCCGACGTCTCGATCGTCATGTCAGCCCCGAGGAGCATCGCAAGGCCGTGGGCATAGTGTTCGGCTTTGCCATTCTGGCCATCGACAGCAGCTGCCAGCCTTTCTACCGCCACCATCTGTCGGCAGAACTGATGGCTGTAGTGGCTGACAACAAGTTTGAGGGATGGACCGACACGCTCGACAGCATATTCTCTGTGCCCTTGACCGACGGATGGTTCGACCGCCTGATCGGGCAGCAGGCATGGGATGGCGACGTGATGAGCCGTATGGCGCAGCACGTGGACAACATGCACAGAATGGCACCCAACGCCAACCTGACTTTGCAGATAGTAAAGGAGCAGCACAATTCGGGCTGCAACCAGTTTATGGGCGAGGTGAATGAACCTAAATTTTTAACACAACCACAAGATGAAGCAATCTGAACAAGACACAGACGACTTGCTGCCAACAAACGGACGCAAGCCTACATATATCAAGGAGCAGCACAACTACAACTGCCAGCAGTTCTTCGGAAACATATCCAACTGTACCTTCACCATGCCTCCTGCCACGCCTGCAAGCAGCATGCAGGCTACAGCAAGCACGCCAAAAAGGAAGAAGCCTACGCAGAAGAAGACAGCCGTGGCTGCCAGCGTGAAACCTATGACCATTAGATACTACAAGCATGGCAACAACGGACTGCTCCAACGGCAAAGGCATAGGGTGGACATTCTGTACCGGAAGTGGACGGAATGGAAGTGGATTGACGAGAGCACAAGGCCCGAAGACTTTGACCGCCTTTTCGAAGGATTGCCATGCAATTGCAACATCAATTGGACTAGCACAAGCGCCACGCTTACCATTCTGCTTCAGGAACTCTTGAAGCAAAATTTCGTGGAAAAGCAGACACGATGTACGGCAAAATATCTTGTGGCAAGGCAATTTGGACGTACAGCCAACTCGTCAAGGACTCGCATCGATAAGAAGACGGAGGATAGGATAAGTTTTTCAGTCTTTATTCTTGACACAAGCAATCCTCTACCCGAAAGAAACTCCGGCAACGCGGACGAGGAGGACATCCAAGATTCCGCCTTTTATGAGGTATGCGCAGGCTCTCTGAGGGCTACCAAGGGCATATAGCATGTAAGCTATTTATATTGTATGTAAGCGTTTGTGTAAGCGCTTACATTTTTTTTGAACACAAATTACCGTAAATCATCTACAAATTCAACTACGAATTTTCAAAGATAATTTATGGATAATTCGTGGACAATTTATGGAAATTCGTGTTGAAAATCTATTCTTTTGACCATTACCCGTGGCATATTGATTTTTCCCTTTTCCCTTTCAAATGGATTCTTCACTCTTCCCTTTCCCTCCAGTAAGCGGTTTTCAGAAATTAGCTTACAATTCCTGTCCCCGTTTCCCCATTGCCGAGGACAGCACAGACCAAACCATTCCTGTCTGTCCGAAGTAATCATGCAAAAGAACATGGATTTTCAGGCAGGCTCAACAACATGCAACGAGCCTCGCCCGGTATGCGACATCATCACAGAGCTGTTCGCAAGTAATTCACTCTTTGTTAAGGCTTTTCGTCAAAGCGCAGACTCGCATGAGGATGCTGCAGCCGGAGGACAAGCAGCTGACGAAGATTATGCTGCCGTAGAACGGGAAACGGACTTTTTTGCCGGTTCCGGATGGTTCCGCAACACCGAACTCTGCGTGGACGTGAAGACATTCCTGCGCCACGACCGCATCGCGAAGATTGGCAAGAACTATACTGGCGTGCTTTGCCATGACAAGGACGACCATTACGCGTTTGTGGAGACAGGATTGACTGCTGCCAATGCCAACATTCGCAATCCACACATATTCGAAGGCAAGTACATCAGCGTGACGCGACGCATGAGGGACGGACATGTAAGGTTCAACTTCAAGGAGGTGGACTTTGGTGTCGGATTCACCCCCTTGAGCTTTGCCGTAGGGGTGATGAAGGAAATCCTGAAGGCTTTGAGATGCCTCGGAGAGGAAGTGTATAAAACTCCTAAACACGTAGGCTAAAAACACAATCAATCACAACCAAGCGTTTCAGTTGTTTCAGTTTCAGTTGCGTTTCAAAGGGTCAGTTATGTATCAAACCCCCTTATTAAACATTTATAACTAATTAATAATCAATAAGTTATATAAAGGAAACGAAACTTGATACCCCCTTAAAAACAACTGAAACAACTGAAACTGAAACGCTTTGAAGTGGTGCAAATTCATCTAAAAGGCTATAATTCAATGATTTACGACATTACAAAACCTACAGCTCCAGCCATGCCAAACCTTGGCAAAGGCTTGGAATTGCCCAAACTTTTGTTCTCGCAGGTGTCAAAAGACATGCAAGAGGCTATCGCTCCGTTAATTTTTGACTCTCTGGCTTCACACATTAGTGGTACAGAATTTATGTATCCCGACCTTACTTGGAAGGAAATATGTGGCTTGATTACTGCTATTGTTGCTCGTTCGGCAGGTGGAAAGGGTCAACTGCAACGTTTAGTGGAGGCTATTATGCGTGGGGCTCGCCAGCATGACGAGTTGCAACTACAGAAGTTGGTGGAATGGCAAAAGACCGTTAAGTCGAAGGGGGCTAACAAAGAGAAACCCGTGCGTCCTGAAGTGTCGTTCTGGTTTCCGCCATCTGACGTTACCAATGCTGCCTTCATCCAAAACGCTATGGCTTGTGAGCAGGACAGCGAGCACACTCAGTACTACAACCTGCCTGAGGTGGAGATGGCAGACAGAATGTGTGGCGGTCATAAGCAGGTGACGCAGACCATACGCAACGTCTACGACAAGCAGAAGGCTGGCGCTCTGCGTGCTACGGCCGATGGCATAACGGGCAATCCTGTGCTACGTGTCAACATGAACATTTCGTGCACTCCTGGCGAGGCTCGCAATTTCTTTAAGCGCGACCTCTTCAACGGCACTCTCGGACGCATAGCTTTCTCCTACAAGGCCCGTGGCAACCGCGATGGCAAGATTCCACGCCAAGGCAAGTACGACGAGGCTTTTCTGGACACGCTCGACCAATATATTGTACGTCTGCAGGCTTGCAAGGGACGTTTCATCGTGAAGCCGCTAAACAAGCTGGCCGACAAAATGGCTGCCGACATGGCTGCCCTGGCCGACCTGACGGACGACGACACTCTATGGGACATGAGCAAGCGAGCCATCGTGAACGCTTGGAAGAAGGGATGCGTGCTCTACATTCTGAACGGACAGACATGGACTAAAGCCATGAGCGAATTCGTTGAGTGGCTGATGTACTACGACCTTTGGTCGAAGAACCAAATCTTTGGCGACATGCTTAAGGATGGCGACACGGGCATAACGGAGGCTCAGAAGAGCGGTCCGAAGAATATGCTCGACGACCTACCCGACTCGTTCAACGAGGCTCAGCTGGAAGCTCTACGTATTACTATGGACAAACCCAAGGAGGGTACCAAGCGACAATTGAGAGTGTGGCTGTTCCGTCGATTCATTACCTACTCCGCCCAAACCGGACTCTACACTAAGACAAAGGAAAAGTTAGGAATCAGGAGTTAGGAATTAGGAATTGGATTTTTCACTTTTCACTTAAAAAATGGACAAAGATACTATCATTCAGCTCCGCCAACAGCCCATTGAGGCTGTGGCAGAGCGCCTCGGCCTGCGCGTCACGCGTCACAAGAGCCTATGCCCCTTCCACGACGACCATCACGCCAGCATGTCGTACAACGTGCGCAAGAACACCTACCGTTGCTTCGCCTGCGGAGCGCACGGCGGAACAATCGACCTCGTCATCAACCTCCTCCGCAAGTCATTCCCAGACGCTTGCCGATGGCTCGCCGACTCCGCCAACATAATAGTAGAAGAACACAATCCCAAAACTCAAAACTCAAAACTCAAAATTCCTTCGACGCCTCGCGCTACGCCCGCCACTTCGAGCATCCCTGGCTGAGCGACGAAGCCATAAGGTTTCTCTTCGACGAGCGTAGGCTCAACCCGCGCGTCGTCAGATGGTGCCGGCTCACATCATGGACCGACCGCCAAGGCACACATTGGCTGCAGACGCCCTTCTTCGATGCCACGGGCAAATTGATAGGATTACAAAACCGCAACCTCGACTACCATAAACCTGAGAAAGAAGTTTTTCACGAAAAGGACAAGCCCAACAAAGAAGATTGTCCCACAAAGTCACATCACTCCCCTCCCTACGGGGGAGGGGCAGGGGGTGGGGCTACTCCTCCCCGCTTCCGCTTCCCCTATGGCGCCCGATGCTCCATCTACAACCTGCCCGTCACAGCCATGCTGCGCCCCGAAGAACCGCTCTACATCACGGAAGGCTGCTCCGACTGCTGGGCCATGCTCTCCGCCGGTCACAAGGCGGTGGCAATACCATCAGCCACGCTCCTCTCCAAAGCCGACAAGGACTTGCTGTGCAACCTCGCCGAACGTCTGGGCACAACCTTCCACATGTATCCCGACCGCGACGCTCCCGGCGAACGGCTCTTCATGCAGCTCAAGGAAGTCCTCCCCTCGCTGGAGCACCATCAGTTACCACCCGACTGCAAGGACTTCTCCGACTACTACATGAAGGCACAGTAGGGCCAAAAGCCCTACCCCCTGGCCCCTCCCCCGCAGGGAGGGGAGCGGTATGAACCGACTGGAGCCCTACCCCCTGGCCCCTCCCCCGCAGGGAGGGGAGCGGTATGAACCGACTGCTAATAATATAAACAACAAATAATTAACAAATAATTAACAACTAATAACGGCCCAACATTCCCCACAAAGTCATAAGACCCAGAAGCCCCACCC
>NZ_JADYUF010000073.1 GCF_021531655.1 Leyella stercorea | reverse complement strand
CAATGCGGGAGAGTAGGTGGCTGCCTTCTTTACTTTGGGTCTTCAAGGTCTAACGACTTTGGAGACCTTTTTTATGCCCGTACATTTCATATTTTCTTTTATTTCCCTCCTTATTTCTTGACATTGCTTGCGCAGAACATTACCTTTGCCCGTGCTATACATTATTATATAGCAGCGTTCTTTGGCTTGTTTACATACCTTTTTTAATTCATCAGCATAATGACGTAATGAGTTTTTCCGTTTGTAGACCATATTACCATGCACCATACATTATTATATACGTACATTATATAATATATATAGCATTCTACTTCTAATATGGTTTTATTGCTTTCCGTGCATATTTTCCGAATTATTTTATAGAAATAATTATAAAATTTAATTTTGCTAAAAAATATGTCGGAAAAATTGCGTGATTTATTGAATAATGTGTATCTTTGCATACAATTATAAAAATATTTATAAAGCTAACCCGAAATATTTATTTACTGAGTACTAAACTCTATTATTAATTATAATTTTACTATCTATGAAAATCAAAATCAAGCACATTTTGATGATGCTGTTATGTATTTCAGTATCGTCGATGATGTTGGTTTCGTGCAGTGACGATGACGAGAGCGTGATGGGCCCGGTTGCTATCAACTCATGTCAGTACACCGCCACGGAGGTGACACCTATTTGGACTTTGGTTCCTAATGACAATTGCGAAGGCTATGTAGTAACGCTCTACAAGGGTACACGTGCCAACGTTGGTGAGAAGGTTGAGGAGAAGAAGCTCGATTATCGTACATGCAAGTGTACATTCAGCGGTCTGACACCCAATACACAGTATGTCATTTCTACCCAGGCCATTCCAAGCGCAAAGAGTGGCTTCAGCAGTGCGCAGATTTACTGGAAGGAATTTACCACCAGAGCCCAGTAATGGTGTGATTAAAACCTAAACATGTGTAAACAGAGCAATATGAAAAATATTAACTTTAAACTCGGACTTGTGGCGATAGCTGTTACGGTATCTCCACTCGGCACATTTGCTACTACTACCGGCAATCCAGCAGTAGTGAATTTATTACCCCCCCCAGCTGGTGTAACCTGCACTGGTGTAGTGCTCGATAATACGGGCGAGTCAGTTATTGGTGCCAGCGTTAAAGTGCTTGGCACAAAGATGGGCACCGTCACCGATATGGACGGTAAATTTACCCTTGCTAATGTTGCTAAGGGAGCAACAATCGAAATTTCTTATATAGGATATACTCCGCAGCAGGTGAAGTTCAACGGCACTCCGTTGACTATTACTCTTAAGGAAGATGCCAAGGCACTCGACGAAGTAGTGGTTATGGGTTATGGTGTTGCCCAGAAGCGCGCCAAGGTAACCAACTCTATCGCCAAGGTTAGTGAGAAGACCCTCACTGTAGGTGCTAACGCCAACCCTGCACAGGCTCTTGCCGGTGCGGTGTCAGGTGTTAAGGTTGACATCACCTCGGGTAGCCCAGCGGCTACTCCTTCTATCACCATCCGCGGTGGATCTAACTACGACGGCGGTTCGAACGAACCTCTTGTTATTGTTGACGGCGTAATCCGCAGTTCTTTGTCTGACATCAACCCCAACGACATCGAGTCGATGGACGTGATGAAGGATGCCGGTGCTACTGCTCTTTATGGTGCCCGTGCCGGTAATGGTGTTATTATCATTACCACAAAGCAGGGTAAGAGTGGCAAGGCTGATGTTACATTCAATGCCAAGGTGGGTTTGAACTATTACAACCTTGGCTACAATATGTGTTCAGACGAGGATTACCTCTATTATTATCGCCTTGCGCTCCAGAACTGTGAGTGGACATTGCCTGGCGGAAAGTATGCATCAACATATAACTCAAACCTCTATGGTACAAACAATCCCGGTGGTATTGGCCGTACAGAGTTGTCGCAGGGACAGTCGTATAACATTCTGTGCAAGACCGACGACAACGCTTACCTCCTGCAGAAGGGATGGAGCGAGATGCTCGACCCTGTAAGTGACAACTACATTCTCTATCGCAACATCGACCCGCTGGAAATGAACGGACGCAAGCCTTACGTTACTCAGGACTATAATGCCAGTATCTCGGGTGGCAACGACCGTGGCCGCTACTACGCCAGCCTTGGTCTGTATGATGCCGACGGTTTCGTCAAGGGCACATTCTACAAGCGCTACAACTTTGCGTTGACTGGCAGCTATAAGGTTACAAAGTGGTTGGAGGCGAACTCAGTGTTCAACTACACCCGTGCCAACTGGTTGAATGATGACCCGATGCTTAATACCAGCTACTTCATGAACCGTGGTATGGCTTTCAAGTTCGTACGCTATCGCGATGAAGACGGCAATGATTTGTATGGTACCGGTGGTCCGACAACCAACATAAACGTAAACAAGGGCAACTTCGACCGCGACTATCAGAGCGACAAGTTCTCTATGACACAGTCGCTTACCGCTACGCTTTTGCCCGGACTTACATTGAAGGGCACCATGAGCTGGTTCTACAACGAAGAGTACGATGAGTCATTCAACCATCAGTATATCAATAGTCAGGCAGGTGCAGTTAATCCTGACGGCAACAATGGTGTAAACCGTAGCTATAATACAAGTGCTTCGTTCTCACGTATTTTCGACCAGACCTACAACGTTGTTGCTAACTTCAACCGTACGTTTGACGACAAGCACACTGTAAACGTAATGGCAGGTACCGAGTTCTACAAGCGTCGCTATCGTGGGTTCAGTGCTGGTGGATATGGTGCTCCTACAGGTTACTTCCCCGGTCTCGGTCTTACCCAAAACGATGCCGACGTTCAGTCGCGCACTATGAGTTCGTTCCATTACGAGGAGGCTATTATGTCATATTTCGGCCGTGCTGAGTACGACTATATGGACAAGTATCTCTTCGCTGCTACATTCCGTGCCGACGGTTACTCACGACTGGTCAACAACAAGTGGGGTACATTCCCCGGTGTATCAGCAGGTTGGGTATTCAGCAAGGAGAACTTCTGGAACAAGCTTGGCTTGGAGAACATCATCAACTATGCTAAGTTGCGTGCCTCTTACGGTTTGAACGCCACAATCAACAGCTCATATCTTGGCTACTATACCCTGCAGGGAGAATACAGTGCCTACAAGTATGACGGCGTATACGGCTACCGAATCAGCACACTGCCTAACCCGAACTTGAAGTGGGAGAAGACACGTACAGCTGAAGTCGGTCTTGACCTCGGTTTCCTCAACAACCGTTTCAACCTCGGCTTGACTTACTACAACCGTCTGACAATGGACAAGTATTCTGCTCTGTCATTGCCAAGAACAACAGGCTTCTCTACCGTTACATACAACAACGGACAGTATCGCAATGCTGGTATCGAGCTTGACTTGCAGGGCACTCTGCTGCACACACGCGATTTCCAGTGGACATTGAATGCCAACATCACCTACAATAAGAACACCATCGTGAAGTTGCCAGAGAACGGTTTGGCAAACAACCGTCAGGGAGGTTATGAGGTTTACACAGGCAATGGCGACGAGACTCACTATGTAGGCGGTTATCAGGAAGGTCAGACTCCGGGCAGCTTCGTAGGTTACGGCGTGGTTAAGATGGCACGTTCGCAGGCTGATATCGATGCTCTTGGTAATTATATTGACACAGGTACATCTAATGGTGCTGCTGTATATGCCAATGAGGAAGGTCGTCAGCGTCTGTTGGCAATGGGCTACACCAACCTTGTACAGATTATGCCTGGTGACTTTATCTATGAGGACCGCAATGGTGACAACTGGGTAGAGTCAAAGGACCGCAAGGTGCTCGGTAACCTTACTCCGAAGTGGACAGGTGGTTTCAACACCACATTGACATGGAAGGGTCTGTCGCTCTATGCACGCTTCGATATGGGCTTCGACTTCCAGGTATACGACTCTAACATAGCCTTCTGGCTTGGTGAGGGTCAGGGCGCAATGTCATTCAACGACGCTGTACGCGACACATGGACACCAGACAACCCCGGTGCCAAGTATCCGCGCGTGGTATGGGCTTCGCAGTATGGTACCGATAACTACATTCGTACCAACTCGTTCTTCACACAGAACGGTAGCTATTTGGCTTGCCGCGAGTTGCAGCTCTCATACGCTCTGCCAAAGAGCATCTGCCAGAAGTTAGCTTGTCAGGGCATAACAGTGTCGGTAACTGGCCAGAACCTTGGCTACATCAAGTCATGTACAATTCCATTGCCTGACAACACCACTTATACAAGCGGTAACACAGCAGGTTGGGGTGGTACATACAACGTGCCGCGTACACTGCTCTTCGGACTTAATGTCAAATTCTAAACAATGGTTATACACTATATTTAAATATTGATTAAGATATGAACAAATATATAAAGACTTTGGCAATTGGCCTTATGACGGGAGCAAGCGTGTTGACCACATCTTGTAATCTCGACTATAAGCCTATCGACAACTTCAGTGCCAGCTCGTTCTGGGGAAGCCAGACTGAGTTTGAAGGATTCATCACTGCCATTTCAAATCAGTTCCGCTCAGCCAACGCTTCAAACGTGCTGTTCTATGCAGGCGAGTTGCGTTCGGGAGTGTTTGAGATGGCTACAATCGACGGCTCTGGAATTCTTAACAGTGAGCCTTTGCAGAACATCTATGATGCCGACCATCCGCAGTTCAGCACTTTCGGTGGCTACTACGGCTTCATTGCTAATATCAACGAGCTTATCTATCGTTGCAACAATACCAACGTGCTCAGCGACAAGGTGAAGAACGGACTGCTCGGTATGGCTTACGGCTATCGTGCATTCTCATATTTCCAGATGTATCGTATGTATGGTGGCGTAGTATTGCGCACTGAGCCTGATGTAATCCTTGGCAACTATGAGGCAACCCTGCTCTATAAGGGCAGAAGTACTGCCGAAGAGACCTTGAATAAGATTAAGGAAGACATCAAGACTTCGTTGGACTACTTCGCTCAGACCGACTATGTGTACAGGAGCTCAAGCAAGGACTACTACTGGACAAAGGCTGCTACAGAGATGCTTGCCGGTGAGGTATATCTTTGGTCGGGTAAGGTAGAGACTGGCGACCATCAGGCTAATGCTGCTGATGTGGCTACAGCTGCTACTTACTTCAACAATGTGATAAACAACTATGGCTTCGACCTGCAGAGCGACTACTACAGCGTGTGGACAAAGCCTCACAACAAGGAGTCGATATTCAGCGTATGCTATAGCAGCGAGAACGACGGTGCTTACTATAACGTACCTCCTTTCCAGTTGCTCTGGGCGAGAACCACAGGTACCTCATACCTCAACTATTGGACCAATATGGACCAGGAAGGCTGGGGACATGTTAAGGGTGTAGCCAACCGTTTCGGTCAGTGGTACAATAAGGAGACAGGCAAGTCGGCTAATATCGAGATTTGGGACAAGTGTAACTTCGGTCCTTGCCGCTACACTTACAAGAACTCTCTCTACTATCAGTTTGACGAGAACGACTCACGTATCAACATGTTCTATCCGCAGTGGAACCTCACTCAGGAGGAGCGCGACAACGGCATTAACTATCTTGATAACTTCGACCCGAAGGATGGCAAGCATAAGCTGGCTGGTACATTCGTTTGCAAGTTCCGTCCGTCAATACCAAGTGGTAGCACTACCTATCAGATGGTGGTTGACATGCCTATTTATCGTTTGGCTATGGCTTATCTATATGCCGCTGAGTGTGCCAACTATGCTGGCGACAACGCAGCTGTAGTGAAGTATATCAATAAGATACGTGAGCGTGCTTATGGCGACAAATGGGATGAGGACGTTTATGGCTACACTGCAGGCGACTTCAAGGCTAACGAGACCGCTCTGATGCGTGAGTGGGATAAGGAGTTCGTAGCTGAGGGTCAGCGCTGGTGGAACCTACGTCGACTGACAACCGTTAAGGGTGGCACACAGAATGATCACTTCGTATTCCAGCCTGAGGGATGTCTTGGTTTTGGTCTTGACACTGCCAACAATCCATGGATGACTGACATCAACGGCAACCTTATAGAGACAAATGTTCCAGTGCTGAACGGAACAACACAGGATGAGCACCTGCTCCTCTGGCCTCTCGACAAGGGCTTGTTGGGTTCAGACGCGGAATTGGCTGACCAGCAGAATCCCGGCTACTAAGAAGCCTGCATAAAAGTAAAATAGGAATATAAATATGTGAAAGTTTGCAAGTCATCCGCTTGTCTTGAAATAGCATGTCGCAAGCAAGCGCTGACTTGACTGTCAGAAACGGAAGCAGGCGAGAACCTTTGGTAGGCGTATCAAATGCTTCTGTTTTTATTTTCTTCTCTTTGAGAAATGGTTTATATGGTTGGGGGCTAAATCGTATTTAGTCCCCTTTTTCTCGACATCACTTAATAGACAATGAAAAGATTACTTACTTTACTCGGCTTTTTGGGGTGTATCGCTGGTAGCTGGGCTCAAGATGCAGTTTCGCAGAACTATCCTGTGAATCACGCCAACCGTGCTGACGGACGCGAAATCAGCACCTATGCTATAGTACACGAGATGTTGAAGCAGACAACTCCTCGTTGTGCTTACAAAGAAGGCATGTCGAAGACGGAATTCAAGGTATGGCAAAACCGTCTGAGCAATGCGATGGCTGACTTGATGAACTTTCCCGAGGTGAAGGGACAGCCCGCACCCAAGCGCATCGCTTCGGAACCTCGTGACGGTTATACGCTCGAAAAGTGGGAGTTCTATCCTATGCCTAAGGCTGTTGGAACTTTCTTGGTTTTGCGCCCCGACAATGCCAAGAAGCCGCTACCTGCTGTGTTGTGCATACCAGGTTCAGGCCGTACCAAGGAAGGATTGGCTGGTGAGCCTGGTGTAGATGCCAAATTCAATGAAAATTACAAAGACCCCAAGGTGTGCATGGCGCTCGATATGGTCAAGGCCGGTTATATAGCTGTAGCTGTAGATAATGCTGCTGCAGGTGAGACTTCCGACTTGGAACGTTTCAAGAACGGTAGCAACTACGATTACGATGTCGTATCGCGCTTCTTGCTCGAAATGGGTTGGCATTGGTTGGGCTATACGTCGTTTCTGGATATGCAGGTGTTGCAGTGGATGAAACAGCAACCTGATATTCGCAAGGACCGTATTGTGGTAAGCGGTTTCTCGTTGGGTACAGAGCCAATGATGGTTTTGGGCGCATTGGATAAGGACATCTACGCATTTGTGTACAATGACTTCCTGTGTCAGACTCAGGAACGAGCATTGGTTATGACAAAGCCCAATGCTAACATGCGCCGTCCCTTCCCTAACTCCATACGTCATCTCATTCCTAATTACTGGCATTACTTCAACTTCCCGGATGTGGCAGCATCGCTTGCCCCGCGTCCAATTATCTTCACAGAAGGAGGATTGGACCGCGATTTCCATCTTGTACAATCGGCATACCGAACAAGTGGAAAACCCCATAATGTTGAGTGTCATCATTATCCCAAGTTTGCCGATCCTGCCAACCGCAAGGACGTCAAGGCATTGCAGGAAGGAATGGATGCGCCCACATTCTTCAAGTCGGCTAATGTAGATCCGCCATCGCATTATTTCAAGCATGAGCTGATAATGCCTTGGCTGAAAAAAGTATTAGGACAATAGTTTTCAGAGATACAGGTTTTGTTATTCTCTTCATTTGGGAGAGGAAAGTTTATAGATGGTTTATATGGTTGGGGAGCTAAATACCTGAGTTCGGGATAAGCGACTGTCGTTTTTCTTGCTATGCCAGATTTCCGATAGGTGCATATTACATTTG
>NZ_JADYUF010000072.1 GCF_021531655.1 Leyella stercorea | reverse complement strand
AATGACAAGAGATTGGCTGCACTTAGAGAGTATGCTCAAACGGCTTGAATTCTAAATCCGAAACTTGAGTAAACTAATAAAATCAGCCAATGCAAAAGAAAGTATTGTTCGCCATCGGCTTGGCGGGATTAGGGGGAATGGTTTCTCCCGCTACTGCCCAAGCTCAAGACAACGTGACTGTTGTGGTTAATGATGGTAAGGTAAAAAGTAACAGCATTAGCGGTGTAGTCTATTCTGCTGATGACAACGAACCGCTCATTGGTGCTCAGGTGAGAATCGTGGGCGCAAATGTAGTTACTATCACAGACGTAAACGGTAGATTCAGTTTCAAGTCAGTAGAACTGAAGAAACAGAAACTACAGGTGTCGTACATCGGTATGGAGACCCAGACTGTGACAGCAGGTCATGAGATGAAGGTCGTGTTGAAGCGCGACTCCAAGACTCTTAGCGATGTTGTGGTCAACGGCTACTTCACACGTAAGAAGCAGACCTTCACCGGTGCTGCCAAGACTGTTACAAGCGACGAGATTATGAAGGTTGCGCCTAATAACATCTTGCAGACACTTGCCACCCTCGACCCGTCATTGAATATTGCACAGAACAATGCTGCGGGTTCAAACCCTAACGCAGTGCCCGACCTCGTAATACGTAGCACCACATCGCTTTCTACAAGCAATGAGGTGGGACTCAACGCACCGCTTATCGTGATTGACGGTGTGGAGCAGAGCCTTCAGGCACTCTACGACATGGACATCAACGACATTGAGCGTGTAGACATTCTTAAGGACGCTTCGGCTACAGCACTTTACGGTGAGAACGCTGCCAACGGCGTTATCGTAATCGAGCGCAAGCGCGTGAGCCAGTCGCCCGTACGCATACGCTATACTGTAACTCCTCAGTTAAGTTTTGCCGACCTGAGCAGCTACGACTATTGTAATGCAGCACAGAAGTTGGAGCTTGAGAAGCGTGCCGGACTCTACAAGAGCGAGACTGGCAAGCTCGACGAGAGCTATTTTGAGAAACTCGCTTTGGTGACAAGCGGCATCGACACCGATTGGAAGTCGAAGCCTGTGCGCAACAGTTTCTCGCACAACCACTCACTTTCTATTTCAGGACGCGGTTCGGGTCTTGACTACAACGTCAACGCCAACTATCAGAACACTCAGGGTGTGATGAAGGACGACGGCCGTACACGCTATGGCATGAACGTATATCTTTCGTATACAGCCATAAACAACCTCGTCATCACGCTCCGTGCCTCGCACGACCAGCTCAACACCAACTCGTCTAAGTACGGCTCATTCTCAAGCTACTTGGAGTGCAACCCCTACGATTCGCCCTACGACCAGTATGGCAACCTGCGCTCAGAGCTGTCGTACGAGATGAACAACCCTCTGTATGAGGCATCGTTGAGCAGCTTCGACAAGTCGCAGTCGCGCACACAGCAGGTTTCGCTCGACGTGCGCTACAACATCAAGCCAAACTTCTTCATTACAGCCCAGGGATCGTACAATACAAGCCGTGGCACAAGCGACGTGTTCCGCTCGCCCGACTCGCACGACTTCAAGAACGTGACCAACATTTCGCAGAAGGGCAAGTACACACTCGGCAACACCGGTTCCGACCAGTGGGCTGCCAAGCTCGTGGGCAACTATATCCACAACTTCGACAATGACGGCACCATGCTCACCCTCAACCTTGGTGGTGAGATAAAGCGCTCGAAGTCGACATCAAGCACACTCGTTGCTACAGGCTTCCTGAGCGACGAGCAGAACGACATTGCATACGCCACAACTTATCCTGACGGCGGCAAACCGTCGGGAAGCGAGGACCTCTCGGCAAGCTTGGGTGGATTTCTTGCAGCCAACTTCATGTGGAAGAACCGCTATGTGCTCGACGGCTCTTACCGTGTTTCGGGTTCGTCAAAGTTCGGTAGCGACCACCGCTATGCTCCGTTCTGGTCGGTAGGTGCCGGATGGAACATTCATAATGAAGAGTTCGCTAAGAAGCTTGGCTGGATTAACACATTGCGTCTGCGTGGCAGCTACGGCTACACAGGTAGCGTGAAGTTCAGCTCATATCAGGCCGTGACCACATACAAGTACAACAGCGACTATCTGTCGTACACCGGAGTGGGCGCAATACCTATGGGTATGGCCAACCCCGACCTTAAATGGCAGACTACCAAGAAGCTCAACGTCGGCATCACATCTTCATTGTTCGGCGACCGTCTGAACGTCAACTTCGACGTGTACAACGAGAAGACCACCGACATGCTCATCGACCGTTCGCTTCCGCCATCATCAGGAACAACAAGCGTGAAGGCTAACCTCGGTTCGCAGACCAGCAACGGTATCGAGTTCTCATTGTGGGGCAAGATTATCAAGACAAGAGACTTGGAGTGGAGCCTCTCGGTAAACGGCCTGCACTCGAAGACCACCATCAACAACATCTCTGACGCCATGAAGCGTATGAACGAGCAGAACGCATCAGGATTTACCTCTTCAGACGGTTCTACCAACATTGCTTCGTCGTCGCCACTGTTCCAGTATCGTGAGGGCGAGTCGCCGTCGGCAATCTATGCTGTGCGCTCGGCAGGTATCGACCCCGCTACCGGCAACGAGATATTCATCAAGAAGGACGGTAGCTACACCTACAAGTACGACTCGAAGGACCAGGTGTCGTGTGGCGATACCAACCCAACATTGCAGGGTAGCATCTCGTCAATGTTGCAGTACAAGAACTTCTCGCTCACAGCAAGCTTCTCATATCGTTTCGGTGGCGAGATGTACAACTCTACACGTGCCCTGAAGGTTGAGAATGTCAACCCACGCAAGAACTGCGACGTGCGTGCATTCACCGACCGCTGGACCAACGTGGGCGACGTGAAGCCATACATCGACATTGCTAAGGCAACTGGCAACACAAGCGTATATACCGATCGTTTCGTAGAGAAGGACGACGAGCTGTGGCTCTCAAGCCTCTACTTGCAGTACAACGTCCCGATGACATTCCTCAAGAAGCTGCACATCCAGAAGATGTATCTGGGCATCGGCACCGAGGATCTCTTCCGCATCACATCCGCCAAGTACGAGCGTGGTACATCTTACCCATTCAGCCGCAGCATCAACATGTCGGCAAGTCTGACATTCTAAGCCGCTGGCAATAGGGATACTATATAAATATATTGCAACAATAAAACATATATTATAATGTATAAGACACATTTCAACAAACATATAGCACGACTGGCGTTTGCCCTCCTTCTGGGCACCACCGCTCTTACATCGTGCAACGACTTCCTGGATGTTCGTCCGAAAGGCGAGAATCTTGAAGCCGACCAGTTTAAGACTCCTGCCGGATTTGAGGCTGCCATATATGGAGTGTACGGCACCATGCAGTCGGGCTCGCTCTACGGCATGGATCTCTATTGGGGACTTACCGACGTGATGGCGCAAGACTTGGCTAACAGCAACGACGCATTAGGCTCGGACGCCCTCGCCAAGTATCAGTATAACGACGACGACTATCTGCGCAACCGTCTGGCAAGCATCTGGGCTACAGCCTATCAGACCATCGGCTACGCCAACAACGTGCTGAAGAATCTTCAGGAGAAGCAGAAAGCCGATTTCCCGCTCTACAATCTCTACAAGGGTGAGATGCTGGCTGTGCGTGCCTATTTGCACTTCGACCTGCTGCGCCTGTTCTGCTCAACCGACCCTACGAAGCGTGGCATTCCTTACACCACTACCTATGAGGCTAAGATAAATGAGTTTAAGAAGGTGGGCGAGGTGTACAGCCTTATCATCAAGGACCTCCAGGAGGCTGAGCAGCTGCTCGCTGAGGAGAAGGATGCAATCGTCTATCCGCGCAACAACGGCCAGTACTTCAAGTTCCAGAACTTCCGCGAGACCCACTGCAACTATTACGCAGTGCTCGGCATGCTTGCCAAGGTATACTGGATGCAGGGCGACATGGACAATGCTGCCAAGTATGCACAGATGGTCATCGACAGCAAGAAGTTCCCGTTGGTAGAGCCTAACGAGGTGCAGAATGTCTTCGCCGGCAAACTGTCCGACTGCGAGACACTGTGGGGACTCTACTCTACAAGCTATCTGCAGACCGTGAAGAGCTATCTGTACACCTTCCAGTCGTTCCACTCGTTCAATCCCTACACCGACGAGTCGGGCGTAAGCCATCCGATGCCTTACGACAAGGTTTATGCCCAGGACATCGATGCCACATCGCAGGACTTCCGTCTGCAGTGGTTCAAGAAGGGCAACCAGACTGTCAACCTCTACAAGACCGTCGACATTTATACACTCGACGAGCGTGAGATGGCACCTAAAGACTGGAAGGATCGCATCGACGGCATCAACATCCTGCACGTGTCGGAGCTGTATCTCATAGCTGCCGAGGCTCTGCTCGACAAGAATTATGACAAGGCGCTCGAATACTTCCAGGCTGAGACTTCGTCGAGAGGACTGCCCGCACTGCGTGCCGGTAAGACTCTGACCAAGGAGATGATATTCAACGAGTATCACAAGGAGATGTTCGGCGAGGGACAGGTATGGTACAACATGAAGCGTCTGAACCGCGACATCCAGTCGAACGTAGAGTTGCGCACCATTCCGGCAAGCGAGAATATATACGTGCTGCCTATCCCGGTAGACGAATTTAACTATAGAAACTAAAGTTATAATAGGAGACAATAAAAATGAAAAACAAGATATTTGCACTTGCTCTTGCTGCCACTGCAGTGGTGGCTGTGAGTTGCGAGGAGGACTATAAGCTGTATGATACGGGTCAGATAGACTCGGTATCGTTCAACTACACCAACAGCAACTACTCTGCCGACTCGGTAATAACCTACAACTTCGGCTATGACATTGCACAGGAGCACGAGATAGCCATACCTGTGACGCTTATGGGTGTGCCCAAGAGCGAAGCCCGCAAGATTGACATCAAGGTGGTGGCCGATTCTACCGACATGGTAGAAGGCGTGAACTTTACCATCGCCCGTGCCGAGATAGCAGCCAACGCTACAAAGGACACCGTGAAGATTATGCTTCTGCGCGGTCACGACGATGAGATTCAGACCAAGGAGAAGAAGCTGCGCATTGAGATTGGCATGAACGACCAGCTTCGTCCTACAGGTCAGAAGACATTCACCGTGCGCTATTCCGACTTCCGCATTACAGAACGTCCCGACTGGTGGTCTACCTATACGGGTCTGCCAAAATACTCGTTTGAGAACGCACAGCTCTTCTTCAAGTATTTCTATGAGCTTATGCCCAAGGCCAACAAGGACGTGTACAACGAGCTTATTACGGCTTACGGCGAATACTTTGTCAAGGCCAAGGCCATGCAGGGTCCGTTTGCCATGTACGAATCTATCCTGACCAAGTATGTGCTCATACCTATGTACAACGACCACAAGGACGACATAGAGTGGCAGAAGACGCCTTCTGTAAACTGATGAGGTGAAACAATAAAAAAGCGAACAAAATGAAAAGAAAAAACATATTTACAGCAATAGCCCTCGCGTTGAGCCTGTCGCTTGGTATGGTGTCGTGTATCAGCGATGACAGTACGGAGGCTACAAGAGAACTGCCCACGCTGACTATACAGAACGCAAACGGTAGCGAAATGCCCGAATACAACTTGTATCTTGGCAATGATTGTGTCATCGACCCACAGGTGTCGTACTCGGGCGACGCTTCAAATCTGCAGTACAAGTGGCAGGTGGGCACATACATCAATGGCGCAAAGGGCAAGCTCGAAGAGGTGAGCACCGAGCCTACGCTCAACTATCAGTTCACATCGGGTGGCACATACTACGTTCATCTGGCTGTTACCGACGGACAGGTGGGCAAGGTGATAGAGTATAAGGTCAATGTGAACCGTACCTTCGAGAAGGGTTATCTCATCACATCGACCGATGCCGACGGCAAGGGCAATCTGAGCTTCGTCAAGACACTCACTTCTGAGGAGGTGGCAGCCGGACAGAAAGAGATTGTGATTGAACACTGTCTGAACAAGATGAATCCCGACGTGTCGGAAGACCATCTGGTGAATGCCGTGCTTGCAAGCATTACATGGCCTAAGTCGCTTACACGTGTAATGGTGTCGACCGACGACCACTGCTATGTCATCGACCCGAACAACTTTACCGTAATCACCGCTATCAACTACGGTGAGACATCGTCGACTTTCCGCGCTTCGTCGTTCCTGCCCGACTCGTACGCACCTTACGCCTACGACAAGACCACCGGCGAGTTTGTGCATGTCAATGTGCAGTACATGTTCTCGTACAGCAAGGACACCTTCAAGGGACTAAGAGCTGACGCTTTCATCCCATCGAAGATGAGCATGTGGGGATCGGTTTCTACCAACACCTACTTGGTTGACTACAATACCAACGTAGCCAAGGCTCAGAACATGAACACCGGCGAATTTGATGCTGTGGGCAATCTGCCTGAAGGTCAGGAGCTGCTTACCGTGTTCTGCAACTACGGCTACGATGCCAACTACAATCTGCCGGTATACACCTTCTCGAAGGACAAGTCGACAGGCGAAGTATACATCTGGGAGTTTATTGCAGGCAACTCATGGGCTGGTACTACCGATAAGTTCCAGTCGCAGAAGATAGAAGCCGATGCCAACACTGCTGTTCCTGCCAAGGGTACTCCGTTTGTAGTGTCGTTCAATCAGAAGCGCTATTTCTATGCGCTCGGCAACCGCATCTACGTCTATCTGCCCGACGTAGCAACAAAGTCATTGCCTCAGAAGGATCAGTATGCCATCGACTTCGGCAGCAACGAGGAGGTGACATTCGTCGATCTGAATGCTACCAACGACCAGCTCCTCGTCGGTACTTACGACAAGAGCACCAAGCGTGGCAACTTCTACATCTACAACTGTAAGGACGTGCGCACCGACAACAGTGCCAATGTCAAGCCGGTTGAGGTACACAAGGGTTGCGCCGGACGCATCTCGTCTATCATCTTCAAACCGAGTGTTCAGTAATGCTGAATGCTTAACAATAAAAATACAAATATGACGTTAAGAACAATATTGACTGCTGCATTCATGACGCTTGCTTCGGCTGGCATGATGGCGCAGTCGGTCAAGATAGCAGGCACGCTACGTGGCAGTGTGCCTGCCGACTTGAAACTCTACGTGATGCCCGTAGGAGTGTCGTCGTTGCAGCCCAACTCTGTATCGGTAAACGGACAGAAGATTCTTGCCAATACACCAGTCTCGCCATATAATATATATAAGGTGGTGGCTGTGGCAAACCGTCGTCAGAACATTGTGCCGGTACATCTGACCGTAAAGAAGGATGCAGCCAATCTGTCGATGACTATCGATGCCGAGGGCAACATCGACTTCAACAAGGCCGATGCCGACACCAAGGCTCTCGTAGCGTTTAACGATGTCAGTGTGGCTCGCAGCAAGCAGCTGTGGATGGAGGGCAAGACAATGCAGGCTGAGGCTCTGAAGAGTCTGGTGCTTGGTTATCCTGCCATTGCCGACAGCTTGATACGGGTTTGTCGTCCGTCGGCGGTTACAACCCAGTATCTGCGCCTGTGGGCTTCGACCTTCAGCTTTGAGAATATGGAGAACCTGCGCTTTGCTACAGGACGTATGCCGCAGGACGTGGGCGTAGACATCGCTGCTGAGGCTAAGCGTATAGCTCCGGCTGTAGATTGCCCAATGTCATCGGCATTCGATTCGTCTCCGCGTGTGGTGCTTGCGTCGCTGCCGCAAGGCAGTCTCGACGAGCGCATATCGGCTGTAGAGAATTCGGTGAAGGACGCATTGCTCAAACTGCGCATTGAGGATGTGTTGCTCAACAAGTACATCACTACATTCCGCTATGCCGTAAACTATGACGAGGGACTCAGCGAGCTTACATTGCTCACCGAGCGCTATGGTCTCGACAAGAAGTATCTCAGCGAGTTCAAGAAGCGTAAGGCTACAGTGTCGGGCAATATGTTCCCTGCCGATGTGGTGCTGAACGACCTCAACGGCAACAAGGTGGACTTCGCAAAGTTCCGTGGCAAGTATGTCTACATTGACATGTGGGCATCGTGGTGTGTGCCTTGCATCAAGGAGATACCTCACCTGAAAGCTATTGAGAAGGACTTGCAGAACGAGGACGTAGTGTTCCTCTCAATCTCTATCGACTCTAATGTTGAGGCATGGAAGAAGAAGGTGGCACAGCTCGGACTTGAGGGCAACCTGCTTATCGACGCTAAGGGCACGCTCGCTCAGTCGCTCAACGTAAACGGCATCCCGTTCTTCCTCATCTACGACCGTGAGGGCCGTATGTACAAGTACAACGCTCCGCGCCCAAGCGATGCACGACTGAAGCCGCTACTTGAGGGGTTGAAGTAAAAAAACAATAAGCCCCACAATGCCCCAC
>NZ_JADYUF010000071.1 GCF_021531655.1 Leyella stercorea | reverse complement strand
ACGAATTTCTTCATTCTCGCTTCTTGTACTACTTTATCTGTCTTATGTAAATCTTTTCAAAGAACTCTTTCTTCATTCGCTTTTCCAGAACGCTTTTCAATCTCGTTTTGCTTGAGGTTTCGTTCGTTCTAGAAAGCGGATGCAAAGGTATGACTTTTATTTGAATCCCCAAAACTTTCACTGAGAAAATGCTTAATTTTATCAGTATTTTAACAGTTGTTTGCAATTCATGGTGTTTTGAGAGTGTCTACACATTATATTATATATATAAGACGGAGGGAATGGCGGAGGGGACGGATTGTGTCTGTTGTGAAAAGGAGTCCTTTTGGACTGCAAAAGGATTACATTTGGGAGGCAAAAGGAGTCCTTTTGGAGGGCAAAAGGGGTACATTTGGAGGGCAAAAGGAGTCCTTTTGGAAAACTACTGTTTTTACATCCGAAAACGACGGGAATTTTATGGGGTTAGGAGGAATAACCGCTCAGGCTACGGCGGGGGCGCCATAGCCTCCTATAATGACGCCATAGCCTCCTATGTTATTGCTAATTTGATACGGAATACGCCTTCGAGGGCAACTACAACTCACGCTATATGCTGCGCGACATAGGCTACGAGCGCGACTGGATGACCACAGCCGAACTCACGGGCGAGAGCAAAGACCACGCTCACTCATGGCGTATCGGTGCCAATTTCTGGTGGAACCGCCAGGGCATTCAGGCCAGTACGGGTGTATATGCCCACACTATCGAGTCCAATCCGGCTTGGCTCAACCACAACGGAAGCCAGGAGTTTGCAGCCAACACGGGTGGCGAGTACTACGACGGACACGAGACAAAGACGGCAATCTACCTCTCTGACGACTGGCAGGTGACCGACTGCTGGTGGCTCTCGGCAGGTGTACGCGGCGAATACTACGCTATGGGTGGCAAGAATGCATATGTTTACGCCATGCAGCATCCTAACTCACAGGACTTCGCCGGACCGTACATGCCAATCCTCGACGCCGTTAACATCCACCTGGGACGTGCCGGTATATTCTGGAACACACCTTGGATGAAGCTCGTTTCGCAGGTTTCGCTCATCCAGCAGTCAAATTACAAGAGCTGCACACAGTTCACCAACCCCAACAACTCGTCTGACGTAGTGACAATACCTATCACCAACGACGTGCAGACAATGGGCTGGACCACCGACGTAGTGCTCACTCCGTTCAAGGGATTCACCTTCCACGGATTGCTGACATTGCAGAACCCGAAGTACAAGAACTTCGACATCACACCCAACTTCAGCGACGGCACATCCAAGAAGTACAACTTCAACGACAAGATCACTACCGGCGTGAGCAAGACAATCATCGAGCTCGACCCGAGTTATCAGTTCGACAAGTTCCGCGTATGGGCAAGCTTCCGCTATCAGAGCAAGCAGTACATCAACAAGACCAACAGCCTCTACTTCAACGGACGTTGGGAAACATTCGGCGGTGTCGACTATAACATGAACAAGCACGTAGGCTTCTCTGTCAACGTTGTCAACATCCTCAACCAGAAGGGTTGCTCGGGCAGCATCGGTTCTGCCGACATCATCGAGGACGTATCGGCTTACAAGAACTACCTCATGGCTGGATCTTATATCCGTCCGTTCACTGTAGAGTTTGCAGCTCACATCAACTTCTAACATAACTGCGGAGGTTTATCGGCCTCCCAACATCTTGAAATAGTTTAAAATTGCACTATAGGCAGCCATAATATATATAAGGTATAAGTAGATTGTAACAGAAAAAGGATAAATTTGTAGATTGAAACTGAATAAGCAGCATTTGAAAGTTGAACCGATAACAAAAAAAGGACATCATCAAAAACTCTAAATCATTATACGTATGAGAAAATCATTTCTGACATTCATGCTTACATTGCTCGCTGGAGTACTGTTTGCACAACAACCGACAAAGGTGAACGTCGCTGAAGGCACACTCGAAGGCCTCAACGAATCGGGCATAAAGACATTCAAGGGCATACCTTTTGCAGCACCTCCCGTGGGCGATTTGCGATGGAAAGCACCTCAGCCTGTAGAGAAATGGCAGGGCGTGCGCCAAGCCAAGGAGTTCGGTCCCAACCCTATGCAGGAGAATATCTTCGGCGACATGAACTTCGGCACGAAGAAGATGAGCGAAGATTGTCTGTATCTTAACATCTGGACTCCTGCCAAGAAGATGAACGAACACCTTCCGGTACTCATCTACTTCAACGGCGGCGGACTGATGTGCGGCAGTGGAAGTGAGCCTCGCTATGCAGGCGACGCTATGGCTCGCAAGGGCATTATTTCAGTAACAGCCAACTATCGCGAGGGCATTTTCGGATTCTTTGCTCACCCCCAGCTCTCTAAGGAGACATCGTACAAAGGCTCGGGCAACTACGGTTTCCTCGACCAGGTGGCTGCCATCAAATGGGTTAAGGACAATATCGCAGCCTTCGGAGGCGACCCTGAGCGCATCACTATTGTAGGCGAGTCGGCAGGTTCGATGTCGGTAAGCTCGCTTATGGCATCGCCTTTGTGCCACGGACTGTTCGCTCAGGCTATGGGTTCGAGCGGTTCGGTTATAGGCACGAAGAAGGTTGCCACACTCAAGGAGGCTGAAACCCAGGGCGTGGAGATGACCAAGAAGATCGGATGCAAGAACATCAAGGAGATGCGCGCAATGTCGGCAGAGGAACTTATGAGCAAGGCTGGCGTGAAGAGCGTTCCTACATACAACGTCGACGGATATTTCTGGACAAAGCAACCATACGATGTGTTCGCCAATGGTGAGCAGACTAAGGTGCCATTGCTCATCGGTGGCAACAACCAGGAGATGAACGCCATGTTCATTCTGCGTGGCAAACCTGCCACAATAGAGAATTTGAAGGAAGCTGCCCGTGCCATCTACGGCGACGCTACCGACCAACTCTTCCAGCTCTACGGCTTCAACACCGACGCTGACGTTATGGGACAGCCGGGCAACAATCTCGCAGGCGACATCTTCCTCGACTACTCTACATGGAAATGGGGAAACATGCACAAGCTCACAGGCGGTCAGCCAGTATATCGTTATCGCTACTGCCATCCACGTCCCGACATGGTATTGAAGGACAAGGTGGCAGGTCTTGCAGGTGGAGTTCAGGAAAAGACAGCTGACACTCCTGCCGTTCCGCGTGCTCTCGGTGCTGTACACTCAGCCGACATCGAGTATGCCATGGGCACACTTCCTACCAATCGTGTGTACGATTGGCAGCCTGAAGACTACGTAATATCTGACATATTCAGCAACTACTACGTCAACTTCGTGAAGACAGGCAACCCCAATGGTCTCGGTCTCGTTGAATGGCCAACTACCAACGGCAAGACTATCGCTCCTGTTCTGCAAATCGATGCCAACACATTTGTAAAGGAAGACCCGAACATGGAGAAACGTTACGAGATAATGGATGGTTTGTTTTGGAAGTAAACATTTGTCTAATTCTCGTATAATTTCTTGCAAAAGTTTGATTATTCTGATTTATTGCTGTATCTTTGCCATAGGCTATAATACAATCAGTTATGAGACAATCAGAAGAACGATATATAAGTTTGCTGACCGATTTCGGCTTTAAGCGAATCTTCGGTACTGACCCCAATAAGGAGTTGCTTATCAACTTTCTCAACTCTCTCTTCAATGGAGAGGAGGTGATAAAGGACGTTAAGTATCTCAACAGTGAGAATGTGGGCGATGTATATACCGAGCGTAAGGCAATATTCGATGTCTATTGCGAGAACGAGCAAGGCGAAAAGTTCATTGTAGAAATGCAGAATGCCTACCAGACTTTCTTCAAAGACAGATCGCTGTTCTACTCTACCTTTCCAATAAGAGAGCAGGCACCTAAAGCATCTGACTGGAATTTCTGCCTTAAAAAGGTTTATGTCGTTGCATTGCTCAATTTCAAAATGAGTGATGAAGCATTCGACAGTTCGGACACAATCCACACAATAGCCCTGATGGATACCAAAACCAACAAGGTGTTCAATGCCAAGTTGATGTTCAAGTATGTTGAAGTCGGGCGTTTTGACAAGACTGATGAAGAGCTCACATCATTGTCTGACAAATGGATGTATGTGCTTAAGAACCTCTCGCATCTTGACAATCGCCCACCGTCTTTACGTGAAAAAATCTTCACAAAGTTGTTTAATGCTGCTGCTATTGCCCGCTTCTCTCCTACAGAACTGCGCGAATACGAAGACAGTCTTAAGGCTTATAGAGACATTAAGAACTCGTTGGATACGGCAAAGGAAGAAGGACGTGCTGAAGGAAGAGAAGAAGGACGTGCCGAAGGAAGAGAGGAAGGACGTGCTGAAGGAAGAGAAGAAGGACGTGCTGAAGGCATTGCAATGGTGGCAAAAATGATGTATGCAAAAGGCATGGATATTGATGTCATTGCATCAATGACCGGTTTGAGTACGGACGAAGTGGAAAGTCTGTGCAGACAATAAAGTATACAAACTAATTAAAGCCAAAAGAACAACATTATCAGGCATAAGCAACAGACCTGACAATGTTGTTCTTTTTTATTTACTGTAACTTCCAATTTAAAACATTGCATTGTGTATTTCTTGCTGTTATCGTTTTTTATCACGAACTTTGCCATTCGAAAACCATAACTTAATACAAAAAAATGATATCTAAAAACAAAACAATCACTCAACTGAAGCGCTTATTGTTCTCGCTTCTGTTGCCCGCTGCAATTACTACAGCCATTCCTTCGCAGGCACAGACCTGCACATCCAAGTTGCCACGCCAGCTGCGCATAGCTTCCTACAACATACAGCATGGCGTTGGTATGGACCAGAAACTCGACTACAAGCGCATAGCCGACGTACTGGAGGACATCAACCCAGACGTGGTTGCCGTACAGGAGGTTGACAGCATGACCCGTCGCACCGGCAACACCTATTCGCTTGGCGAGATAGCCGACCACATGCGCTACTATGCTTCGTATGCTCCTGCCATCAGTTTCGACGGCGGCAAGTACGGCATCGGCATTCTCTCGCGCAAACGTCCGATAAGAACCGAACAGCATGCGTTGCCCGGACGCGAGGAAGCACGTACGCTGCTCGTGGCAGAATTTGACGACTACGTATTTGCAGCAACCCACCTCTCGCTCACCGAAGCCGACCTTATGGCTTCGATAAGCATAATTGAGAACGTTGCAAAGAAATACAGCAAGCCGTTCATCATTGCCGGCGACCTTAACGCCCAGCCCGATTCACCATTCATAAAGCAACTTGAGAAGAACTTCTACATATGCAACAACAAAGGCAAATCGTGGCCTGCCGACAATCCACGTGAGTGTCTCGACTATATTGCCGTGTACAAAAGCTATGGCAATGTGCGCCGTCCGGGACCTGCCGAGAAAGGTTGGGAACAGTACAGGCCGTACGTCGGCGAGCCTGCCGTGACGCTTCACTCCGAAGTAGTGAACACTCTCGCCTCCGACCACCGCCCTATCTTTGCCGACATTGTGCTGCCAACACCCGTCGACAAGCTGCTTACGACGCAACCTTATCTGCAACTTGCCACCCCTACTTCAATGAACGTGATGTTCCAGACCAACAGCGTGTGCCATTGCTGGATAGAATACGGCACCGACACACAACATACACAGCGCGCACGTACCATACTCGACGGACAAGAGGTGTGCTATGACATAGAGAACAACATCAAGCTTGACAACTTGAAGCCCGGCACACGCTACTATTATCGCGTGTGTGCAATGGAAATATTGTACAAGGGAGCCTACTCCAACCACTTCGGTGCCGACACGCTGCGCACTCCGTTCTACTCATTCCGCACTCCTGCCATCAAAGACGAAGACTTCACGTGTCTCGTCTTCAACGACCTGCACGAGCACGGCGAGACTCTTGCCCACCTGAAGAGCCTTTGCAAGGACATCGACTATGACTTTGTGATATTCAACGGCGACTGTCTGTCCGAACCGCGCAACCGCGAGCATGCCATAAGCATGATACACAGTCTTGCCGATGAGGTAAACGGTGCTGAGAAACCCGTTATCTTCCTGCGTGGAAATCACGAGATACGCAACTTCTACTCGGCTGGAATGCACCACCAGATAGGCTACTACAACGACAAGACCTACAGTGCATTCACACGTGGCAACACCCGGTTCATGCTGCTCGACTTAGGCGAAGACAAGCCCGACTCGACGCCCGTGTATGGCGGACTGAACGACTTCACGCAGCTCCGCAACGACCAAGTGGAGTTTATAAAGAAGGAGTTGGCAAGCCGCGAGTTCAAGGCGGCACGCAATCACGTGCTCATCAGCCACATACCCGTATTCGGCAATACCGACAAATACCGTCCCTGCACCGAACTATGGGGTCCGATGCTCAGCCGTGCACCGTTCGATGTGGCGCTGGCTGCACACACCCACAACGCCAAGTTCTATCCTAAGGGCGTAGACGGATGCCGCTATCCCGTATATGTAGGAGGCGGATACAATAAGACGGATGCCACAGTGGCTGTGCTCAGCTGCCGTGGCGGCAAACTCAGCATGCGCATATTGTCCGACAATCCCGACACACGCTGGACTCTGAACGAATAGCAGCCCTACTCGTCGGCATACATCTGTGCGACGGCGTCGGCAAAGTTCTTCTCGGGTATGCATGCGTTATGGCGCACACGCAGACGATAATTGTAAATGGTCTGCGGCGAATAATGCAGAAACTCGGCTATGCTGACGCTGTCGGTGATGCCCATGCTGACGAGGCAAAGCACAATATTATTCTCCAGGCACTTCTGGTAGGCTCGCGTTATCTTGGCATGAGCTCTGACGATGTCAAAACTGCGGCCCTGATTGTTAAAGCTCTTGGCATTCTCGGTGCACAGCATGGCATAGTTGAAGGCACGCTCGGTGCCGGCACAGATGTATGGCAGGTTGACGATATACAGCAGCGACGAAGCCTCGCGGTTGGAGCAGCTGATGTCGTTGATGGCCGAGAGTATGAGATAATGCATAAATACATTTTCGTCATTTTTATTTCTATTGTATTGACGTTCAATGGCTATATACATATTGACATGAGTTCGAGGTCGGGCATATTGGCACGGCTTGCCACCTTCTGGCACAACGATGCGTAATGCTTTGCAGAATCGCTGTCAAACTTCATGTACTCGTCGTACAGGCGCTTATAGTAGTTGTAGCGTTCCATAGGGGTGACATAGGCTCCCATGGAGCGCTTTAAGAGATTGATGTTCTGCTGTTTCTGACGGTCGTAGTTGGCGCTGTTTGCCACGACGGAGTCAAGTCGTTGCAGGTCGGCTTCGATATCAAACTTCGTCTTCTGTGCCATTGTACTGACCGATGCGAGCAATGACACAATGATGAATAAAAATGCTTTCATTGCAAGAATTGCACTATTAGGTTTATAATTCGTGGCAAAGTCACACAAAATCAGCGAATTATAAGAATATAAAGTTGAAATGTTGTTGTGGTGTTATGGTGAGATAACATGCAACATTTTACATTCCACTTTTCAAAAGGAGTCCTTTTGGCTTCCAAAACGAGTCCTTTTGCTCCCTAAAAGGAGTCCTTTTACAACTCAAAACGAGTCCTTTTGGAATGCAAAAGGACTCGTTTTGAAACGGGCATTATTTATACTTGGATTTTCTACTCTTTATTCTTCTTGTATATGCCGTCTACAATGGAGTCGGCGAGCGAGATGTTGGGCACGAGGATTTCGTTGCACTTGAGCGACCGTGCTACGAGGAGGAATATCTCGGCAGCGGGTATTATCACGTCGGCACGGTCGTCCTTGAGCTTGTATTGCTGCATGCGCTCCTCGATGGAGAGCGGTGCCAGCTCGGCGTAGAGTTGCTTGAGCGTGTCCACGGGCAGCGTGCGCGAGTCGCCCTTGACGTGCGCCAGCTTGAAGAGACGGTTGATGTTGCCGCCCGAACCGATAATCTTGGTGTCGGGAAACTCCTCTGCATACTTCTCGAGCATGCGGCACATGGCGTTGCGCTCTTCCTGGGTCACGGCTCCGGCAAGCATGCGCAGCGTGCCCACGTTGAACGAGTGGCTCTCTGCCAATATGCCGTCGTGCAGCAAGGAGATTTCGGTGGAGCCTCCGCCTACATCGACGTAGGCATAGTTGCCTTCGGTACTGGCGGTGTTCTCCACGAGGTTGTTGCACAGCAGTTGCGCCTCCTCGGCTCCGGGTATTATCTCCAGACGGATGCCCGTGGCCTTCTCGATGCGCCGCATCACCTTCTTGCCGTTCTCGGCGTCGCGCATGGCCGACGTGGCGCAGGCGCGGAAGTGCTCCACATTGTACAGTTGCATAAACTCGCTGAATCCCTTCATCATGTGCATCATCATGCGCTGGCGCTCCTTCGAAATCTTGCCGAGCGCAAATACGTCCTTGCCCAGTCGCAAGGGGATGCGGATGAAGAGCAGTTTGCGTATACGTGACGACTCGGGTGCGTTGTCGTCGAAACTCTTTATGAGCAGTCTGGCTCCGTTGGAACCTATGTCTATAGCGGCTATGTTCATAATATACAAAATAAAGCCCTACCCCCGACCCCTCCCCCGTAGGGAGGGGAGTAGTATGTAATGAGGGTTGGGAAATGGGACATTAAATGGTTTATTATAACAGTTATTGAATTAAGAATCTATAATTGAGAGTTGTGAGATTGCCAAAGCATACAACTCCCCTCCCTACGGGGGAGGGGCTGGGGGTGGGACTTTTC
>NZ_JADYUF010000070.1 GCF_021531655.1 Leyella stercorea | reverse complement strand
AAATGTAATATGCACCTATCGGAAATCTGGCATAGCAAGAAAAACGACAGTCGCTTATCCCGAACTCAGGTTTATAGGATGTACAACGAGTTTTTTTGTACGCTCGGCATGAGCATTGTCTAACGGGTGGAAGTCCCGAGCAAGCCCTAATAGCGGGAATTGCATAGTCAAAGGCAAGGGTATCCATCCTTGGAAGATATGTAGGGCAGGGTATGCTACTTTAATGGGGCGTATCTCGAATGGCATCCAAAATAGAACCGCCGTATGCCGAACGGTACGTACGGTGGTGTGAGAGGTCGGTAAATACGAAAGTAGGAGATAAACACCTATGATTAGTGTTTACCTCCTACTCGATATCTAATTGATGTAATTCTTTACTTCTTGGTTATATCATACTTGTATATGCCGCTTTTCGCTGTGGTCTTGGTCTTCAGCGAGAGGCGGTATATTTTATTGCCCCATACGTCAGAGAGGCGCTTGTCGGTAAGTTCGATGGTTTCTATCGACGGTTCAAAGGTGTTGGCATTGTAGCTGAGCTGGGCCTTAACGCCCTTGACGCTGATGTTTACCACGCCCTTCTTGCTTATGTCGATGTCACCCCATGTCAGAAAATTAACGATGTTGGCAGCCTTTGCCTGGCTCAGCTTGAAGTTGTCGCTTACCGTCAGTTTGCCCTTTTTGAGCTGATATGATCGCACCCAACTTTCCACACAAGCCTCCTTAGGATAAGCACTGGCAAGCTCCACGCTGAAGCTCATAGAGCGGCGGTCGGCGCGTGCATTGGTTGCCTTATACTTCTTGCCATACTTCTCAGGCACACCGTTAATCATCGGAATGTTGTGGTAGTTGCCCTGCATTGTCCAGATGCTGTAACGCTCTGACGAGAATGTCTGGCGTGTATATGTGCCCACACCAGCGTCAATCATTATTGGTGTATTGTCGTAGTAGAGCACAAACGAGCCAATATCGTTGTGGTTATGACTCTCGTCGTTGTATCCGCCCTTACCTGCAAAGAAGGCTTCGGCATTGCGCATATAGCAGAACTCAGTCTGCGGATACCATGTGAAGGCGTCTGCCTTATATCCGCCCTTAGCCTGGCTCATCTCCTTAAGTACCTTCAATGCCTCAATCTGCTTGTAGGTGTCGAGCCATACCGAAGGCACCGACTCAGGCTTCTCCTTAAAGCAGTCTACAGCCATGTCCATCATTTCACGGCTGCCTAATGCCTTGCCACATCGGTACACCAAAGCCATATAATTGCTTACGTGTGCCGAAGCGTCGGCAAAGTTCACGGCATAGCCATTGCCTATGTACGACTTGGCAACAAACTCGCCCATATCCTTAACGAGCTTGTTGTTGAAGAGCGACACCTTGCCACCAGTTATCATCTGTAACTCTGATAGATAGTCGAACAACTTGCCAAAGGCGTGTCCCCAATATGTAGCACCCTCCTCGCAAGCTCCGTCTGCCTTTACGTAGTTAAGGTATCGGTCTACAGAAATCATCGACTTGTAAACAGCCTTAGTCAACTTGTCGCGGTCGTTCTCCAATAGCATGTAGCACAACAGAGCGTTGGCATTGCACCACGGATTCCAGTTGTTTACAAAAACTGTAGGACTTTCCTTCCATGCCATCCACCAGAAGTCGGTGCGGTTGATAAACGGGTCGAGCTCGCGCTTCTGCAATTCATGACGCAGGCGCATAGAGATGATTGGGTCTATCATGTCGAGCTGGTCGTGCAGGAAGTAGTATGTCCACGATAGCATCTGTGCCAGTCCACCCTGCTTCAGTTCGAGCACGTCGGTGCGATAGTCGGGTATTGCGCGTCCCGACTTCTGGAAGCGCACGAGGTGGGCCGATTCAGCCCATGTGCTCTGCTCGCAGAAGTAGAACACGCCATCCATAATGTCTGTTAGGAATCGTCCCTTGCCCTCAGCAAGCTCAGCCATAAGCAATTTGCCGAATGCTGTAGAGTTGCGGTTGTTGGGTTTCTCCATAATGTCGCGGCTGCCCGACTTCTCAAACTCCAGATATTGGCTTGCCTTAACCACCTCCCACTTGTAGTCGAGACATTTCTCGCCTGTCTTTATAATGTCGTCGCGATAGTCGCCAAGCAGATTGTTCCAACCATTGCGGTCAGAGTAGGCAGGGTAGGGCACCCACTTCTGGTCCATCACAAGACTGGCTTTAACCTCAGCCTCTGTTGCAGAGCGTTGCAGCAAGTCGCGTTTCTCGTAGGCATTTGCACCCATCAACGAGGCGGCAAATACAGCTAATATTAAAATGACTTTTTTCATATTACGTGAGTTCTGCTAAAACAAAAGGCCGATAGAAGTTATCCTGCTATAGTATAACTTCCATCAGCCTTTCATTATTTACCTAAATACTATTTTATAAAAACCGATCATTCGTGTTGTTTCAATCAGTTGTTAGTTCTCACCCCAACCTGGGTTCTGGCTGAGCTCAGGATTCTTCTCGCGTTCGCCCGACGGGATAGGCCAGAGATAGTCGCGGCTTGAAACACCATGAGTGTAGCGTATAGAGCCGGTAATTTCCTTCTCAGGCTTACCGTTGAGAGTCTCGAGCAGTCCCCAACGCTTCATGTCGTCGAAGCTCTGTCCCTCGGCTGCAAGTTCTACGGCACGCTCATGGCGCAGACGTGTGAACACTTCGTCGTGAGTCTTCACGTTGACTGGGCTTTCCTCGCCCTGCCATGTCAGTGCAGGCATTTCTACCGACGGACGCTGGCGCACCTGGTTGATATAATCAATAGCAACAGCATCATTGTTCAATGCCCACTCGCACTCTGCCATCATCAGCAACACGTCGGCGTAGCGTATAAGCGGGAAGTTGATAGGAGTATCGGCACGGTTGTTCATTGCACCGTTCATGTCGCCTTCCGGAACGAACTTGCGCCACAAGTAGCAGTCGTAGTTGCCGTTTACACGGATTACGCCATTGCCGTCGTTAAGACCCTTTGTAGGCAGTACGAATTCACTTGGAGCCACCTTGTTCTTGTACCATCCCAAATAGCTGCTGTACGGAGTGATAAGCGATGCAGCCATACGTGGGTCGCGGTTGGCGTACATCTGCTGCAGCTTCTCCTTGTACGGAGTATATGCAACTACTTTTGAATTCTTGAAGGTCGAGTTGAACACCTTCTTCTTAGTAGCGTCGTTGGTTTCGTAGTCTTTGGCTACGGGGTCGTCCTTGAAGAATTCCTTCCAGCTGAACTGGCGTCCGTCCTTCCACTCGTACGAGTCGGCGAATGTTGTAGCCACCATCACGTTGTTCCAGCAAGAGCCATAAGAAGCACGAGTACCCATGTAGAAGCACATAGGCATTCCGTAGTCGGTGCCTACACCGCCCATGTTCTGAATGGCGAAAATCATCTCTTTGCTCTCGTCACCTCCGGGGAGGAAGAGTCCGGCGTAGTCGTTGTACAGCTCGTAGCCACCGTGCTCGATTACATCCTTAAAGCACTCTTTGGCTTCTGTATACTGCTTGTTGTAGAGATATATCTTGCCCATAAGAGCACGTGCAGCATACTTTGTAGCGCGTCCGTAGTCGGCCGACTCCCACGACAGTGGCAGCACATTGTATGCCTCGTTCAAGTCGTCGATAATGAACTTGCGAATATCGTCGGCACTGCTGCGTGGCTTCTTCATTTCAGAATATTCTGTAGTAACGTCGGTGGTCTCGTCGTACAGAGGCACACCACCGAAGTAGTTGAGCAGTTCGTTGTAGAAGAGGGCGCGCATGAATCGTGCCTCAGCTTTGTATTGAGCCTTGAGCTGGTCGCTCATGTTGCAGTTGTCAACGTTGCGGATTACGATGTTGGCACGTGCTACTGATTCGTAGAGGTTGGTCCAGCGGTAGTTCACCCATGTATCTGCCATATCGTAAGTGCCGCAGGCAAACTTCTGGAACGACTGATTGTCGTAGCCCATGGCTACTCCGCCCAGTACGTCCATAGAGAATTTCAGTCCGAATACGTGGTCGGCCTGCATACGGCTGTAAACGCCCATCATTGCCGACTTGGCATGATCTTCGGTCTTAAAGTAGGTTCCAGACGAGAGCTTGTCGGTAGGATATCTATCTAAGTCGTAGCAACCTGTCAGAGACATTGTCAAGGCAAGTGCTGCTGATAATATTGTTATCTTTTTCATAATGAATTTTCGCTTAATGGTTAGAATGATATGTTAAGACCCAGTGTGCACTGCTTCATTGTAGGATAGTTCATTCCGCTTACTTCAGGGTCGAAGCCCTTGAAGCTTGTGAATGTGAAGAAGTTCTCCAAGCTGCAGTATACACGCACGCGCTGCACATTTATCATCTGTGTGAGGTTCTGCGGGACGGTGTAGCCGAGCTGGATGTTGCGTATCTTCAGGAATGAGCGGTCCTGCAGATAGAAGTCGCTGGGCTTGGTGTTGCGTGTGTCCTGATACTGTATCAGACGCGGATACTTGGCGTCGGTGCGACCTTCATACCAGCGGCCGTCTGCTACTTCCTTGTTGATTTGGTAGCCATAGCGCACGGTAGGAGTGTTGTATGCATCGTTCATCCAGAATGTCTTGATGCCGAGCTGTCCCTGAAGCAATGCCGCAACGTCGAAGCCCTTGTATGCAGCGTTGAGGTTGAGGCCGAATGTGAACTTCGGGTTGGTGCCGTCGCTCACGATTTCCTTATCCATAAGAGTGATGCAACCGTCGCCGTCGATATCCTTGTAGAGGAAGTCGCCCTTCTGAGGCTTGCCAAGTGCCATGAATGCGTTAGGATTCTTAGCTATCATTTCGTCTACAATCTTCATGTCCTCGTCGGTCTGCAGGATTCGGTCTACGCGCATCAGATACTGTGAGTTGATGCTGTGTCCTTCCCAGATGAGGTTGGCACCGCTGATTGACATGCCGCCCTTGTCCTTGCCTTTGAACTTGTCTACATTATTAGTAATGTAAGCGAAGTTGGCGTTTGCACCATAGGTGAAGTCGCCTATCTTGTCCTGCCATCCGAGTGTGAACTCAATACCCTTGTTGGTCACCTCTGCACTGTTCTGCTTAGGCAGTGCTGTTGTACCGTGTACGCCCGGAGCCGGGAGGTTGATAAGGATGCCAGTAGTCTTCTTGTTGAAGAAGTCGATAGTACCGGTCAGGTGGTTGTTGAAGAATCCGAAGTCAAGACCTACGTTGAATACCTTGGTCGACTCCCATGTAAGGGCTGAGTTAGAGATGGCTGCAAGTGCAAGACCAGGTACCATAAGGTTGCCGAGCACGTAGTTGTTGCCGCTTGTGGTGTAGAGCGACTGGTAGTCGTAGTTGCCTACCGAGTTGTTACCCAGTGCACCGTACGACAGGCGAAGCTTCAAGTTGCTCAGGTTGCCACCCAATACGCCTTCCATAAACTTCTCCTGGTCGATACGCCATGCTGCTGATGCTGACGGGAAGTAGCCCCAACGGTTGTCTTTAGAGAAGCGTGACGAACCGTCGGCACGGAGGTTGAACTCGAAGAGGTACTTCTCCTGCCAGTTGAGGTTTAGTCGGCCGAAGAATGAGCGCATAGCCCACTCTGTGCTTGAGCCTGATGATGTCGACTCGCCGGTAGCACCGTTGATAACGTCCATTGAGAGGTCGGTCAAGTCCTGGCGTGTTGCCGAGAAATTCTTCGAGCGGTAAAGCTCGTTAGAGAGACCAGCCATAGCACCGATAGCGAGGTTGTTCTTGAACATCTTGGTGTCGTAGCGTGCCACGAGGTCGTTGAAGTAGCGTTCTATCTTGCTGTCGGTATATTTGATTGATGTCTTGCCACGGTTGGTCCATGTCTGCTCGTCGGTGAGGAAGTTGTATGCATTGAGGAATACCGGCTTGCGGTGAGTCTCGCGGTCGAGGAATTCGTAGCTGTACGAACCGGTGAGCGAGAAGCCCTTGAACGGCTTCAATGTGGCAGTGAAGCGTGGACGAACGTTGTTCTTGCGGTCCTGACCTGCCCACTTGTTAAGACGGATGAGCGGGTTGTTGTTGGCACACTGGCCGCTGTCCTCGCTGTTGTTCAAAGCACCGTAGCGTCCGTCGGGAGCGCGGAAAACCATACCCGGAGTTGTAGCCGCTGTATATGTGAAGATGTTGTCAATCTCCTCAGCACCCGGTTCCAGGTCGCTCACGTAGCCACCAATCTGCATGCCGATGTTGAGCCATGATGTCACGTCGGCGTCCATGTTGAGGCGTACGGTGTACTTCTTCATACCGGCATTCTCCAAAACGCCAGGGTTGTTCATGTATCCGAACGAGCCGTAGAAGCGAATCTTGTCGCTACCGCCGCTGAGTGATACTACGTGGTTGGTCGATGTCGACGGCTTGAATGTCTCGTCAATCCAGTTGGTGTTAGGATATTTCAGAGGGTCGTTGCCATTGCGCCATTCAGCGATTTTATCTTCTGAGAAGTACTGGTTCTTGCCCGACTTAGGGTTAGAGTTGTAGTAGCCCTCGTTGATAAGTTCCATGTAGTCGGCATAGTTTGACACCGGAGTCAGAGTCTTGCGGATAGACTGGAAAGATACGTATCCGTTGTAGTCGACCTTGATTTTTCCCGATTTACCCTTCTTTGTAGTGATAAGGATAACGCCGTTGGCTGCACGCGATCCATAGATTGAAGCCGAGGCAGCATCCTTCAATACTGATACCGACTCAATATCCTGCGGGTTAACGGTGTTGATGCCCTGCTCTACACCGTCGATGATGATAAGAGGTGCCGATGAGTTGAGTGTACCCTGACCACGCACAAGGATTGATGCGTTGTCATCGCCCGGACGGTTGCTGCTCGATGAAACGTTTACACCGGCAGCTAGACCTGCGAGGGCCTGCGAAACGTTGGTGACGGGACGGCTCTCAGTCAGCTCGTCCATATTGATGGATGCAACAGCACCCGACATGTTCACCTTTTTCTGTGTGCCGTAACCTACAACAACAACTTCGTTGAGGCTCTTTGAGTCGGACTTGAGAGTTACCTTGAGCGACTTCTCGCCGTTGTACTTCACCTCCTGTGTCTGGAATCCGATGTAGCTGATTACGAGAGTCTGGCCCTTCTTCAAGCCTTTCAGTGTGAAATCGCCATCAATAGATGTAATGGTGCCTACGGTGTCCTGTCCCTTAATCTTGATAGTGGCGCCAATGATTGGCTCGCCCATATCGTCAAGGACGATACCCGTAACGGTTGTAGACTCCTGCTGTACGTTGGCAACATTATTTGTTGCCGGCGACGTGGCAGTTGCATTTCCAAATGCTGGATACATGCTGGCTGTAACACCAAGCATCAAGCCTTTCAGTAAAAGATTTGATTTGTGCATAGATCTTTTGTTTGGGTTTTTATTTCATATTTAGTATAATTTTATTTCAGATGTAGTATACGCTTACTTCAGATGTTGTGTGTGCTGAATGGCTCACTGGTTGTTTTAGGTAAATTATATTTTTCGGTTGCAAATTTAGTATAAATCAAGTATAATATCAGTACAAAATTATCCATTTGATGTGTGCAAATTATACAAATGAGACTTTTTAACTAAGCTTCTTCACGATAAATGATTTATTCTTTTGTGCGTTGCGAATCTAAATGATTTCGATGCTATATCCCCATTTAGCATGCTTTTTATTTCGTAATAATTGATTGTGTAAAATTTTTGAAAGTATACTTTTGTTTGTTTTGCTTAAAATTTGTAATTTTAATCTCACTACAACCATTAAATTATACAATGTTATACATTAGGTTTATAAAACGATTATTACTAATACTAATTGTCTGCTTATTCGCTCTCAATATCCAAGCCATGCGTTTCCGTCATCTGTCGATACCGGAAGGACTGTCGCAATTGTCCGTATTGTCGATATATCAAGACCGTCTTGGACGTATGTGGTTTGGCACTGAGGAGGGCGTAAATATATTTGATGGCAAGACGGTTACGGCTATAAAGAAGTTTCGCGGCATGAATCCGCACAATATCGAAGTGCGACGTATTTGTGGCGACGACAACGGCAACGTGTATTTTTCTTCTCGGCCGTTCGGTAGTAGCCATCGACGATCTTACCCAAGGCAGCAAGGTGATTGTCCACGACGATGTGTCGGCTCTTGCGTGTCATGCGGGCCATCTCTACTATGCTTGTAAAGGCCATCTCTACTCTTATCGCATAGCCGACAAGACGACAAAAGTCATTGCTTCAACGGTGGGTACCCGTCCCAATGCCATCTACATTGACCGTCGTGGCTATCTGTGGGCGGCAGACGGGTCGGGACTGTACAAGATTTCGGTGCAGTCGCGCCGTGTGCTGCGCTTTTATGAGGCAGGCAAGGCAGGATTGGGCGAAGTGGGATTCACTGATATCCGCGAGGACAGCAATGGTCGCATATATGTAGCGTCGGTAGGCGGCGGAATATACCGCCTCGACGAGAAGAAACATGCGTTTCAGGTGTTCGACACCGACAACAGCGACATTATGAGCAACTTCTGCTATGCCTTTGCCAATGTGGGCAAACAGCTGATATATAGCACCGAGCATGGCATTGGCGTGCTCAATACCACCGACGACTCCTTCCGTAATGTCGAGTTCTCGCACGACTTCCCCATTATTGGCATCAATCGTGGTTGCGGATTGTTTGCAGTCGGAAATACCATATTGGTGGGTGGCACTAATGGAATGGTGGCTATGGACGTAAGCCGACTGCTTGATACACGTACGCACCAAGTCTATCACCTTCACGTTCTCGTCTACGTCGCCACGTATAGAGTGCTGGTTCGACAAGCGCCAGATGCAAAAGGTGGTGTACAATCTCGTGTCCAATGCCTTCAAGTACGTCAGTCAGCAGACGGGCACTATCGAAGTGCAGCTCGATCAGGACGACCGTCATGCCTTATCGGATTGTACTTGCTTCCTCCTGCAATAGATTGGATATACCTGTTTATTTCATTTTCTTTCTTTTCCGTAACCGAACCGAAGACAAGTTTCAGGTTGTATCGGTTACTTTTTGCCCATAATCATTCCGTTTGTCTTAATCATCCCAATAATATATAGGTCTCAAGTTTCGGATTTAGAATTCAAGCCGTTTGAGCATACTCTCTAAGTGCAGCCAATCTCTTGTCATTCTCA
>NZ_JADYUF010000006.1 GCF_021531655.1 Leyella stercorea | reverse complement strand
TTCTTGTACTACTTTATCTGTCTTATGTAAATCTTTTCAAAGAACTCTTTCTTCATTCGCTTTTCCAGAACGCCTTTCAATCTCGTTTTGCTTGAGGTTTCGTTCGTTTAATACGAACTTTCGCCATGACATAACTGAAGCAAGCTTCGTTCTGTTCATTTGGCTTATCAAGTTCGTTCTCGAAAGCGGATGCAAAGGTATGACTTTTATTTGAATCTCCAAAACTTTCACTGAGAAAATTCAGCATTTTTGCTGTATTTTCATTGAAAGTTGATTCATATCAACGATTCTCTGTTTGCGCAAACAACGACACCTTATTATATATTATAGGAAAAACGTAATCATATGATATTTAGTTTGCGCAGGTCATGACGAAGATGCCATAACCTCCTAAATATTGCTTGCACGATTCTTGAATCATTAATGTTGGTGATGTTTTTCAAACCTCGGCAGAGAAACATTCTTCTCTCGTCAGAGATTTTTTGTTTCCTCGGGAGAAAGTTTTTGCAACCTCGGGAGGAAACAAAAATCAAGTTATTTGAAAAAAATCGTTGAAAGCGTTTTCTTTTCCAAAAATAATCTTTAAATTTGTAATTGTTGACGCTAACCAAAATCACAAACCTAATATTACTGCTATGTTAAAAACCACGATTACGCTGCTTCTTTCGGCGATGACGGCTGTATGTTCAGCACAAACTGACAACAAAACCGATTTACCATCAGTCACTCAGACCGAAGGCAAACCTACATTGCCACGACACAACTGGCAACAATATTTCGACCAGTTGAATGATATGGACGACATGGAATCGACCAACCTAGAGGAACTTTACGACCAGATGTGCGAACTGGAAGACTCGCCAGTTAATCTGAATACTGCTACTGCCGACGACATAAAACGCCTGATGTTCCTCAACGCTGCACAAGCAGAAGAGCTTACAGAATACATTGACCGCTATCGTCCGTTGCGCTCTATCGGCGAACTCGCTATGATAAAGTCGATTGACCCTATTCGTCTGCAGTTGCTTACGTGCTTTACATATATTGGTGAAACTGAGGAAAAGAATAGTTTTCCAAAGCTGGGCAACATCCTAAAATACGGCAAACACGACGTTGTGGCTACCGCAAAGATTCCATTCTATACCCGTAAGGGTGACCACGACGGCTATCTTGGCAGCAGGTACAAACATTGGATGCGTTACACTTTCCGTTACGGACAATATCTGCAAATAGGTTTTCTGGGAACGCAGGATGCCGGGGAGCCTTTCTTCGCCCACGGCAACAGCATGGGTTACGACCATTATGCCTACTATGCTGTAATAAGAAAACTTGGCAGACTGAAGACTCTTGCACTCGGACAATACAAGTTACGCTTTGGAATGGGACTGGCTATGAACACCGGATTCACATTAGGCAAGACTACGGCTGCCACAATGTCAATACCCACCAATAGTATTACACCCAACTCATCACGTTCGGACGCCTACTATCTGCAAGGAGCAGCCTCAACTATCGCATTCAGCAAGAATCTGGACTTCACGGCATTCGCCTCCTATCGCAAGATAGATGCGACACTCAACAAGGACGGAACCATCAAGACATTGCTGCAGACTGGCTATCACCGCACCGAGAGTGAGATATTACGCAAGCATAATGCCTCGCAGATGACCACCGGAGGCAACATGCGCTGGCACAGTGGCGGATGGCACGTGGGATTGACTGGCGTGTATACTTCGTACAGCGACTCACTCAATCCCGACAAGCGACAAGCCTATCGCAAATACAATCCTACGGGAAAACATTTTTACAATGCCAGCATCGACTACGGATTCATCAATCATCGCATCAGTATCAACGGCGAGACAGCCATAAACGACAAGGGAGCCGTAGCCACAATCAATTCAATTGCTCTGAGAACCAACCGATGGCTCACACTCACCGCCATACAGCGCTTTTACAGCTATCGTTATTATTCGATGTTCAGCTCAGCCTTCAGCGACGGAGGCAAGGTGCAGAACGAGAACGGAATATACGTTGGAGCAGTATGGACCCCATCGTCACAACTCTCAATATTAGCTTACAGCGACTATGCCTACTATCCATGGGTGCGCTATCAGGTGAGCGACAAGAGTCATACGTGGGACAATCTCTTACAGGCCACCTATCGTCTGTCGCCACTACTTACGCTCAACTCACGCTATCGCATAAAGATGCGCGAGGAAGACTACAACGACAAGGAAGCTAAAGCCAAGCGTCTGATAGACAAGACCGAGCACCGAATGCGCCTTTCGCTGATATATGCCAACACCCACTGGCAAGCCAAGACGCAGGGCGATGCCGCCTACATAGTCTATCCCGACGGTCTTGCAGGCAAGCCGAAGAGCTTCGGGTGGATGATGTCACAAAACGTAGCTTACACCAACACCTATCTGTCTGCATCTGCCAATATAGCCTATTTTCACACCCGCGACTACAACTCCCGACTCTACACCTACGAGAACGGAACGCTCTACACATTCAATTTCCCTATGTTTTACGGTGAAGGAATGCGCAGCGCCATGCTGTTGCGTAGCAACATAGGTTCACACCTTATTATATTATGTAAGGTTGGAGCCACCAAATACTTCGATCGCAAGAAAATATCGAGTTCATACCAGCAAATAAACTCGTCGTGGCAGGCTGATATGGACCTGCAAATAAGGTGGAAAATCTAATGCAAATATAAGGCAAGCAGTAAAAAAGTGTTACAAAACAAAAATCGATTCTAGAGTTTCGAGAAGCTGTTTTTACCGTCTTTTTATGTGAGTTTAGCCACCCCACTCTTCATTTAAGCCTTCTTTGCCTTCCAACTGTAGCCCTTTTGCATTGTAAAAGGACTACAGTTGAAGAGCAAATGGAGTACAGTTAGAACGTAAAAACCCTCCATTTGAAATGAAATGGAGGGTTTTATGTTGGTAGGAATTTTGACATCCGGCAGCAAAACCACATAACAATCTGTGTATAAGCACTTTAATCATACACGCTCAAAACTCAAGAATTTCGAGCCAAAGATTTCTTAATGCGTTCAACTGACAGTATTGAGCGAAAAAAAATGCAAATATTGTCATATAGAAAGCACAAATTGAGACGATTATGTGCTACTATATTGGGATTTTAATATTCATGACCTTCACCTTTTATTACGCTTGGTCCTTCGATAAGCTCGGGCGCACCTGCATTGCGTCGGACATCGCCATAGGCACGACGCAAATCGTCAAGACCTATGGTCAGGTCGCGACGTACGGGACGGTCTTTGTCTAGCAGACTATGCGAAAAGAGCCAGTCGTAAGTCTTGCGAAGATAGAAGATACGAGCCGGAGCGCCATGATTGGCACCATTGAGCCAATCGTATAGGAGACGTGTGTCGTTGCCATCGCGCTTAAGACTCTCTACCACCGTCTTCGACTTGCTTACGGGTACAGCTCGGTCGGCTGTGCCATGTATTATCCAGAACGGCAGTCGGCCAAGTCCGCTCACATCCTTAAGCGACGTTCCACCACACAAGGCCATGCCTGCTGCAATACGGTCGGGATAAGTGCCACACACATCCATAGTACCATAACCGCCAAGACTCATTCCCAGCACATATACACGAGTAGTGTCACAAGCATAACGGCTCTTCACCCAATCGAGCACATCCATTATCTTCTTCGGGCTCCATGCTCCGCCAGGGTTCTGCGGAACTATAGTAAGCGCATCAATTTGGCGACCTTTGACAATGGCATCGAGCGGACCATATCGGCGCACTCGCTCAAGATTGCGACCGCAAAGGCTTGCGCCATGCAGGAATATGATGACGGGAGTCTGCTCCTGCGAGTAGAAATAATCTATAGGAGTATAAACCCAGAAGTTGTAACCACCAGGTATCGAGTCTTTTACTGCACGCAGAAAATCGTAAGCCGAAGCCTGCATTGTTGAAACAAGCAACAGCAACATCAACAATATCTTCTTCATATATATAGATGTTAGAATAATTTATAGAAATCTTATATTTCACAAAGGTAGCAATAATAACATTAACTATTGCACTTAGTTGAAAATAAATAAGTAACTTTGCATATATATAACATACTATATATGGAAGTAATAAAAACAGAAATAGAGGGCGTGGTGATAATCGAACCGCGCATATTCAAAGATGCCAGAGGCTACTTTTTCGAGAGCTACTCGCAACGGGAGTTCAACGAAAAGGTAGCACAAATAGACTTCTGTCAGGACAATGAGAGCATGTCGACGTATGGAGTAATGCGCGGTCTGCACTTTCAGCGTCCGCCATTCACGCAAAGCAAACTGGTGCGCTGCGTAAAAGGTGCTGTGCTCGATGTGGCTGTAGACATACGCAAAGGGTCGCCTACATACGGCAAGCACGTAGCTGTAGAACTGACAGAGGACAACCACCGCCAGTTTTTCGTGCCACGGGGTTTTGCCCACGGATTTGCCGTTCTGAGCGATGTGGCTGTATTCCAATACAAATGCGACAACTTCTATCACCCGGAAGCCGACGGAGGAATATCCATTCTCGACGACTCATTAGGCATAGACTGGCGCATACCTACCGACAAGGCGATACTCAGCGAGAAGGATACAAAGCACTATATGCTGAAAGACTTCAACTCGCCGTTCAGCATTGACGAGCCGTTATACTGAAAAGGGTGAGGTGTTGAGATGGTGAGATGATGAAATATCTCGCCTACCATAATTAATATATACATTATATATATAATAGAGATGAACATTCTTGTTACAGGAGCCAACGGACAACTCGGACATGAGATGCAACGTGTGGCCAAATCAAGCAACCACAACTATATATTCACCGACGTGGCAGACGGCTACGAGAAACTCGACATTACAAATATCGAGGATATACGCAATATGGTGAAGAATAACAATGTGGACATAATCGTTAACTGTGCTGCATACACCAACGTAGACAAAGCCGAAAGCGACTACGACACAGCCGATCTGATAAACAACACGGCTGTAGGCAATCTAGCTACTGCCATGAAGGAAGCAGGCGGTACGCTGATACATATAAGTACCGACTATGTTTTCCAAGGCGACCGCAACACGCCATGCCAAGAAGACTGGACGACCAATCCGCTCGGCGTCTACGGCAAAACGAAGCTTGCAGGCGAGGCAGCAATTGCCACTACGGGATGTAACAGTATCATCATACGAACAGCATGGCTCTACTCGCAATGGGGAAAGAACTTTGTGAAGACCATGCAGAGCCTTACCGCAACACACGATACGCTGAAAGTGGTGTTCGACCAAGTGGGCACTCCTACCTTTGCAGGCGACCTTGCCGACACTATTGCCCACATTATTAATACAGGACAGACCAACAAGACGGGCATCTACCACTTTTCTAACGAAGGGGTGTGCTCATGGTACGACTTCGCCAAAATGATATGCAAGCTGTCGGGCAATACATGCGACATCAGCCCTTGCTACAGCAAGGAGTTTCCCAGTCCAGTGAAACGTCCGCACTTCTCCGTGCTCGACAAAAGAAAGATAAAGGAAACATTCGGCATAAAGGTGCCGTACTGGACTGACTCGCTCGAAGTATGCATAAAGCAACTTGCCGAAGCCAACAATAAATGAATACATTAACCACCAATCATCAAACATTATGCAAAGCATCATCATCACAGGAGGCGCAGGATTTATCGGGTCGCATGTAGTGAGACTGTTTGTAAACAAATACCCCGACTACCACATCATCAATCTTGACAAACTGACGTATGCAGGCAATCTCGCTAACTTGAAGGACATTGAGAACAAGCCCAACTATACATTCGTAAAGGGCGACATCTGCGACTATGAACTGATACTCGAACTAATGCGCAAGTACAATGTTACGGGCATAATACACCTTGCAGCAGAGAGCCACGTGGACCGTTCTATCAAGGACCCGTTCACCTTTGCACGCACCAACGTAATGGGAACATTGTCAATGCTGCAGGCTGCCAAGACATATTGGGAGAGTCTGCCTGAGAAATATGAAGGCAAACGATTCTACCACATCTCTACCGATGAGGTGTACGGAGCGCTCGAACTGACAAATCCCGAGGGCATAGAATCGCCTTTCACAACAAAGGCTTCGTCAGAACATCACCACGCATACGGCACAGAATTCTTCCTGGAGACCACAAAATACAATCCACACTCGCCCTATTCGGCTGCAAAGGCATCGTCCGACCACTTCGTACGCGCCTTTCACGACACATACGGCATGCCGACTATCGTGACCAACTGCTCTAACAACTATGGTCCGTATCAATTTCCCGAGAAACTGATACCTCTGTTCATCAACAACATACGCCACCGCAAACCGCTGCCTGTGTATGGTGAGGGACTGAACGTACGCGACTGGCTGTATGTAGAAGACCACGCACGTGCCATTGACCTTATATTCCATAAGGGCAATGTGGCTGAGACTTACAACATAGGCGGATTCAACGAGTGGAAGAACATTGACATAATACATGTGCTGATAAAGACTGTCGACCGCCTGCTGGGACGCAAGGAAGGCGAAGACCTGAACCTCATAACCCACGTAACTGACCGTATGGGCCACGACATGCGCTACGCCATCGACTCGCGAAAGCTGCAAAGAGAGTTGGGTTGGGAACCAAGCCTGCAATTTGAGGAAGGCATAGAGAAGACAGTACGCTGGTATCTGGACAACCAGGAATGGATGGACAACGTCACTTCGGGCGACTATCAGAAGTATTACGACAGCATGTATGCCAACAGATAATCAATAGTAAAGGCATACCTGAAAACAAGACAAAGCATAAAGAGGAAAAAGACAAATAAAAAAAACGCCTTGAAAGCGGAAGACAATCAATGATCTTCAACTTTCAAGGCGTTGCCTTTTTCTTTATATTAGCGTATGCGGTCGGCCGCACGCACCATTTTCTCATCGTGGATAACACCTGCACGAGCCATAAAGTTGAGCACTAATGAAACGGCAGGAAGACATGCTGCAAAAGCAATGTGGAAGTTGGCATCTGCCGAAACGACATTGCGTGTAACAACCCCAAGCACTATATACCATGCCAAGAGCAAGAACACATTACACAAACACAGACTGCTCTGCAACTTACGGTTGCGATAAAGGAATATTGTGGCGAGACTCATGGCACTGCTAACAAGCAATATGCCAAAAAGACCGCACGGTGAATAGTCGACGCTTGCGCCCTTGTCAAGCATGATGTTGTACAGTTTGAAACCGACACCCATACCTGCTGGCTCTATATCGCCAATACGAAGGCACAGACACACAACCGAAGCAATGAATGCAAGCAGCAAGAAAACACTTTGCTTACGCTGTATCATTATGCGGGTTCCTGTGTGTTAGCGTTGTCCTGAGCGGGGTCGCGATAATAGACGTGGCCCTCGATGAATTCCTCTGTAGCGAGAAGTGTAGGCTTCGGAAGTTTCTCGTAATAGCGCGAAATCTCTATCTGCTCACGATTCTCGAATACCTCCTCAAGTGAGTCGTTGTAAGAAGCAAACTCGGCCAACTTCTTGTTGAGGTCTTGCTTAATTTCGACAGCAATCTGATTGGCACGCTTCGAGATAATTACAACACTCTCATAGATGTTGCCTGTCTCATCACACAGATCCATAATGTTGCGTGTGACAGTGTTGACCGGCGCTTTTGACTTTTTGTAATCCATTAATCTATTATTTTATTTATACTTAATAATTCAAACTTTTAATCCTTGGTATATTCCTTGCACTTGTTGATGAACTTCTCGGCCATTGCCTTGTTCTTTGAGTCAGGATATTCATTAAGGAATCCGTAACACTCGTCCTCGGCATCCTGGAAACGCTCAAGTTTCTTCTCTTCAACACTCTGCTGAGCCAACTCAAACTTGCTCTTCATCACAAGTACCGAGAACTTCTCACGCAAGGTGGAATAAGGATAGTCCTTCAATGCATTCTGAGCGGTTATGATACAAGCCTCGTAGTTGTTGCCGCCATAAGTACAATTACCAAAATACTGACCAAGGTCGTAATAGAGCTGTGCCGAATAAAGTTCCTTCTGAACCAGCTTGTCCTGCAATTCGAAGAGACGCTGCTGTGCATCCTTCTTCTGCTTGCCATCTGGATAGAGGTCGATATACTCCTGAAAGGCAGTAATGGCATTGACAGTCTGCGACTGGTCGAGACGAGGCTCGGGAGTACAATTGTACAGACTCATTCCGATAAGGAAGCGGGCTTCCTCGGTGTATGATCCCTTGGGATAGCTTTGACAATACTTCTTGAACGTTGCTGAGGCACCCTCGTAGTCACGGCTATTGAATTCGGACATTCCAAGCATGTAAAGACTTTCCTGGGCATTGTCTGATCCTTTCTGCATCGTAACCAGTCCCTGTAGCAAAGTCGAAGCGCGGACATACTTGCCCTTGGCGAAGCATTCCTTGGCATATTCATACTTGAAATTGTTGTCAGTGCTCTTGTATACCTTGTTGAACTCATTGGCACAACTTGAAAACAACAGTGCCAAAAAGACAACAGCGTAAATGGTTTTCTTCATATCCTATATCTTTTTGAACTGCAAAAATACATATTATTAGTCTATTTACAAAGTAATGAGCTTATTTTTTAGAAATTCTTCACGCTGAAAACGTAATTCCATTAGATAATATAGGCCACTTGGTCTTTTTTTTCGCAAAAACAGCGCTGATGTATACAATTATTCCTAATTTTGTAATCTTAAATACTATGTCTCATGGACTTTAAAATCACTTCTAAATTTGCGCCTACAGGCGACCAGCCCGAAGCCATAAGCCAACTTACAGACGGCATACTACAGGGCGACAGGGCACAAGTGTTGCTTGGCGTGACAGGCTCAGGCAAGACTTTCACCATGGCCAATGTCATAGCCAACATAGGACGCCCCACCCTTATACTGAGCCACAACAAGACTCTTGCCGCACAGCTGTACGAGGAGATGAAGAGCTTTTTCCCTCAAAACGCTGTTGAATATTACGTGTCGTACTACGACTATTATCAGCCAGAGGCATATCTGCCTTCGTCGGACACATACATTGAGAAAGACCTCGCCATAAACGAGGACATTGACAAGTTGAGACTGTCAGCGGTAAGTGCATTACTTTCAGGACGTAAGGACGTTATTGTAGTATCGTCGGTATCGTGCATATACGGTATGGGAGGCCCTACCGCTATGGCCAACTGCATTATCAATGTGAAACGCGGACAGACTCTCGACCGCAACGATTTTCTGCGCAAACTTGTTGACGCTCTATACTTGCGCAACGATATGGAACTGAAGCGAGGATGCTTCCGTGTGAAAGGCGACACGGTAGACGTATCAATGGCTTACAGCGACAACTTATTGAGAATAACATGGTGGGATGACGAGATTGACTCAATAGAAGAGCTTGATAGCGTCACGTATCAGCGTCTGGCATCGTTCGACGACTATCAGATATATCCAGCCAACCTGTTTGTTACATCAAAGGAACAGACCGAGCACGCAATACGACTGATACAGGACGACCTGACACGACAGATAGACTTCTTCAACGAAATGGGCGACCCTATCAAGGCGCAACGCATAAAGGAACGCGTAGAGTACGACATGGAAATGATGAAAGAACTTGGACATTGTTCGGGTATAGAGAACTACTCACGATACTTTGACGGACGCGAGGCTGGCCAACGACCTTACTGCCTGCTCGACTTCTTCCCGAAGGATTATCTAATGTTCATAGACGAAAGCCACGTTAGTGTGCCGCAGATTAGCGCCATGTATGGAGGCGACCGTGCACGCAAGCAGAATCTTGTGGAATACGGATTTCGTCTACCTGCTGCATTCGACAACCGTCCGCTTAAGTTTGACGAGTTTATGGATATGGTCAATCAAGTGGTGTACGTATCGGCAACACCTGCTGCCTTCGAAATGAACGAGGCTGAGGGCGTTGTTGTAGAACAAATCATACGCCCTACCGGACTGCTTGACCCGATAATCGAAGTGCGTCCGAGCGAAAACCAGATTGACGACCTGCTTGAAGAGATACAGCAACGATGCGAACGCGACGAGCGTGTGCTTGTGACTACACTCACCAAGCGCATGGCTGAAGAGTTGACCGAATTTCTGCTGAATCACAACATACGCGCCAACTACATACATAGCGATGTGGCAACACTCGACCGTGTACAGATAATGAACGACCTGCGTGCCGGACTGTACGACGTATTGGTAGGCGTGAACCTATTGCGTGAGGGACTTGACTTGCCTGAGGTTTCGCTCGTAGCAATTCTCGACGCCGACAAAGAAGGTTTTCTGCGTAGCCACCGATCGCTCACACAGACAGCAGGACGTGCAGCAAGAAACATCAACGGTAAGGTAATAATGTATGCCGACACAATAACAGCTAGCATGCAACAAACCATTGACGAGACGGCACGACGTCGACAGATACAGCTGAAGTACAATGCCGACCACGGCATTACTCCACAGCAGATACGCAAGGACATAAAGGGTACGCTGTCGGCTTTTGCCGATGCACAGCAGCACGACACAGAGAAACCGACGGGCAACGTCAAAGCTGCCGACAACAAGCAAGCGCCTAAGCGCTATCAGCCATATATCGAACCGGAAGGTTATGCCTATGCTGCCGACCCGATTGTTAAACGTATGACACGCAAGCAATTGGAAAAGAGCATAGCCGACACAACCGAAATGATGAAAGAAGCCGCACGACAGCTCGATTTCCTACAAGCAGCACAATATCGCGACGAGATTGTAAGACTGCAATCGCTGCTTGACGAAGAGACGGGGAAATAACGTTAAATTATCAATAATATAAGTTTCATACCATATTATTTAGTAATTTTGCACAATATCAATATAAAAGAAGTAACAAAACAACAACTATGAAAAAAATAATTATCACATTTTTGATGTGCTGCCCTCTGATGTGTGCGGCACAAAGCGAATGGGAGGCTCCTGTTACAAATCAAAATAATGTAACAAAAGAAGTGAAAGACACAGCCAAGAAGTCGCACAAGGCCGAGGCAAAGAAAAAAACTATTGATGCCAAGAACATAAAGGACTGGAAGTATATACAGAAAGGCGCTGTGCCCGAAATTGAGGGCAAGGTGGTGTTCACTCACGACGTTGACGTGAACGGCAAGAACGCACAGGAAATATACGACATAGTATATGCAACGCTCGACAGTCTGACCAAGAAGCCAGAACAGATCAACAGCAGCATAGCTCTCATCAACCGCAAGGCTCACAGCATCGTAGCACGCTATCAGGAATGGCTTGAGTTCAGCAAGAGCTTCATCTCGCTCGACCGCACCAAGATGAGCTACATAATCATAGCCAACTGCTCGGACAACAAGCTGCATATGACACTCGAACGCATAAGCTATGCTTACGAAGAAGACCGCTCAACCGGACTGAAGACTTCTGCCGAGAACTGGATTACCGACAAGTTTGCTGTCAACAAGAAAGGCACCAAGCTCATCCCTGGTTCGGCAAAGTTCCGCAAGAAGACCATCGACCGTAAGGACAAGATTTTCCAGTTGATAGACAACGCTTTGAAGTAAATAAAGACAAACAAAACGAACACAAGCCATAAACAGCATACATGATTGACGAAGAACAGAAAATAACGGACATAGAGCAGAATGGCGGCGTGCTCCCACCGAGACACAGACGGCCAGACAAAAGTCAAGACAAATACTTCAAGATACGCAACGTGCTCAACATAATCTTCATGTTGGGAGCGATTGTAGGTATGGCCATCTTCTATTTTCAAGACCGCACCCTCGGAACAATAATAATACTCACCGCAATGGCGTTTAAAATAGCTGAATGTTGTTTCAGATTCATACGCCAATAACAACGAATATGATAAAGTCAGCAACAAGACTCGTACTGGCTGTCGCAATATTACTGACTGCGACAGCCAGCAATGCTGTAGCACAGATAGACAATCGAAACGGCAATCAGTTCGACCAATTCAATCAGATGTCGCCCGACGGCAACATCAGTCAAAGGTCGAGCCGCAATATGGCCGACTCGCTTGGCACAGACAAGGAAATACCTAAAGGCATTAAGGTTTGGACAGTCGACCAAAGATTTGGCGACCGTCGTCAGGCCGAATTGGATACAATGTCGTATATGTATCCAAATACTATATTCACCACCGGATTGCGTGGCGAATACAACACTACCGGAAACCTTGGAGCACCACGCATCAATCGTATTTTCATAAACAGAGCAGAGACCGACCAGTTTCTGTTCACACAACCCTACGACTATATCGTGTCACCGGTAGACCAGTTTCACTTTACAAACACGCTCTCACCATTCACCAATCTCGACTACAACACAGCCGGCAACCGCACCAATGGCGAAGACCACTTCAAAGCCAAGTTTGCCGTTAATGCAGGAAAGCGCTTGGGCGTAGGCTTTAATGTCGACTATATGTACGGCAGAGGATTCTACTCAAGCCAAAGCACATCACACTTCAAGTATCTGATGTACGGCTCATACATCGGCGACCGCTACCAAGCGCACTTGATATTCTCGACACTCACACAGAAAGTCACCGAGAATGGCGGTATAACCAACGACGAATACATCAAGCATCCAGAGAGTTTCGACGACAACTATGCCACCAACGAGATTCCTACCGTGCTTGAGCGCAACTGGAACCGCAACAACAACCTGCACGTATTCCTAACTCACAGATACAATCTCGGATTCAACAGAAAGGTGAAGATGAGCAAGGAAGAAATCGAAGCACGTAAGTTTGCAATGGCTTCACAAAAGGAAAACCAAGCACAGAAAGACCTTGAAGAAGCCAGACGCAAGGCAAAACGTGAGGGACGTGAGTTTGACGAAAAGAAGTTCAAGAAGCAAACATTTAGCGGCAGACCTGACAACGCACGTGTGGTAAACACAAGCGCACCAACCGACTCTACATCAACAAAAGCACCTTCAGAGCGAATAGCAGTAAACGGAAAGGCTGCCGCAGACAGTCTGAATGCCCTTGAAGCCAAAGCCGCACAGGACACTATGTGGATGAAGAACGAATATGTGCCCGTGACAAGTTTCATACACACAATGAAGTTTGACACATACAGGCGCATATACCAGGCATACGAGACACCGAAAGACTTCTATGCCGACACATTCAATCCCGCAGGCAACTACCCTGGCGACTCCATCTATGACAAGACAACACACTATCGGGTTCAGAACACATTTGCAATATCGCTACTTGAGGGATTCAACAAATGGGCTAAAGCCGGACTGAAGGCTTTCGTAACGTCCGACCTGCGCCACTTCACCCTGCCTACAGAGACCGAAATAGCCAAGGCATACAACGAACACAATCTCAGCATAGGTGGTCAGCTCATCAAGTCGCAAGGCAAAACCCTGCACTACGATGCTACTTTAGAGACATGGCTTACCGGAAAGGATGCAGGACAACTGAAGATTGACGCCGATGCCGACGTCAACTTCGCACTCTTCGGCGACACGGTACGCTTGCAGGCAAGCGGATTCTTCCACCGACTGAACCCTACTTTCTACTATCGCCACTACCACTCAAAGCACTTCTGGTGGGACAATGACGACATGTCGAAGATAATACACACACGTATTGAGGGCAAGTTCGGCTACGAGAAGACGAAGACAACCGTTCGCGTTGCCTTCGACAACATCAAGAACCATACGTTCTTTGCAATGGGTTATAACGTGACTGACGACTTCGGACGCACGGGCAACACACTGAGCGTAGTACAGAAGAGCGGAGCAATAAGCCTGTTGACGCTCGAACTGCAGCAGAAGCTGAAACTCGGACCGCTGCATTGGGACAATGTCATAACATATCAGAAGTCATCGGACGATGTGGCTCTGCCAGTACCAGACCTTAACATCTACACCAATCTGTTCCTCAGATTCAAGATTGCACGTGTGTTGAAATGCGACTTTGGAGCCGATGCACGATTCTTCACAAAGTATTATGCACCCGACTACAGTCCCGCACTCGGACAGTATGCAGTACAGACTGGCGAACACAGAACAGAAGTGGGCAACTACCCTATCGTGAATGTTTACGCCAACTTCCACTTGCAGCGCACACGATTCTTCGTGATGATGAGTCATATCAATGCAGGACAAGGCAAACCCGACTATTTCCTTGCACCGCACTATCCGCTCAACCAACGCATATTCAGATTTGGTGTCAGCTGGAACTTCTACAACTAACACCACAACCCACATAAAAAATCCGCAATACCGATTTCTCGAGTATTGCGGATTTTTTATTTATATGATTATCTTAAAGCCAAGCCAACAATAAAGCAGCCGAAACGAACACACCGAAAATGAACATATTGCGTGCCGTCATTCCAAGCACCTTGTTGAGTTCGGCACCTTTCCTTATGCGTCGCATTTCTACGAAGGCTCTCACATGGAACGGTATATACAGCAACATTATCAACTGCATAAATTGTCCATCGTGCCAATTAAGGTATATGATACCAGCAATAGCCAATATTGTACCTGCCAATCCGAGCAACATATAGAGCAGCAATCCGCCACGCTCGCCTATTCGTACAATCAAGGTGCGCTTGCCTGCACGGCGGTCGTTGTCGATGTCACGATAGTTGTTTACAACAAGCAATGTATCGATGATGAGTCCGCAAGCTATAGACAACACTATCACCGGCCAAGGTATAGACATAAGCGGTGTGGGAGGAGCCACAAGCCAATAGGTCATGCACACGGGAACGAGTCCGAAGAATACGAGTACAAGCACATCTCCAAGTCCGATATAAGAGAACGAGATGGTATACAGAAAGCAGAACACCACACATGCAAAGCCAACGAGTATCATCTCCCATCCGCCAAAGTACACCAACGGCAATCCCACAGCACATGCAAGGATAGTAGTATAAAGCAAACCGCTACGCATGGCAGCAGCAGTTATCCATCCTTGTGCACACGCTCGCTTAGGTCCAAGACGTTGCTCATCGTCGGTACCCTTCATAAAGTCGAAATAATCATTGACAAAGTTGGCATCTATCTGCATCACCAACGCAAAAAGCATACACAACACAGCCGGTACAACCCTGACACTACTGCCATACATAGCCATCGCTGCCGAAATGCCAATCATAACGGGCACAGCTGCACCTGTCAACGTTTTTGGTCGCGCTGCAAGAAACCACGCCTTGGCAGAGTTTACCTTTACATTCGATTCTATCATCTTTATTTCATTGAATTTAAATTGAAAACTTAGATTTTATACATTTAAAAGCATCTTGTTTCTTGCAAAATTAACCATAATAGATTAATTTTGCAAGTAAATCATAATATCATTCGCTCATGGATACAAGAATCGTAAACCTCGACCTTATGGAATTTGTCGAGCGCAACATATTGCCAAGATACAATAATTTCGACAAAGCACACAACTTGAACCACGCTAATCTTGTAATAAAGAACTCGCTCGCACTCGCTCTTTCTACTGGTGCCGACATCAATATGGCATATGCTATTGCCGCCTACCACGATCTTGGGCTTGAAGGACCACGAGCCATACACCACTTATCAAGCGGAAAAATACTTATGGCAGACCGCCGCCTAAGACGATGGTTCAGCGAAGAGCAGATAAAGATAATGAAGGAAGCTGTGGAAGACCATCGTGCTTCGGCTTCGCACGCACCACGCAGCATATACGGAAAGATTGTAGCAGAAGCCGACCGCGACCTCGAACCTGAACATATCTTCCGACGTACAGTTCAGTATGGACTTACCCACTACCCCGAAAAGTGCAAGGAAGAACATTGGGAGCGCTTTCTGCAACACATGGATCAGAAGTATTCGTTGCACGGATACATCCGCCTTTGGATGACAAACTCACCCAACGAGAAGAAACTGAAGGAAATACGCGACGCCCTGAACAATAAGGATGCGCTAAGAAATACATTCGAACGTATATTCAATGAAGAGAATCAAGAGTAAGAATGCGGAGGTTATGGTAAGAACGCCATAGCCTCCGCATTTTTATTACAAACGGTTCTTCTCAGTATTGCCTGCACCCGTGCCCTTGTACTTGCTCTTTGCTGTATTGAAGTTGTACGACAAGGTCATACCCACACAGCGCGTATAGCCATAACAATCTTTTGTCATTACATTATGGTTGCCATACATTGTCCAACGTTCCTTATCGGTCTTGAACAAGTCGTTGGCATAAACGCCTAATACAAGAGCGTCGTTGAGAAACGACTTAGTGAACTTCACGTCTACTTGAGCGAACTGTTTGGAATATTGAAGATCATAAAGTCGGCTTGTTTTATATCGCATATTCAGGAAAGCCTTCAGCGTAGACGTTATATTGAAACGATTGTTCAGACGGAAATTGAAGCACGGTCTGTTTGACGGTTTGTTGATATCGAAACCGTCAATACACAAGAACGACTGTGTGTAGTCAATCTCTGCCATAGGATTATACCAACCGAAACGTGGCGAAGCCACTATCGACACATACACGTCCTTACTATGATTGAAGTTGACATTGCGCAGAAATACGATGTCCTTGCCTTGGTAGAGCGTTGCAATCCACACCATAGGTTTGTCGATATAGTTGTAGCCGGCATTGAACGACAACCAATCGTACACCACATTCAAGTCCACATTATTTATTATACATGGACGGATATATGGATTTCCACCCTCATAAGTATAGCGGTTGTCATACTGCACCTCATCACGCAGACTGTTATAGCTGGGTCGCTGAGTCTTGCAGGTATAAGCAAGTTGCAATGCCCATTTACCACTGTTCCATGACATAGAAGCAGAAGGGAACCAATCGGAATATCTACGACTCGGCTCAGTCTGCCAATCCCCGAAAGAATAATAATTGGACTTTACATTCTCATATCTTACACCTACATTTACCGAGAAGTCGCCAAACTTCAAGCCATACTCAGCAAAGCCTGCAATGTTCTGTTCCTCTATCTTTGTATTCGACGCAGCGACATATTGTTCGGCATTAGTATATTCGCCCCGAATACGTGATGATGTAAATTCGGTGCCTACGCTTAGCGTTCCTTTCCAAACGGGGTAAGACAGAATGAGTTTGGCAGCAGTCATGTCACTATGCTGTCTGTTGCGTGTATGCACGTCGCGACTCTCAATATCTACGCTGCTCTCTTTGATTGACATCGTCCTACCTTTCTTTTTCCAGAAATAAGTAGCGTTGAAGTCCACACCAAACTTGCCTATCTTACCCACATAATATGCATTGGCATTATGTGTAGGACTAAAGCAATCCCTCACATTGGCAGCTTCGTTTATGAATGCTGTTTGCACCCCGTCTTCCATTATCTTCTGATAAGAGCCGGTCATCTCTCCTTTGCCCAAACCCGACTGATTTTCGTAGCTCAATCCCAATGTATTGTCATCATCTATGGAATAAGCAAAGCCAGCCTTAGCACCGGCTCCTTTTGAACGATACTTAAGCGGTGCTGCCTGTTCAATGAATATATTCTTCGTACCTTTGATTTCGTTAGACAACACATTATCCTCACCTCCGGGTGTCGTTGACCCCCATAGTTCAACAAATACTTCTACCTTATTAGTACGATATGTTGACGACATGTATTGCGAGCCACCCCACCACTTGTTGAACATTGTAGTAGTATAGTTCTCGCCACTCCATCCTTCGCCCTGACGGCGTATTGTATTGATACGTATTACGGACTTAACCTCTGCATTATATTTAGCACCTGGTGCAGTGACAATCTCTACATTCTTTATATTATCCGACTTAAGTTGATGCAGTTCGTTGAGATCTCTCACCTGTCGGTTGTTGATATAGATAAGCGGCGAACCTTTGGCAAACACATTCACCGTTCCATCCGAACTGACATCAACGCGAGGCATTTCGCGCAACACATCAGTTGCTGTACCAATCTTGTTAATATCGGAATGTTCTATATCCACAATCATACCCTCCTGTCCCAACTTTATGTTCTCGCGCATGGCTTTTACCTTCACGCCTTTAAGGTTTATCGTGTTCTCATGCAGCACGATTGCTCCTATCATACCGGTATTGTATGAATGGAATGTAGTCTGATAGCCCACACAACTCACCCTTACTATTGCCTTACAGGCTTTGCTGGGAATCACAAACTGACCATTCTCGTTCGTCACACCGCCATTTATCAATGAAGAATTACCCACATTAAGCAACGCTACATTGGCAAAATCTATCGGGCGATTATTGCTGTCAACTACGCGACCAATCATTTTTGTAGATGACTTCTGCGTGCATTCCACGAATATATTGTCGCCATCTATCGTCATCTTCATCGGATAGAAACCTATGATTTGCCTGATGGCATCAGGAGCGGTTCGCTTCACGATATTAGTGGTAACCATGAAGTCCTCCAACTCATCATATATGAAATTGATGTGATAATCCTTTGTACTCTTGGCAAGGACGGTGAGAGCTTCCGACATCGAAGTGTTGCGGAAGTTGTGGGTGATGCGTTGGGCATAAGCAGAGTGAAGAGAAATACTCATCAAGCCCACGAGCAATATAACGTATCTTAATCTTTTCATCTTATTCCACTATTAGGGTTTGACCTTCACGACGAATGTTCACTTTCTCGAAATGATTCATCAGTGTGATGATATCATCTATGCTCATATCCTCCCTCAGTTGCAGGAATAGACGGATATGGCGAACCGACTCGTTCTGATAAGTCACCTTAAGATGGAAATGCTCTGCTATAGGGATCAGGATATTCTGAAGCTCAGCGTTTTCATAAACCAACGGAAACTTGGCAATACTTGCAGTGTCAGTCTTTTCTTCCGTATATGTTTTCTGTGGAGTTGGGGCTTGCTGTGCGGAATTATCGTCAGATGCCACGAGTTCGGTGTCGTTATCGTCGGATGACTGCTGAGAGAGTGTAACCAGATGAATGGCTGCAAAGGCGAAGCCTGAGACAACAAGGACTGCAGCAACGGCTGCCACCTTTCTCATCGGACTCCAAGGAGAAACCGCTTTGGTACTGTTCTGCTTTTCATCTTTCAGATTCTTCCATTCAGCCTCAATCGAAGGCATCTTCATTTCTTCATTCGACTTGTCGAAATCAAGTGCCTGTCTGGTTTCAACCATCTGCTGATAGATTTCATTCATTTCCTCATCGCCCAAAAGTTCTGCCTTTTGGGTTTCGGAATACCTTTCAGGATGCTCCAAGAGTTCGAGGAGCATATCCCATTTCTGTGAATCTATACTATATAATTCTTGTTTCATTTTCTTTTCTTCATTTTAGGGTTTCTATTGTAAGGACGTCTTCATACAATAGAAAAATCGTTATGCTACTTTCCTTTCAACTTTTCTCTGAGCGTTCGCAAACCTTTCACGATGTGCTTGTTCACAGCCGAGATGCTGATGCCTAATTCTTCTGCTGTATCCTTATACGACATGCCTTCGCGATAGCACAATCGGATAACGGAAGCGGTTTGATTGGTCAAGTCGTTGTCGATGCAATCCACCGCTGCTTGCCATCGTTCTTCCAGGCGGTAAGGCTCTTCCTCCGTCAGTTTCTCTTCCGAGAGAGGAAGAAGCAGCTTAAGCCTTTCATCCCGTTTCTTCTTGGCTATAATATTGATGCAAGCATTCTTCACGCTCCGCATCAAGTAAGCCTGGTCAGGAATCAGCTGTTTGTCCCACAACCTTGAGAACACGTCGCTCACCACATCCTTCGCCACATCGTTGTCATGTAGCAAGGCAAAGGCAAAGCGATACATCCGTTCGTAATTGTTGTGGAACAGCTGTTCCATCTGCTGTTCATTTTCTTCAGTCATTACGTCATTTTCTTCTTGTTTCTACTCTAATAGACATACTTTCCGTAAATCAATCACCCCTAAAATGAAGAAATCTTCATGTTTTCTTTTTGGAAAACATTGTTGCCTATTTTAGGCAAAGGTAATAAAAAAGATAGGTTATTATGCTTAAAAAAATATAATAACCTGATTGTTTTTCTATGTTTATTTGGTCGTATGTGTCGAAAAGTGTAGCTTTGTGATGATTTTATATGTCAGAAAATGTAGAATTTTTCTGTTATCATGTGTCTAAAAGTGTAACATTCTGACATTATCATATGTCTAAAAGTGTAAATCTATGAAAAGAAAGATATATACCCAACTTGTAGAATGGAAGAATCAAGAGCATCATAAGCCATTGATATTAAATGGAGTAAGACAATGTGGAAAGACTTATATTCTAAAAGAATTCGGTCTGAATGAATTTGACAATCTTGCTTACGTCAGTTGTGATAGGAATGAGAATCTACATGCTATATATGCAGGCGACTTTGATACTGCAAGAATCATTCGGGGATTAAGTGCTTTGACTGGAGTGGATATAATCCCTGGCAAGACTCTTATATTCTTGGATGAGGTGCAAGCATTCCCACAGGCATTGGAAGCATTGAAGTATTTCTGCGAAGATGCTCCAGAGTATCATATAGTGGTGGCAGGTTCGCTATTAGGTGTTGCCTTGCATGCAGGTGTATCCTTTCCAGTAGGCAAGGTACAGACAATGCGTCTGTTCCCTATGGATTTTGAAGAATTCCTAATGGCTATGGGCGAAGACCAGTTGCTTAAACTAATGTACAGCAAGGACTATGAATTGATGAATGCGTTCCACGAAAAGTTGAAAGACTTTTTGCGCCAATACTATTACGTGGGTGGAATGCCTGAAGTAGTGAAGACGTATGTGGAAAACAGATTGCTAAACCAAGTGCGCACTATACAGAACGAAATACTCTCCAACTATGCCAGCGACTTCTCCAAGCATGCTCCTACGCAAGAAGTGCCACGCATAGACATGGTATGGCAGTCGATATTGGGTCAACTATCTAAAGAGAACAAGAAGTTTGTGTATGGTGTATTGAAGAAAGGTGGCAGAGCCAAGGAGTTTGAACTGGCAATACAATGGTTGGTAGATGCTGGTTTGGTGTATAAGATAACAAAGGTGACTAAGCCGGAATTGCCATTGAAGTTTTATGAAGACTTGTCGGCATTCAAGCTTTATCTATGCGATTGTGGACTGATGGGGGCTATGGCAGATACCGCTGCAAAGGATGTGTTGCTTGGCGATAACGTGTTTACAGATTATAAAGGAGCGTTCACAGAACAATATGTTCTTCAACAGTTACTTGCGTCGGGCATCAATCACATCTACTATTACAGTTCCGATACCTCTCGTATGGAAATGGATTTCCTTGTTCAACGCAATGGTGCCATATTGCCTATAGAGGTAAAGGGCGGAACAAGCATAAAGGCCACTTCATTGCACAACTATCTTATGGAACATCCTGACATATCAGCCATACGCTATTCTATGCTGCCATACCGCCAACAAAAGAACATCACCAATATGCCGCTATACGGAGTTTTCCTATAATAAAGAACCTGTCGTAATCTCAATAAAAAGATGAGATTACGACAGGTTCTTTATATTTTTCATTGTAAAGCCTTAGCTTTACCGATATAACGTTCTTGATATTCAGATCGTTGCATACGGTTTCATTCTATTGAAAAACATGCACATCGACATGCACAACGAAATGAACAAAATGGTTTCAAAACTGCACAATCATAAGCATAATATATATTATGTACATCCAATCAAGTGGGCCATAACTCACTGGTTATCAACAAGAAAAAGGGTATATACTCTGAATACTCAGTGTACATACCCTATCATTTGTAGTGGATAGGGGAATCGAACCCCTATGCCAAGATTGAGAATCTTGTATCCTAACCATTAGATGAATCCACCATCAATTTCAAAGAAGACCGCTTGGGCATTGTAAACCAACTCAGCTAAAGTTTGTTTTTCTGCGTAGTGGATAGGGGAATCGAACCCCTATGCCAAGATTGAGAATCTTGTATCCTAACCATTAGATGAATCCACCGCGGTTATTTTGCATCAAGAAAACAGCGGAAGCTGGGGGATTCGAACCCCCGGTACGGTTACCCGTACGGCAGTTTAGCAAACTACTGGTTTCAGCCACTCACCCAAACTTCCATACGATTAAAGTTTTAACCAGAGCACTGTTTCTCAATTGCGAGTGCAAAGGTAGTATTTATTTTCTATACCGCCAAACATTTCCTGCACTTTTTTCATCAAAAATGTCATTTTTTATGCAATATCATACCTTTCAGCCTTATTTTATGCACTATTCCATGAGTTTATAGTAGTGAGCAGAGGGCGAAATATGCAGTTCGGGATGAAACCAACTGACAAAATCGGCAATCAGGAAGTCGGGACGGAACGAGATTTGTTCGAAATATGGGTTTGACATACTCGGTATACATTCGAGTATATGCCCCTCACGATAAGCCTTTATCATCTTGTAGCCTGAATATTCTGTCAGCAAGCCGTTGCGATCGAGTTTGCCGGCACCGCTATTCACGAAAAGCCACCAGTCGGCTGTAGCTGCCTTCTCTATGACTTTCTCGGGCGAGAGAGTTAGCGAACCGCTATGCTTGTCGTCGGCAAAGACATAATCCACACCAGCATCGCACAACAACCGCCCCATCGAACTCTCGCCACCCGGACAATACCACACGCCACTCACCACACGTTCTGTTATGACACGCGGACGCAATGCCGACTTCATTGCACGGTCTTTATAGTCGGCATAATTGCGCTTCACCACAGCAAAAAGGCTGTCTGCCTCGTGCTCACGCCCTACAAGCATGCCATAGAACTTCATCCATTCGGCACGCCCCAATGCCGATGTCTCCATATAGTCGGCACACTCTACGAGCGGCACACCGATATTGGCGAGCTGGCCATAGTTGACTCCCTCGAACGGAGTCACGAACAAAGCGTCGGACGATACCGACACTATATGCTCTACAGAAGGCGACATACCATTGCCACAATCGGCAATACGGCCCGCAGCTACAGCCTTGTGCAGATTTGGAAGATTAATATAGTTCAAGTCGCACACACCACTCACCGCATCAGCGGCACCAAGTTCGCCCATCAGATAGCAATGAGGAGCCGAGAACAAGACCGCTCTTTTCACTGGCGTGTACACTACAGTGCCATCCAATGCAGACACCTTGGAAGCCATACGTGCCGAATCTTTACGCTCTACCAATACATAGCGATGCAACACAGCATCTGTACGCCACGGGTTGGAGAGTTCGGCTGTGGCATAGCCGTCGTGCTTTACTATCGTGATATGCTTGGCATATTCCATGCGAATGGTGTCGCCACCTTGGGCAGCCGAACCTGTACGTTTGCCGCCACATGAAAGAATAGAGAGCAATGCCAATGCCGACGCACATAGACGCAAGCCTGCAAGAAACGAAAAACCTGAATACTGAGACTTCATATATTTACACCTTATTATATTATATAGTATTGACGTTTACCGTACATAACCGACCCGAAAAAGGAGTCGGAAACGGCAGTTTTCGAAATGTTGTCCTTTTGCACTCCAAAAGGACAACTTTAGCTATGCAAAAGGAGTCCTTTTACGCTCCAAAACGAGTCCTTTTGAAGTGCAAAAGGACTACATTTACAAAGTCATATAAAATGAACGATGCAAAGTTACAAACATAATGAAAAATAACACTCAAAAACATTGCAAAAATTTTGGCGTTATTTCAATTTTGATTATCTTTGTGAGCGTAACACAATCCCGGAAAGAACCGCCCCAACAAGAGGATGTTCTGACCGGGATTTGTACTGACCTATTAACAAAGAATTAATTAATCTAACCTAACAAAGATTTATGGCAACAGAAAAAAGAAACCTTCTTACTGGCAACTTCAGCAAGAAAAACGCAACCCTTTTCGCTATCGCCGTCCTTGTCACACTGATAATCTGGAACCTTCCGATTGACAGTTTCGGCATCGACGGACTTACAGTAATCCAGCAACGCATCATCGCTGTGTTCGCTCTCGCGACAATACTGTGGGTGACCGAAGCCATCTCACCTTGGGCAACATCCGTTTCGCTTATCGGCTTACTGCTTCTCACTACATCCGACAACGCTTTCCACTTCTTCCGATCGGGAATAGACAAGAGCGAACTGCTCGACCATAGCGCGCTCATGGCAACATTTGCCGACCCAATCATCATACTCTTCCTTGGCGGTTTCATTCTTGCTATTGCAGCCACCAAGTCGGGTCTTGACGTATTGCTGGCACGCACACTGCTCAAGCCTTTCGGACAGAAGAGCGAGAACGTGCTATTGGGCTTCATACTCATCACCGGCGTATTCTCGATGTTTGTCAGCAACACTGCAACCGCAGCCATGATGCTTACATTCCTCGCTCCGGTGTTCAAGGCTCTGCCTCCTGAAGGCAAGGGACGTGTTGCTCTGACTCTCTCTGTCCCAGTAGCTGCCAACATCGGCGGTATGGGAACTCCTATCGGAACACCTCCAAATGCTATCGCACTGAAGTATCTCAACTCACCTACCGGTCTCAACCTCGGCATAGGATTTGGCGAATGGATGATGTATATGCTTCCGCTGACTGTAGTTCTGTTGCTTATCGGCTGGTTCCTGTTGAAGAAGTTCTTCCCGTTCAAGAAGAAAACCATACAGCTTGAGATTGAAGGCGAAGTACAGCACAACTGGCGCACCATGGTAGTGGCTTGTACTTTCATCATAACCGTATTGCTTTGGATTTGCGACCGTTGGACAGGCGTTGGCTCCAATACCGTAGCCATGATTCCTATCGTGGTATTCGCATTCACGGGCGTAATCAAAGCACGCGACCTTGAAGAAATCAACTGGAGCGTCATATGGATGGTTGCCGGTGGTTTTGCACTCGGATTGGCCCTCAACGAATCGGGACTGGCAGAGAACGTGATTAAGAGCATACCGTTCGGATCATGGTCGCCAGTAATGATTCTGCTTGCTTCGGGCATCATCTGCTACATATTGTCCAACTTCATCTCAAACACTGCAACAGCAGCTTTGCTCGTGCCAATCCTCGCTGTGGTATGTAAGGGTATGGGTGACTCGCTCAACAGCATCGGCGGAACACCTACCGTGCTCATCGGTATTGCCGTGGCAGCGTCTGTAGCGATGACTCTGCCTATCTCGACACCTCCTAACGCCATTGCACACTCTACCGGTCTGGTAAAGCAGAACGAAATGATGAAGATCGGTCTGACCATGGGTATCATCGGACTCATACTCGGATATTTACTGCTCTTCGTATTAGGCGAGCTGCACGTTTGGTAAAACCTATAGAATGAATATAAACCAAGAAACACTATATGCCGTCGCTCTGACACGCATCAACTACTTCAACGTTGCCACAAGCTTGCAACTTTATCGCAAGCTTGGGTCGGCAACGAACATTATGGAGCACCGCCACGATATTCGGGCGGTGCTTCCTGATGCTACACCACGACTGATTAAGGCTCTCAAGGATATTTCGGATGCCATGCGACGCGCCGAAAAGGAATTGGAATTTGACGAAAGCCACAGAATCAAACCACTTGTTTTCAATGATGACGACTATCCTCAACGTCTGCGAGAATGCGAGGATGCGCCTCTCGTAGTATATTATCGAGGTACTGCCGACCTTAACAAGCAACGTATTATATCTGTTGTTGGCACACGACATTGTACTGTCTACGGACAGGAAATCATAAGCAAGTTCATAAGCCAGTTGAAAGAACTATGCCCTGACGTGCTTGTCGTAAGCGGACTGGCGTATGGTGTGGACATACAAGCTCACCGAAATGCTTTGAAAAACGGATTCGAAACCGTGGGTGTACTGGCACACGGTCTCGACTATCTCTACCCTACCGCACACCGGGATACTGCAACTGAAATGCTGAAACAAGGCGGTCTGCTCACCGAATTCATGACTTCAACCAATGCCGACAAGATAAACTTTGTGCGACGCAACCGAATAATTGCAGGCACTGCAGATGCAACAATAGTGGTGGAAAGCGCTGCACATGGCGGAGGACTGATAACGGCAGACATTGCCAACAGCTATGGACGCGAGGTCTTCGCCTTTCCCGGAAACATAGGAATGCCATACAGCGAAGGATGCAACAATCTTATACGTGACAACAAGGCTGCTCTTATTACATCTGCAGAAGACTTCGTAAAGACAATGGGATGGGAACAGGATGCCAAACTGAAGAAAGCACGCGAAAAAGGAATTGAACGACAGATGTTTCCCGAGCTAACCGATGACGAAACACGTATCGTAAACACCCTGCAACATACCAACGATTTGCAGGCAAATATCATTTCTGTGAAATGCGGTTTGCCTATAAGTACAGTAGCCTCAACGCTGTTCAACCTGGAACTGAAGGGTATTGTCAGGCTTTACGCTGGTGGAGTGTACCATCTTATAGGCTGAAAACAATATAGACAGCGGAAATGATCAGATACAAAAATGTTTATCCGACATTTCGAATGATAGTATTGAAATTCCAATATGTGAGTAAATTGACAGTGCAATCAAATAGGAGACTATGGCGTCCTCGCCATAGCCTACGCAGTCAATTGATTATTTATTATTATCAATTATTTGGCGTCTATCTTGCGATAGCACAAAGCAGCACCTATGGCAGTACAGAATTCAGAATATTGAGGAATTCGGAATTTCACACCATAAAGTCGTTCGGTGGCAGGAAACACACGCTGACACTGCGGAAGGAGAGTGAGATTGCCAATCATAACAAACTCCTTTATACCGCTGCCAAGCGACGACAAAATTGTGGCACTACAAATAGACTGCAATACCATCCATATCAATCCAAGAGCAATGTCTTCGCGCGAGGCATTGCTCTTTGCATTTCCCCAAAGCGAGGCTATGGCATCCATAGGCAAGCCTTGCAGCGGATTGGCACAGATGTCCTTTATAAGCACATTGATATGTGAGATGTCACCTTCCTCAGCAAGTGCCGCTACCTGCTTGATGTCGTCGGTCTTGAGAAGCAGACGCGAAAGACCTTGCAACGTTCCGCCTCCTATACCAATGCCACCAATATGCTTTATGTCGTCACCGTCGCACTTTACGATAGACGTTCCAGTGCCAAGACTGACAACAAGCATACGGTCGAGCTTGGTCTCATATCGTGCACCGAGTCCGTCAGCAACAAACTCCTCTGCCTTATCGGTAGAAAGTCCATATACGGGTTCGTTGATGTAAGCGCTGCCTACGCCCGTAAGCATCACCTTCTCAACATCGCTGAGCTTGATGTGATTCTCATGCAGATATTTGCCGAAGGCTCCATAGAGCGACGTAACGGGGTCGGTGGCACGAATACGTATCGGCGACAACACCTTGCCTTGCTCGTCAATGCCCACAATCTTTGTCGTGCTTATGCCTACGTCAATGCCTATAACTATTCCCATATTTTTGAATTGTTTTAATGATTAGCGTTATTTTGTTTCTTGTAAAGTGCTATTTATATAATGTATAGAAGCTGTTTGCTGCTTCACAGTATTTATTAAGCAGTTCTATTATATATTCTGCTGTGTCGCGCACACACTGTTCATTGCCGTCATATCCATTGACAAGAACAAGCAAATGAGTTGTACTGACGCTTACCTTGGTACGTTCGTGGTCGCTCGTCGGGGTACCTACTCCTCCTATATTGTCACGATATACCGGCAGACCTGCTATGTTTATCATTCCACGACCTATACCTTCGTAAGGTTCGCCTTCACGTCCTATGCCGAGAGTCAACGTTTCTCCACTGAAATGGTCGGCATCAAAGGCACCGATGCTATAACCATACTTCATACTGGCAAGGTTTATCAAATCGACAAGAGTGTCAATCTGATAAAGCTGTTTGCCCTGCAACACACGACGAACAAGAGCCTCGCCCGACGGACGATAGCGCGACGGATCCTTGCCACAAAGTTTGTAGATGCGGCGGGTAGCCTGAATTGACTCCATCTGCTTTAATGATTCTGTAGTGAGCGTGGCACGATACTCTTCGCTCAAAGCGTCAATCTCGCGCCACAACTCGGCTGAATATTCTGTATTCATTATGTTTGCAGTGATGCAAGCGCCTACAAATACGGGGCAGACAGAATGCATCTCAGCAGAAACCTCAACTTTCATATTTACTTATATTTAATGAATTGCTCTGTTACTTAAAACAACGACAACTGACCATCAGGCTCTACCGTCGGCATTTTGACGTCTTCACTTTCGGCAGAAACCTCGCCTATCATATTAAGGAAAGTTGCTTCGTCAACCAATGGCACTCCAAGTTTTTCGGCTTTCTGAAGTTTTGAAGGTCCCATATTGTCGCCGGCAAGTATGAATGAAGTCTTGCCACTAATCGAACCGACATTCTTGCCTCCGTTCTTCTCAATCAATGCCTTGTATTCGTCGCGGCTGTGCTTTGCAAAAACACCGCTTATAACAATCGACTTGCCCGAAAGCTTGTCGCTCGTCCCTTCAATCTGCTCCTCAGAGAGTTGCATCTGTAGGCCATAAGAACGCAGACGTTCAACGATTTCCTGGTTCACCGGATTGGCAAAATAAGTTATTACGCTCTTGGCTATCACCTCACCGACCCCGTCAATATCCATCAGTTGCTGCATTGTAGCAGCCTGCAAGGCATCCATTGTCTTGAATCTATGTGCAAGCAAACGGGCAGAAGTCTCGCCCACGAAGCGTATGCCGAGGGCAAAGACAAAACGTTCGAAAGGAACCTTCTTCGATGCTTCTATACCATTCACTATCTTTTGGGCTGAGCGTTCACGATTGCCTGCGCCATTGATGTCCTGCACCTGTATCTTGTAGAGGTCGGCTATGTTGTGAATCATTCCTCTTCGATAATACTCATCAACCGTCTCCGGACCGAGAGAGTCTATATTCATGGCACGTCGGGCAATGAAATGCTCAATGCGTCCCTTTATCTGTGGAGGACAACCGGTGTCGTTGGGACAGTAATGGGCAGCCTCGCCTTCATATCGCACAAGCGGTGTTCCACATTCAGGACACGTCTTGATGAATTCAACTGGCTGAGCGTCCTTTGGACGTTTTTCCTCTGCAACACCTACAATCTTAGGTATAATCTCACCACCTTTCTCTACATACACATAATCACCTATATGCAAATCGAAGCTACGTATGAAATCCTCATTGTTCAGTGTGGCACGCTTTACGATAGTACCAGCCAATTGTACTGGGTACATATTGGCTACAGGCGTCACAGCACCGGTTCTTCCGACTTGATATGTTACTTCATTGAGTCGTGTACAAGCCCGCTCGGCCTTAAACTTATATGCTATCGCCCAACGCGGAGACTTAGCCGTATATCCAAGAGCACGCTGCTGGCGCAACGAGTTAACCTTCAATACTATGCCATCGGTAGCTACCGGCAGGTTCTTGCGTTCGGTATCCCAATAGTTTATGAATTGGTATATTTCCTCAAGACTGCCTACCTTCTTCATACCTTGCGAAATCTTGAATCCCCAATGAGCCGCAGCCTGCAGATTCTCATAGTGTCCTTCAGCCGGAAGATTGTCGCCCAACAAATAATACAGATAAGCGTCAAGGCGTCGACTGGCTACAAGCTTGGAGTTCTGACTCTTCAATGTGCCACTTGCAGCATTACGTGGATTGGCAAACAATGGTTCTTCAGCAGCCTCACGCTCGGCATTCAGCTGTTCAAAAACCTTCCATGGCATAAGTATTTCACCACGTATCTCAAACTCTTTTGGATAGCCCGTACCCTCTTTCAACACAAGTGGTATGCAACGAATGGTCTTCACATTAGCCGTAACATCATCACCATGAACACCATCACCACGCGTTACGCCACTCACGAGTTTACCGTCAACATAAGTAAGCGAAATTGACAATCCGTCATACTTCATTTCGCAGCACACCTCAAAAGGCTCGCCTGCAAGTCCACGACTAACCGATTCGTACCAATCGGCAACATCCTGCTCGTTGTAAGTGTTTGCAAGTGAGAGCATAGGATACTTATGTGCCACCTGAGTAAAGTTCTGATTCAAGTCGCTACCTACACGTTGTGTAGGCGAATTGGCATCGTACAGTTCGGGATGTTTTGCCTCAAGATCCTGCAATTCGTGCATAAGGAAGTCGAAATCCTGGTCGGATATGTCTGGCTGATTGAGCACATAGTACTTGTAATTGTGCTCATGCAGTTGTTCGCGTAGATATAATATTCGTTCTTTTTCGTTCATGATAAATGTCTAAAAGTATTTTTTCAGCATGATATAAAGTATTACCGGCACACCAATCAAAGGTGTAACCACATTCAAAGGTATTACGCCACCATCGCCAGGCAATACACACACAGCGTTGCAAACCAACGCCGTGGCAGCACCACAAAGCATAACGGCAGGAATAAGAATACGGAAGTCGTCTGTCTTGAATACAAGACGAGTCATATGCGGCACCGCAAGGCCGATGAAAGCAATCGGTCCGCAGAAAGTTGTAACTATTGCTGTCAACGTTCCGCTTGCAAGCAGCAAGGCATTACGCACAGTACGAATGCCAACACCGAGATTTTCGGCGTACTTATTACCAAGAACAAGCAGATTCAATGGTTTTGCAAGCAATATAGGTACAATAAGACACAAGATAATGGAAATTGTAAAGACGGGCAACATGGTATGAGGAACACCCGAGAAGGAGCCCATTCCCCACATCATATAAGCACGAACGCCATCTTGTGAAGCCAAAAAGTTGAGCAAAACAATGAATGAGGAAGATACGTAACCTACCAACACACCAACAATAAGCAATATGGTGTTGCTACGAATCACAAGTGAAAGCAGATACATGATAAGCGTTACGGTGAAAGCACCGATAAATGCGGCTACAAGCACAGCCACAAAGCCACCTATAGCCAAACTGCCGACAGCGAATCCGCCGCCCCATAGCAGCATGACAAGAGCCACTCCCAATCCTGCGCCACTACTAATGCCAAGAATAGAAGGGTCGGCAAGCGGATTGCGGAATACAGCCTGTAGCATCAATCCGCATACAGACAATGCACAACCGGCAAAAAGAGCTGTCAAGGCTTGCGGCAATCGCGATTGCAAAATAATAAACTGCCAGCTCGCCTCAGGCAGTTGACACCCAAGAAGGGCATCAACCACAGACGAAAAAGGTATTGACACTGCTCCATAAAAGATGTTTATGAAGAACAGTGCTGCAATTCCAATACCAAGACAAATAAATATGACAACGTTGCGTGCCAAGTCCTCATTTCTATTTGATTTCTAATGAAATCAGATTTTCAATGTTTTCAATATCTCTGTCATCTTCTGCAAGGTGGTGATACGTGTCGGCACAAGAGGCAGGCGCAACACGTTCTCGATAAATCCCATTTCATGCAGAAGCGCCTTTACACCAGCTGGGTTACCGTCAACGAACAATAACGAATAGAGTTCGGTAAATCTGTGGTGTATAGTACGGGCGGCTTCGTATTCGCCCTTAAACTCCAGACGAATCATACGCGACACCTCCTTAGGCAAAGCATTGCCAATAACCGAGATGCTACCGGCTGCTCCACTTGCTACCATTGAGAATGTCAGGGCATCGTCACCACTAATAACGTCAAAGCGTTCGGGCTTGTTCTTGATGATTTCATCAACCTGTTCAAGGCTACCGCTTGCTTCCTTTACAGCAACGATATTCTCACAATCGCGTGCAAGACGCACTGTAGTCTCCGACTTCATGTTGATACCAGTACGTCCTGGCACATTATATAATACAACGGGAAGCGGACTTGCCTCGGCTATAGCTTTGAAATGCTGATAAAGACCCTCCTGCGAAGGCTTGTTATAGTATGGACACACGCTGAGAACACCATCTATACCAGTCCAGTCAGCTGTCTTCAATTCTTCAACTACGGCACGCGTATTGTTACCACCGCATCCCATAAGTATTGGCAGACGACCACGATTAGTGTCCACAACCAATTTCTTTATATTTTCTTTTTCTTCTGTTGACAGACAAGGAGTCTCGCCTGTGGTGGCCAATATACACAAGAAGTCGGCTCCATTCTGTATCTGATACTCTACAAGACGCACAATCGCCTTGTAATCAACTTCGCCATTGGCTGTGAATGGGGTCACCAGAGCTATTCCTAATCCTTTGAAGATGTTTCGTGCCATATATTTTATGCTTATAATATGTTCATTTTGTCTACAAAGTTAACATTTTCCTGTGAAATGAGAAAAATGTAGAGATAAAAAATACATAATTTGAAAGAGTATTCGTTTTTTATTAGCGCAAATCGTCAACGTGTACCAATATACAGGAATATCATTCCCAACAAAACCAGAAGCATGTCAATTGCCTTGCTTTTAAGATTTCTTTCCTTGAAGACAGCGGCTCCACAACAGAAACTTACGACCACACTGCCACGTCGTACCATTGAGACAATGCTTATCATAGCTCCAGGCAGACTAAGGGCATAGAAATACACAAAATCAGCTGCACTCAAAAACAGACTTATAAACAATATGCTCCAACGCCATGTGAAGGCTGTTGTCTTCTTGCGTGTAGGCCACCAGATGAGCAGCATGGTCACGCCCATAAGAAACAGTTGATATATATTGTACCAACTCTGCACCACCATGCGGCTCAATCCAACTCCGCCGTTATCAGGCGAAGCCATAAGATACTTGTCATAGAGTCCGCTTACAGCTCCAAGTACTGCTGCAAGCACCAGGAAGTATATCCATTTGTTATGGCGGAAGTCGACTCCTTCCTTCTTGCCACTTCTGCTGAGCAGGAAGAACGATATTATAGCAAGTAGCACACCGCACCACTGCCATACATTAAGACGCTCGCCAAACACCAGCATGGCACCTACCAGTACCATTACCGGACGTGTGGCATTGATAGGACCGACAATGGTGATGGGCAGATTCTTCATTGCGAAATAGCCGAACACCCACGATGAGAGAACTATACAAGCCTTAAGCAATATATACTTATGCTGTTCCCATCCACACTGTTCGACATAAAACATCGAACCGTCGAGCATATTGGTGCACGACGACAGCAATATGAACGGCAAGAACAGCAGCGAGCATATCATCGTATTAAGAAAAAGAACCGGCAGAACGGCATTGCCAGACAACGCCAACTTCTTGAAAACATCATAAAAGCCCAGCAAAGCCGCTGAGCAAAAAGCCAATATCAGCCACATAAAACAAAACTATAATTTGTCAATACTATACATATTATATATAAGGTGGAGCATATTATATATAAGGTGTAGTTTATATTATATATACTTCGTACTTTAGCATTAATATACTTCGTGCTTTATTATTAATATACTTTACACCTTATTATATATATACGTTTCACACTTTACTGTCAATACTTCACATCCTCCAAGAACAGAGCATTGCCTGGCATACTCTCGCCAGCTTTGGAGCGGCTTCCACTTGCAATGACATCGTCAAACTGCTGCAATGTCATACGATGGCGCCCCACCTCAATAAGCGTACCGACCACGGCACGCACCATATTGCGTAGGAATCGGTTGGCAGAGATACGGAAATGCCAGGCATCGTCAGCGTCGCGCACCCATACAGCTTCTGTGACATTGCACAATGTGGTTTTGACATCGGCATGCGCCTTGCAGAAAGCTCCGAAGTCGTCAACCGCAAGCAAACGGGCAGCAGCTTGGTTCATAAGATCGAAGTCGAGCTGATAATGAAGTTCGCAAGAATAATATCGCAAGAAAGGATTCTTGCGTGTATGTATATAATAATGGTATGTTCGTAATGTGGCACTGAAACGTGCATGCATATCGGCATCAACCGGATATACATCATAAACAGAAATATCGCGTGGCACCAATCTGTTGAGTTTGTAAGCCAACTGTGCATAATCGAAATTGGCTTCGGTCTCGAAATGCGCAGTCATGCGTCGCGCATGCACACCGGCATCTGTACGTCCTGCACCGACCACCTCTATATTCTCACGCAATATTGTAGAAAGAGCTTTCTGCAGTTCTTCTTGAACAGAATTGCCATTGGGCTGTATCTGCCAGCCATGATAAGCCGTACCGTCGTAGGCAAATGTTATAAAGTAGCGTTGCATCTGAAATATGTCCTGTATAAATTAATTGGTTTTCTTCTTGGTGCCATTGCTTTGCTTGAACAATCGGCGATGGAAATTGTCCTCAGCCTTAATAATCAGATAAACCTTTGATGCAGGCAGGATGGTCATAAACTTCTCGTGATAAGTCTGTTGAATGCGTTTCAACTCCAAATCGCCCGCATCGCGCTTACGGATAGCCTCAGCACACGCCTGATTGTCGCTTGTATCAATATGACGCAGGCGACGCTCGGTTGCAAAATACGCCCATTGCTTGTTGCGCATCTCACGATAAATGGGGAAAAACTCAGCAGACTCAGCCGGCGACAGACATGCCTGTGTGGCAATGAACTGCTCCAGATCGCGCTGGAAGCGTTCCGGGTCAAAGTGCTTAGGCTTCTGAGCTTGCGCCAGAGACATTACAAAAGTCAATAGCGCGATTATGAAACATTTGCTTATTCTCATCATTTATAATATGTTCAATTACTTGCTAAGAGCGAATATATATCATCATTGTCGAGCATAGTATAGTCGGCTATCTCATTGTATGATGTAGACACATCGGCTTCTATGTTATGGCTTGGGACTGATACTGCAATATTGTATGCAGGCTCGGCATGGTGCACCGAATAAGTATAGAATGCCGTACCGCCAGCCAGCAACAGACAAGCGGCAGCCGCAGCTATACGCACACGGGTGCGACGCCACCACGGTAGCATAACAACGACTTTTGCACCGGCTGTTACCTTATCAGACAAGACAGATTCATCTTCAGACACATCACAAGCATACTGTTTGCTGACATTGGCCATTACAGATGCGGTCAAGTTCTGCAAGTATCCTTCAGGGACAGCGAAATGATTCTGTCTTCCGAATTTTCTCTCTAAATATTTCTCATCAGATTCCATATTCCTTCAATAATTTTATGTATTTGACTCACAAAAGCGGAAAAGGTTTAATCATTACATTTATTTTATACACATATTTATATATCTAGCCAAATCACGGCAAGCGTCGGTTTACTCGTGACTCTTTACAAATGCCGTTATCTTCTTCACCGCTATGTGATAGCTTGCCTTCAATGCACCCTCTGAAGTATTGAGTAGCCGACTGATGTCTGAATATTTCATTTCGTCGTAGTAGCGCAGATTGAACACCACGCGTTGCACATCGGGTAGCGATGCTATAGCTGCTTGCAGCAGAGCCTGCGCCCTATCGCCATCGAAATAGTCGTCAGACATAAGCCGGTTGGCTACTGCCACATTAGCTTCGTCACCAAGCGAGGCTATATCCTTCTTACGTCTTATAAAGTCGAGCGACTCGTTCACCGCTATACGATACAGCCATGTGGATATTTTTGAGCGGTTCTGAAAGTCGTCCATATTGCTCCACGCCTTCACAAAGACATTCTGCAGCACATCGTCGGCATCGTCATGGTCAATCACTATACGACGAACCGTCCAATACAGCCGCTCGCTGTACTGGGCAACGATATTGGCGAAAAACGCTTGTTTTTCTGCTTCGGTCGTCGGCAAGGTGGTTGACATTATTGTTATTGTTTTATGAAATTCTGTATTTTTGCATATATCACCGGGTCGAAACCATATATGTCGTCATAGCCTGTCATTACGCCGTCGGCATTTGGATATAATGTGTAATAGGTGATGAACAGCGGAACGGTAGGCTTGACGCTCAGACTGTGCAGCAACTTGCTCTTGTCTATTGCAGGACGGTCGTCAGCTTCGCCACCTTCGTTGCTCAGATCGACGGCTATGGAGTATTTCATCTTTTCCATAACGCGCTCGTCCTTATCGGCAAGCATAAACACTGCGAGGTCGTAAGGACGCTCCACACGTATGCAGCCATGCGATACTATGCGGTTGCGATTGGCAAAAACCGCAGGGCTTGATGTATCGTGCAGATATATGCTGTAGTCGTTGTCGAATCGGAAGATGATGCGTCCCAGGGCATTGCCTTTGCCTCCACGCTGCACGACATGATAGTCGTGGCTCATCATCATGTCGGCTGTGACGAACGCGGGACTGATTATCTTGCCCGACTTGCGCTCACGCACAAAATAGTTGTGACGTTCAAAGTAGCCTATGTCACCTGCATGATGGCGCACCGATGTCTTGATGATACTTTTGGGTATGATCCATTGCGGATTGAAGTCGATGCGCTTGATGCGTCCGTTGAGCAGTGGGGTCTTCGTCTTCATACTGCCAAGCGCTATGCGCATTGTCATTCTCCGGTCCTTGTCTACCGCTTCGAGTTGCTGCGTAGGCACGTTCACAAGTACATACTTGTCGTGCAGCTGCGGATAGTCGCCATGACGCCAGCGGCTACGCTCTATATTGCAGAACACCCGACGTCGTTCGGCAGCCGACAACGTACGCGACAACATCTTGCAGAATTCGGGATAAAGAGGATTTTCGGGATAAGAGGCTTGCATGAAAGCCCCCACCTTCTCGCTGCCTGAGGCTATTGCGCCGTAAGCTTCATCAAGAAATGCGCTACCAGCCAATTTTGTAGGCACGCCATATAGCGAGCGATACGACACGTGTACGGAGTCGCTGTCGCGCACATCAAGACGGTTGAACAAATCATATGGGTTGGCGAAACCAAAGCGCTGGCCTTCGCAATAGCGCAGGAAAGCCTTGGTCAGACTGTATTCCAGTCGGGCATATACACGATTGATGCTGTTAGCTGCATCGGGCAAAGTGTCGAAGTCGAGGTTTTGCACACGTGCAACGTCGCTGATAATAGTGGAATAACAGAAGCCTTCGCGCGAAAAGCCGAAAGAATCGACCCTTGCTACATACGCCAGCACGCTGTCCACCCTGCTGTCGGCACCTTTTCGCGAGAGCCACATAGGCCGTCCGCCCTCAAGATAATAGGTGCGCGTATGTCGGTCGGCAGTTGTTAGCGATCGGTCAGCAAATGCCAGTCGGCGTATATTCTCGCTCACCTTGTCCTCGTCAATCTGTAAATATGGTTTGCGCAATTCGGCAAACGCATCAAGAGAAACGTGCATATTGACCTTACTCTCATTGCACGAGCACAACGCGCATGCCACAAGAGCTACAAGAATAAAGAACCTTAATGGTTCAAAATGCTGATTTCTCAAAAGCAGAATTATTTTATTACAATTTTACGCACGGCCTTGCCTACCTGAACAATATAAATGCCTCGTGGCAGATTAAGATCGAAACGCTTGTCGGGACCTTCAATCCTAACCTTCATCACCGGCACACCGCCCGTAACATTATAAACAGACATTGTCATTCCGGCTGCACCCGTAACGCGCAGCACCGACTCATTGACCGAGATGGTTATCTTCGACATGTCATTATTGTCTATCATATCCATTTCTGTCAAACAAACTGCTTCGGCACTGCATGGCACAAACATGCCGGCAACAGCCATAAACATTGCTATGAGTATATTTCTTGACATAATATCTATTTTTACTACAATTCGTTGTATGTGTTTCTGCAAAGTTACAACAAATTATCTTCACAAGTGCCAAAAATGCGGACAATTTTAGCATTATCAGCATTTTTAGCCATCAAATTTATCTGTAAACCGTCTTACTGTCATCGGCAGCACACTCCTCAGCGAAGAGTTTGTCCTCCAGATAGTCGGCAAATATGCGGGCAGCACTCTCCACCTTGGCTGCACACGGACGCTTCTTATAGTATTCGGCTGTACGTGCCGAGGCTACATACGACGAATGCGCCTTGTCCACACCTTTCAGTCCGAGTATCTCGGCACATATAAGCGAGCCGTTCTGCTCTTTCGACTTGGCAAGCAAATCCTGCACTACCTTGTAGCAAGCCGACTTGCCCTCACGGTCGGCACCATCGGTCTGACCACAGTCAAGTCCTACACATGTGACTATACCCGACACGGCTCCGCACATCATACGCATACGTCCCACGCCTCCGCCAAAACCGGCACCTATACGTTTGGCAAGATTGTCGTCGAGTCCGTACATATCTCCGAATGCTGCCACTACCGACTGGCAGCATCCATAACCCTGCATGAAGTTGTCGACAGCACGCTCTACCCTACTCTCTATGTCGAGTATACGTCGCAAGTCGGCCTCATACTGGCGCGCATTTCTGAACACTATGCCGCGCATACCGTAATCACGTGCAGCCTCGATATTGTCCATTCTGTCGTCGGCGAACACGCACTCTTCGGGCTTCAACGCGAACTTCTCGCACATACGCTCATATATGGCACGTTCGGGCTTTATCAGATGTTCTTCTGACGACACCAGACGCCCCTCCAACAGCTCAAATATAGGATACTGCTTCATTGTGACATGCACCTTGCTGCACCAGTTGGTCAGCCCGAAGAGCCTATAACCCTCCTGCTTCAACTGCCCGAGCAACGAACGCATCCCCTCCATCTCGCCAATGACAAACTCCGTATAGCGACTGCCAAACTGGCGTATCTCGTCGGCATATTGCGGCATTGCCTCCGCCATGTCATCGATGACAGCACCGAAAGGCTTGTCTTCGCGGTCGAGACGCTTGTTCCATCCGTCGGCCATAAGACGATTGTAGAAGTCGACCGACTGCTCGTGTGTACTGAAAACCTGGTCGAGCACCAGCATATAATCATAATCGACAAGAACCTTGCCGAAGTCGAAAATCAGATTCTTTATCATAATCGTGTCAGTTGTCTTTTTTCGTTTCAAGTATATACGATGCTAAAATAATCCGCTACAAAGGTAACTTATATTTTTCGAAAAAGCCTCAACGTATGCTGTAAAAACCCCACAAAAACGAGGTTATTACGGGTATATCCGCCCAAATCTGTCCTCCCTACTTGCAAAAGGACTCCTTTTGGCTTGCAAAAGGACTCGTTTTGGCTTGCAAAAGGACTCCTTTTGAAGTGTAAAAGGACTACATTTGAAAGCCAAAAGGACTACATTTGAATTACACCCCTTAAACATTTGGTATTCTGCGAGGAAAACATTAATTTTGCAGAATTATAGATGAAACAATTCGCTAACGGAAATTATATGACAGACAATAAGAAACCCCTACTCGGACTATCGCTCCATGAACTGAAAGAAGTGGCTAAGTCGCTCGGCATGCCGGCCTTCACTGGCGGACAGATGGCAAAGTGGCTGTACACACAGCATGTAGAGTCGATTGACGAAATGACAAATATATCAAAGGCAAACCGCGAGAAGCTCGCCGCCGAATACACCATAGGCTGCATGCCGCACATAGAATGCCAGAAGTCGAAGGACGGCACTATGAAGTATCTTTTCCCCACAGCATCGGGCAAACATGTAGAGACGGTGTACATTCCCGACCACGACCGCGCCACACTTTGTGTATCGTGCGAGGTGGGATGCAAGATGAATTGCCTGTTCTGCCAGACCGGCAAGCAGGGCTTTGAGGGCTATCTTACCGTTACTGACATTCTCAACCAGATATACGCATTGCCCGAACGCGACAAATTGACCAACGTTGTGTTTATGGGACAAGGCGAACCTATGGACAATCTCGACAACGTGCTGAAGGCTACCGAGGTGCTTACGTCTGACTATGGCTACGCATGGAGCCCCAAACGCATCACGGTGAGCAGCGTGGGCGTGAAGAACAAGCTGAAGAGATTTCTCGACGAGAGCGAATGCCATGTTGCCATCAGCATGCACTCACCCATTCCCGAGCAGCGAGCCATGCTCATGCCTGCCGAACGCGGCATGTCCATAACGGAGATTATCGACCTCATGCACCAGTATGACTTCACTCATCAGCGCCGCCTTTCGTTCGAATACATCATGTTCCGTGGCGTAAACGACTCGATGACTCACGCCCGCGAGATTGTGAAGCTGACAAAGGGACTGTTCTGCCGTATCAATCTCATACGCTTCCACAAGATTCCCAATGTCGACCTTGAGGGTTGCGACGAGCAGAAGATGGAGGCTTTCCGCGACTATCTCAACAATCACGGCATCATCACCACTATACGCGCAAGCCGAGGACAGGACATCTTCGCTGCGTGCGGACTGCTGTCTACGGCAAAGACGATTGAGGACATAAGAAGATAAAGCCCCTCCCCCTTACCCCTCCCCCGCAGGGAGGGGAGCAATATGCAATGATTGCTCAAATATATCTATATACAAATACCATATGTATAAGTACGTAACACGCCTCCTGCTTAGCTTCTGCTGTCTGCTCATTGCAGCCTGCAACGACCGCAAGAGCATGCTGCCTACGAGCGGAGGCAGTCCGTTTGAGGTGACTGTAGTGGGCGATGTTGACAGCATATTGTACAAGGCGCTGAGCATAGACGTTGAAGGATTGCCGCAGAGCGAACCGATGTTCGACGTGAGCGAGCCTGATGTCAGACCGGCGGAAGCATTGAATGGAGTGTTGCGATACGCAAGGTCGCTGGTCGTTGTGGACATCAACCCAAAGAAATACGACAAGCTGAGCATTGCATGCAAGCACAATATGTACGCCAAACCGCAACTGATTGTGCGAGTATGCGCCCCTACTGCCGACTGCTTGCGCAGCATGTCTGCCCAAGACACAGCCCTGCAAGGCAATGCACACACATTGGTTGAACTGCTGAAAGCCCACGAGTCGAAAGCCTACATCGAAACTTTACAGCGCAAGCACAACCCGAAGATGGAGGCAGAGGTGAAGCGCATGTTCGGGTTTGACATGCCGATTCCTGCCGACATGAAGTCGTGCAAACGTGGCAAGGACTTTCTGTGGATTTCAAACGATTCGCCTACGGCTATGCAGAACATCTGCATCTATAAGCAGCAGTTTCGCAACCGCGACAGCGTGATGCAGGTGAACATAAAGGGAGAGACCGACTCGATGTACATGGCAACCGTACATGACGCATGTAGCGTAATCTACAAGAATGACGAGCGGGAAGACATCCATACGCAAGAGTGGCGCGGACTGTGGGAGATGAAAGGCGATGCTATGGGCGGACCGCTTGTGGCTCGTTCGATATGGGGATATTATCCTCGTGAGGCAGTAACGGTAGAGGGATTCGTCTATGCCCCCGGCATGAAAAAGCGCAACCTCATGATGCAGCTCGAAGCCATCGTGTATGCTACGCATAAACAACGGGCAAAGAAGAAGCAGGAGCCGACAAGGCATCTGTCGGGCAAAACACATACAGACTAATTATTTATACACAATATATAATATACAATGGAAGATAGAAAAATACGCGTTGCCATAACGCACGGCGATACCAACGGTATCGGATACGAACTCATTTTTAAAACCTTTGCTGAGCCTGAGATGCTGGAACTGTGCACTCCCATCATCTACGGTTCGCCTAAGATTGCTGCCTATCATCGCAAAGCTATGAACATCCAGGCCAGCTTCAGCATCATCAACCGTGCAGAAGACGCACAAGACGGACGTGTCAATCTGCTCACATGCTTCGACGATGAGGTGAAAGTAGAGATTGGCACACCTACCAAGGAGTCGGGCGAAGCTGCCCTGAAGGCTCTCGACCGTGCCATGACCGACTTCCGCAGCCAACTGTACGATGTGCTTGTGGCATGTCCGGTAGACAACACCAACATGTCAGCCGACAACTACAGCTACAAGAATCTGAAGGAATACTCGGAGACAAGCATCGGCGACGGTGCCAAGGGCGTGAAGATAATGATTAACGAATCGCTGCGCATAGCACTCGCCACCGACGGACTCGCTATCAAGGATGTGCCGGCAAGCCTCACCGAAGAGCGTCTCATAGCCAAAATCAAGGCTGTGCACACAAGCATACAGCGCGACTTCCGTATCTCAAATCCGCGCATAGCCGTATTGGCACTCAACCCTAATGCCAATGGCACTGAAGAGAAAGACACTATCATTCCGGCCATCAAGAAATCGGAAGAGGACGGCATCAACACATACGGACCTTATGCCGCCGACGAATTCTTCGGACAAAACCTCTACGAAGCCTTCGACTGCGTTCTGGCAATGTACGACGACCAGGCCAACATACCGTTCACCACACTCATGCAGAACGACGGCATATGCTACATAGCATCGCTACCGCTGGTATGCACGGCACCCGCCCTGACTCCCGACTTCGCCAATGCCGGCAGCGGCGAGAACGATGAGAGCGCACTACGCCATGCCATATTCAGAGCCATCGATATAGTACGCAACCGCGACGAGCACGACTTGCCACTTGCCAATCCATTGCAGAAACTCTATCACGAGAAACGCGACGACAGCGAGAAGGTAAGATTTGCCATACCCAAGAAGCGCGAACCGTTCAACCGCAACGAACATAACGACCGCCGTCCGGCACAACACCCCGGACAGACAGACAACCGAAACAGCGCAACTCCACAAAAGACTGATGCCAACAAGCAGCAGGCTGCTGAATAACGGATGTAAACAGCAACGGGCACCAAACCTTTAAATTCACTAAAAAAAACAGAAAGCCCGTTGCCTATATATCAATTATAATGTGTAATTTTGTTAGCAAATGGACACATCAGAACTGCAAAGAATAAAACAAAGATACAATATTGTGGGCAACTGCGAAGCCCTCAATCACGCACTCGACGTAGCTCTTCAGGTTGCGCCGACCGATCTTAGTGTGCTTATCGTAGGCGAAAGTGGCGTGGGCAAGGAGATTATACCACGCCTGATACACGACAACTCAACACGAAAGCGCGAAAAATACTTCGCCATCAACTGCGGCTCCATCCCCGAAGGCACTATCGACAGCGAACTGTTCGGACACGAAAAGGGTTCGTTCACGGGTGCTATAGGCGAGAGTGAGGGCTATTTCGGTACAGCCAACAAGGGTACGATATTCCTCGATGAAGTGGGCGAACTGCCCATTGCCACACAGGCAAGATTGCTGCGTGTACTCGAAACCGGCGAATACATACGTGTAGGCGGTCAGAAAATAATGAAGACCGATGTGCGCATCGTGGCTGCCACCAATGTCAATATGCACAAGGCAATAAGCGAGGGACGCTTCCGCGAGGATCTGTTCTATCGTCTCAATACCATACCTATACAGATTCCGCCATTGCGCGATAGAGGTGAAGACATACTGCTGTTGTTCAGACTCTTCACAATGCAGATGGCTGAGAAGTATCGCATTCCTCGCATCACACTCACCGACGACGCCAAGCAGATAATGCTCAAGTACAAGTGGCCGGGCAACGTGCGCCAGCTCAAGAATATCACCGAGCAGATGTCGATATTAAGCCAGAAGCGCGAGATTGATGCCGAGACATTGAGCAAGTTCATACCTGAGAACCAGGAAAGCACACAGCTTACCACAACCACAGCTCCGGGAAGCCACTCCTACGAGAGCGAACGCGAAATACTATATAAGATATTGTACGAACTGCGAGGCAACGTGAGCGACCTGCGACGCGAGATGGCAGACATGCGCAAGAAGATGGACACCACTCACGCACTCGACAATCTGTCGGCGCTGAACGGTATGCACTCGCTTGGCGGACCAGAGACTCACGGTTACGGCAATCCCGCAGCATCAATACAGCAGTATCGTAATCCGCAAAACCGCTTCAATGCCTTCCAGGATGTTGAAGCCGAAGAGATAAACGACAACGAGAATGCCGGACTGTCCGAAAACGACAGCCTCAACCTCAACGACATAGGACGTCATGTCGTGGAGAAAGCTCTTGAGCGTAATGGCGGCAACCGCAAGAAAGCGGCACAAGAACTCGGCATCTCCGACCGTACACTCTACCGACGCATCAAGCAGTATGGACTGGATAAACAATAAAGCATATCTAAAATGATAAACAAACATAAACACCTGACCATTAGAATGGTGGCTTTTGCCTTGATGGCAATGACATGGGTTTCGTGCGCTTTCTCCGGATACAAGTTCAACGGAGCCAGCATCGACTACACCAAGACCAAGACTATACAGATAGCCGATTTCCCCATACGCTCAAGCTATGTATGGGGACCTATGGGACCGATGTTCAACAATCAGCTAAAGGACGAGTTTGCCAACCATACCAAGCTTAGCCAGGTGAAGCGCAACGGCGACCTGAAGATTGAGGGCGAGATAACCCAATACTCACAGCGTAACAAGTCGGTATCGGCTGACGGTAGTTCAGCACAGACCGAACTGTCTATTACGGTCAACGTACGATTCACCAACAACGCCAATCACAACGAGGACTTCGAACGACAGTTCACCGCATCAAAGTCGTACGAAACCACACAAAGCCTCGCTGCGGTACAGGAAGAGCTCGTGACACAAATGGTGAAGGACCTGACCGAACAGATATTCAACGCCACCGTGGCAAACTGGTAATCAAACATTCAACAACTATCAATTAACATTTAACATAACGACAACGTGGACTTAGTGCGCCTCATACAACATCCCGAGCTAATGAACAAGGAGACTCTGTACGAACTCCGAAGCCTTGTCGCGCTCTATCCTTACTATCAGACAGCCAGGCTGCTGATGTTGCAGAACATGTACCTGATGCACGACTCGGCTTTCGACGACGAACTGCATCGGGCTGCACTATACGTATCCGACCGTTCACTACTCTTCGAACTTGTAGAGGGGGCACATTATAAGATAAAGACAGCACAAGAGCTGGCCGACGAGAAATCAGCCAGCTCTGCTGCCCAGCGAGACAATGACTCAACGGGCAACCGAACCATATCCCTGATTGACAGCTATCTTGAAAATGCCAAACCCGATGCCGACACAGACGGACAAGACACAAAGAGCAAACCAACTCCAGCCGATGCCGCAATCGACTACGTGGCATATCTGCTAAAACAAGAGAACGAAGACGAAGAGAATACCAACAACGAAAGTCCGCAACTGAAGGGGCAGGAACTTATCGACGACTTCATCAACAACGACGGTGGCAAGATACAACTGCAAGACAAGCCCACATACAAACCAGAAATAAACAACGAGGACAATACGTCAAACGACAGCGACGAAGGGTATTTCACAGAGACTTTGGCCAAAATTTATATAAAACAAGGCAGATATTCAAAGGCACTTGAAATTATTCAACGCTTAAATTTGAATTATCCAAAAAAAAGTGCTTACTTTGCAGACCAAATACGTTTCTTGAAGAAACTTATCATAAACGAGAAGGGCAAAAAGCAGTAAAAACGCAGTTTGCACACATTCGTAGCAAAGTGGCAAAGCCACAAAAAACAAGCAATAAATAATAAATAATAAATAATAAATAACAAATAAGAAAATGATTTACTTTTTATTCGTAATTTTCATTGTGATAGCTTCGCTGCTGATGATCGGCATCGTTCTTATCCAAGAATCTAAGGGTGGCGGACTGGCCTCAAACTTCTCTTCATCAAACGCCATCATGGGCGTTCGCAAAACTACCGACTTCATCGAGAAGGCAACATGGGGTCTTGCCATTGCTATGGTATTCTTCAGCATCGTATGCGCCTATGTAGCTCCGGTTTCTACTACCGAAAGCAGCGTTATGGAGAAGGCAGCTACTGAAACACAGAACACAAACCCGAACACAACTCCTGGTTTCGGTGCAAGCCAGCAGCAGCAAGCTCCTGCTACTGGTGCTCAGCAGGCTCCTGCAGCAGGCACTCAGCAGACTCCTGCTCAGCCCGCAAAGTAATACCAACAAGACAGTTTGATTAAAACTACATAAGAGTTCAGCAAGCGCAAACAGTTTGCTGAACTCTTTTTTTTTTTGCTAATTCTACAAAAATCGCACATAAAGACTAAAAAAAGTAGCAAAAGCATTTGGTAGTTTAGCAATAATTCACTACCTTTGCACTCGCTTAAAAATCAAAGCCCATTCACATGGTGGCCGTAGTTCAGTTGGTTAGAGCGTCAGATTGTGGTTCTGAATGTCGTGGGTTCGAGTCCCACCTGCCACCCAACTATTAAAAAAGGAAACTCAATATTTGAGTTTCCTTTTTTTCATTTCACCCACATTGTGACACATGTATGGCACCCGATAGTCGACGCCCTTCAAGCGCAGAGTCACATTATTTATATATACCAGCCCTACATTGCGGAAATACATTCCCCAACATGGGAATACCGGCCACTCGCTTGTAGGACGTCCTTCAAACCAAGCAGGCAGATTAGGGTCGTCAATGCCATCAAACTCCAAGTCGCAACGACGCATCACCACCTTCTCAGTAGGTGCATTGCCCCAACTCTTTACCGACATTGCCATACGTGTAATGCCACGAGCCACTATATCCTCTATAACAATACGTCCGCAGGTATTGTCTTCGCCGAGCGTTACACACAAAGGGGTAAGCACCTCGCGCACACGATTGCGCTTTATCACGATACGGTCCATACGTCCAGGTGCTTTACCCCATCCCCCTGGTTCGAGATTTATGGCAGCCTCCGAACGTTTACGATGCGACGTGATATGCTCGCACTTGCCCGGACCGTAAATATCACAATCGGAAATCTCAAGTCCTACCGAAGGCATAATCATACGCACACCATTGCACGACGAGTTCAATACACATTTATTTATAAGCATATTCTGCCAGTATCCACCCGCAATCGCATCGTCGCCGGTATGCATTTCACAACGTACAATCTTCAAGTCGCGTCCTCCACGAATATGAATACCGTCCCATCCGCCATCTATGTGCAGATTGCTGAACACCGACTTGTCAACCTTATAGCCCAAGAAGGCATAGTTGGCTGAATGCTTTACCGAGAAACCTGTAAAACGCATGTTGCGACATCCAGCCATCAGTATAGTATGCGGACCACGCATATGTTCCTCGCCAAGCGGATTTCGCACATCAGCTCCGTCTATACAGCCTTCACCTTCAATACCTGCATTGCTTACACCAACTGCCATAATCATAGCTTTCGACCATTGCGGGTCAGTAGCCGAATTATAATTGACAGTACCGCGACCGCTTTCATACATCGACAAGTCATCAGCGATCTTCAACGATGCATAATCGTCCAAGCATGCCGTGCCCTTAAGTGTAGCACCACGTTCAAGACGCACAGTAACACCAGATTTCATATACACCGTTCCTGTAGTAAACACACCAGCAGGCACGGTTACTACTCCTCCACCCCTGCTGCTACATTGCTCTATCGCACTATTGATTGCGTCGGCATTATTCACCGACTCGTTGTTCGGCACCGCCCCAAACGACACGATGCCAACAACTATCGACAAGAATATATTCATAACAGATAGATTTGTTTCTACAATAATTTATTGATTAATCACCAACCGCCTTACACTGTTCAATCCATTTCAGATTGAACCGATAATGTATCCTGCTGCTCAATATATGTATCATGCCGTCGGGCGATTGCGTTCCAGCCAGATAGCCACGCGGTTCAGCATGCGTAGCATCCATATCAAAGAATCCCGTCCATGCTCCTCCGTCAAGATGGCGCTGCTTGCCATCGGTCAGCAAACGCTTAACGGGCCATGTCTTTCCTTCATCGTACGACACGGCTACATACATGCCATAGCCCTTATGCTGCCTACCTTCATTATCCGTGAACACCATTCCACGGTCGGATTCAGGTGTGCGTTGCGGATGATCGGTAAACGACACAAGCATAAGCGGACCTTCCAGCAATCGCATCAGCACAAGTCTTTGTCCGCCATCTATAGGCGGAAACACAGAAGCAGAATAAGTCCATGACTTGCCATTGTCGTAAGAAACCGACATTGGCATATGCTTCTTGCCATCCTTACCTACAATACTGTTGCCACGACCCAGCGCCATAAGCGAACCGTCGCGACGCACTACAAGTCCGGCATGAATACCGGCAATAGTAGAACCCTTCTTTCCTTCAGCAAAATCAGGCAGAGGCTTGCCGTCCCATGGGTCATTCCACGTCTTGCCACCGTCTTTAGAGATATGAATAGAGGCTCCGTCATTGCCGCCAGGACCTGCATCGCACAACTGATACATCCATCCGCGACTGTCGCTAATCGTACCCGAAATCACCTGATGACGCTTGGCATGTTCGGGTTCAATAATACGCGGTCGGCTCCATGACATTCCGTCGTCAACACTCTCGCGCATTACCAATGCAAGATTCTGCCAATCGCCGGCAGCCTCAACACCATTGAAATGGAAAATGTGTCCTTTGCCATCATTGAAAAGCGAGGTTCCGGTGACATTACGGTCAGGCACAGAGAAGAAGAGTTCGGCAGGAGTCCATTCGTCGGCACCTTTCTTCAGCCTTGAAGACAGCACAACCATGCCACGACCATTCTCTACATTAGCCGAAAACCACGCTGCAACCAAGTTACCATTGGCACACCATGTGACAGAAGGCTGATGATTATGGCGATAGAACGGAACAGTAGAAAGCTCTGGCTTTATGACAAAAGGTATCGGTTCGAGAAACTGCGGACTGTTCTTGTCTATCGTGGTCGACAGTAAAGGATAATCGGACTGAACCACTCTGAATCCTGTAAGCGACTGACGGTCTTCGGGTATCATGGCCATACGGTTGGCGCTGCGCAGATATTCTACCGGAGTATGATGACTGCCACCACGTGTCACCCTATACAATCCATCCATAGGACCGACTGGGTCAGTCTGCTCGACTGCACTATAGCGTCCATACCAATCACTACACCACTCCTCCACATTGCCATGCATATCATACAGACCGAAAGAATTAGGCTCGGTCTGACCAACACGAAGCGACACCGGCTTATAATCGCGAGCCACTACCTGATTGCGACACATCGAGGCAGGCAACCCATCGCCTGTATAATATAAGGTGTACGTACCTGCACGACAGGCATACTCCCACTCCGCCTCAGTAGGCAAACGATACTGCTTGCCCTCCTTTACCGAAATCCACTTGCAGAAATCGACAGCATCCTGATAGCTAACATTTACTACTGCATCATCGTCATTAAGCGAAACATTGTTCTTGCCACGAAGCTTGCGATGCTCAGGACGAAACATCTCATATTGGGCATTGGTCACTTCCGTACGTCCCATCTTGAACGCATGAGTTATATTCACCTTATGAACGGGAGCCTCATCAAAGTTCTCACCCTCACCATTACTACCCATATAGTAACTTCCCGCAGGTATCTCAACCAGCGGAATGATATCGGCATTCTGCGCCAAAGCCCTATCACATCCCATAGAAGCAATGGTCAGAACAATAAATAAATTAGATCTGAAACGTAACATAAAATGGTTTTTAATTAGTTTTTTTTCACATGCAAAGGTAGTGCAAACCGAGCGCAATGAAGCTTGCTTCAATTGCCGAGGTGCAGCCTACCTTATGCAAAGGTAGTGCAAATCCAAGAAATTTCGACAAAAACAGAAAAAACTTTCAAAAACATTTGGAGGTTTAAATAAAAAGCTATACCTTTGCAATCGCTTTTAAGGAACAACGTTTCCGCAAAGCAATAAGGTTTGGCTCCGTAGCTCAACTGAATAGAGCATCTGACTACGGATCAGAAGGTTGCAGGTTTGAATCCTGCCGGAGTCACAAACATATTTAAAGAGGATTTTACGAAAGTAAAGTCCTCTTTTTTGTTTATGCGCCATAGGAGACTATGGCGTCACCGCCGTAGCCTGAGCAAACAAAAGGCCCTGTTTAAATATCAATATTTTAAATCTCGCTTTGGCCCGTATTCATTATCTTCAGAACTTCGTGATAATGTAAAAATAAATAAGATTAAGACACCTAACCCATGCAGACATACTAACAGAAGCCACCAACCAGACCTTGAGGTATCATGCAAACGACGCACAAGAATAGTGAAGTTTGGAATAAGATGAAAAAGATACCACAGTGCCATCAAGGTAAAGGACAACCCACGCTTATCATCAAACACATAAGAAGCAAGAACACAAATACAACCAATAAGAATTAATCCAACAAATTGGTAAAGCATGAACGACCAAAATTCATAACGGGAAGCCCGTCCGGATATAGAAAAGTATTGCGAATAGGCACTTTTAGCAGATTCAATCATAGATTTATATTTTTAGTGATAATATGCAAAGATAATGATTATATCCCCAAAAAGACTTCTCTTACGAGATAATTGTTTCGTTTCAAGCCGCGATATAGTCGTTTCATGGCTTGATACGAGCATTTCATGGCACGATACGACTATTTAATACGGTATCAGAATGCTTATATATACGTAAGAAGCGGATTATATAATAGTATTACAACAAGACCCATTACTAATGCCATCAGTTCTACTATCTTATAATAGCAGTACTACAACCCTATTCCACACGCCATATGACGTAGACTATCTGTTCGGTAAACACCCCAACTAAAATAAAATTGTAATTTTTTCTTTTGTTTTTTATTGACATAACATTTATTTTTCGTAAATTTGCCGACACTTTATTAAAACTTTATGTCACGACACGGTGCTGTCACGCCCCGCTGTCGCGCAGTATAGAAAAGCAGACCAAGGAGTCTTGCGCATTCCTCTCTCGTATTGAGGCATGATGCAGAAGCCAGTCTCGCTGCGCCGGCAAGCCACGGCATCGAAACACAATCCGCCTCCTTTGTATGGAGGCATTAACCAAAGAACAAGAAGAATGAAAGTATTGAAATTTGGCGGAACCTCGGTAGGTTCCGTAGAGAGTATTCTCAGCCTGAAGGCTATTGTAGAGAAAGAGGCCCAGAAACAGCCAGTCATCATTGTAGTCAGTGCTCTTGGTGGCATCACCGACAAGCTCCTTGCCACTTCGCAGCTTGCACTTAAGGGCGACGAAGCATGGAAGGAAGAGTTTCAGGCTATGGTGGACCGCCACCACAAGATGATTGACACCATCATCACCGATACACGCAAGCGCGAGAACCTGTTCAAGATTGTCGATTCGCTGTTTGAACAGTTGCGCTCTATATATTTTGGCGTGTTCCTTATCCACGACCTTTCCAAGAAGACACAAGACGCTATCGTAAGCTACGGCGAACGCCTTAGCTCTAACATTGTAGCTACGCTTGTGCATGGTGCCAAGTGGTTTGACTCGCGCGACTTCATCAAGACCGTACAGAAGAACCATAAGAACACTCTCGATTCAGAACTCACCAACCGTCTGGTGCGTCGCACATTCAGCGACCTGCCACGCATTTCGCTTGTTCCTGGTTTTATCAGTATGGACCGCGACACCGACGAGATTACCAATCTCGGACGCGGTGGTTCAGACTATACAGCGGCTATCATTGCGGCAGCACTCGATGCCGACATACTCGAAATATGGACCGATGTAGACGGCTTCATGACCGCCGATCCACGAGTAATCAAGACAGCATACACCATCAATGAACTGAGCTATATCGAGGCTATGGAGCTTTGCAACTTTGGTGCAAAGGTGATTTATCCGCCTACAATATACCCCGTTTGTGTTAAGAATATACCTATACGCGTCAAGAACACATTCAATCCTGACGCTGAGGGAACCATCATCAAGGCCAAAATAGCCAACGATTCCAAACCCATCAAGGGTATTTCGAGCATCAACGGCACCACCCTCATCACCGTAACAGGCCTGTCGATGGTGGGTGTTATCGGTGTCAACCGACGCATCTTTACCGCTCTTGCCGACAATGGCATAAGCGTATTTATGGTGTCGCAGGCTTCGTCAGAGAACTCTACGTCTATCGGTGTGCGCGATCAGGACTCGCAGGCTGCCGTAAAGGTGCTCAACAACGAGTTTGCCAAGGAGATAGAGACGGGTGCCATGTTCCCAATGCACGCCGAGAGCGGACTTGCCACAATAGCCATCGTAGGCGAGAACATGAAGCACACACCTGGTATTGCCGGCAAACTCTTCGGCACTCTTGGCAGAAGCGGTATCAGCGTGATAGCATGTGCGCAGGGTGCATCGGAGACCAACATCTCGTTTGTAGTAGACAGCAAATATCTGCGCAAGGCACTCAACGTAATACACGACTCGTTCTTCCTTTCGGAATACAAGGTGCTTAACCTCTTTGTATGCGGTGTGGGCACGGTGGGCGGACAGCTCCTGGAGCAAATTCACGACCAATATGAAGAACTGAAACGCGCCAAGCGTCTGAAACTTAATGTGGTAGGCATAGCATCGTCGAAGAAGGCAATATTCAACCGCGACGGCATCGACCTCACTACATACCGCGAACTGCTTGAGCAGGCACCCTTATGCAACGACAATGCCTTGCGCGACGAGATTATCCGTATGAACATCTTCAACAGCGTGTTTGTCGACTGTACAGCAAGCAAGGACGTGGCGCAACTCTACCAGTCGTTCCTCGAACATAACATCTCGGTGATTGCTGCCAACAAGATTGCAGCCTCGTCATCGTACGACAACTACATCCAACTGAAGGAAACGGCTCTGGCACGTGGCGTTAAGTTCCGCTACGAAACCAACGTTGGAGCCGGACTGCCTATCATCGGAACCATCAACGACCTGCGCAACTCGGGCGACGTGATATTGAAGATTGAGGCGGTGCTCAGCGGTACGCTCAACTTCATTTTCAACGAGATTTCAGCCGACGTTCCATTGTCGGAGGCTGTACGCCGCGCCAAAGAACAGGGATATAGCGAACCCGACCCACGCATCGACCTCTCGGGCAAGGACGTAATCCGCAAACTCGTAATTCTCGCCCGTGAGGCAGGATACAAGGTAGAGAAAGCTGATGTTGAGAAGTATCTGTTCATACCCGACTCGTTCTTCGAGGGTACTATAGACGACTTCTGGAAGAATCTGCCACAGCTTGATGCCGACTTTGAAGAGCGTCGCAAGCGACTCGAAGCCGAAGGCAAGCGCTGGCGTTTCGTAGCAACATTCGACCACGGCAAGACCAACGTGGCACTCAAAGAGGTCGACATGCGCCACCCGTTCTACAACCTTGAGGGCAGCAACAACGTGGTATCGCTCACCACTGAGCGCTATCGCGAATACCCGATGCTCATACAGGGTTACGGAGCCGGAGCAAGCGTGACGGCTGCAGGCGTATTCGCCAACATCATGTCTATCGCTAACGTCTAAAAAGCATATCCCATGAAACACATTATAATCCTCGGCGACGGCATGGCAGACCATGCTGTCGACCGACTCGGAGGCAAAACCCTCCTTGAGTATGCCAACACACCTAACATGGACCATCTGGCTCACATAGGACGAACCGGACGACTCAATACCGTACCCGACGGTTTTCTACCGGGCAGCGAGGTGGCTAATGCCACCATACTTGGCTATGACATGAACAAGGTGTATGAAGGTCGCGGACCATTGGAAGCCGCTTCAATAGGCTACGACATGCGGTCCGACGACTTCGCCTTGCGCTGCAACATCATCTGCATTGCCGACGGCAAGATAAAGAACCACCACGGCGGACACCTTACTACCGACGACAGCCAGCAACTCATCGACCTGTTGAACGAGAAGCTGGGCAACGACCGTGTGATGTTCATCAAGGGCATACAATACCGACACTTGCTTATAATAAGAGGTGGCAACAAGCACGTGACATGCGCCCCACCCCACGACCATCCCAACGAACCGTGGCGCAAGCTGCTCGTCACTCCCGAACCTGGATATGAAGACAATGGCTGCAAATTCAACGAGGATGCACCGTCCGGCAGAATGACGGCACAACAGACCGCCGACCTTCTGAACGACCTGATTCTGAAGTCGCAGCAAGTGCTTGCCAATGCTCCGCTCAACATAGCCCGACGTGCCGAAGGCAAAGACGAGGCTGACTGCATATGGCCTTGGGGCGGTGGCTATCGTCCGCAGATGAAGACGCTTCAGGAGATGTATCCGCAGATAAAGCGGGGCGACGTGATTTCGGCTGTCGACCTGATACGTGGCATCGGCCGCTACGCCGGACTGCACAACATCATCGTGCCGGGCGCTACCGGACTTGCTGACACCAATTACGAGGGGAAAGCCCAAGCCGCTATATACGCCCTGCGCAATGACGACTTCGTATTCGTACACGTCGAGGCAAGCGACGAAGCCGGACACGACGGCGACCTGCAACTGAAGCTCCGCACCATCGAAAACCTCGACAGCCGTATGGTCGGCCCTATATTTGACGAGGTGTCCAAGTGGGACGAGCCTGTATGCATAGCCCTGATGCCCGACCATCCCACTCCTGTGGAGATACGCACGCACATGAATGAGCCCGTGCCCTTCGCCGTATGGCATCCCGGCATCCAGCCCGACAACGTTGCTACATACAGCGAAGTGAGTTGCGTAAGCGGCAGCTACGGCATGCTTCACCTCACCGAATTCATGGACATGTTCATGAGCATAGACGTTCCTGCAATTTAACACCTAACAATCAACACTTAACATTTAAATTCTATGAAATATTACAGCACCAACCATACAGCCCCACTCGCATCACTGCACGAAGCAGTAGTAAAAGGACTTGCACCCGACCGCGGTCTATACATGCCCCAACGCATCAAGAAGTTGCCTAAGGAGTTTTTTGAGAACATCGACAGGCTCACGTTTCAGGAGATAGCATACAGGGTGGCAGACGCCTTCTTCGGCGAAGACATCAAGGCAGACGACCTCAAGCGCATCGTATACGACACCCTGGCGTTCGACTGCCCCATAAAGGAAGTCGAACAGAACATCTATTCGCTCGAACTCTTCCACGGACCTACTCTCGCCTTCAAGGACGTAGGCGCACGCTTCATGGCGCGTATGCTGCAATACTTCATACGCGAAGAGGGAACCCGCAACGTCAATGTGCTGGTTGCCACAAGTGGCGACACGGGTTCGGCTGTAGCCAACGGTTTCCTTGGCGTTGACGGCATACATGTATACGTGCTCTATCCTAAGGGCAAGGTCAGCAAGATTCAGGAGAGCCAGTTCACCACTCTCGGACAGAACATCACCGCCATCGAAGTGGACGGCGTGTTTGACGACTGCCAGGCTCTCGTCAAGCAGGCATTCATGGACGACGAGCTTAACAGACACATGAAGCTTACTTCAGCCAACTCCATCAACGTGGCACGCTTCCTTCCGCAGGCGTTCTACTATTTCTACGCCTACGCACAGCTGAAGCGCATCGGCAAGGAGCACGGATACGTAATATGCGTACCGAGCGGCAACTTCGGCAACATCACAGCAGCCATATTCGGCAGAGAAATGGGATTGCCCGTGAAGCGCTTCATCGCTGCCAACAATGCCAACGACATCGTTTACAGGTATCTGCTGACCGGCGAATACTGTCCGCGCCCAAGCATCCAGACCATTGCCAACGCCATGGACGTGGGCGACCCGAGCAACTTCGCCCGTATCAACGACCTCTTCAAGGGCGACTGGCGGAAGATTTCTAGTCTGATGAGCGGTGCCACGTACAGCGACGGGCAGATACGCCAGGCCATGCGCCGGTGCTACGACCAGAATCACTACATCCTCGACCCGCACGGCGCATGCGGCTATCAGGCCCTGAAAGACCTCCTGCTCGACGGCGAAGTGGGCGTGTTTGGCGAGACTGCCCATCCTGCCAAGTTCAAGGAAACCGTAGAGTCGGCTGTCAATGCCGAGGTTGCAATGCCCGAACGTCTTGCTGCCTTCATGAAGGGCGAGAAGCGGAGCATAGCAATGTCAAGGGAGTTCGGCGACTTCAAGAGGTTGCTGATGGGAGAATGATTGCGTATGCTCGTCGCCTGATTACAGCGCCGCACCGAACCGTGTTGTCGGTGCTGGTGCTGCAAAATAGTAGTTCTGATCGTTGCTGTTGTCGAGGAACATCACTTTCTTCATCCCGAAGAATGCAAGACCGTTGGGGAAGATGCGCTGGAAGTTGGTGATGCCATTCGACAGAGCCTGACTGCCCTGCTGAAAGTTGAAGTTCCACGAGCGGTCGAATGGAAGAGGAGCACCCTTCTGCACGTTGTCTATCTCGCAGTTGATGTTCATCACATCGCTCTGCTTGAAGTTTCTGAACAGCGGATTAAACTGTCCGGCTACGTTGCTCTTGATGTCGTTGTCGTTCCAGATAATCATGTCGGCATCCTTCGACATCTGCTTCACGCCAGTTTCGGTAGAAGCGAAATAGTAGTTGGGAGCTATAGTAGAGTGTTCGAGGTCGGCACCGTCCTTTTTAGGTTGCTTCAAGCCGAAACGGCAGTCGTATACAAGGTTGTTGACAAATGTCGGAGCAATAGCCTTCTCAAGCCAGATACTTCCACCCTTCTTGTTCTTGGCGCGACGCCAACCGCAGTTTACGATAGTGTTGTTGTAGGCAGCGAGCTGTGTAAGCGGAATAATCTCGCTGTTGCCGGCATTGGACAATTTGAAGGCATTGGTGCAAGCATTGTATATTATGTTGTTGGCAATGTCGAGTTTGCAACCCGCCTTAACGTTGATAGCCTCGCCACCGTCTGTGGCATTGCCACTGTCGGCAAATATGCAGTTGTATATCACGCCCTGACCGCCCGTGAAATAGGTCTGGTCGTTGTAGTTGTCGTGCAAGAAACAGTTTGCCATTACAAACTTGCCGTTGACGTTGCAGAAGTGGAAGGCAGGCACACCACCGTCGATGGTGCTCTTGAAGAGGTGGTTTTGGAATGACGCCGACGATTCTGTAGGTGTCGCTCCGGCATAAGCCAAATCAACGTGGTTGAGCACAACCTCCTGGCTGTTGTATCCGCAGATGATACCACCCCAGTCCTCGGCCTTCTTTGCGTCGGAGGCGAACGTCACTGGATGCTCGGCTGTTCCCATGCAATATAGATTGCCAAGCACCACAATCTCTATAGGTACCTGCACATCCGACTTGCAAGTTACGGTCACGCCAGGCTCAATATATAGCGATGTGCCTACGGGTATCTCCACGCTTTCTGTTAGCGTTGTGTCCTTGGTCCATACAAGTGAGCCAACGGGATATTCGGCAATCTTGGTCGTCAATACCTCGGTAGAACCTTGGTTCTGGTTGCCGCCATTGTTGTTATACTCATAAGGATTGATGTTGTCGTTCTCGCACGATGCTGAAACGAGGGCTGTTGCTGCAACGGCAAGCAAACAGGCGATTTTGTTTATTAATTTCATATTTCTTACATTTTCACTCTCACTCCAATAAGGAATGTTCTACCATATTTATATGTTCCTACAATAGTCTTGTCAGAGCGCTGTCCTTCATATTCAAGGTTGCTCTGGTTCACAGTCTTGAGATAACGCTCGCGCTTTGCGTCGAGCAGGTTATTTGCCTTGAGGAATACTGATACGCCGCAAGGGAACTTCTTCTCCATACTGAAGTCGAGTCCGAACATAGCCTTATCCCACTGGTCGGCATCCTTAAACGGCGACACAAGTGCAAGCTTGGTACCTGTGTAGGATGCAGCAAGCTGTGCGTTCCATCCGTAGTTGGTGTCCTTGTACAGCAGGGAGAGATTGGCTGTGTGTGGAGCCTGATTTACGAGCGGACGTGTCTGCGTTACGCCAGTTTTATACTCGGCGCTGCCTTCCTTATACTCACGCTTGGTGGTGGTAATCGTTGAGTGGGTATAGGTGTAGTTGGCCTTGATGCCGAAGTGGCGTATGTACTTCACTACGTCAATCTCAAAACCATAGTTCTTGGCGTTGCCAAGATTGTCGGGCATATAGTAAGCATCGGCTCCACTGCCCAACTTGCCGTCGGCAGCCACAAACACCTGCTCGATTGGGTCTTGCAGATACTTGTAGAACACGCCAGCCAACACCTGCTCGGTAGCAGATGGGAACCACTCCCAACGCAAGTCGACATTGTCGATGCGTGCACGCTTCAGGTTAGGATTACCCTTCTCCTGATATTCCTCGCCCATAATCTGGTAAGGCACAATCTCGTAGAAGCCCGGACGGTTGATTGAGCGGTAGTAAGAAAGGCGCACGTTCATCTTCTTTGTTGGAGTCCATTTTATGGATGCCGACGGCAACCAGTCCCAATAGCTTTGCTCGCCCACCTGTCCCATGTTGCGGAACTTCTGAAGCATGGTGTATATCTGGTTGGTATGCTCGGCACGTACGCCAGCGTTCAGTTCGCCCCATCTACTCTTAAGAGTTGTCATGATGTAGGCAGCGCCTATGTGTTCCTTCGAGTCGTAGTTGAGCTGTGATGCCTGCGAGTATGGTGTCTTGCAAGTCCAGTCGATAGCTGCAAACTGGTCGAAGCCGTTGCCGTCGAGTTTCTGCGATATATCGCTAGGATTGAAGATGTACGAGTAATATCTGTTGCCACGCTCCTTGCGACGATACTGTGCACCGGCTTTCCACAGAGCATTTATGTCGTTGCCGAGCTGTGAGTTGTAAGCGAGGTTGATGTATCCAGCCCAATCCTTATCGGTGTTGTGCTGAAAACGTCGTTCCATATTCTTAGGCAGCGTCTTCAGTATGTTCTTGTTGCCGCTCCAAAGCGATCCGTCCACTCCATCTGCCGACTGAATGGTATTGGTCAGACTCAGATACACACGGTCGGGGTCTTCGGCCTTAGCTTGCGAGAAGATTCCAGCCCAGTCAGCAGTGAAGTCTTTCGTAAGATGATGGGTACCCTTAAGGTGTGTGGCAAAGATGCTCTGCGTCTGCGAGAGCGAACGAGTCTCATCGTCCTGGGTGTAACTGTCGCTTGAAATATACTCTGTATTGACAGAGTTGTTGTAGCGCACGCTCTTCGAGTTGGTGCACACATACATGTTGTACCACTCAAGTTTGTTGTTCTCCAACTGCAAATCTACCTTGGCGTGAACGCCTGCCGTAAGGTCGTGTATAGAATAATAGCGGTGCTGGAGCGATGAGATGTACATGGACTGTTCGCCCGATGCCATCTTCACGGAATTGTATGTGCGTTCTGTTCCACGGAATGTGTTCTGTATGCTGCCCGCAAGCATCACACCAATGCGGTCCTTCCAGAAGCGGTTGCCTATCGAAAGTCCGCCTACAAAGTTGGGTGCTGGCATCGAGTGGCGGCTTATCTGTGTAGGTCCGTTACTGAAGTCGGATGTAGCAGCCTTATATTCAGGACCATTTACTTCGTATGGAGCTTTGTGCGTATAGTCGCTTCGGTTAGATGTCAGATAGTCGCGGCTGTCTTTCCAGAAATAGTCGCTTGTGCCTACAGCTGCATTGGCCTGAATCTGGAAGTGCGACGGTGCGTCCTTCATCACCATATCCACCACGCCACCAGCCGCATCGCCCTCCATATCAGCAGTCAACGATTTGGACACAACGAGACGGTCCATAAGGTCTGACGGAAAGATGTTAAGCGGTATGTAGCGGTTCTTGTCATCAGGGCTTGGTATCTTCACACCATTTACAAGCGTATAGTTGTAGCGCTTGTCCATGCCACGCAGTATAGCGTACGAAGCCTCACCCGAAGCGTCACGCTCCATTGTAACGCCCGACACACGTTGCAGCACACTTGCCACATTCACGTCGGGCGAGAGCTGTATGCTCTGCTGGCTCATTACATTAAGCACGTTGCCGGCAGTCTTCTCCATGTCTATGGCACTGCGGTCGGAATGATATTCCTTATGTCCTTTGATCACCACCTCGCCAAGTTGGTGCAGGTCTTCATCGAGAGTAATGGTGACAACGCCCTTGTCCGAAACCTCCACCGGAATCTCACGTGTCTTATACGATATGTATCTCACAACGAGTGTGTAACGACCCTTGTCGGGCAACTCATGCAAGGTGAACGATCCGTCAAGACCCGTAGTAGTCTTGACGCTTGGCAACTCCTTCACCTCTACCACCGAACCAATGAGAGGCTCGCCCGTACGGTTGTCCTTGACAATGCCGTCGAGGGTATGGGCTGAGACAACAGTGGCTGAGGCAGCAATGAGAACAGCACTTAGTATAAACTGTTTCATATATGTTATTGAATTATGGAGTCGTTGAGACTTTTACTTCTTTAGCTTTTCGATAGTATGTATCACCTTTCCGTCCTTGTCGATCATCGACATTCTCAACTTATCCTTTGTAGCAGAGATGATAGAGAATCCGTCGGCCGACGAGCAGAACACGGTTCCAGTGGTCTGCTTTACGGGACGAGCCAACGAGGCAGATGAGTTGACAACGTAGTCGATGCTGTCGTTGGGCATACGTATGTGCTGGAAGTTGTGGATGTGTCCGCAAGCATATATAGCCACATTATTGTATTTATGAAGTATCGGCATCACGTTCTTCTGCATGTCGGTACGCTCATATTCAGCCTTTGTGGTGTAGGCATAGATAGGATGATGGCCCACTACGACAACCCAATCATCCTTAGCCGACTTCAATGTGCGGTCAAGCCAGTCGAGCTGCGCCTGCGGGTCTTGCTTGCAAGCATCGGGATATTTAGTGCTGTTCTCACGATAGCGGTCTATCAGTGGAGTTGTGTCGAGGAAGACTATGCGAATGGTTGTGCCCTTGCTCTCAAACACCTTAGTATAATAGCGGGCTGGCATCACCCAGCGGCGGCTCACCTTGCCGTAGTCGAGCACAGCCTGTGTGTTGCCACGATACTCATGATTGCCAAGCACCGGAAACCAGTCGAGCATGAGTTCGGGATGCGAATAGACCAGCTCGTAGTTGGTAGTCCACAGAGGGTCGTTGACCGAAGCTACACCGTTGAAGTGGTGAATGTCGCCAACGGCAAGCACACACTCCATACCCGTTGTCTCAGCCATGTGTCCCATCAGCTCGGCTATGGGCTTCTGATCGTAGTAGCCGTTGCGTCCAAGGTCGTTTGCCATGTAGAGCGTAACGTCACCTTTAAGTCGTTTCCATTCCTTAGGGGTTTGTGCTTGCAACTGCAAGCAGCCAAGCAACATGAAGGTCGCTGCCAGAACGGTAGCTGTGCGCTTACCGAGAGTTTTGATAAAATTCATTCTGTAATACTTTTATAATATGTTATACCTGTTTTAATGTCTTACGCGGTGCAAAGGTAGGCAACGCTTGTTGCAATAAGATTACAGAATGTTTAAGAAGGTATGTTGTTGTAGAATGTGTTAAACATATAAGAAAAACTATGATTTTATATAGTTATATCATTTCTTTTCTTTACATTTGTCATGTCTAAACGATGTAATTAATCATTTGTACAATATCTAATAATAAAAAACTACAATTATGGAGAACAAGGAATTTCAGTTTAAAGGTGCTACACTTGGTGGCTTCCCAATGCTTTTTGCAAACATTCTGTTGACGTTGTTAAGTATAGCATTGATAGTAATGGGCATACTTCATGAGCCTAATGAGGTGTTGATGGGGCTGCTTATAGGTATGGGTGCAGTAGTACTTGTGTCTACATTCTTTGTTTGGGGCGGCTTTGTTATGCTCGAGCCAGGCGAGGCACGTGTAATGATGTTCTTCGGAAAATATAAAGGCACGTTCACCAAGGTGGGCTACTCATGGGTCAATCCATTTATCAATACCAAGAAGTTGTCGCTTCGTGCGCGCAACCTCGATGCCGAACCTATAAAGGTGAACGACAAGACGGGCAACCCCGTTATGATAGGCTTGGTGCTTGTGTGGAAACTTAAGGACACCTATAAAGCAATGTTTGAAATCGACTCGCAGACTATGGCACAGAGCGGAGCGGCACAACAGAATGGAGTTCAGATTGGCACAAGCGTGTCTAATGTAATGCTTGCCTTCGAGAATTTTGTCAAGACGCAGAGCGACGCCGCACTTCGTCAGGTGGCAGGTCTGTATGCTTACGACAATAATGAGTCGGGCAATAAGGAACTTACACTTCGCGATGGTGCCGACGAAATAAACAAGCAGCTTGAGGAAAAGCTCGACGAGCGTCTTAGCATGGCTGGCATAGAGGTGGTAGAGGCTCGCATCAACTATCTGGCTTATGCCCCAGAGATAGCTGCCGTTATGCTACGTCGCCAGCAGGCAGACGCTATCATCTCAGCTCGCGAGAAGATTGTAGAGGGTGCTGTATCTATGGTTAAGATGGCTCTCAACAAACTGAGTAGCGAGGATATTGTCGAACTCGACGACGACAAGAAGGCTGCCATGGTGAGCAACCTGCTCGTAGTGCTTTGTGGCGACGATTCGGCTCAGCCCGTTGTCAACACCGGAACTCTAAACAATTAAGCAAGAGCAGAAACGATATCAATAAAAGGGGCGAAGCCGCAATATCTACATTGCCTACAATTATAGGCATTGATATTGCAGCTTCGTCCCTTATCTGTTTATTTTCTGTCCATCACACGCCACACATAGGCTATATAACCGAACACGAATGGTACGAGCAGCGAGACGTAGAACATAGTGCGCAGCGTGAACTCGCTACTGCAACTATTGGCTATTGTCAACGAGCATTGCAGATCGGCATTTGAAGGATAGTAGGCAGTATCGCCCCACCCTGCCACAAGCAACAGCGACAGTACTACCAACACCACTCCTATTCCTGCAGGCCATATACCACGTATATATGTAGAGCTGATAATGGTGCGCACTACACCATAAAGCAACAGCACAACGCCTGTCACGGTGAGCACAGCCAAGGGCCAAATGTCGAGATAGTTGTGCAGATACTTCATCGATTGCATAAACACCAGTCCCGTAGCCGGGTCGACTGCATAGCCGTCCTTGAGCAATGTACGCACAAAGAACGCCAGAAACAACACGAGGAACGGCACCGTGCAACCAATGAGTCTTACAGAGCCACGCGAGCGAATGTCCTCATCATCCACGTTATTCATTATATACAGTATGCCAAGCATACGTGCCAAGAACATCACGGCAAATCCGAATACAAGATTCCACGGGTCGAGCAAAGCATCGAGTCCTGCCGAGGCATTGGCCCAACGGCTTATGACGGGAGCGCCAATGTCGGTGAGCGATGCCTTCTCGACAATGAAGTTGGAACCGTCGAAGAATGTGGCTACTGCCCCACCCAACAGCAACGGGCCTACAATGCCGTTCAGTAGAAGAAACCAACGATAGGTGCGCGTGCCGAGCAGATTGCCCTTGCGATGCTGGAACTCATAGCTCACCGCCTGAAGCACAAACGAGAAGAGTATTATCATCCACAGCCAGTAGGCTCCGCCAAAGCTGGTGCTGTAGAACAATGGGAACGAGGCGAAGAAGGCTCCGCCGAATGTTACTAGTGTGGTGAAGGTTATCTCCCACTTGCGACCGGTGGATTCTATCACCTTCAATTGTCCCTCCTCTGTGCGACCAAGACTGTACACAAGCGAGTTGGCACCCTGAACGAAGAGCAGAAACACGAGCAATGCGCCGAGCAGCGACACTACAAACCACCAGTATTGTTGAAGAAATGTATAGCTCATAAGAATGTTGAATGTTGAGTGTTGAATGTTGAATGTTAAATGCTGAGTATTGAATTTAATCAGCCGATTCGATTTGCGACTTATAGTTCTTTATCACACGGCACATAATCCTTATCTCGGCTATGAGCAGTAGTGTGAACAGAATGAGGAAGATGAAGAACGTGAGCGCCACGCTGCCCGACTTAAGGTCGGATACGGCTGCTACTGTTGGCAACATGTCCTGAATGGCCCATGGCTGACGGCCGAGTTCGGCAACTATCCATCCTGCCTCACTTGCTATATATGCAAGCGGAAGCATCAGCAAGGCAGCCGTCCATAGGCTGCGTCCACGCCTGGTGATGTCCTGACGCCATGCCACATGACCAATGACGAGGAAGAACAGCAGCAGCAACATGCCCACACCAACCATGACTCGGAAAGCATAGAAGTTGACGGGGATGTAAGGCACCAGTTCGGCACGGTCCTTTATGTAGCCATATCCGAAGTAAGGCATGTCCTTCTGCAACTGACGGGCAAGTTGGGGCAGACGCTTGTCGTCGGCATCGGCAGCCTTCAGCTTGCGATACTCGGCAAGAGCCGTTATGGCCTTGCGTCCACGCTGCATCTTCTCCTCAGCCGAAAGTTCGCGCTTTCCGTCGGGGCGTGTGTAGCCATTGAGTATATCGTTTATGCCAGGTACATAACCGTCGAGCGTACCTGTAGCAAGCAGCGACAGCCCACCAGGCATAGCTATGCGCAGCGGAGCCTCACCGCCCTTGGCATAATCGGGCTGTGAGAAAGGATTGATGGCTGCCACCATGGTCAGCCCTACACCATTGCCTCCATCGTACAGACCCTCCATAGCAGCAAGTTTCATGGGTTGCACCTCTGCCACCTTCACAGCCGACGAATGGCCCGTATGTATTGCCAACAGCGAGGCTACGATGCCGACGATGCTTGCTATCTTGATGCTCTGACGTGCCAGCTGCTGCTCACGACCTCGCAACAGATACCAGCAGCTGACTGCACACACAAACACTGCACCTACTATCCACGACGATATGACCGTATGGAAAAACTTGTCGATAGCCATGGGCGACAACGCCACTTCGGCAAAGCTCGTCATCTCATTGCGCACGGTGTCGGGATTGAACTCGCAACCTACAGGATACTGCATCCATGAATTGGCAACGAGTATCCACCAAGCCGAAATAGTGGCTCCTATGCCCGTGAGCCATGTTGAGGCAAGATGGAATCCGCGCGACACCTTCTGCCATCCGAAGAACATCACAGCCACAAACGTGCTCTCCATGAAGAATGCGACTATGCCTTCAACAGCAAGCGGAGCACCGAATATATCACCTACAAACCATGAATAGTTGCTCCAGTTGGTGCCAAACTCAAACTCCAGGATGATGCCCGTAGCCACACCCATGGCAAAGTTTACACCGAACAGACGTTGCCAGAACTTGGAAGCCTCCAGCCAGAAAGGTTTGCCGGTGCGATAATAGATAGTCTCGATAATGCCCATTATTACGGCAAGTCCCAGCGTGAGCGGCACAAACAGCCAATGATAGATGGCTGTGAGCGCAAATTGCGCACGCGACCAGTCGATAAGCGTAGGGTCGATAGCAAGCAGATGATTCATAAGCTTAAACAGTTAATGGTTATTGGTATTATTAAATTGAACATTTCAATACGTACGGTTTGTGTCAACGCTCTATGAGTTCGCGTGCCACATATCCGGCACGGTCGCCGTCTGCCGCCTTCAGCTTGAGCACGTCAGGAAAGAAGAACAGCTTGAGCACAAGGAATATGACAACGAGCTTGATGAGTATGACCGTCCAAAGCACACGCCCTACGGTCATACTGCGAAATCCGTCTATATAGAAGCGGTACACCTTATATAATATATGGTACACCTTATATAATATGCTGGTATCTGTCATAACAATCAGAGTTAAAGGTTGAAATATTTACAGATTAGTAAACAATTGCAAAGATATAAAATAATTCAATTGAACGTTCATCTATTCGACGAAAAAATGCACCTACAACAAACTTATGTCTTAAACATTTTGTCGTATCGCATGAAAATATTAACTTTGCACAAAGAAACAGAAAGACATACGGGTCGTGCCAGTTTGATCGGGATACTCATCAATAAAAAAATCGAAACCGAGAAGACTTCTTTTGCCAATGGCGGGCCATATAAAACCCTCAGTGGACTAAGCTGCAAAGCCGGTGGATTACAAAGGCGGAGAGCTCTCAAATCTTGTATACTCGGAGTTTCATCACATCACTGGGCGACCTGTTTTTAAAATAATACAGGAGGAGGGTGTGTCAAAATAGGACTTCTATTTTGACACACCCTGCTTTCGTTTTTAAGCCATCGTTTCGAAAATGTAGTCCTTTTGCTCTTCAAAACGAGTCCTTTTGCAAGTCAAAAGGAGTCCTTTTACATATCAAAACGAATCCTTTTAGCGTGGAAAAGGAGTCCTTTTGCGAAGCTATAGCAATTGAAGGGTTTAATAGCACTACAAAAAATTTGGAGGGTAAGAAAATATTTAGTTACTTTGCTGAACAATCCGCCCCGTATACATAAATATTAACAAATTAAAATATTCTGACAAATGTTTTCCGGTATAGTAGAAGAAATGGCTACTGTCGTTGCCATCAAAAACGACAAGGAGAATGTGGACTTCACGCTGACATGCTCGTTCACTAACGAACTGAAAATCGACCAAAGCGTAGCTCATAACGGCGTTTGCCTGACCGTTGTGTCTATCGAAGGCGACAACTACACGGTGACGGCTATGAAGGAGACGCTCGACCGCTCCAATCTCGGACTGCTTAAGGTGGGCGACAAGGTGAACGTGGAGCGCTCGATGATAATGAACGGCCGACTGGACGGACACATCGTGCAGGGACATGTAGACGGCACAGCCAAGTGTATCGACATGCGCGATGCCGACGGTTCGACCTATTACACATTCGAGTATGAGTTTGACAAGGCTATGGCTGAGCGCGGATACTTCACCGTTGACAAAGGCTCGGTTACGGTAAACGGCGTCTCGCTGACCGTTTGCAATCCTACAGCCAACTCTTTCACCGTGGCTATCATCCCCTACACTCACGACAACACCAACTTCTGCAACATCGGCGTTGGCACTACGGTAAATATCGAATTCGATATTCTGGGCAAGTACATTGCACGATTGCAGCAGCTGAAATAGAGGGAGAGGCCCTACCCCCGACCCCTCCCCCGTAGGGAGGGGAGTTATGTGATTTTGAGGGGAAATTAGAGGATAATTGCCTGTTAGGTTATTTGTTAAATGTACAAGTGTTCAGTTCATATCACTCCCCTCCCTACGGGGGAGGGGCAGGGGGAGAGGCTTTTATCCCCAATAAATGTTAATAATCCGCACTCCAAATAAACTATTAACCAACTTTTCACATCCTATAATCAGATTAATGAACTTTAGCAAGTTCATAGAATTCAGAAGTTAAAGAAGTTAGCGCTCCCTACGGTCGCTAGAATTTATAGCTATTACTCTTTTTGCTGAATATTCAGCTATAAGACATACGGCTTTAAATTCTATAACTTCTTAATATAGAAATCAAGTTTCAGAAAACATTAACAAAACGACATTTATTATGAGAAAGATCGGGATGACTTGCCTGGCAGGAGTTTTCCTGCTGTCAATGTCTACAGAATGTGCGGCACGACAATGGTCGCTTAAGGATTGTATCGACTATGCCATTGCCAACAACATTCAGCTACAGAAAGCCAAACTCCAGCAATATTCCGCCCTTGAGGATGTGAAGCAGAGCCAGTCGGCACTGCTGCCGTCGCTCAGTCTGTCGACATCGCAGAACGTGTCGTACAATCCGTGGCCCGAGAAGGGGTCGGCTATGATTGCCGGCAACAAGGTGCAGTCGAAGGTAGACAAGGTATACTATAACGGTTCGTACTCGCTTATGGGCAACTGGACCGTATGGAACGGCAACAAGAACCAGAACACCGTCAAGCTAAACAAGCTTGCTGCCGAGCAGGCCAAGCTCGACTCTGCCGTGACTGCCAACAGCGTGCTGGAGCAGATAGCGCAACTGTATGTCCAGATTCTCTACTCTAACGAGGCGATAAACGTTAGCAAGGAGAGCCTGAAAACGAGTCAGACCAACGAGGAGCGTGGCAAGACTATGGTGAATGTAGGCAAGATGAGCAAGGCCGACCTCGCACAGCTAACAGCCCAGCGAGCACAAGACGAGTACAGCATAGTTGAGGCTGAGAGCAACCTGCGCAACTATAAGCGACAGCTCAAACAGTTGCTGCAGATTACCAACGACGAGGAGTTTGATATTGCCATTCCTTCTACTACCGACGAGATGGCTCTTGCCACGGTGCCGGCTCTCAACGACGTGTACACAGCATCGGTAGAGCAGCGTCCGGAGATAAAGAATGCCATGTTGGGCATTGAGAGCAGCGACCTCAGCGTGAAGATAGCCAAGGCTGGCAAGCTGCCTACTATCGGACTGAGTGCCGGACTCTCTACCAACACCTCGTCAATGAGCAACAACGCTTGGGGCTCGCAGCTCAAGAACAACTTCACCGTGGGTGGCGGCGTGACTGTTAGCATTCCGCTGTTTGACAACCGTCAGACCAAGACTGCCGTCAATAAGGCTATGATTCAGAAGCAGAACTATATGCTCGACTTGCAGGACAAGCAGACTACTCTATACTCTACGGTTGAGAACTACTGGTTGCAGGCTGTGACAAATCAGAACAAGTTCAGGGCAGCTCGCATTTCGACCGAGAGTGCCCAGGCAAGCTACGAACTGCTGTCGGAACAGTTTAAGCAGGGACTGAAGAACATCGTAGAACTGATGACTGGCAAGAACAACCTGCTGCAAGCACAGCAGAACGAACTGCAGAGCAAATATCTTGCTATTCTAAATCTTAATATGCTGGAGTTCTACAAGACTGGAGAGATAAAGTAAAAAGGGGAAAGCCCCTCCCCTAACCCCTCCCCGTAGGGAGGGGAATGGTATGTAATATTAATTAGAGACAAGAATAGAGATTTATGAAAAAATTAAGTAAAGTATGGCTGGTAGTGGCGGTTGTCATTATTGTAGCCATTGTCGCTTGGGCATTGTCGGGCAGCAAGAAGGAAGAACAGATTTCGTTTGAAACGGCTGCTGTGGCACCGGCTAACATCATGAACAGTATCACCGCTACGGGTACTATCGAGCCGGTGACTTCGGTTACGGTGGGTACTCAGGTGAGCGGTATTGTGAGCAAGCTCTATGTCGACTACAATTCCGTAGTGAAGAAGGGACAGGTGATTGCCGAACTCGACAAGACAAATCTTATGAGCCAACTCAATTCGGCAAAGACACAACTCGCTACGGCACAGAGCCAGCTCAACTATCAGACCACAAACTTCAACCGCTATAAGACTCTCTACCAAAAAGGACTTGTTGCTGCCGACGATTTCGACAGCGCCAAGCTCTCATACACTCAGGCTAAGGAGCAGGTGGCAGCGGCTAAGGAAGAGGTGCAGCGCGCCCAGACCAACCTCGGCTATGCTACCATCACATCGCCTATAGACGGTATTGTGCTGTCTAAGTCGGTTGAGGAAGGACAGACTGTAGCAGCCAGCTTCTCTACTCCTGAGCTGTTCACTATCGCCCAGGATCTTACCAACATGCAGGTTGTGGCAGATGTCGACGAGGCTGACATAGGCGACGTTAAGGAAGGTGAACGCGTTTCGTTCACCGTCGACGCTTATCCAGACGATACATTCGAGGGTACCGTGAAGCAGGTGCGCCAGGAAGCAACCACTACCAATAATGTTGTGACATACGAGGTGGTTATCTCGGCTCCCAATGCCGACCTCAAACTCAAACCAGGTCTGACCGCCAATGTCACCATATACACAGCCGAACGCAAAGGCGTACTCTCTGTTCAGTCAAAGGCTCTGCGCTTCACTCCACAGAAGGAGACTGTAGGCAAGATGAAGATTGTTGACCAGACTGGCAATGCCAAGAACAAGGTTTGGACCATAGAGGGCAACTCTATCGTAGCACATAATGTGAACATCGGCATGACCGACGGCACTAACACTCAGATTCTTAATGGCATTTCTGCTGGCGTTAAGGTGGTTACAGGCCTTAATGTCACGGGCGGAGAGCAGGATGATGCCCAGCCTAATGCCAGCAGCGAAAGGAGTCCGTTTGCTCCCGGACCACGAGGTAAGAAGAAATAAATACATTTTTATATGGACGAAAAGAAAGTAGTAATACAACTCGACAACGTGAAGCGCGACTTCCTCGTGGGCGACGAGACGGTGCATGCGCTGCGCGGAGTGTCGTTCAAGATATACGAGGGCGAATTCGTCACAATCATGGGTAAGTCGGGCTCGGGCAAGTCGACACTGCTCAATCAGCTCGGATGCCTCGACACGCCAAGTTCGGGCGAATACTATCTCGACGGGGTGTCGGTCAGAAAGATGTCGAAGTCGCAACGTGCCGTGCTGCGCAACCGCAAAATTGGATTCATATTCCAAAACTACAACCTTCTGCCGAAGACTACAAGCGTGGAAAATGTCGAACTGCCACTAATGTACAACGCAGAAGTAGGTGCAAAAGAGCGCGAAGAGCGTGCCATCAAGGCATTGCAGGCTGTGGGACTGGGCGAACGTCTCTACCATAAGTCAAACCAGATGTCGGGTGGACAGATGCAGCGCGTTGCCATAGCCCGCGCCTTGGTAAACGATCCTGCGGTGATTCTGGCGGATGAGGCAACGGGCAATCTCGATACACGTACATCGTTCGAGATTCTTGTACTCTTCCAAAAGCTACACGCCGCAGGCAGAACGATTATCTTCGTGACTCATAATCCCGACATTGCCAACTACTCCTCACGCAACATCATGCTGCGCGACGGACATGTGATAAGCGACGAGTACAACCACAAGATACAGTCGGCAGCCGAAGGGTTGGCTGCCTTGCCAGCCAACTCGGACGAATAACGGCTTCGTTCAATTTGATAATTGAGAGTTTAGAATTGAGAGTTATGATTACATTTGAAGGATATATAATAGACAAAAAGGAGTATAATATATAAGAGGTATATAATAAGTATGTGGTCATATTTATCTTTATATATGAGTGGCAATTTGTTTGACTTTTAATACACCCTCATATGTAAAGATAATTTTGAACTGTTACTTAATAATTAACAACTAATAATTAACAAAAAAATGAATTATAGCAATCTTTTAAAGATAGCCCTCCGCGCAATCGCTGCCAACAAGTTGCGCTCCTTCCTCACCGCCCTTGGCATCATCATCGGTGTGGCTTCGGTCATCACGATGCTTGCCATAGGTCAGGGTTCGAAGAAGAGCATTCAGGCAAATATTGCCGAAATGGGCTCAAACATGATAATGATCAGCCCGGGTGCCGACCGCGGTCCGGGTGGTGTAAGGCAAGATGCTTCATCGATGGAAACACTAAAGCTCACCGACTACCAGTCGATTAAGGACGAGTGCAACTTCATCAAGGGCATAAGCCCTACCGTGAACAGTAGCGGACAATGGATTTACGGCAACAACAACACGCCGTCGAGCATCTATGGTGTCAATCAGGATTATCTGGAGATTAGACAGTTGTCGGTTGACGAAGGCGAGATGTTCACCGATGCCGACATCAAGTCGAGTGCCAAAGTGTGCATACTCGGACAAACGGTTGTAGACAATCTCTTCCCCGACGGCTCCGACCCTGTAGGCATGGTTGTTCGATTCAATTCTATTCCGTTTCGTGTTATCGGCGTATTGAAGAAGAAGGGTTACAACTCTATGGGTATGGACCAGGACGACTTGGTGCTGGCCCCATACACAACGGTAATGAAACGCATCAAGGCACAAACCTTTCTCGGCGGTATCACCTGCTCGGCCATAACCGAAGACCTTACAAGCAAGGCTATTGATGAAATAACAAAAGTGTTGCGTCGCAACCACAAACTGAAGGATGCCACAGACACACAAGCTGCCGATGACGACGATTTCAACATCCGTTCGCAAGAGGAACTTGCCAGCATGATGAACTCTACAACCGACATGATGACCATACTCTTGGGTTGTGTGGCTGGCATATCGCTCATCGTGGGTGGTATTGGTATTATGAACATCATGTATGTGAGTGTCACTGAGCGTACACGCGAGATTGGTCTGCGTATGTCGGTCGGCGCACGTGGCATCGACATCCTCAACCAATTCCTCATCGAGGCTATACTACTCAGTGTCACAGGCGGACTTATAGGTGTAGGAATAGGAGTTGGCGCGTCATACGCCGTTAAACTCATAGCTCATTGGCCTATCTACATACAGCCCTGGAGCATCATCATGAGCTTCGCCGTATGTACATTCACTGGCGTATTCTTCGGATGGTATCCTGCAAAGAAGGCTGCACAGCTCGACCCGATTGAAGCGATTAGATACGAATAGTTTAAAAGGGAAAGAGTAAAAAGGGAAAAAAGTAAAAGAGTAAAAGGGTAAAAAAGTAAAAAGAGTAAAAAAAAGTATAAGGGTAAAAGAATAAAAAAGTAAAAAGTATAGGGTAAGACTTTTTACTTTTTTACTCTTTTACTTTTTTTACTTTTCTAAGATTTCTTCCGGCTTGCTCACCAACGTTGTTGCTCCATGTTCCAATAGGAATTTCTTGTCACGGAATCCCCACAGCACACTGATACAAGGCATACCAGAATTGCGTGCCGTGTCAATATCCACATCGCTGTCGCCTATATACACAGCACCTTCGGCAGTAACTCCAAGTTGGCGCATTGCTTCCAATACTGTATCCGGGGCAGGTTTCTTGCGAATGTCTTCACGTTCGCCAATCGCTACCGGCACGAGGTCGCCAAAGAAGTGGCGGCACAATTCCTGAGTAGCTGCATAGAACTTATTGCTTACTACTGCCACCTTTTTTCCTTGCTTACGCAACTCCTCAAGCATTTCCATCACACCATCGTATGGCTTGGTTGTATCAAGATTGTGCTGCATGTAATGCTGACGGAAATCGGCATAAGTCTTGTCAAACTTATCGTTATCAAGTCCGCCGGGAATGGCGCGTTCCATAAGTTTCTTCACGCCATTGCCTACAAATTGTCTTACCTCATCAACAGTACGCTCAGGCAAGCCGTTGGTGCGCAAGGCGTAGTTGCAACTCGCAGCCAAATCGCCAAGAGTAGACAGCAACGTACCGTCAAGATCAAAAATATAAGTATTGTACATATATATTAATGTATTTAATACAGCGAAATTACATATATTTTATCTAAAAACGTAAGGAAAATACAAATAATTTTAAGCCCGCAAAGTTAATAAGTCATTGTTTTGTCCTGACATTTTTTTGTTGTACCTTTGCGCCAACGATTAAATACCAAACACATCATGAAAAGAAAAAACAACACGAAGCGAAACGTCATTATATTGGCGTGCGTATGTATGGGCATCATATTAGGTGCTGCCTACATGTTCTTCTTCTCTGCCTTGCTTGTTGGCAATGACACTAAATACGTATACATTGACAACGACGACACTATCGACTCGGTTTACACAAAGATGTCTGAGTTCTCTAAAAAGGGTACACAGATGACAGGCTTCAAGATGCTTGTCAACAACAGCAAGTATGCAGATAACATTCGCACAGGACGTTATGCTCTTCGTCCCGGTGAAGGCTCGTTTGTTGTGTTCCGCCATCTGAAGAACGGATTGCAGACTCCGGTGAATCTTGTTGTACCGTCGGTACGCACTGTGGACCGCTTGGCTGCCGAGTTCTCAAAGAAACTTATGCTTGATAGCGCTACCATATATCACGCACTTGCTGATGAAGCGACATGTCAGAAATATGGATACGACACCACTACAATAGCAGCCATGTTCATACCTAACACTTACGATATTTACTGGAACGTAAGTACAGAGAAATTGCTCGACCGTATGCACAAGGAATGCAACAGGTTCTGGAATGCTGAGCGCAAAGAGAAAGCCAACGCTATGAAGTTGTCGCCTATCGAAGTAAGTACACTGGCAAGTATCATTGATGAAGAAACCGCCAATGATGGTGAGAAGCCAATGGTAGCCGGAATGTACTACAACCGACTGATGCTGCGCAACGCTGAGTATCCCAACGGAATGCCACTGCAGGCTGACCCAACGATTAAATTTGCATGGAAACGATTCGATATAAAGCGCATATACAACAATCTACTCTACATCAAGAGCCCTTACAACACCTACAAAAATCCCGGACTGCCACCTGGACCAATCCGTATTCCGTCTATCGCAGGTATTGACGCTGTACTGAACCACGTACACCACGACTATATATACATGTGCGCCAAAGAAGACTTCAGCGGCACTCACAACTTTGCACGTACTTATCAGGAACACCTGCAAAACGCCAAACGTTACAGCCAAGCTCTGAATCAGAGAGGAATTAAATAAGAGGAAAAGAAAAATAACAAGTAAAGGAAAAAAATAAGGAAACATTATAAAACATCAAATGCCGGTTGCTTCACAGCGGCCGGCATTTTTATCAATAGGCATTAGTCTTTTTTTCTTAAGGTAAAAAGATTGTATTCAGGATAACTCCACAAAGGTAGGGCTTTCGAATTGAATGTGCAAATTAAAATATATGCTTTAAAGCATAATTTAAAGAAAATCATCAGTCAAATCTACACATCATTACTTACAGTCCTGTTCAAGGATGTTTCTTACCGACAATTTAGGGTTTTGCTTAGCCTGTCGGTCTACAATTGCTGTGTACTTGGTGTTGAAAACCTTGCGTCCCAACAATCTATTTACCGTCCACATTATTTTGCCCATGTGCATGTCGCGCTCTTGCTGCGTACTATTCTCGAAGTTGCGCATCGGGTAAAGGCTCAACAAGTAGAAACTCATACAGTCGGGCACTATCTGCTCGCGAGTCATCTGCTGACGCTGCTCTTTGGTATAGAAGCGACGGTATGGCTCAAAGTCCTTGCCTAAATATTTGTCAAGTGATATGCCAATGGTGTTGTCGCCTATCACAATGCTTTGATTGAGAGCACTTATCTGGGTATATATTGTGGGTATTTTTATCTCAGGACATATCTTCTGGAGTTTCTTAAACGCATCGCTCAATTGAGTATTGATGTCGCTCATATTGGCATACTGCATATCTGTCTCGGCTATGATAGTCTGAAGGATTGTATCCTGATAGAAATTCAGAAGCTTTGTGTTAATGCCAGCATCATTCACCTCGCCCAACTGCAGTATATCCTCAATAAGCATACGCGTCTGTTTGGGATAGTCGATGTTCATCTGCTGAAGAGCCGAGAAATCGCCCGTAGTGAGATAACGGCTTTCAAGACGATCATAACGCTGCACCTGTACAAGCGTCGGATGACCTTCTTCACCAAACTGTTTCAACTTAAACTCGCAAGCAGTTGAAACTAAAATGATGGCTGTTACTATAATAATATAAATCTTTCTCACAATAGGCTTCTTGTTATTCTATAAAAGTGTTCATTAACACAATGCAAAAATACTAAAAAAGTTCTTTCTAAGCAACTTTTCAGCTAAAAAAGATTAAACAGCAGATATATTTCTGCCGTTTAACCATTAAAAAACACAAAATTTGTCGAATTTTAGCCTATTCTTTAATATTTCTATACGTGCAACATCCATGTACATAATACTGCCACAATATAGAATACGGTTTGCGCATAGCGTCTGTAGCCGATGTGCGCGAAGCCTGTATCTGCCTACGGTCGGCATCAAAATCCTTACGCCACGCCTTAAAAGCCTTGCGACCATTGACCACCGCCTTGAACTCGCCAAGATTACGGTCGAGCAGCAACGACTTGAATGCTGCCACATAGTCGAGCACTCTTCTAATGCGCATAACATGTACCAGTTCGGCTTCAGGCAAGTTCTTGTAGAGCATCGTCAGATTGTTGCGGAAGTTGAGAAATGTCTTCATCGGATTACCCATGGGCAAAGTTCCACCTCCAACATGATACACAACACTCTGCGGAACGCAATATATCTTTCTGCCGAGATTGCACAATCGCCAACAAAGGTCAATCTCTTCACAGTGCGCAAAGAACCGAGCGTCAAGTCCGCCAACACGCCAGTAGTCCTCACGGCGTATCATCAGCGCTGCACCAGTTGCCCACATCACCTCGCACGGGTCATCGTATTGCCCTTGATCCTTCTCTACGGTATCGAACACACGTCCACGGCAGAACGGATAGCCATAGCGGTCGATGTATCCACCGCTTGCACCTGCATATTCAAACATGTCGCGCGAATGCTCGGCACGAAGCTTTGGCTGGCATGCTGCAACCTCCGGATTAGCATCCATAAAATCAATGAGACGCTCCATCCAGCCTTCAGTCACCTCAACGTCACTGTTGAGGAGCATATAGTATTCATAGTCCACCTGCTCCAATACACGATTGTAGCCACCGGCAAAGCCATAGTTCTTGTCAAGTATAATTGTACGAACAGTAGGAAACTCAGTCTTGAGCAAGGCAAGCGAGTCGTCCTTTGAATCATTGTCGGCTACGATTATATCGGCAACATCAGACGAGTGCTCAATTACCGAAGGAAGGAAGCGGCGCATCATTGCCGCTCCATTCCAGTTAAGTATTACGATTGCAACTTTCTTCATGATCACTTTTCACTCTTCACATTTTCACTTAAACGATTTCCGCCTTCAATGCCGACTTATCGTGATTGAAGTCGCCAAGACGAACACGAATTAGCTGGTTGTCATATTCCTCCTTAGCATCGCGTGGCGAAAGTTCTACACGCACATAGTTCTTGGTGAAGCCATGCATAGCACGTCCACGCGAAGCCTTTTCAAAGAGCACTTCCTGTTCCGTACCTTTATAGCGTGCATAAAAGTCGATACGCTTCTGCTCGCTCATTTCGAGCAATAGCTTGCTGCGCAACTTCTTGTCGGCATCGCTAACAATATAAGGAATACGCAATGCTGCTGTGCCAGGACGCTCGCTGTACGGGAACACATGGAGCTGTGTTACGTCAACACCATCAAGGAAATCGTAGCACTCTTCAAAACACTCCGGTGTCTCGCCACGACATCCCACCATCACGTCTACACCAATAAATGAGTCGGGCATACGCTCCTTTATCAGCGCTATCTTGCGCGCAAACAATGCTTTGTCATAACGGCGGTGCATCAGACGCAGAACCTCATCGCTACCACTCTGCAACGGAACATGGAAATGTGGCATAAAGGCACGACTCTGAGCACAGTAGTCGATAAGCTCATCAGTCAAAAGATCGGGCTCCATACTGCTGATGCGATAGCGCTCGATGCCTTCAACACGGTCAAGAGCCTTAACAAGATCAACAAAGCTCTCGCCTGTAGTCTTGCCGAAGTCACCGATATTCACACCTGTAAGCACTATCTCCTTGCCTCCTTCAGCAGCAGCCTGCTCAGCCTGTGCCACCAGCGAACTGATAGTCGGGTTGCGCGAATTGCCTCGGGCATATGGTATAGTACAATATGTACAATAGTAGTCGCAACCATCCTGTACCTTCAAGAAATAACGTGTACGGTTGCCACGCGAGCATGACGGAGCAAACGACTTGATGTTCTTGGTCTTAACCGAGTAATAACGGTGAAGCGAATCCTGTCCTGTCTGCTGCATATGTTCGGCATCCGACTCCTTAGCAGTCCAAGCATCGCTCAAAAACTGTATAAGGTCGGCTTTCTCATTGGAGCCAAGCACCAGGTCAACACCATCAATCTTGCTCACTCTCTCCGACTCCAACTGAGCGTAACATCCCGTTACAGCCACAAAAGCACCGGGATTATTACGCACCATACGATTAATTGCCTGTCGGCACTTATGGTCGGCAACTTCTGTCACCGAACATGTATTGATAAGACACAAGTCGGCCTTCTCGCCCTCTTTTGCCGCAACCACGCCCAACTCCTGCAACATCTGGCCGAATGTAGATGTCTCGGAGAAGTTGAGTTTGCAGCCAAGCGTATAGTAAGCTGCCCTCTTATTCTGAAAAACTGAAGTATTTATCATTTCACATTATATATAATATATAAAAGCCAACTGTGGCTTAACAGGTGCAAAGATAGTAAAAAGATTTTATGAATGATGTTTTGTACGCACACAAAACAACAAAATGACGTCAAAAGTGGTATCAGAGAGACCTGTCAAAAAGATTAACATTCGTTTACAGTCTGTATCTTGTTGATTTTCAATACATTCCAAATGGGTTACAAAATTCTCAAAAAAAAAACCTAAAAAGTTGAACGTTGTATCAAAAAAATATATACCTTTGCAATGTTTTAATAAACAAATGATTGTTTTACAGATTTAAAAAAGCAAAGAAAATGAAGAAATTGGTTTTAATGTTCGTAGCTATCGCAGCTATCTCTTTCGCATCATGTGGTAACAAGACTGCAGCTCCTGCTGCTAACGCTGACAGCGATACCGTTCAGGTAGCTGACACAACTGTTGACACAACTGCTGTTGCTGCTGATACAACTGTAGCTGAGTAATAGTTAGCTCGAACAGAAGAAATGAGAGATTAACCGCTGACCCTCAGGGTCGGCGGTTTTTTTATGTCCTTACCGCTACAACCATCTGAATCAGTATGAACACCAAGACAATTCTATCAATCATCGGCATAACATTAGCCAATATAACAAGTACCACAACATACGCTATCGGTACAAATAGTGAGAATAAGGGTGCTGACATTACATTAGTCACTGCAACAACAAAACAATGGCAAGCCGGAAGAATTGTCAGCATGGCAGAAATCAAGAAAAACGGACTTGAACATTATTTCTGCAAGAGAAATATAGACAACCCAATATTTGCACGCATATACGGAAAGTCGTACAAAACCAACTGCACACTGCCTCGCACCGAGCTGCGCTATCTGCAGCTGTTGCACTACACAGTTGACGGACGGATAATGACTGGCGAGATGATTTGCCATAAGGACATAGCCAACGATCTGATTGAGATATTCCGCAAATTGTATGACGCTCACTACCCTATTGAGCGTATGCAGCTTATTGACGACTTCGGCGCCGACGACGTGACATCAATGAACAACAACAACACATCGTGCTTCAACTACAGAGCTGTAGCCGGCTCAAAGAAACTGTCAAAGCACAGTATGGGCAAAGCAGTAGACATAAATCCACTTTACAACCCCTACGTAAAGCACCGCCCCAACGGAAAGACAATTGTCAACCCCGAGAAAGGACGCCAATATGCCAACCGAAGCAAACAATTCGAATACAAGATTGACCGCAACGACCTTGCCTACCGCCTGTTTACGCAGCACGGATTTACATGGGGAGGCAGCTGGCGTTCGCTGAAAGACTACCAGCACTTCGAGAAATGACAGCTGTCTATATATTCTTACCTAACCCCACACTTAGCTATCTTGAATGTCTTTGCCCCGTACTTCACTATATACACGCCCACATATGCCTTGTTATTCACAAACGAGGCATAAGGCATACGTCCGAGCATAACTCCGCTAATGGAATAGACAGACACCATAGCCAACGGTTCAATAGCATCATGACTGTCATAAACATCGCTTATTCCATTAGTTGCGTCATTCAGTTCCACATTGCGCCAATCGCTCCAGGGCTTTTCCACTCCTCGCTTTACAGCCTGAACACGCCATCGATACACCACATTGGGCTGTAGCGAAGTGAATTCATATTCTGTGTCATACACATTATATATATATAGCACATCGCCCGCGGCACGCGTTGCTGCAAAGTCGCTCTCCGAGAAAGCGCCATCATATATACCAATTGAATATATATAGCATCGTGCAGTAGGCGCAACATAAAGGTTGAAAGGCTTGCAATACTGATTGTCAAATACTATCAGCTGCCGTTTCCCATCAGCTACAATATTTGTTCTATCAATAACATTTCCTTCATAATCAATAAGCGACAACATGATGTTCGGCTTATCATCCTTATAAGCGGCTGAAACAAAACTTATCGTGACCTTTCCATACTTACAGTTCTTGATATGTGGCGATATGAGGAAGCTATTTTGAGGAGTCGAAGTTCCAAGTTTAAGACATCCCACACCCTTAAATACATTATCGCCAGTCCACCCTTCATTACTCGTATGGGCATCAAGTCGTGACGACAAATCCGTAGTTCCGTCACTCTTGTTTCCACTTCCCCAACCAGTGAAGTCTTCAGCCAAGAGCAATTTATCTTCGGGTGAAACCTTGCCAACCTTCTCTAATTGAACATTATAGTAATCGGCAAACTCCACTTCATTCCACGTAGCATGGAATGAATCAGAACCAGTCTGTTCAGAATGCAACTTTGTAGCCACCGAAGGAGCACCACCCATAAACAGGAACGAAATCAATCCATCTGAACTCTCCTTGATTTCAGTCACCGGCTTGCCAAGCAACTTTGTTCCCGAACTGTTATTATTGAACAAAGTAGCCGCAGGCGACGAGGTGTCAGTCAACTGAGTATTGCCCGACATACCCGGATAGGTGTCGCCTTTAAGCGATTTGCGGCTTCTATCGTTGTCAGCTGCCACTATGCCGAAGCGCGGATGCGACACATCCGTATTCACCTCATTGTATTCCCAAATCGAACTATAATAATCAACATGGATGACAAGCAAACCATGCGAAGGCAACTGCTTGTCAAACCCGCGTTGTTGACGATTCTCAAAGATGTAATATTCACGTGGCTTATTGTCGTTATACACCACATACGATTTAGGCGACTCGCTCAAAGCAGGCAAGTCGTACACATCAGTAGGCTTGTCCAGCACCTCTGGTTGCATCCATCCGCTCACCCAACGCTGGTATGTGTTATAGCCAACGGGACAATAGCCATTGCCAGCATACGAACCATAGTCCATGACATCCCACAAGTCCATGCCAAAACAATCGCCACCAGACGTGTCGTATATATCGGGCAAACCCAGACAATGGCTGAACTCATGGCAAGCCGTACCTATACCAGCCATATTATTACTGCCATAGTCGTTCAGTTCGGCAGTACATCCATAGGTATTTATCTTCACCTTATTGAGAGTGAGGCTATAGCCGGCAGCCTTCAGAGTCCACTCATGCGGCCAAATGGTATTAGGGATCAATGCCGGACGTGAAGCTTCGCCATAACCAGCGTATATAACGAACACCTGATCGACCTCGCCGTCGCCATCCCAATCATAATCGGCAAAGTTGACCTTATCGGCTACAAGCCGACAAGCCTCGTACACCATACCACCAGGATCCTTATCATTGCCCCTAGCGTCATTGCCACCATAATCAGCCATATTCTTCGATACAGTCACCGGTCCGACAACGTCAAACGACAAGTCGAACTGTCCATAGCTCTGACTATAAAAATAGTCATGCACCGAACCAGAGTTGCCGAGCGTGTTATAGCCCGACTTATTGAAGAAGTCGTTCCATTCGGCATTGTCATGAGCCGACTGCATCTTCACGTCTTGAAAATCAACAAGAATGACCAGACCCTTTCGCTTACCTATGATGCCAATGCCGTCGCCACCCGTTGCACCAGCCATACGTGTAAGCGCAGGTTCAGCAGCAGCCATTACATTCTGTCGCTTGGCAAAGCGTTGCAGACGAGCCTTGTTGCGCTTTGCCGCAAGCTTGGAAGCAAAGCCGACAATGCGCTCCACCTCAGTCTTATGTCCTGCAAGAAAAGCCTTCTCCTTCAGCGAACGTCGCTCTGCGTCATGCGCCACCTGTGCCGAAGCACGCAGCACACCGTCATCAGCCATGTACGCATAACAATAAGCCTTGTCTGCGTTCATGGCTATCGGCATACCGTCTTCGGTAGACATAAAGTGGAAGTTCTCGTCGCCACGCACCATGACAGTAACCATACTGCCATCGGGTTGGCGCACCTGTGTCTTACAGCGCTTTGCCGGTACAGCCCAAACGGCAACAGTACAGAGCAAGGCAACGAGAACAGCGACGTTTCTATTATGCTTCATGGAGATTAAAAGCTATATCAATCTGTAAATCAGAGCACACACATTATTACAATCCCGAGAAATCATCGGGAGACAACAAGTTGTCTGACGACACCTCACCCGAAACCGGCGACCAGCTGCGCACGTGAATCTTCGGATGCTCCTCGTCATTGAAATCCCATAGCAGGAACACATATCCGTCGTCCATATAGGTACCACCATTGTAGCGTTGGCTGTTCCAGCGCTGGCGCAAACGTACTCCATAGATATTCTCTCGCGACGAATGACGGATCAGTTCGATGTCGGAGAAGTCGACCTTGATATATCTGTTCACCCTGAACACATTGCGCAGATTGTTTATATACTGCGTCTTGGTCTGCTTGTTGAATATTATGTTCTTGCCCGGAATACGAATGTCGGAATTAGATTGCGACGTAAGGTCTTTCCGCAACACGCGTCCGGTGATGATGAGAGCGTTGTCGCTGAAAATCTCATCGATAGCACTAAGATTCTTCTCGTCGTAATAGCTGCGGAAATCCTCAACAAACTTGAGTATCTCGCGACGCATACGCACATCCTTGACCGACATTCCGCCAGCCATCAGACTCATATAAGAGTTGTTGTCCATAGCCGTGCGCACACCCGTAATCATGCCGTTGCGATTGAAGCTTACGGTCAGTTCCTTATGTATTTCGCCCTTATACGTATTGTCAAGCGGCTTCATCTCTACCGGAATCTGGCGTATCTCAAACTCCTGCACATCACGCAGACAGTTCTGCACATTGGTCTTCCACTCGCAGCGGAAGCGCAGATTGGCCCACAAACTGCTCAGTCCGCCACGTGCAGTCTCAGTAATTCTAATGCCCGAGAAGTCAAGACTGCGTCCAGCCGACTCAGCATTATTGATTTCAGAAAGCAGAGCCGACACATTGCGCTCTACGTTTTGCTTCAGCTGTTCGTTGGAAATGCCACCGCTAAAGCGGAAAGTCACCTGTGCATGCAGCAACGCCACACCCACAAGCGACATTAATACTATTGTAGATAATCGTTTCATTAATATTAGTTCGATATGTTCACTATTTACTATTCAGTCTGACACACACGGCTGCACACCCCTTGAAGCGCGACATATCAGCCACAGCGCCGGTGCGCAAGTCGGTACGCTTGCCGTCGGTCTTTGGCGAAAGAACACCCACAACGTCTTTGTCCTCATTGACAGCGAGTATGTAGCAGCCTTCGACATTGCCCATTGTGCGTGGCGAACCATAGTCGCTCACCTCGCCCATGTTGCGCGCATTGTCCAGAATCCAGCGTGCCGACATGAATGTTTCCACACCAACGAGCCTGCTAATCACTTCGGGCGTAACACCCGGAGCAGCAGGTCGCACCTCAGTCTGCACCTTGGTAGGCTGCGACTCACTATGATTCTGCACCTTAGGAGCCGACGGCTGAGCAGCATTGCCACCACCATTGGTCTGCATCAGAGCCAGTCGCGACTTCTCCACATACACAAACACCATAACGTCGGCACCACGCTGAATGTCAATACTCTTGACATGACTTTCGAGTTGAAGCGATGTTATAGTAGGCTGTTCCTCCTCCATCAACGCCATATTTATGCTGCCGAGCAGCATACTGAAAGCCGACACAAACGCCTTGTCCTGGTCGTGATCGGTAGCCTCAGCCGTATAGTACTTGCCCGAGAGCTTTATCTCGTTCATACGATCGGCTCCCGACTGTGCCCTTAGCCCCACAATACCAGCCAGGCAGAGCACCAAAGTCATCAAAAATCGACACTTACACTTCATCTTCTCTTGACATTTGTGGTTGGCGAATACAGATAGCCACGACCCGTAAGCACCAGCTTGTCGGTAGCTATGTCTGCCGTTTTGCACTCAACATTCAACACATGGTCGTAGCCCGACTTTGCATCATACAGAAAGAGCGACACTACAAGACGGCCGTCCTTGTTTGACTCAACACCATAATAAGGTTTGCAACCCTTGCTAACGGCGTAGCCTACAAGCTGGCGCACCGTAGTGGTCAGCTCCTCCACCTTGCGATTGGCACATACGAAGCGTATCTTCATAGGAACATCGGCTACGCCTTCCCACGCAGGCAGCACAATCAGGTTGCCGATACTCTGTACGGGAAACAGCCGACTGAACACCGGTTGCAACGCATTCGAACCTGTATATATATAATAGGTGGAATTGGAGATGCGACTGTCGGCATAAATGCCACCCTTGCGCATATACAACCGCTTGCCATTGTCGGCAACTTCCTCCAGTCCCGCAGTATCTTTAGGCAGAACATCGGCAGCAACACGCTTGTCAGCAAAGCTCTTCAGTCCGCTGAGGAATCGGCGTTCCATCTCGCCACGCGACGAAAGCGACAGCACATCGTACCTTATAGGCACCTTGACATCAGCCATCACCTTACCGCCACGGCTCCATTGCACCTCGTATATACGGTCGTTGACACTCCGCACCGAACAGTCGGCAGAGTCGCCAAGCTGCAACAGCACGTTCCAGTCGCCCTTGACAAACGTCACATCCTTATAAAGCAGACGATTGGAAGATATGCCGAACTTGCGGTCGAGACAAGCATACTCCAGGAAGTCGTATATGGGCAGAGGCTGATCGCGACGCATGGCAGGATTGAACAGCGGAATACCGATGAAGTCAATATCCCCATTGTCAATCTTGCGCACCAATATGGTGCTGCCCTTCACCTTCATACGGGTGTCGCCTACGGCAAGCGAATCAGCCGACACATTCAGCCGCTGGGCTGCTGCACGAATATGGTCGGAGCTGTATCCGCCATCGGTAGCAGCACTCATTGGCACCGCTACGACGGCAAGAAAAGCCAGTGACAAAAACAATTTTCTCATTTTATCGATATATTACTGACGTACACAGATAAGTAACGGGGTCGGACGTCCACACCATAGCCTTCACCTTTTTTGCCATATCGGCATTGCGTTGCAGTCCGCCGAGTCCCTTCTCGTAAGCATCGGCAAGCACTACGGCAGCCTCACGTGTGAGATAGCCACCGCACATGGCACGCTGATAATAGTCGATGGCAGTAGTAAGATTTCGGTTTACAGCCTTGCCCTCATTATAAAGGTTGCCCAGATGACACAATGCAGGCACATATCCGCAGTCGGCCGACTGCTTGAACAGCTTCAGCGCACGCTCCTTATCGGCAGCCACATCAGTTCCCTTCTCACAGCACAGAGCCAGTCCGTACAATCCGGCAGCATCGCCTTCGGCAGCCGCCTCTTCCAGATACTTAATCTTCTTTTTTCCGTTTGCCTTCTTCCACGCAGCATCGTTGTAGCAGGCAGCAATAGCCACAGCCACATGCTTGTTGCCGCGTTTCTCCAGAGCGGAGAAGCATTTCAGCGCAGCATCAACGTCCTTATTGTTGCCGTTAAGCATATTGATGCCGTTCATGTAGTGATACAGCGGCGTACCGTGCCATCCGTTCTGACCGTTGTCAGAAGTAGCGTCGAGCTTGCCCTGTACATTGTTCATCATACCCTTGCGTGCTGCCAGAGCTATCCATGTCAGTCCGACATTATAGTCGGCCTTGACCTCGGTGCCGTTGCAGTATATCACGCCGAGATTCCACATCGCTGCAGGATTGCCATTCAATGCTACTGCCTTGTACAACTTGACAGCCTCAGCTACATTGCGGTCTACGCCGTCACCTTTATAATATAGGTCGCCGAGCAGAAGCTGGGCATTTGGAATATTGGCGTTGGCTGCCTTCTTGAGCAGGGCGGCAGCCTTGGTCTTGTCTACAGCCGTGCCAAGTCCCTTGCACAGATACTCGCCACACTTGTACGAGGCGAAGTCGCTCTTCGGCGAAGCCATAGTCCAACGCTTCATTGCCTCGGGATATTTCTCAGCCGACTCATACATGCGTGCCGCTCCGAGCGTAGCATCGAGCGAACCGGCATCCGAAGCCTTCACATAGTAGGCTATCGACTTGGCTGCATCCTTCTTGATGCTACCCACACCATATGAATAGATGTCGGCAAGCAGACAAGCGTCGTATACATTTGGCTTCTTGATGAAAGCCTTCTCACGATTCTTAACAAGAGCCACATTGCCCATCTTGACCGACTGCTTGTACAGTTTCACCGACATGAGCGAGTCCTGCTTTATACCATTGCCATACTGATAGCACAGCGCCATATTGGCTACAGCCTCCGAATGGTTCTGCTTGGCAGCCAGACTCCACCACTTAAGGGCGGCAGTATAGTCCTTCTTCACCTTACGACCCGTGTAGTAGCACACGCCAAGCAGGTTCTGCGCATCGGCCTTGCCAGCCGAAGCAGCCGCCGCAAGCTTCTTTATATCGAGCGTGTCGGCAACAGCCGCAGCCACCTGAGTGGCTGGTTTGGTCGGCTTTGTCAGCTTAGTCTTTTGCGCCATCATGGCTGTCGAGCATGCCATGAGCAGCGCCAGTGTCATTAACTTTTTCATACTGTTTAGTTGGTTGTGATGAATGTTGACGGTTTAGGTGGTCAGGATGTCCTGGTCGATATCGTTCATGTCGCCATCGTCGGGCGTATTGTCGGTATCGCCATGTGCCATATATCCACCCTCGCCAGAGTTCTCTGCCAGCAGACTCTCGCTGTCGCTGACGGTGAGAGTACCCGGTATCTCGCCTACGATATTGCCTGAAGCGTCGGCAACGAGGTTATACTGGTTGTTGCCGTCCACGTCAATCATATACAGCTGTTCGCCGTTCTCACCGGTAAACTGGGCTGCATTGAGCACCTGACCGTCTACGGTCTCAATCGTTCCGACATTTGTAATGGCAAGATTCTGGGCTTCGATGTCGCTTGGATCAACATATTCGCCCGTCAGAATATTGTTGGCTACGACGTCAGGGGCAACATCAGGTAGTCCGTCGATATCAATCTCGCCCGGAGCAATTGGGTCCGGCTCTATCGGATCGGGTTCTATTGGGTTAGGGTCGGGATTTGGTGTAGGTTCCGGATTGACGGGTGCTGGCTCTGGATTAACAGGTTCCGGCTCTACCGGAGTAGGCTCTATAGGCTCCTCATGTCCACCAGCCTGAGGTCCGTGCTGCTCGTTCTGCTGGGTTGTATTGTCCTCATTCTGAGTTTCGGCAGCAGGCTCTGCTGTCTTTTCGGGTTCCTTCTGTTCGTCTTCGGGCTTTACTTCGTCAGGCTTCACTACAGTAGGTTCAACAATAGGAGCGTCATCATCAGCATCGCCATTGATTACTACGCCTGCAGCAAATGCGGTTCCGGCACCTGCAACGGCAGCACCTGCCATAGTAGCAGCAGTCTTCAAGCCTTCCTTCTTACCTTTCTTATTATCCTCGATAGGTTGTGTACTCATAATCGTTATGTTTTTTGATGGTTAATATTATGTTTACGATTGCAAAGTTAGTTTTATTTTTTGATGTCGCCAAACGTTTTCGGGTCGGATAAACGAAGTGGGCAGGTTTGCTGACGAAACCATAAGTTTAGCTGACGAACTGCCCTTTATCCACACTCTACCACTTCGACGTGACGTCTTTCCACCAGCGTCTGATTCTGTCGGCAATGGAATCGTTGTCGTCGAAGACGCTATCTATAGCCGTCTCGCACGTAGAATTGACCGTAGGGTCGCCCTCCTCGTGCTCCACATCAGCCACCTCCACTATCCACGCCGTATTGTTGTCGTGGCTGTCGGCAGTCTGCTGCTGCAAGAGTTCGCCCTTCTGCTGCAGCGTAAGGTCGTCGGCAGTAAGCAGTCGGGCCAAGTATTCCTCGCTCACGGCACCGTTAACGCCGTCGCTGCACAATAGGAACACATCGCCAGGACGCACGTCGGCAATCATATCGACAGTAGCCTGAGATATGCGACGTTGGCGGTCGGGCACAAACATGCAGCGTGTTATGATGTTGCGTTGCGGATGTTGCAGAGCATCCTCGGCAGTTATGTCGCCTCGTGCCACCATTTCAGCCACAAGCGAGTGGTCGGACGTGCGGAAAATTGTTCCCTCGTGAGGTCGCAATTGCAGTATCGGGCTGTCGCCTATATGAGCCACAAGCACTCCCCTACCGGTCATTACCATCATGGCAAGCGTGGTAGCCATGTGGTGGCTCACGCTGCGGTTGTCGTACAGACAGTCGTAGGCCCGGCACAATACTCGCTGCAGTTCGGCTACACCGAATGTGCCGCCATCGGCAAGAGTCTCCTCAACCATCCGCTCAACGGTCTCGGCTACAAGAGCACTCGCTACCTCACCACGCTCCAGTCCGCCTACTCCATCACACACAACGAAGCACCGTGTAGCTGTATCGGCAGCCTGCGGAGCTATCGAATCCTGCTGGCCCTTACGCTGTCCAATCTGCGTGTAGCCGTATGGTTGATTTATACTTATCTTCATAAAAATAACAGTTAATTTCTAAATGTAGTCCTTTTGGCTTGCAAAAGGATTCGTTTTGGAGTGCAAAAGGAGTCCTTTTACGAGGCAAAAGGGGTACTTTTGGAGGGCAAAAGGAGTCCTTTTTGGAAAAAGAAGGAATTAGCTCTACAAATCGTTGACAGAAATGCCCAAATCCTCAAGTTCTCTTTTAGGGTCTTTATCTATAAAGTGATAGTTTCCCTTTACCACTTTCTTCAGCCAATACAGATATTGTTCGTCGTCGGCATCGGTACCTTTTCCATATAGATAGCAATGAGACAGTTCATACATAGCATCTACATTTCCTTTCTCTGCAGCTATCTTATAATAAGCGAAGGCTTCAGTGTCCTTTTTTTCAGAGCTTAAGATTTCAGCATATCTAAAGCAGCAATAACTGTTGCCATGCTCAGCACCCTGACGATACAAATCATTGGATTTTTCTTTATTTGCACTAACACCTACTCCATAGCTATAGATATAGGCAAGGTCGCTATATGCCCCGACATCTCCCTTAGCCACTCTGTCTTCATAACAACGAACACGTTCTGCAAGATATTTGTTAGCCATCGCCGTATCATTCAACCCATAAATTTCATTCTTGTAAATAGAACTAAGACGAAACATAGCTTCAGGCACGCCACGCTGCGCTGCAGCCTTCAACAGTCCGAAGCCTTTGTATGGAGATTTCTTGTATGCAGCATTCTCAAAATACTTATTCCCCTCTTCATACATTTTCTGTGGAGTCAAACCTACAAGGTCTTTTGCCTCGGCATCCTTAAAGAGTGTAGGGTCATATATGCTCCTGCCACCCAACCGCTTATACTCACGGTAGGCTTCGGAATACTCGATGGAAAAGGAGGCTGAGAGAAACGATTTCTTTAAATACTCTTTTGCCTTTTCCAAATCCTTTGTTACGCCATTGCCATTTTCGTACAAAAGGGCGAGTTCATAGCAGGAATGCTCTCTCCAATTGGAATTGACTGATGCCTCATAGCAGATACGGGCCTTTTCAAAATCATTCTTTTTCTTGTAATGGTTGCCAAGATTATAGCCTATCCAGCTTCCTCCAGCTTCAGACAACGCCTTAAGACCGAAATATTCAAACAAATCCAGATTTCCATCTCTACTATAGACTAATGCAGCATAAGCAAAGGACGGGACATAACCCTTTGAAGCCAAATCCTTGATTGTCACTTCATCCTCCTCAGTCCAATTGCTAATACTTTTTTGCTTGACATTTTCATACCTTGTCTTCATCTTATTCAGTTCTACTGCCGAATACCTGATTGCACCAGCAAGGATATTGTCCACCTTTTTCTTCAGAGCTATTGTCTTTTCGTCCTGTATGTTAAGTCCACCGTTACTATTTATACCGGCAGCCAGTTTTGGCTCAACAAGCACCAAATCAAAGGTGGCACCACTTTCAAGATGCTTGAATCCGTAATCAATGAAGTTGATTGACAGTGGAAAATGATTCTTAAACGACAATTCAATAAATGGGGTCACCGATGTGATATACAACAGTTTGGTTTGACCTTCAACAACGACATCACCTATATTGCCATTGCTGCAAGATACGATATCGTCTGACACGGAAACTCTCAGCAAAGCACACGCCTTGCCGTTCAGGTCGGTTCTCATTTCGGTATGAGCACTATTTCCAGCCGGCGACTTTCTCAACGACTCCACTGTGAGTTTCTGTGCATTGAGCATCAACGTCTCAAACAGAAACAATATTATAAATAACGTATGTTTTGACATAAACTTCAAATATTACTTTTTGTCATTTCTTTTATTTTCCATCAATGGAAACACCTAACTTCCGGAGTTCACTCTTTGCTTTGTCTTTCAGATAATATGAGGTTTTGCATGTTTCCTTCAGCCAATAAACATACATATTATCATCTGCCTCTGTACCGTATGCATCCTTATAACAATGCGCAAGACTGTACATAGCATTTCCATGCCCCATCTCGGCTGCTGTCTTATAGTGTTGGAAGGCTTCCTTCGGTTTGTCTTCACGCTTTAATATCTCAGCCAAACAATAGTGACAATGACTGCTACCGAGATTTGCACCACGCAGATAAAGGTCCTTTGCCTTTGCCATATCTTTGGCTACACCATTCCCATATTCATACAAACCAGCCAAAGTACTAAAAGCCTCAACTTCATTTTGAGCGACCTTAGCCTCGTAATACTCAAATCGCTTAGTCAAATAATAGTTTGCCTTGACAGTATCTTTTAATCCATAAAGCGGGTTCTTATACATCTTTGCTATGCTTTCCATGGCATCTGGCACTCCCCTATCGGCTGCTGCCTTATAAAAGGCAAATGCCTTGTATGGATCTCTTTTCTCTATAAAGCCATCTTCATAATGGCGTCCCTTTCTATGAATTTCCTCTGGTGAAAGACCAGCCAAATCAGCCTCATCAGCATCCTTAAAAAGCGAGGCATCAAAAACATTACCACCAGCAAGGCGCTTGTAGGCTCTATAGCCGTCAGAATATTCCATACCGCCTAGTGCTGCCATAAAAGATTGTCTATAATACTCCTTCGCTTTCTCAATGTCTTTATCTACACCCAAACCATTCTCGTAGAGAACACCCATATTGTAATACGATTCTTCAGTCCTTGATCCTTTAGCCGCATCATAACAGACGAACGCTTTCTTATAATCACCTTTCTTCTTATAACGATCACCCAGTGCTATACCAAGCCATTTTCCTTCAGAATTAGACAAAGCCTTCATTCCATAATACTCGTACAACGAATCATTATCTGACCAAGCGTTTGCAGCATAACTATATGCCGGCACATATCCCTTGGCAGCAAGATTCTTGAATGAAGCATCTGCTAAGGCTCTTTGATTATTATAGCTCCTTTTTTGGGCTATTTCAAATTTCAACTTCATACTGGCAAGTTCAGACTGGGTATAATGTCTGTCTTTACCATCTATAAGCACTTCCTCTTCCTTTACACTCTGCTTATCGCTTTGCTTGGCAGACAACACATCCTCAACCAACATCAGGTCGTATGTGCTCGCTTCGTCAAGTTTTGGTATTCCATATTTGGCAAAATCAACAACTATAGAATTGTGTTTACTGAAAGACAATTCTATAGAAGACGTTGTTGTTGTAACATAAATAAACTTTACGATTCCTTTGTTTTCTACATTACCTATCTTCCAACTGCATGCAGTTATGTCGTCCATTACCATCACCTTAATCAATGCACACTGTTTGCCGTTAAGATCCACACGCGGACTCTTACGGGCACTCAAGTCGTTGGGGCGAAGCTTCAACGACTCGACGGCAAGGCGTTGGGCTGATGCTGCCAACGACATGAAGAGGAACAATATTGTTAGCTTTAGCTTGTCCATATTCTTATTATTATAGAGTTTCAGATGTAATGATTAATAACCAAGGCGTTTTAAGGCTTGCTTGCAATTAATGTCCTTGTCTGCACCTTTCTTGTACCAGTAAACGGCTTGATCAATGCTCTTTTCTACGCCTTCACCTTCTTCGTAGCAGCGTCCTAAATTCCACATAGCAACACCATTACCTAAGTCGGCAGCTTTGCGAAACCATTTCACAGCTTCCTGCTTATTCATTGCTACACCTTTACCATCCTTGTATAATTCACCAAGCGCCTCCATTGCATCAGGATTGTTTTGTTGAGCTGATTTACGAAACCATTTCATTCCCTCAACGGGATCATCCAGGCTCTTATCTGGAAGTTTATGATTTATACGATAATAAATAAGATCACCAGAATAACAATAATGAGCACCAATAAGATATGCTTGAAATCCATCCGTTTCATCCTCAGCCAATGCCTTACGTATGGACAAACCCTTGTCTATATCAAATGCTGTTCCTATTCCATTTAGGTAACAACGCGCCAAAGCCGACATTGCATTTCTGTCTCCTAAATCAGCACCTATCTTGTAATACTTATAAGCAGACGCTGCATCCTTTACTGTTATACCATTGCCTTCTTCATAATAGTACCCCAAAGTAAAAGCAGCTGGTCCATAACCACTAACAATAGCCTTATTGTACCATTCCCAAGCTTTCTTGACATCAGCCTTACAACCCATGCCTTTTTCATAATAATAGGCGAGATTATCTTGTGCACGAGGATTACCAGCAACAGCAGCCTTCTTGCATAACTTAAATGCCTTGTCATAGTCTTTAGCTTTTTCTGCCTCAACAGACTGTTCAAATATATTTTCCGCTGGCGTATAGATACTATTACGATGTGAAACATTTGGAGTCGAACTGGGCTCCGTTTTTACTTCTGTATCAGGTTCTGTCTTGACTTCCGGCTTAGGTTCTGTCTTTGCCTCTACTTTAGTTTCAGTTGTAGATTCTATCTTTTGTACGCCATTCCCCATCATCATCTGCATGGCATCAACGAGGTTAAGCTCGTAGGTGGAGTTGCCTTCGAGATGCTTGTATCCGTAGTCGGCGAAGTTAATAGTGAGGGGATAATGATACTGGAAGGACAGTTCGATAGAGGGAGTTGCTGATGTTATGTATATCAGCTTTACCGGTCCTTCGGTCACAATATCACCTATGTTGCCGCTACTACACTTCGTAATATCATCAAGCACCATCACCTTCAACAATGCACACGGCTTGCCGTTAAGGTCATGGCGCTGGTTCTTGACATTACGGGCACTTAAGTCGTTAGGTCGAAGCTTCAACGACTCAACGGCAAGACGCTGGGCTGATGCTGCCAACGACATAAAGAGGAATAAAAATATCAACTTGATTCTATTCATAAAACTCATAAAATATAATAATAGATTACTGACCGACACTCATTGCAAGCCTTAATCCGAGATAGTTCATACGTCCGTGCGGATATTCATATCCACGCGTCCAAACATAGCAATCGCCCTTCACGCTATCCCAACTGCCTCCACGCTTGCAACGCCATGTGCCTTCGGTAGGACCTTTAGGATTGGTTTGCGCGCGCAAGCCATACGGCTCCCACCAGTCGGCACACCACTCATAAGCATTGCCCGACATATCGTACAGACCAAGTTCATTGGGTTGTTTACCACCAACGGGATGCGAATAGGCATTGCCCGATACTGCACTCTTTATTGCAGCCGACTTGCTCCAGTACCACGCAACATCATCTATCTTGGCACTTCCTGCATAGTCGTAGCCCTTACTCTTGTTGCCACCACGTGCAGCGTATTCCCATTCCGCCTCAGTAGGCAAACGGAATGTCATGCCTGTAAGGGCGTTCAGTTTGGAGATGAACTCCTGACAATCGTCCCAACTAACATTATCAACCGGATAAGAGGTGACATCAACAAAGTTGTGAGCCGACGGATTACGCCCCATTACAGCTTGCCACTCCTCCTGCGTAACCTCATATTTGCAAATATAGAAATCGGAGAGAGTGACGCTGTGCTGGTTCTTCACGTCATCAGTTGCCTTGCGGTTGTCGCTGCCCATAATGAATGTTCCACCGTCTACACGCACCATATTACGAACGATATTAGCCAACACTGGGTCGCTTATGCCGTCAGCAGACAATTCACGTCTACCTGTATTTGAAGCAGCCTTAGTTGATGCGGATTCGTCTGCAATAGTAAGCACATAAGTGGTGCCGCCCGACAGCGTGCGCTCTCCATAATCGGCAAAGACGACCCTAAGCGGATAGTGGTTTTTGAACTTCATGACAATATGCGGAGCCGCTGGCGTGACATAAACCAGCTTCTCCATACATTCATTTACCGCATCGCCAATGCTTCCCTCACAACTTACAATATCATCCGTTACACGTACCTTCAACAACGCACATTGCCTGCCGTTCAAGTCTTGACGTGGTTGGCGGCGAGCTGTAAGGTCGGTGGGCAAAGACTCAAACGACTTTATGCGCAGTTCTTGGGCTGAGGCATTAATCAATCCTAATATTGCAAAAAGCGCAATCACCAATATCTTCATAGTCTACAATCTTAAATATCTGTATGTTCCAAGATTGTCATAAGTGAAAATCGCATTGTCATCCCTTCTTTCTATCCTTATCCATTTCACATACGACGGTGCTTTACCTTTCGGTGTAATGTAAATCACATTTCCCGACACTCTGGCGTTATACTTAGTGTCGCCGTCCAGCCTGCCGTTCCATTCCAAGACACCGTTATGCAAGAGCATGTATTCCCCTGAACCGAAAAACGTATTCAGTTCCTTGCCGTCTTTATATCCTCCATATTTGAATAGCGACAACTTATTATTCTCATAATCAGACCAGTTGGTTCCAGTTGCATCCCTTCTCAAACTGCGACCATTACCTCTGTCTACATTTTGTGTTGTAGTCGCTGTTGAAGTTTGTTGTGCAGTATTGGCATTCTGACTATTGCCATTGCCCATCATCATCTGCTGAGCATCAACGAGGTTAAGCTCGTAGGTGGAGTTGCCTTCGAGATGCTTATATCCATAATCGGCAAAGTTGATAGTGAGAGGATAATGATATTTGAAGGACAGTTCGATAGAGGGAGTTGCTGATGTTATGAATATCAATTTCACCGGTCCTTCGGTCACAATATCACCAATATTGCCACTACTGCACTTCGTAATGTCGTCGAGCACCATCACCTTGAGCAATGCACACGGCTTGCCGTTAAGGTCATGGCGCTGGTTCTTGACATTACGGGCACTCAAATCGTTAGGTCGAAGCTTCAACGACTCAACGGCAAGACGCTGGGCTGATGCTGCCAACGACATAAAGAGGAACAGTATTGTTAGCTTTAGCTTGTTCATATTCTTATTATTATTGAGTTTCAGATGTAATGATTAATAACCAAGACGTTTTAAGGCTTCACGGCACTTGTCGGAATACTCATCATTACCTATGCCCCTTTTATACATAAATATAGCAGCGGTAACATTCTTTTCCACACCATAACCATTCTCGTAACATTGTCCCAGATTATATATTGCTTCATAACTACCCAAGTCGGCAGCCTTACTATACCATTTAACAGCTTCTTCCTTGTTCATCTTCACTCCTTGGCCATACATATAGCAATCGCCAATACCTACCATTCCGTTCGGATTATTCTGGGCTACAGCCTTTTGATACCATTTTAAAGCCTCGACATAGTCAGATTTTACACCTTGGCCTTTATAATACATAAAGCCTACATTATTCTGTGCAGCAGAATGTCCACTGTTTGCAGCCTTGGTAAACCATTGGAGAGCCTTAGAGAAATCCTGCTCCACACCAAGTCCTACATAATAAGATAGTCCGACACTAAATTGCGCTTCTGTTTGGCCTTGTTCAGCAGCCCTACTAAACCATTTAAATGCAATGTCATAATCTGCCGTTACACCTTGGCCTTGCGAATACATAAAGCCAAGGTTATATTGTGCATCAGCAGAACCACTATCTGCAGCCTTGTTTAACCATTTTAATGCTTCCTGATAATCTTGTGCCAGTCCTTTTCCTTCATGGTACATAACACCTACAGAATACTGAGCATCTAAATTTCCTTGTTTCGCAGCTTTAAGAAACCATTCAGAAGCCTTGCCTAAATCCTTAGCAACGCCTTCTCCATTATAATACATGAACCCAACTTTGTATTGAGAATAAATGTCATTCAGTTCAGCCGCAGACATATAATGTTTGAAGGCATCGCCATATTGTTTTTTTTCATATAGCACATCAGCCTGGTTTCGTTCATCTTCTTTTTTCTTATTGTTATCTGCCACCCTCTTTTCCCAATATTTTAACAAAAAAGGATTAGAAGCATCATCTTTCTTATCGTTCTGGTTACCTGAGGTCTGTGTTGTTGTGGTTGTCGTGGAAGCAGATTGTGTATTAACAGTCTGATGCTGTGAAGGTTGACGTACACCTACTGGCTGCGCTGCATTTCCATTCTCCATCATCATCTGCAGGGCATCAACAAGGCGCAACTCGTAGGTTGCGCAGCCCTCGAGCTTAGTCACGCCATAATCAGCAAAGGTTATGGTGAGCGGATAATGATACTTGAAATTGAGCGTTACGCTTCTTACAACACTCGGCAAATACACGAGTTTCATAACGCCACTTGTCGCAATGTCTCCGATGTTAGACTTATTGCAATCGGTAATGTCGTCCATTACCATTATCTTAAGCATTGCGCAAGGCTTGCCGTTCAAGTCAAGACGTTGCTGCTTGCGTGCTGTAAGATCCATAGGTAGGGGTGTGAACGACTTGACGCGCAATTCCTGCGCGCCAGCCGTCAATATGCTTGATAAGAATACTATTATAAATAAAAGGTGTCTCATATCAGGTTTTCGTTATCTCACAAATGTCTCTACTTTCTCGCCATCGTGATACAATGCACCACTCTGAAGCACACCGTTCTCACAAAAACCTACTACATAGTCGCCCGACTGAGCTGTAGTAGAACATCCGGAAATAGAATGACTGCTGCGAAAACGCATTGTACCATTGCCATGAGGTTTGCCTGCACGCAAGCCACCGGTCCATGTAGCGTAACCAAGATTTACAGTACCGTTGGTTGGCATAGAAGCCGTTGAAGCATCAGCAGAAGATGTTGATGGTTTCTTAGCAGACTCCTTCTTCGGTTGCTTGTCTGCTGTTGTAGGCTCAACAGTTGGCTTTGCACCTGCCTTCTGCTCATCAGTCTTCACGTTATCGGCATTGGCATCAGCCGACACCTTATTATATATATGTGCAGTATCAGCAAGAGTAGAGTCGTTTTGCGCTACAGTAGGATTTGAAGGAGACGACTGCTGACCGCCATTTCCCAATTCACCTACAGCCATCACTACAAGAACGATGACAACAACCACTGCCACGGCTATGCCGGCAAGACGAATCGTCTTGCTATGGTCGGTACTTTCGTCGTCAATTGTAGGGTCGGTAACACGACCTCCGTTCATTCCCTGCATTCCAGCAGCATTGCCAGCATTGGCAGAACCGCTCAACTGAGCAAGGAAAGCATTGATTGACGGAGTACGCTGTTGTGCATTCTGCGCCATTCCCGACACAATAGTGTCTATAGTGCGCTCGGTTACGTTAGAGGGCATTGCGAGATATACCGAACGTTTGCTTATCTGCGAAGCATCGTCGGGGTCCTTGCCCGTAAGCATAAAAAACAATGTGGCACTAAGCGAGTAGACATCGTACGACGGAACGAATGTCCTGTCGGCACCATGCTGCTTGAGTTCAAGAGCCGAATAACCTTCGGTATATCCGCCAACCACATGATTTGTCTTAGCCTTGCCATTGTTGTAGAACATGGCCTGACCGAAATCTATCAGCACGGGCACCATCTTGCCGTCACGTCCTGTACACATCATTATGTTGTTGGGCTTTACATCGAGATGAAGTATCTGCTGATTGTGCAGATAGGCAAGCGCTCCTGCCACAAGGCGTATTATGCGGAGAGCTTCCTGCTCGGCAAGCATACCGCCACGCTCCATCACATACTGGTCGAGCGAAGTGTTGCCAAGATGCTTCATGACATAATAAACCGTGTTGTTCTGCTCGAACACTTCATTGACCGGCACTATACCCTCGTGCTTCAATCCGTGCAATATATTAGCCTCAGTATAGAAATCAGCCTTGGCAGCATTGAAACGTGAAGCATTGGAAGCGTCGGCTACAGTAACGCTACCGTCTGCAGCACGCGTACAGTACTTGGCAAAGTAGAATTCCTTGATGGTATATGTTGCCTCCTGGGCGATGTTCTCGTCCATGACAATGCCTTTGACAAGATAGGTATTACCGAAACCGCCACTATGGAGTGTACTCTCTATTGTATATTTACGTTTACCGTTAAGAACGGTGCCAACAGGCAGAAAATTGCTCATATTAACTCTGTATGTTTTTCTGTTTTGTTACTATTCTGATTGTATTAAGCCGAACTATACTATAATTCAATGCTCAACACTATAATTCTATGCTCAACTTGGTTCTTCCAAGAACAAACTTTGTTCCCGGTTCTACAACAAACGACTCGCCTACTGCATGACGCTTGCCATTGACAAGGACGGGATTGGTAGATTTGAGCACCTCAAACCAATAGCGATAGCTTCCACCACTTGCCTCAACCGTAATAGATACTGAACGGCGACTTACCGTCATATCGTCCTCAATCATTATGTCTGATGGCGACATAGCATCGGCACGACCTATTACATTGACTCCTATCTTAAGGTCGTATTCCTTGTGCTCCTTCATGAATATCATCTTGGTGCGAGTGACAACAACCTTTGCTATACGTCCGCCAGCCTTTCCTTCTGCCGTCCAGTTCTCTATACTATCAGTCGGTTTAATGCTTCGCTTCTGCTGCTGGGCTTGAGCCTGCTGGACTTGAACTTGCTGCTGTGGTTGAGCTTGGGCTTGCTGAACTTTAGGCTGAGATTGTTGCTTAGGCTGAGCTTGAGGCTGTTGAGATAGAGATTGCGTTTGAGGTTGCGGTTGATGTGGCTGAGATTGCTGTGGCTGCGGGTTCGGCTGTTGCGGTTTAGTAGCTGCAGAATTAGCCTGAAGCAACATAGCCTCAGTCACTTGCACTCTAAACTGCTTGCCACAACCTGCTGCCGGACACGTGAATGACAACACTCCCGGCTTGAGAGGCATATAGAATTTAACGGAATTGCCACAATACGGACATGCAGCATTTACAATAGGTCGCTTTGGTTTTTGCTCGGTAGAATCCATTTTTTCTGATTTAAATATATATTATTAACCAGTTTTGACGCTATTCTGTCATTACCACTTCATAAGTACAGTGTCGTGCAAAGTCTTAGGAGCAACGAGCTGCGGATGCTGCTTCTTGTCTGAATGCAGCAACACATCCTTATAGATATATCTGAACAGCTCCATAACCGTGACATTGCGGTCGGCATTGACATCACTCTTGCCACGCAAGCCCTTTATCAAGGCACGTGTAAAGAAGCCGGCACCTACAAGTCCCGACTCAGCCGAAGTCTCCGACTCGCGCGATGAAAGGAAAAGTATGTAACGAGGGTTTGACTTCACCATGTTTCTCCAGTTCATCTCAACAGGCAATGCCTTTGTACCAACTGCAGACGAAGCTGCCGATCCTGAGAAACAAGCATCAATATACACTACAATATCCTTAGTAAGACACTTGTTGAGTTCCTTGAAAAGTTCGGCATACGACAGCATCTTCATATTGCCAGTAGTGTATGTGCAGAGAATATTGGGAGCGCCGTGTCCGCTATACGAGAACACTACACGGTCGGAAGCAGTAGCCACCTTAGCCACCTTGCGTATCTGGGCTATGATATTGTCGCGCGTTGCATACTTCGACGTAAACAATGTAACCGAAGCGTTCTTCTCCTTATAAAGAGCCGCAATACTCTTGGCATCCTTAGACGATTGGGCGAGGTCGTGGTCGTTGCCCTCATAGTTTGACACTCCGGTTATGATAGCATATGTTTTCTGCGCATTGGCCGACAAGGCAAGCGCTACACAAAACAGTAAAGATAAAAGCTTTTTCATAATTATGTTGTTTTTGTTTGTTTTTATGAATGTGCCTTGCATACGGCACACATCTGCATTTGAAATTCTTTTTCTGTCAATATCTTCCCGCAATGCGGACATACAAGAAACTTACCGTAATAATCAGAGAAGCGTTGCTTGCTCTTGTCATTGCCCTGGAATATATTGATGACTGCAGTAAGAATGGTAGTAAACACAGCCGTCACCGAAACGCCATACACCTTGATTTCGGATGGAAGGAAAAGCGTAAGTATAAGTCCGATACATGCAGCAAGCATAGACGGCACATACTTAATGTATCCCCTGCGCTTTAAGCGCAAATCCATAGCAGCCTTATCCGACAGAGCTTTCTGATGTATCTCCAGCACATGACGAAACTCAGCACGATAATCGTTAGGGTCATCCTCTATGACATGGTGGGCGATAAACGAGAAACCCATCTGAGTCTGGTCAGCAAGCACAATGCGTGTAAACTCGCCTATCACCATACGTCGTATCTGACGCAGTTCGCCTTCATCGTCAATGATGAACGTGCCGTTTGTAGAGTTCAAGTCTTCGAGTGTCCACACACCATTGTCATCAATGGTGATGCGCGCATGTTGTCTGCTGACTCTCGTCTTTGTCAACGGTATAAGGAATTTCTGTGTTCCCTCCTTACCTATTATAAATTCTTTCATATAGATTTTGTTAAGTTTTCTGTTTTGTATCTTTCTTTACAACCGCACCGGCAATCATTCCCTTGTATGTCTTCAACAGTTGCTTGGGCACTTGCAAACTAATTGTAGCACCCATTCCGTCGGAAAGCGTAAGCCGCTGTGTCAAAAGGTTAATTCCATATAGAAACATCTGATTGACTATCAGACTTCTGCCCAATCGTACAAATGGGCAAACACCACCCTGACGCCATGAGTCGGAGAGCATAGCCTCTACTTTTGAGATACCAAGCGAGAGCGTAGTCTGAAGTCCTCCAATGTACTTTATCTTGGTACAATTGCCGTCTGCCATAATGTAGGCAATGTTGTCTACAAACAGCATGACAAGCTCGTCACGATTATTGATGCAAATCTTTCGCATACATTGTATATTGTTAACTGTACAAAAGTATAAAAAAAATAATAAATGCACAAATTTAGAACTTTTATATATGGCAATAAATATATTTTGATTTTAAATACGTAATTTTGCGTTACTATAATTAACAGATTAAGCATAACATATATGAACATACTTGAACTATCACAGACACGCTTCTCGGCACGCAAGTATACTGACGAGCCGGTAAGCGATGACGACCTTAACTATATCATGGAGTGTGTACGTATGGCTCCTTCGGCAGTCAACCGCCAGCCGTGGAAGTTTGTAATTGTACGCAACCAGGAGGCAAGAGAAAGTCTTTGGCGTGCATACGACCGCGAATGGTTTCGCACCGCCCCACTCTACATTGTATGTATGAAGAACAATGACGAATGCTGGACACGACGCTATGACGACAAGAAACATGGAGACGTTGATGTAGCTATAGCTACTGAGCACCTGTGTCTCGCTGCTGCTGAACGCGGACTGGGTACTTGCTGGGTGTGCAACTACGACACCAACGTTATGAGCGAGCTGTTGCCATCGATCGATTTCGAAGCAGTGGCTATCATACCCATTGGACATATAGCCGACGACTGCCCACGTGCTGAGAAGAAGCGCAAGGCTATGGAAGAGATAGTAGAAGAAATATAAACAAAAAAGAAAGACTGATGAAAAGAATATTAACAGCAGCACTCATGCTAATGGCGGTGCTTACCATCAATGCCCAAACAGCATTGAAGAAGGTGTACGACGAAAACATCGACCCGATGGAACAGATTGACAAAGCTCTTGTCAAGGCCCAAGCCGAAGGCAAGTATGTAGTATGCCAGGTAGGTGGCAACTGGTGTCCATGGTGTCTGCGATTTGCCGACTTTGCCGAGAAAGACCTGGCTGTCAACAAGGTGATTAACGATAACTTCGTTTACCTGCACGTCAACTACAATCCGCGCAAGGCAGGTGGCGAAGAGGCTGCAAAGAGAGACGCCCGTCTGATGCAGCGTCTTTACAATCCGGCACGTTTCGGATTCCCCGTATTCGTTGTGCTTGATGCCAATGGCAAGGTGCTGCACACACAAGACTCAAGTTTTCTTGAAGAAGAAAAGAGCTACAGCGAAAAGAAGGTGCTACGATTCTTCAACAACTGGACTCCTGCTGCTGTAGAAAACAAGAAATAAGATGTTGAGAACAAGATATAAACAGTAGAGAACAACTAATAAAAGGATAATAACAACAAACACACTAAAGAGTATGAAAAGAAAACTAATTTACGTTGCAGCAATGGCTGCAGCTATCATGGTTTCTTGCAATGGCAAGAAGACCGCACAGAACGAAGCAAACAACGATTCAACAAGCATAGCTGACACAACCGTTGCCGATGAGAATGTTGACTTGGCTACTGTTTCCGGCACTTACGAAGGCACACTGCCCGCTGCCGACTGCCCGGGCATTAAGACCGTACTCACTATCAATGCCGACAGCACATACGAGCTGAAGCAGGACTACATCGACCGTAAAGACGGACACGACGAAGCAAGCGGCGTGCTGCAAGTACTTGACGGAAAAGTCCTGATGCTTGTACGTCCGTCAAGCGGCGAACATACCTTCTATAAGGTTAAGGACAGCAAGAGCGTCGTTATGACCGACTCGCTTGGCAATGAGGCAGAAGGCGAAATGGCTAAGTTGTATGTGCTGACTAAGAAGTAAAAGAAACCTTTCTGAACTCTAAAAAACAACGGGAACAACAGACAATCAAATGTCTGCTGTTCCCGTATTTCGTATACAGTCATTTATTTTTTCTTCTTAGCCTTGGCATCAAATGTGTATGTAAATCTCAGGTTTGCATAGTGGTGAATATAATTTACCGAAGATTCGCTGCGCTGATATGCCGAGTAGTCGCTCTCGTACCAGATGTCCTTGTTGAAGATGTCATCAACATATAACGACAGCCTACATTTGTTCTTGCAGAAACCATAGCTGACGCTTGCTTGCGACATAAGTTTGTGTCCGTTCATTGCTGAAGTGGCATAGCCCGAACGATAATCGTCAGACAATCGTATATACAGTTCGAACGGCGAGAGATGGAGCGTAGCTTCTATTCCAGCGCTGTTATATAGCGGACTGGTGTTGTACGAAGCGTCTTCGTAGCGATAGCGGTTCCACTGCAAACGATTGAACAGCGTCAGCTGAACCTTCTCTGCCTCATACGAAAACTCCATGTTCTCGTCTATACCAAGGCGCTTCTGCAGGTTGAGGTCGGGAATGGCATTAGGGTCGACATTGTCAACAATCGTGAGGAATCCGTACGACTTCGACGTGAGCAACGCAAACTTGTTCATCAGTCGGAAGTATACGCCCAAACCCTGGTCGTAGTTGAATCCGAACTTCCACATGTCGCCACCCTTCACGTTCATCGGCTTCGACTCATACACACCCGTAGATGAGTTGTAGCGATAGAGTGTGGCAACGGGGTTGATGTTCTTGATGTACGATGCACTCAGTCCCATCACTATCTGCTTGCGCAGCCACATGCGATGATAGTTGTACGTAGTGGTGTGGCTGTGCGAATTGCGCAACAAAGGGTTGCCCGTAGATATAGCGAGCGGGTCGATGGTATTGCGGTAGCCGAGAGTACTGACGAGGTCGGGCACTGTGGTGGTGTATGCAAACGAGAAGTCCATATTGCGCATACGGCTCATCTTCCACTTCAGGAATATCGACGGCTCGTAGGTTTGACTTGTACGCACGGCTGTAGTGTCGAGCGGTCCGTAGCGGTAGTCGGTATTCTCACGATAGACATTCCAGCTGAACTTAGGCATAATCATCAGGGCCTTCACCGGTGTGATGGTCGACTTCAGCGTCAACTGGTTGGTCCACTTGTGCATAAGATTGCTCAGAGCATTTGTAGGATCAAGCGTTGTAGGTGTGCCGTCTACTACGTTCTGCTCGTTGTTGTCGGTGAAGAAATCGCGTGTAGTGCGTGTGCGTGAATAGGTCACGTTGTCGAGAATGTTGACATACACCTTCTTGCCAAACCAATAGTCGAACGAAGCACCAAGACGTGTGCTAAGATCATTGTTGCTGCGGTCGTAATACTGCCATACTGTCTCGCTTTGCTTTTCGCGAAGATACTCCAGATTGCGGTTGATGTATGTGTCCTCATTGGCTCCATTGATGTAGGTGTAGCCTTGCAGAGAGAACGAGCCTTTCTTGCCGAGGAAGTGCTTCCACGTATAATCGATGTTGATGCCACGTGTCTGCTGTTCGGAAGACTGATAGTTGCGGTTGCGTGTGATGAGTCGTTCGTAGAGTGCGTCGCCGGGCTTGGCGGCAAGAGCAGCACTGAGCGAATGATATTCAAACTGGTTTGGCTCATAGCCATACGAGGCACCCTTGTTCTCATCAGTGTTTCGGATTTTCCCATATTCAGCCTTCACGTTCACACTGATAACCTGAGTTCGGGATAAGAAAGTCTTTGTAAAAGTTGGTAATCTCAATAATTTTTAGTACCTTTATGATT
>NZ_JADYUF010000069.1 GCF_021531655.1 Leyella stercorea | reverse complement strand
AAATGTCACGTGAATTTTCGTAAATATAGGGTGTTTGAGTGTAAATATAATTCATGCTAATTTACGTTTAATTCACGGCAATTTACGTTGAAAAATGAGATTATAACGCAATCGTTCAATATTAATTCTATAATATGAATCTTAAGGAATATTCTAAAAAGATATATCAGATAATAGGTGCAGCGATGGAAGTGCATAGTGTACTCAATGGAGGATTGCTTGAACCTGTTTACAACGAAGCTCTAACAATGGAACTTAAAGATAGAGGGCTTAATGCAGAATCAGAGAAGTATCTTCCTTGTTTCTACAAAAAGCGTCTGATGAATAAGTCCTATCGTATGGATGTAGTTGTCGATGATGTTGTCATTGAACTCAAATCCGTCAATAAGATTATACCAGCTCATCGTGCCCAACTCTTTAATTATCTTCGTCTAACCCAAAAGAAAGTTGGATTGTTGATAAATTTCGGAGGCGATAGTTTAGAAGGAGAACGGTATGTTTACGATGAATCCACGAACCACTGTTATATGGTAGATCGTAATATGGAGCCAATACCTTTCGTAAATGAAGATGATCAAAATGAAAATTATGTGGACCCTTACGAAAATGTTATAGTTCACGAAGCATAACTTTCTGTCGCATAACGTAAATTATCGTAAATGTCACGTGAATTTTCGTAAATATAGGGTGTTTGAGTGTAAATATAATTCATGCTAATTTACGTTTAATTTACGGCAATTTATGTTCCAAAATATATGCGCCGCCTTTTTTTATGTAAGCACTCAAATTATGGCTTAAATTAGAAAGAAGTATCTTCGCTTCTGAATTTAAAACATCAAATTATGTACAGCAGTGAAGATTTGGAACTTTTTCGATAAGCCATGAGCAAAGCAAGCTTGCTTGAACTTAGCCATGGCGAGAAAAAGTATGAAAATAGTTAATAAACAAGTAAGATTTTTAACATCTCAATATATAGGCACTTGCAAAAGTGCCTATATAAAGGGTTATGCCCTAAATTGAGTACTAACAAATTGATCACTAACAATTTGGAAAATAAATTGCGATGAGAATTTCAAAAATACATATTCAGAATTTTCGTAAGTTGAAGAATTGTACGCTTGACTTTGGAGAAAAGCAAACAATTCTTGTTGGAGCCAACAATAGCGGTAAGACATCTTGTATGCAAGCTATTGTTCGCTTTTTGAAGGATTCAAAAAGTTTGTCCACGAGAGACTTTACTTTATCTAATTGGAATGCACTCAATAAAGTTGCAGAGAATTGGATAAATGATGAGGAATCAAAGCCATCTCTGAATGATATCATAGATTATCTTCCCCAAATGGATGTATGGATAGAGGTAGATAAAAAGGAAGCCTATTTGGTAAAAGACTTAATCCCTTCATTGGATTGGGAAGGTAAAATTGTTGGTGTTAGAATTGTTATAGCCCCAACGGATGTCGAAACTTTATATGCAGATTTCAAGGCTGCGTATATGAATGCTGAAAGCTTGAAACGAGAAAAAGAAGGATTGGAAATTTATCCTAAGGATTTATGGGATTATCTAAATAGAGGAAAACTAAATTCAGAGTTTAGATTAAGGTATTACATTTTGGATATTAAAAAAGAGCCAGAAAATAATGATGTGGTTCAACCTTTGCCAAGTGTTGAATTTTACGAAGGCAATCCATTAAAAACAATTATTAAAGTTGACTCTATAGATGCAGAAAGAGACTTTTCTGATCCTGACTCAAATGACCATGTAAGTAAAAATTCATTATCTAGGCAGCTTCAAGAATATTATGAAAAGCATATCAAGCCGAAAGACTCTCAATTAGAAAAAGAAGATATCGGACTACTCACTGCATTACAACAAGCAAATAAAACTTTAGATGACAATATAGGTACAGCTTTTGAAGGACGCATAGAAGAACTAAAAAGTATCAATTATCCTGGCTTCCATGACCCAAGTATAGAAATTCATAGTTATGTTGACATCAAGAATTCTATCAGCCATGAGTCTGCTGTTCAATTTGCTCTTAATGATGAAGGCGAAGGCTTGACTTTACCGGAAAATTACAATGGATTAGGTTTTCAAAACCTTATATCCATGTATTTCAAGCTGATTCAGTTTAGGGACGAATGGTTGCATGAAGGGCGAATGGTAAGAACAGAGGATGATGACGACTATATTGAACCAATTCATCTTGTTTTTATAGAAGAGCCGGAGGCTCATCTTCACGCACAAGCCCAACAAGTTTTTGTACGAAAAGCCTATGAGGCATTGTATCCATCTTCAAGGTTTAAAGGAGATAGTCCATATAAAACACAATTAGTACTAAGCACTCATTCAAACCACATTGTTCATGATGTTAGCTTGAATGATATGAGATATTTTCATCGAGAAGTTTCTGAAGATATAAATATTCCAATTTCCAAAATTGTAAATTTGACAAATGTCTTTGGTGAGGATGAAGAAACGGAACGGTTTGTAACAAGATATATTCGTTTGTCTCAATACGATTTTTTCTTTGCTGATGCTGTAATTCTTGTAGAAGGCTCTGGAGAAAGAATCTTGATGCCAAAGTTCTTGGAGAATGAAAAGATGACAACCAATTATGTCTCAATTATAGAAATAAATGGTAGTCATGCACATAGATTCCGTAAATTGGTGGAAAGACTTGATATTCCATGTCTTATTATTACAGATATAGATGCACAGTCCAAACAGGAAGATGGTTCTTTTAAAAAGCATTTCACCCAAAGAGGAATTGGTCAGAGAACCAATAATGATACTTTGAAGAATTGGATTCCACGAATAAAAGATGTTGATGAGCTTCTTGATTTAAAAGATGAGAATAAAGTTTCTGGCAATGTTAGAGTCGCATACCAAACAGGGGTAAATGTTAAGCTTAAGGATGGTGTTGAAGCTATTGCATATCCATATACTTTTGAGGATGCGTTGGCACTGTCAAATATTGAATTGTTCAAAAAAGAAGAATTGAAAGGTTTGGCTTTGATTACCAATTTCAAGGATATTATTGCGGAATCTGACACAGTAGAAAAATGTTGTGAGGATATGTTTGAAACCTTGACTCCTGCTAAGAAAGCTCCATTTGCTATCAATCTTCTATATCTTAAGCAGTTTGATAAAATTGAAACTCCTACTTATATAAAAGAGGGTTTAGTTTGGTTAAAGTATAAGTTGAATGCAAAGAACTAACAATATGGCTAATGCAGATAACAACATAGATTTACAGCTTAAAGGGTATATCTCCAATGAGGAAAGAAAATCCTTCTTTTTGTTTGCTGGTGCAGGCTCAGGCAAGACATATTCTTTGGTTAAACTTTTAGAGAATATTCAAGTGATATGGGGCAATAAGTTGAAGCAAGAACATCGTCAAGTGGCTGTTATTACTTATACGAATGCTGCTACGGATGAAATCATGCGACGAATAGACTATAATCCATTGTTTCATGTATCTACGATTCATAGTTTTGTTTGGGATTCCATAAAGACTTATCAAAAAGACATCAAAGCTCGTTATCTCCAGAGATTACAGGCTAATATTGATGAATTACAGGCAAAAATAGATGCAACAAAGAATAAGGAAACTAAGACTTATAAAGCCAACCAAGAAAAAATAAATTATCTAATAGAACGAAAGGAAGCTAAAGAAAAAATAGATAAGTTCATCTATAATCCTAATGGAGATAATCTCAAAGCCAATTCGCTGAATCATTCTGATGTGATAGAGATAGGAACGCAAATGATGCAGGAGAATCTGTTGTTGCAGCAAATAATTACACAACAATATCCTTTTATGTTGATTGATGAAAGTCAGGATACAAGAAGCGGTCTTGTTGATGCTTTCTTTACTATTCAAAAGAGTTTTCCTAATGATTTTACTCTTGGACTAATTGGGGATATCAAACAAAGAATCTATATGGATGGTAAGGCTGATATCAAGAATTTGATTCCTGCTGATTGGGAAAAGCCAGAGAAAGTGATGAATTACAGATGTAGCAAGAGAATCATTCAATTGGCTAATAAGATATCTTCGGTATTGGATGGCTCTGAACAACAAGCGAGAGACAATGCTCCAGAAGGTTATGTACATCTGTTTTTGGTCAATTCACATGATGTTTTGGATAAAAATGCGAAGGAGTTGGATATGCGAGCCAAAATGAGTGTTATTACTGGTGATGAACAATGGAATTCTGACGTAAAAGTACTAACTTTGGAACATAGAATGGCTGCGGTGCGTCTTGATTTTGAAGACTTCTATGAATTATTTGCTCGTTTGCCGAAATATCAGATGTCCTTTTTGCAAGGAGAAATGGCAGAGATGTCTTTCTTTGCCAATATGGTCTTTCCTCTTATGACCATGCTGAAAGAGTATGATGGTATAGGTGTCCTTAACTTATTGAAGAAAAAATCGCCATTGTTAGAAGCGGTTCCTGATAGGAATTATCCAGAGGTGTTGGGCAAAATAAGAAAAGTGCTTGATAATCTGCGTAGTTCTAAATTGGAAGAAATGAAAGTTTCTGAAATCATAGAATTTATTCAAAAAACTTCATTATTTGATATTCCTGACTATTTGTTATTAGCATTGAAATCCAAAGAAGAAGATATTGATAAGGATGATACAGAGGCTTTGGTATGGGTGAAAGCTTTACAGTTACCTTTAGGACAATTCAAGGCATACGATGATTATGTCCATGATAGAACACCTTATGCTACTCATCAAGGAGTAAAAGGATTGGAATTTCCACGTGTTTTGGTTCTTGTTGATGACAAAGAGGCAAAAGGCAACTTGTTCAGTTATGATAAGCTTTTTAAAGTCGCACCATTGTCCAATACAGACATTCAAAATAAGGAAAAAGGTAAGGATAATTCATTAGATCGTACCGGTCGCCTATTTTATGTAACGTGTACACGAGCAAAAGAATCATTAGCTATTGTTATGTATACATCCGACCCTGAAAAAGCTAAAAAAACTTCCATAGAGAACGAGTGGTTTAATGAAGATGAGATAACTATTATTTGAGTGAAAAAATCAATTATAATACTCATAAAAGTGCTGATACAAAAGAGTATGCAATAAATTAATAACAACTCAATAAAATACAATCATATGAATAGTGGAATTTCTAATGATGCAAAAAGTCTTCAGTTTGTATATGAGGACTACATTAACAATAAGTTTGTTGTAAATAGACGCTACCAGAGAAAGTTGGTATGGACTTTAGAAGAGAAACAGGCATTTATTGATTCTCTAATAAGGGAATATTCTATACCCTTGTTTTTGTTGGCAAAAAATAACAAACACGATAAGAATGAACAATGGGAAATCTTGGATGGAATGCAAAGATTCAATGCTATTTTTTCATTTATAGAAAATGATTATCCTGTTGAGTATAATGGGCAACTTGGGTATTTTGATTTGGAGTCAATTGCCGACACCAAACAAATGATGGATGAAAAACGGCTTACTCAAAAGCTTCCGATCTTACCAAGAAGTGTTTGCACTTCAATAATGAAGTATCCAATGCCTTTATCATATATACAAGCAGATGAGTCAAGTATAGAAACTGTTTTTCGTAGAATAAACTCGTTTGGTAGACAATTGTCAGCACAAGAAATACGTCAAGCGGGAGCAACTTGTAGATTCTCAGATTTAGTAAGAACCATTTCCTCTAAAATTCGTGGTGATGTTTCCTTAAAGGACAAAATAGCCTTAAAGGATATGGCAAAAATAAGTCTTTCTAATAAGTCCTTGAATTATGGAATTCAAATGTCTGAAATTTATTGGGTGAAGCAACAAATAATTCTTGTTTGCAATATGAGAAAATCTCGTGATGAAGAAGTCGTTGCTTATATCCTTACTTACATCTTGTTGGGCAACAAAATAGATCCCTCTGTACATACTCTGAATTTACTATATACATATGATGAATTAGCAACCGGCGAAGAAGATTTATCAGCCAAGGTAAATGAAGAGATTGAAAAATATGGTTTTGATGAAATTATTAGAGACTTCTTAATAGTACATGATTTTCTCTGCACCATTTTAAATAAAAGCGGGAAAAATTTCCATGATCTGATTTTTGATACTAAAGTAGCACGTGGCTTAGTCCGTTCATATCAAATTGTTTTCCTTTCTCTTTATCAAATATTGATAAAGGACAATATGGAATTAGTGAACTATGATACATTTATTTCGGAATTAAAACATATAGGTGTAGAATTGTTATCACATGTTGCTGTAAAAACCTGGGATGGCGCATATAGACACAGGCAGATAACGAGAGTTGTTGCTGCTATAAAAAATGCGTTCAAGAAGAAAAAAGGTAATGATGTCGCTCATGAAAGTTGGGTGTCTCAATTAGAAAACCTACTACGTCAATCGTCTATTGAAGGTTCGCAATATGATTTCAAACAAGGATTGTATGATTTGGGGAACAAAAAGAATTTTCAAGAGAGAAGTCTCTCTGAGTATATCTGTACATTAACAGCGTCCGTAAATAAAGAGCCCCATACAAAAGGTTATTTAATATTAGGCGTCTCGGAGTCAAAAGCAACTGCAGACCGAATAAAAAAATTATATGGTGAAGATTATCGACAATTTATAGATACGAAATTCTACATTACAGGCATTCAAGGTGAAATTCGGGAATATTTGCAAGGTGATGAAGATTCATATAGTAGAAAAATTAGAGACTACATAAAGAAAGAACCAATAGATGGATATACTAAGTCATATATATTGACACATATGAAGTTTGTTAAATATTATGGAAAAACAATCTTGGTTTTTGAATTAGAAAGTCTTGACAAGCCAATTTGTTATAATAATACATTTTACGAGAGAGAAAATAATGAAACAATAAAGGTTGAAGGAGCGGATTCTATTATGGCTTTGCTTGCAAGATTCAATTAATTGTCATTTTATGTCTTAAACTATAAACGACAATATTAGAATAGTGAGAATTTCTTTTTTTCGTATGCTATTTACCATTGCTGTATCTTTGTGTACAAGCTGTATTGGAAAAAATGCCTTAGTCTGCCATTCATCGCCATACTGACACTTCAGAAGTGATAGAGTATATTTATGTGAATAATTCACAGTTTCAGAAAACTGCATAGCAAAACATTAACGACCGATTAATGGCAATTAATGTATATAACATTCAAAATATAACACATTTTAATGACAAATCAAACATCGGAAAATAACAAGCGAATAGCGAAGAATACGTTGCTATTATATGTACGTATGCTATTTATGATGCTTGTGTCTTTGTACACAAGTAGAGTTGTTTTAAACACCCTTGGAGTTGTAGATTTTGGTATCTATAATGTTGTAGGAGGTGTTATAGCAATGTTGGGATTTCTTACGGGATCACTCGGTGCTGCATCTTCACGTTATATTACTTATGACTTAGGTAAGGGTGATATGGCGATAATGAAAAGAACATTTGGTAATATAAAGAGCATTCATTATATACTGGCAGGTGTAATATTGCTTATTGGCGAGACGGTTGGATTATGGTTTGTTGTCACAAAATTACAGATACCAACAGAACGTGCGACAGCAGCTTTATGGGTATATCAATTCTCCATACTGTCATCAATCATGGCTGTAATCAGTGTGCCATATAATGCTACTATTATAGCCCATGAGAAGATGTCCGCATTTGCATACATTTCTATTGTGGATGCTGTACTGAAATTGTTGATAGTATATTTGTTGGTAGTCATTCCTTACGATAAATTGATAATTTATGCAGTATTGTTATTTGTCATACAGACTTTTGACCAAATTGTATATATCATCTATTGTTCTAAGCATTTTGAAGAGACTCATTCACGATGCTGTTACGACAAGAAACTGTTTAAGGAAATATTTGCTTTTGCAGGGTGGACAATGAATGGAAACTTAGCGGTAATGGGTTATACTCAAGGCTTGAATATACTCTTGAATATGTTCTTCGGTCCTGCTGTTAATGCAGCCCGTGGTATTGCTGTACAAGTGCAGGGAGTGTGTCAACAGTTTTGTGTAAACTTTCAAATGGCCCTTAATCCACAGTTAACCAAAAGTTATGCTCAGGATGACCTACAGACAATGCATAGTCTGCTCATAAAGAGTTCAAAATTTTCATTTTATATATTGTATATTATTGCGGTTCCTTTAATGTTTGAAGCACATACGGTATTGAAATTATGGTTAGGCATAGTTCCAGAACATACCGTGAGTTTTTTAAGGCTCATTCTTGTCGTAGGATTACTGTATACATTATCCAATCCTATGATAGTTTCTGTTCATGCAACCGGAAAACTTAAGAAATTCCAGATTATTGAAGGTACTATGCTTTTGATGATTGTACCCATAGCATATTTCTTATTGAAAGTATTTGGCATTGCGCCAGAACTTGTTTTCGTAGTACACATCATTGTTGAAATATTTACACAATATGCCCGTGTAAGGATTGTATTACCTATGATACAAATGAAGTTGAAAACATATCTGCGTGAGGTTATATTACCGATCATTATGGTTGCTATTATTTCCCCTATTTTACCTTATTTGTTATATAAGAATATAGGTCAGAACCATGTCTCTTTTCTTGTAATATGTAGTCTCTGTGTAGTATGTATTTCTGCCACTGTATTTTTTGTTGGATGTAAGAAGTCCGAGCAGGAATTTTTAATATCAAAAGTTCTTGGCATTTATAAAAATGCATTGGAAAGATTTGGTAAAAGATAATTGAATTAAAAATAAAAAGATTCTATGAATATGCCCAAAATAAGTATAATAGTCCCCGTATATAAAGCGGAGAAATACCTAAACCGTTGTGTTGACAGCATTCTTGCCCAGACATTCACAGACTTTGAATTGCTTCTTATAGATGATGGTTCTCCTGACAGAAGTGGTGAAATATGTGATGAATATGCACAGAAAGATTCTCGCATAAGAGTCATTCATAAGGAGAATGGTGGAGTAAGCTCGGCAAGACAAAGAGGACTTGATGAGTCAATAGGTGAATATACCATATATGCAGACCCTGATGATTGGGTGGAACCAACAATGCTTGAAGAACTTTACAATAAGGCGAAAGAAGAAGATGCAGATATGGTAATATGCGATTTTATTTATGAATATAAGACTGGAAGTTTTATATGCAAACAACATATAGATAACTGTGATGCAGAATCCATATTAAAAAAAATGTTTTCTCAACAATTGCCTTGTATGTGTTGGAATAAACTTGTACGAAGAAAGTGTTATATTGATTATGATATAAGAT
>NZ_JADYUF010000068.1 GCF_021531655.1 Leyella stercorea | reverse complement strand
GATGGCATGAGAAGAGAACTCGTGTATCTGTCTTCATATGCAACTAATCGCTATTTTATCCCGAATTGGGGTAATGGTATCCCGTAGCATCACGTCTCCATGCATAGTTACCCGTTTCTTTAATCAGTGAGAGCGACATGTATTCGGTGTACTGGTTCATTATGTAACTCATGTATTCACTACTTTCTAACATCAGCTTGCCAAGTTCCAAGTCGGGCATCTTCTTGATAGGCACGCCTGTTTTTAGAGCAAGCTCGTTGCTCACGGAATCGAGCTGAAGAACGGAGAATGTGTTGACAATCTTGAAAGTCTTGTTGTCTGTAGACTTGAAAATTATCTTCGACATTTTTGTGTTCTTGATGCTGACCATATAGGTGCTGTCCTTCTCGTTTTTCTGTATGTCAAGTTCACCTTTCTCGATGCTGTCGGGCAATGCCAAGTCTTGATACTGCTTGGCGGCAGGATAAATCTCATATACTGTCGCTTTGTCGCCCTCTTTGACGGCAGCGATAAACTGGTTGGTCAAATCTTCAACCGCACTCTTGTTAGAGTCGCATGATGACAGTCCAAGGACTGCCATCAATGCTATTGTTATAATGCTTCTTGCTTTCATATTGATATTGCTGTTTCATTTATCTCCATCCAACAACTTTTTTATTTTTTACAAAAATTTTGTTGTAGTCAAGGCTTACTCCAAGCTCTTTAAATAATTGGAAAATTCCACTTGGTTCATATAAATTGTAAAATCCTGCTTTGTCACGGAATGTACCCTTGAAATCGAAGAGTTGAACAGAAGTCCCGTCTTCTTGAATTTCTTTGTATTCAGTAAGAATTCCAGCTGGCATACCGACATATATCTTGCCTTGTTTTATAGCATTGAACGCTTTTACTCCATATTTCTTTGTTAATGCAGCCTTTTGCGCATTTAAGAGTTTGGTTAAAGCTGCAACGTATTGTTTAGCAGCTTCTTCTTTCATTTGTCCCTTTGCAGCAATAGCTTCATCTGCAGTATTAAAACCATAATATGTAGGTTTGAAACTCTCATTTGTAAAATCTAAGTTTACACCTGCAACCAAATCATATTGTAGATTGTCTTTAAACTGATGCAGTCGGTTATCATCAGCAGGACGTTCATAAACAGACTCTTCAGGACACATTCTCATATTTATTTTACTACCCTTTTCCTTTAAATATCCGAACATACATTTTCCTGATGGATTATACAGGAATACCGGCTTGCTTTCGTTATAGAAATCTGCTATAAATTCTGGCATGCGTGAAGTGAGTGAGGCAAGATTGTCATAATTGTCAACATCTATTTCTGACATATCAAGAATTGCTGCTCTTCCGTCGGAAAAAAGAATGACATTTTTTAAGCAACCTCCATAAACATCTCTATCATCGCTATAATTTTCATTATAATAATAGAACTTATTATGTGCTGGAATTTGTTTGATTATATCATACAATTCCTGTGGCTTTTTGCTTGTCTGACAAAGAAGGTAGCCGATACACGTTGCAACTTTTCCGTTCTTCTCTGTAAAATATTGAAAGGCTTCTTTCAATGTTCTTCGCGTACCAGGCCCTTTCAAGTAAGGCGAGATTTCTTGCTTGATTTGTGGAACATAGCTTTCTGGATTAGGTGAGCTTTTCATTTTGTCCAGAAAATTTTGCAAGTTACTCTGAGCCATTCCCATGTATGGAATAAGCACTAATATGAGTACCAATATGTTTTGTATGAATCTTTTCATAGCCTTGAATGTTTTTTCATATAAAAAGAATGTCTAACTTATAACCATTTGTTCCCCAGAACATTGAGTTTCCTTCCGTTCCCAACGCTCTGCCGTCATGGTCTATAACACAACCCTCATAAGCATCACCTGTAATTTCTGAGTCTGCCACAGGTTGGTCTATTGGAAATGGGTTGTTGTTGAAAACTTCATTACTTATGGTGATAGTTGCGGCTTCGGTTATATCACCAAGTCCAGCAGGACCCTGCGAGCGAACTTCACCTGTAATATATTTTCCTTGCAAACTTCTAAGAATAGGCATGTAATGAGCTGTTGCCGGATCTCGTTTGGTTTCTATTGTCCACGTATTCGTGTCGTTAAAATCTCCCTCCTCAAAAACCAAATTGTTATTTTTGCAGGTTAGAAGCCTGTTAGTTCCGTGTAAGAATATCACGATTTTGACTTCTGGGATTTCAGCCTTATACTCGAAATCATAGGTAGTGCAGAAAAATTTTTTTGCAGAGGCATTTCCACGTTCCGCAGCTTTTCCTAACCACTTAATACCAGTTTTATAGTCTTTTTTTACTGCAAGTCCGTTAAGGTAATATAATGCTAAGATGTATTGAGAAAAAGATACTCCTTGTTCCGCAGAAGCCTCGAACCACTCTTTTGCTTCTGCATGCTTCTTGGCATCATGCAATAAAATTGCATACTGCATTTGCGCATTGGCATCACCCTCATTTGCCTTTTCCAAAATCTTGATACTGTCATTGGCATTTGTTGCCAATGTGAAAGACGTGCCAATAGTAAGCATAGCTACTATTAGCATCATAAGTTTAACAAGTTTCTTCATAATAATTATGTTTTATAGTTTGTATTTTTTACTGATTCTACGCCAAATGCATCGACCTTGCTTTTGGGTCTCGTCGATGTCAAGTGAGAAGACACCAATAAACTTATAAAATTCCATTCCCAATTCATCCTTGTATCGGAAGAATGTGATGCGTTGCATGTTGTCTTTAATACATGCATTGACATGAGTTTGGCGCTTTGCATCGTCTTGGTTGTATTCTGTAAAAGTATTATGGTCAGCTGATAGTTCATTTATCCAACCACTACGGTTATTGATGTTAGGATACCAAATCTCTATGTTCTCCTTGTTGGGTACAGGTGTAGCTCCTACTCTCTGAAAGCCACGATACTTAGGTTTGGTGTCGAATACGGCACAAATATCGTCTATGGTGCGTAGCTGGTCATTATCATCAGCTTAAAAAAAGCCTTTTTGCTTATGATATTCCACAGTGAGCCATTTGCTCATGTTCCAAGGCTTCAAGTCATGGGTTTGATTGATGCGCTCTTTGATGAATGCTACGCATTGGTCTATCTGTTGATGAATCTCGACAAGATTCAACCATTCTCCATCTTTGGTAGAATTGCCGCAATGGATGATGAATTGGTCGTTTTTGGTAAGTTTGACGATGTTTTCATTTCGATAGTCATCTTCTTTCTTTTGAGAGGTGTGGAAAGGCTCGTTGATTTCAACGAAGACTCCGATTTGTGGAAGATACAAGTCTGCCAGAGCATATTTTCCATGAGGAAGTTCCACTCTTTGCTGCACGACAAAGCGAATTCTTGTATCATCCAATTTGTCCCAAATGCGGTGGATTACATAGCTCTCCGTCTTCTTATGCTTGATGCTATAGAAGAGGTGCTCCATGTAATCGAGCTGATAATCAATTGGTTGTTTTTGATTCTTCATATACACTTTTCATTTACATTATTGTTTAAGTTATGGCAAAGTTATCAGATATTTACGACTTGTACAAGTCCATAATGGTTCACAAACGAAAATGATAAATGTGGCATTCTCTGAGGGTACCGAGAATGCCACATTTCTATATTATAAATAAGGTGTTAGAAGTTGAATCTTAAGCCTGCAAAGACGCTCAGACCGTCGCGCTTGTAGCCAGTGGGCTTGAAGAAGAATCTATCTGCATCACCATGTAATGTAGAGTCATCCTTGTCGCCTATATTGTCAAGATTGATATTGACAGCGTATTCTGCACCTGCAACCAACTGGACGGGATAGAAGATGTTGACATTAAACTTTGCACCTATAGGAATGCGCACTGCATTCGAGAGTACAGACTTTCCGTAGTCAGACGAGTGGTAGTCCTTTATGCCGTCGTTATATGTGGCATTGGGCGACTCATACTTGTTGGCGAAATAATTGCCCTCCCATTGTGCCATCACGTAAGGCATAAACTCAACGCAATGGGCAAACTCAAATCCGACACCATAACCCAAACCTACATTCATAATAACAGGGCTCTTTACCACGTCACCAGTATTTGTGGCATAAAGACGTTTGCTGTTCTCATATGTTCCCATTCCTGCCTTTACCATAAGATACTGAGATATGCCGGCTGTGCTCAGACTCAAACGCATGTCGAAGGTTAGACTGACATCATACGAGTGTTCCATGTATCCGCCTGTGATGCTCAGACTGGTGTTGGAGCTTGCCTGATAGACAGCAACGTCACCTTTCTTATAAGAAGCCTGTCCTCCTGCAAAAGTGTAGAGATTCGCAGTGCTGTCATTCACGTTGCAAGCTCTTGTGGTGCTCACCTTCGACGAATACATCTTGCCGTTCTTTTCCTTTGTACGATAGATGGCCACCTTGTCACACGACTTCAGACCATTGACATGGCCGATATTTGTAGCGAAAGGATTTCTGCCTGTCACCTGTCCACGAATGGCGAAAGCTGGCACCTTCAGAGACATCTTTCTCTTGGTCTTGTTCTTAAGCACATATTCCTGGGTGTCTACGTCATAAGTCATCTTTGCCTTGTCGGAAGCTACTAATGAAACGGGCACGCTTATCTGGTTATACTTGCTCATATCATCCCAGCAGTTGAATACCTGCTCAAGCACATCCTTGTCAATCTCAACTTTATAGGCATTCCATTTCTTCTTGCCTCTCACTGTGCTCACCAGGAAAATGTAGTTGTTCTCCAATATCGGGAGATAATCCTCCTTCAAGATATCTTCCTTTGAAATCACGCCAATCGCTGCACGCTCGTCGTCCGACTTCAGAACATTTTGCAGTGCAAGGTCCTTCAGTCGTTCTTCTGAAAGCGATGTGCCATTATAGCAGAATAGATAGTCGAGTATCTGCTTACCTATTTTCTGGTCGTTGAGAATCTTGCATAGCTGCTTGCCACTGTATGCCGAACATGAAGCGGGTATCTCAACCTCCACCTTGCGGTATTTATTGCCATATGCCAGCAGATTATAATTGCCCGTGATGCAGACAATATTGCTCTTTGAATCGTAGAAAGGCTTTTCCTTTGCTGAGATTGGGGCAGCGAGGAATCCAGCCAGAAGAGTCGCTAATATATATCTTTTCATTGTATCCTATTATAAAAATGCAGTTGATTGTTATTTTGTATGTACGGGGCGGATATTGAATAGATCTCTGAAACCGCCAAGCTTAAACTCCTTGCTGTCGTAAAGATAGACATTGTATACTTCTCTGCCTGTCTGCTCCGACGTGTGATACCATGCACAAGGCAGCACAATGCTCTTGCCAGAAGGTCCGGTCACAACGTAGTAATTGTCATACTTCTTCCATTGACACTTGTCGATAAGCTCTTGCCACTGTGCCTTAGTCGGCATGCTCCAGCCTTCGCCAAGAATGTAAGTAGCGACATCAAACTCAGCATTGCCAGCAATATCCATCGGGGCTTCCTTGGTTCCGAGATAATCCCACATGCCCAGTCCTCCCCAAGGATAACCGTCACCCACTGCAAAGAGATACTTGTGATTCTCATATTGGGTGTTGTTATATCTTTCAATGGCGTTATCATGAGCACTTTTCTTGGCTATACAATAATTGTTGTATCTGTTGTATGCCGAATACAGTTCCTTTATATCCATCGATTTGAGATACTCCTCGTAGGTCATTGTCGTTGGATAAGTGTTGTTCTTATTATTAGTGAATGACGGCTTTTCCATTGGCTTGATGCCAAGCTCGTCCTCCAACTCCTGCAAGGTCTGCTCTAAAGTTTTGTGCTCAGTGACAGGGCTCACAGAGCCAAGGTTTGAAGAAGCCCACTTCACAGATAGTCCTAAATCCACATAGCCATAATATCCTTCTATGCCACGACCTTCGGTCGTTTTCTTGTCTGTGTAGACTTCTGGATCCATATTCTTATATTCGGGATGCTTATCGTCAGACTCGGTAAAGCCCTGGGGATAAGTCAAGGCATTGATTTCGTCAATTATTGCCTGACGGTCGGTAAAGAAATTGTCACCCACGAAGATTTCATTGTCGTCACTGCTGCACGACGTGAATATCATTGCGCCTCCAAGTATCAATGAGGCAAACAAGTATTTCTTTTTCATAATAAGTGTTTATTGTTATGATTCTTATATGTTTCTTACCACCAATAATAGTGGTATACAACTTTAGGCTGGCTCTCCACGTATGCCTTTGCCACTGATGCAGCCGCACGTACTGTGGCAATCTGCACCTCCTTCTCGTCCTGTGCTTTCTGCTTCTCAAGCTGGAACTCACGGTCGCTTACAGCCTTAATGCGTGCCGCCATCTCCGTCTGTAGACTCTTAGCTTCAGCCTGCACCTTTGCTGATGGCATCACAAGACTCTTAAGTATATCGCTTGCCGTTGCTGCTCCGCTTTCTGTTGGATTAGAACTCCATGCCGAGCGTGCCTGACGGACAATGTCAAGATTTTTCTTCTCGAGCGACGTGCTGCCATACTGTGCTATGAGCGACTGCGCTGTCTGAAAATCCTTGTTTCCCATCGGTATGGCAAAGAGCATGTTCATCGCCTCGTCATACTTTCCTGCTGCGGCAGAAGCCTTGGCGGTCTGGATGATGTTGGCAGCCATACGGTCATAATATTCCGTGATGCGCTGCTTTCCCTTTGCCACAGCCTCCTGCAATTGTGGCAGAGCAGGATTCAGCTTTCTCACGGCGGCAGCTATGGCTTGGTCCTCAGAGTCGCTAATACCTTTCGCCTCGGTAGAAAAATTAGAATAGAGTGTGCCGTCAAGACCGTCACCTACGTATATGCCTATGCTTACCAACACGGCATTCTTCTGCGGAACGGTCTGAGTCTGCTCGCTTCTCAACTTCTGTATGTGCCCCGTTATGATGAAACGGTTGTCGAAGCCCGAACCCGACATGCCATTAGCTGTGGCTATCTGATTGAGCTTAGTCTTCAGCATGGCGGTGGCTTTCGCTTCAAGACCGTCGTTCTCTGGCACTACAGGATTGAGACATATCACTCCGATGTCTTTCGCCGATTGTGCCTTGACGGTTATGGCAGTGCCGCAGAACAATGCAGCCAATGCCACCACTAAAATCCTTACCTTCATGATAATATGTTATAACGTATTTTTATTTTCCACCAAGCACAACATATGCCTTGCCGATACCTACTGGTACAGTGGCAACAGACACTCCGAACTGAGAAAGGAAAGATGTGATAGGCTTTATGAAGCCCTCCATATTGATGGCCTTAGGCTTTCCACCGAATTTGCCCTTGCCGAAAAGCGGGAAGCGAACCTGCTCATAAGACATGCGGTTACGGGTTTTGCCGTTCTGTGTGAATGAGCCGTTCACGGTGTTCTCGTTCATCCAGTAGTCAATCACTTCGCTCAACTCACCAGTTTCGCCATTCAGAGTAACATCCGACTCGAAGTTGAGAGGACAGTCGCTGGCAATCTTGAAGATAACCGAACCTTCACGACCATTGGCAATCAAATCTTCGAAATGTCTCTGTATGCTTCCGGTAAAATTATCAATGAATCCTAATACAGACTCTTCTAGCAATGTTGAGATCGGTGCACCAGATGCCGAGCTGCGACCCGTCTCACCGCCTATCTGCTTGCTTGTAGCTGCGTCAATTGAGGTAACACGAAACTCCACCATATTGCGCGGACCATGAGCGGTGCGTGTGAAAGCTATATTAACAAGGATGTCAGCCTGAGCCACACGCGTAAGCTGATCGAGCTCGTCCTCCACAATCTCTCCGTCTGCCTTCGATGTAAGAGCCATATCCATCGCACCCTCGTTCTTAAGTTCGTCAAGCGCACTCTGCAAGTTCTTTAACGGATAGCCACGCTCCTGCATAATGCCACCCATCTTAGTGATTACATTAAGTACATCATCATTAAGAAGAGCCTTTTCATAATCAGGTGTCTTTGGGTCGTTACTCTTGACAAAACCATTGTTAATACACCAAGCTTTCTCTGGAATAACCATGATAATAGGTTTCATGGCCTTAGGTTGATTGGCTGTGGCCTGAGCAAAGGTTAATACGGCAAATAGGAAAGCCACAAAAGACAAAACTATTCTTTTCATTATCTATGATTTAATTTGAATTAATAATAACCTTTATAATATGGGATTAAAAATAGCTATTGAGCTTCTTGATGATACCTTCATCCTCCAAAAGCTTACGAAGATTGTCATACATCACAACAACAAAGATTCCGACTTTACGTCTTTTACCCGTCTTTACATTGTTTTCACCAGTGGGATAACCAGTGTTGACATTCTTCACATACTGAAGGAATTCGCCCTTCTTAAAAAAGGTATCAAAAAACTGCTTGTGTTCTTCGTAAACGCTCCTATCAGCAACAAGTGGCGGAATCTTACCTGCTATCTCGTTTCCTTCCACCCCAGTAAAAATACAAGCTGCCACAGCATCCTGCATAGCCATGTCAATAGCCTTATCAGGAGAACCTGCAACGCCCCAAGCTTTTAAGAATTTTGTACCCTGCTGGGCAACACGAACAATCTGCACCTCATAGCTATGCGCCATATCAAAAGGATAACTCTTGGCATTAAGCGAACTACAAGCTATGATCATAAACACAAATAAAAATGCGATTCTTTTCATGTTATGTTTTATTAATTTTTATTATCATTAACTTTTGTGCAAAGTTATTAGATATATATGACCTGTACAAGTCCATAATGGTTCACAAATGGAAATTGTAAGAACAAGACAGTCTATAAAAACAGTTATGGCGCTAAAGTAATCGTTTCGTCAAAATGAAACAGATTACTTTAACGCCAAAATATAAAAATAAAGACTATTTTATTAATTCTCTGAACTTGCGAAAGTTCAATTAATTAATTTAAACTGAAAGTAATTGGTAATTGAAACTTCACTGGCACAGGCTTTCCATCCTGCTTACCTGGTATCCATTTGGGCATAGCCTTTACAAGACGTAATGCTTCTCTGTCAATAGAAGGGTCAACACTACCTCCTATTCGCACGTCGGTGAGGCTACCATCAGCCTCGACTTTAAACAATACTATTACCCTACCTTGAATTCCATTTTCTGCAGGAACACTTGGATATTTAAGATTCTCTTTAAGATAAGCCACTAAAGCCTTCTCACCACCAGGAAACACAGGCATCTCTTCTACTACTTGGCTTGATTTTGCTTTCTCGGTTTTCTCTACTTCTTGATTTTGCTGACAAAAAGCATGAGAAGTAGCAAGAACGGATAGAACTGCCACTAAAAGAATTTTTAATACTCCGTTTTTCATATTTTGATGTTTTTATAGTTTTATAAAAACAAAGGTAATGGATATTTATTTTGCAAACAAGTCCATAATGGTTCATTGACAAAAAAATTGGAAACATGTTATTATGTCCAAATACGAAAAAAGGTCTCCAAAGTCGTTAGACCTTGAAGACCCAAGTAAAAGAAGGCAGCCACCTACTCTCCCGCATTGCATTGCAGTACCATCGGCGCAAGCGGGCTTAACTTCTCTGTT
>NZ_JADYUF010000067.1 GCF_021531655.1 Leyella stercorea | reverse complement strand
GGCTTTGTGGGGCTTTGTGGGGCTTTTCTAAATGTTAGGTTCGAGCGCTCCGCTGCCTTCTCCCTCGGTGCCGCTGCCGCCCGGAGTATCGCCGCCGCTGGGAGTATCGCCGCCGCTGGGAGTATCGCCGCCGCCAGGGTTGTTGTCGCCGTCCTCAACGTTGCCGCTGTCGCTTGAGGTCACCTTCTTCACAATCTTGCCGCTGCGGTCGTAGCAGGTGATGTTGATAGAGGTGTCGGCAAGCTCGCGCTTGATTTCGGTGCTTGGGGTGAAGATAACGCGTCGTGAGGTGATGATGCCCGTAGCCACATCGTTGACCGAAGGCACGCTCTTGGCTCTTACGCCCAGACGCATGGTGCCCAGTCCGGGAATTGCTACCGAGTGGCCCTCAGTGGCCCATGCTCTGATTACGTCGCCAGCAGCGTCCCATGCCGCCTGCATCACTCCTCGGCTCATGCCCGAGCGGAGGGCAGCCTCCTGAATGACTTTCTGTTCCGAGAGTCGGTTGTAGATTTCGGTGCCGAGCACATAGCGGTATTTGCCCTTGTAGTCGCCCACGTTCTGAAGAGTTTCTCTTGCTTTAAGATTGATTGCCATAATTTGAATTTTGAGTTTTTTTGAATTTTGAGTTTTGAGTTTTGAGTTCTGTTGTTGCCTCTTGAATTCTGAATTCCCAATTCAAAATTGGACAATTCAACATCGGCTTTGCCGACAATTCAACATTCAACATTCCAAACTCCAAATTTTTTTCTCCCTGCCGAGAGAGTTTTTACTCCCTGCCGAGAGCGTAATTTACAGATCTGTATCACGCTTGCAAAGTTAGTACATTCACGAGGCAAAAGCAATAGTTGTCGGGAAGTAGTGGAGGGTTTGTCGGGAAGTAGTAAGGGTAGGGGTGGAGGTTAGTCATTTAGTCATTTAGTCATTTAGTCATTTAGTCAAAATCAAAAAAAAAAGTGCAGTCAGCCCCCTATAGTATAATATATATTTATATATTATACTATAGACGAAAATAACCAACACTCAGAATCGAAAATGACTAAATGACTAAATGACTAAATGACTAACGACTACTGACCAAACTGCGACAACAATGCACTTATCCCATTATCCTACAGTAAGTTAGGTTGCTTATATACGTATCTTCTAACACTTCACCATCCCCACTCTCGTCTCCTCTTTGCTCCGTCAAACACGGATTCTGACCCCTAAATTGTCAATTTCGGGGTGATTTTCACAGCGAAAAATTGGGCGTTTTGAGGGAAAAAGCGTAACTTTGTAGGGTACTTGTAATACAAATAACGACTAAAAACATGCTAAATAATAAACTTTCCATATATAGAATCGGGGGGGGTAATTTTGAGAAATCTCAATTAGCCAAAACTCGTAATGTGCTGACTGAAGGGCGGTTATCATTGTTCGTAGGAGCGATGATGGCCGCCCTTTTCGTGTCTGTTTGCGTGGGTTGCTCCGACAGTTTTCCATCGGGATCGACTCCTAAAACACCAGAAAACGCAGCCGAATCGTCAAGTTCAAGCAGCGATTCCACCAAAAACGAGGGTGAAGACACCATATTTGTAGACATGGACCAAGTAAATAAATAAGGAGCACACTATCATGGCAAAGAAGACAAAGGACACTATAAGCATAGGTTTTGAGGAGAAAATATGGAAGGCAGCCGACATTCTGCGTGGCAACCTCAGCGCTTCGCAATATGAGGGCGTGGTGCTGGGACTAATCTTCCTGAAATACATCAGCGACCGCTTCGAGCAGAAGTTTAAGGAGCTGCAGGGCGATGAATATGCCGACCCTGAGGATAAGGACGAATACACGGCAGATAATATCTTCTTTGTGCCACAAGAAGCACGATGGAGCAAAATTTCGGCGGCTGCCCACACGCCCGAGATCGGCGTGGTGATAGACAACGCGCTGATAGCCATTGAGCGCGAGAACGAACGGCTGAAGAACATCTTGCCTAAAAACTTTGCACGCCCCGAGCTCGCGAAGCGCCGTCTGGGCGACGTGGTTGACCTCTTCACCAACATCGAGATGCACGACGCTGGTGATGAGAAAGACCTGCTGGGCCGCACCTACGAATACTGCCTTCGCCAGTTTGCCTCGATGGAAGGCAAGAACGGCGGCGAGTTCTACACGCCTTCGTGCATCGTCCGCACGCTGGTGGAGATTCTCGAACCCTACGAGGGCAGAGTCTACGACCCTTGCTGCGGAAGCGGTGGTATGTTTGTGCAGAGCGCCAAGTTTATTGAGCGCCACAAGGGAAACCTGCGCAAGATAAGCATCTACGGACAGGAATCGAACCCCGACACGTGGAAGATGGCGCACATGAACCTTGCCATCCGTGGCTTGGATGCCAACTTAGGCAAAGCTTTTGCCGACACTTTCTTCGACGACCAGCACCCCACGCTCAAGGCTGACTTCATCCTTGCCAATCCTCCTTTCAACCTCTCGGACTGGGGGCAGAGCGCCCTGCAGGAGGATGTGCGCTGGCAGTACGGTCTGCCACCTTCGGGCAATGCCAACTTTGCGTGGATGCAGCACATGATTCACCATCTGTCGCCCGAGGGCAAGATCGGTCTGGTGCTGGCTAATGGTGCGCTGTCGAGTCAGAGTGGCGGCGAGGGACAGATTCGTCAAGCCATCATCGAAGCCGACTTGGTGGAGGGAATCGTGGCGTTGCCTTCGCAGTTGTTCTACAGCACGGGCATTCCTGTGAGCCTGTGGTTTATCAGTCGCGACAAGCAGCAGAAGGGCAAGACGCTCTTCATCGACGCCCGCAACATGGGCACTATGGTTACACGCAAACTGCGTGAGCTGATGCCTGATACGGACATCCGCAAGATTGCTGACACTTTCCACAGTTTCCAGCAGGGAACCCTGGAGGATGAAAAGGGCTTCTGTGCCGTATGCACAACCGAGCAGATTGCTGCTCAGGACTTTATCCTGACTCCCGGCAGATACGTAGGAATCGCCGAAGACGAAGGCGACGGAGTGCCTTTTGAGGAGAAAATGACGAATCTCACCGGAGAGCTGAAGCAGCTGTTTGAGGAAAGCAAGAAGCAGGAAGAAGAAATCAGATTGCAGTTGAAGAAAATAGGATGGGAGGTGTAAGGGTATGGAGCTTTTAAATGAATATTCAGGGCTTTTCTCTCTGCTTGCGGTGGTGGCTTCTGTCGCTTCTGTGATAGTTGCCGTTGTGATTTACTGCAAGCAGAAGAAGGATCATCTGCAGGACTTGAAGGACGAGTATGATGCTATGGAAGAAAACTCGGTTTTCCCGATGGGACTTGCCGAAAGGGAGTATTATGGGCGAAAACGTTATTTGCAAAAGAAATTGAGGAGGAAATAGGATGGAGTGGAAAGAAGTAACACTTGAGGAAATTGGAACAATTGTTGGAGGAGCAACTCCATCAACAAAAAGGACGTCATTCTATGACGGAGATATTCCATGGCTTACTCCCAAAGATTTATCAGCTAATAGCAATAAATATATTTTTAGAGGAGAAAGAAATATAACAGCGGAAGGATTTAATAGTTGTTCGTGCAAGATGCTACCTAAAGGAAGTGTTTTGTTTTCTTCACGTGCTCCTATTGGGTACGTAGCAATAGCAGCAAGTGAAATGTGTACAAATCAAGGCTTTAAAAGCGTAATTCCTAATGAAGATACTGATAGCGAGTTCTTGTATTATCTTCTAAAATACAATAAGGATAATATTGTTTCACAAGGTTCAGGAACTACTTTTGCAGAAGTTTCTGGAAAAACCATGAAAGGGATAGAAGTGGTTGTGCCAAAAGAAGTTGACGACCAGCGCCGCATAGCCTCCATCCTTTCTTCTCTCGACCGCAAGATAGAGTTGAACAATAAGATCAATGCTGATTTGGAGGAGATGGCGCAGACTATTTTCAAGAATTGGTTCGTTGACTTTGAGCCTTTCAAGGATGGTAAGTTCGTTGATAGTGAATTGGGAATGATTCCGGAAGGATGGAAAGTAGGAACATTGGATGAAATCTTTTCCCTAAAATATGGAAAGAATCTTTCTACATCTATGATATTAGAAAAGGGAGATTATCCTGTATATGGGGCAAATGGTATAATTGGTTACTATAATGAGTATAATTGCGATAAATATTCTGTTCTTGTAACAAGTAGAGGAAATGGCAGTGGAGATGTAAGTAGAACACATCATCCAAAATCATTTATAACCAACAATTCATTTATTGTAGAGTCGCTAGAGCAATATAAATATATTGAATTACCATTTATAAATGGCTTGTTTAATATAATAGATTTCAAATCATATTGTTCAGGCTCAGCACAACCTCAGTTGACAAACAAAGCCATGCGTAATATTTGTATAATATCCCCTCCAATGGAAATTGTGATAAAATATTGCGAAATGTTGGAAACATTGTTTTCTCATATTGAGTGTGTTATTGCTGAGAACTCCCGCCTCTCCCTTCTCCGTGACACCCTTCTCCCTCGCTTAATGTCGGGAGAAATCGAAATCCCCGAGTAGCTGAGTGTGAGGATGCGCAGGCTACGGCGAGGACGCCATAGCCTCCTATGATTATATTAAACACTAATAATAAAAACATAAAACAAAATATGTCCGACCAAGACAAATTCACCGAAGACGCTTATGAGCAGACGCTGATAGCCCTGTTCAGAGACGAGCTTGGCTACAAATACGAGTGTGGCTACGAGGTGGAGCGCAACTATAAGGAGCCTTTCTATCGTGCCGACCTTGAAGCCTCGATGCGACTGCTCAATCCCGACCTGCCAGCTGCTGCTCTTGACGATGGTATAAAGAAGCTAACCACCATCAACGAGGGTACGCTGGAGCAAAACAACGAGAAGTTCACAAAGTGGATGCAGGACGGATTGGAGGTTAGCTATCAGCAGGACGGCGAGGAGCGCACGGTTCTGATGCAGCTCATCAGCTTTGAGCAGCCCGAGCGCAACTTCTTTAAGGTGGTGAACCAATGGACCATAGAGGAATATAAGAAAAAGCGCTGCGACATGGTGGTGATGGTCAACGGATTGCCCCTCGTGGTGGTGGAGCTGAAAAGCGCCACAGCCGAAGACGCAACCATCGACGACGCCTACAAGCAGATCAAGAACTATCAGCAGAGCATTCCGAGCCTCTTCAGCTACAACGCCTTCAACGTGATAAGCGACATGAGCGAAACCCGCGCGGGCACCATAACCGCAAAACAGGAACGCTACATGGAATGGAAAACCGTGGATGGCGAGAATGTGTCTACTCTCATGGCTGACTATCGCACATTCTTCATCGGAATGTTCCAGCAAGAGCGACTGCTTGACATCTTGAACAACTACATCTGCTTCGAGCATAAAGACGGCAAGACATCAAAAATTCTTGCTGCCTACCATCAATACTTCGCTGTTGGCAAGGCGATGGCAAGAACCAAGACTGCTGTTGAGGGCAACGGAAAGATCGGCGTGTTCTGGCACACGCAAGGGTCGGGCAAAAGTTTCTCTATGGTGTTCTATGCTCACCAACTGGTGCAGCGTCTGCCAGAGGTCACGATAGTGGTTGTTACCGACCGCAAGGACCTTGACGACCAGCTCTTCGGACAGTTCAGCCGCTGCATGGACTTTCTTCGTCAAGAGCCGATAAAGGCTACGAGCCGGCAGGAGCTGGGCGAGATATTGCGCGACCGCAAGAGCGGAGGCTTAATCTTCACCACCATACAGAAGTTTGAGGAGGGCGACACAGCCCTGTCCACACGCCGCAACATCATCGTGATGACCGACGAGGCCCACCGCTCGCAGTATGGCGACGAACATTGGGACGCACAGAGCCAAACCATGAAGAAGGGCTTCAGCCAGAAGATGCGCGAGGCGCTGCCCAACGCTTCGTTCATAGGATTTACGGGCACGCCCATAAGCGAGCGCGACCGCGACACGGAGGAGGTGTTCGGTTCTTATATCGACGTCTACGACATGAGCCAGGCGGTCGACGACGGAGCTACACGCCCAATATATTACGAGAGCAGGGTGGTGAACCTGAACCTCGACGAAAAGACAATGAAACTGCTGGATGAGGAGTTTGACCGTCTGTCGGACGATGGCGCCACCGACGAGCAGATAAAGCGTGCCAAGCAGGAGCACAGCCGGCTGGAGGTGCTGCTGGGCGAGGACGCGACCATCGACACGTTGGTGAGAGACATCATAGACCACTATGAGCAGAACCGTGCACAGCTGCTGACCGGCAAGGCAATGGTCGTGGCTCTGACCAGAGAGATCGCGATAAAGATTTACCGCAAGATGCTGGAGCTGCGCCCCTCGTGGACGGAGAAGGTGAAGGTGGTGATGAGCGGCTCTAACCAAGACCCCGACGACTGGCAAAAGATTATCGGCAACGAGGCGTACAAGAAGGAGCTGGCTGCCAAGTTTAAGAAAGATGACGACCCAATGAAGATTGCCATCGTGCGCGACATGTGGCTCACGGGTTTTGACGTGCCGTCGCTCGCCACCATGTATGTTTACAAGCCGATGAGCGGTCACAATCTGATGCAGGCAATAGCCCGTGTGAACCGTGTGTTTGAAGCTAACGATGGCGAAAAGAAGGAGGGCGGACTGATTGTCGACTATGTGGGCATTGCCCAGGCTCTGAAAGCTGCCATGAAGCAATACACCAACCGCGACCAACGACGCTTTGGCGACCCCGACATCACCAAGACCGCCCTGCAGAAATGGAAGGAGGAGATAGAGATTTGCCGTGACATGCTGCATGGCTTCTCCTATACAGCATTCTTCGAGCCCGACAACACGAAGCGAGCCCTTGCCATAACAGGCGGTGCCAACTTCCTGTCGTCGCCAGCCAAGGATCAGGCAAAGAAGAATTTCATGGAGCACAGCGCCATGCTTCATAATGCCACCACCCTCTGCCGTTCGCTCTTGAGCGAGAAACAGAAAGCGGAGGTGTGCTACATGGATGCTCTAAGGGTGATGATGCTCAAACTCTCGCAGAAGGGAAAAGTGAGCCGGCATGAGATAAACGAGCGCATAGGCGAATTGTTGCGCCAGAGCGTGAAGACCGATGGCGTGATAAATCTCTTTGGCGACCGAAAGGTGGAGTTCTCGCTCTTTGATGAAGCCTTCATTCAAGAGATTAAGAACATGAAGGAGCGCAACCTGGCGGTGGAACTGCTCACAAAGCTGATGAAAGAGAAAATAAAGCAGCAGCAGAAGACCAACGTCATACAGAGCGACCTGTTCTCTGACATGCTCAACAAAAGCCTGTCAAACTATCTGAAGGGCTTGCTGACCAACGAGGAGGTGATATCAGAACTCTTGAAGATGGCGCAGCAGATAAAGCACAGCGAGGAGGAGGGCGACAAGCTGGGGCTCACGCCCGAGGAGAAGGCCTTCTACGATGCCCTGTCCACTCCCGAAGGTGTGCGCCAGGCTTACAGCGACGAGGAGTTTGTGGCGCTCACCAAGGAGCTTACCGAAGTGCTCCACCGTAACCGCACCATCGACTGGAACCGCAAGGAGTCGGCAAGAGCCAAAATGCGCGTGATGGTGAAGCGACTGCTCAAGAAATATAAGTATCCACCCGAGGGCGCACAGGCTGCGCTTGAGACCGTAATGCGCCAATGCGACCATTGGGCGGATGAGGACGAGAATGTGGCGTGATGAAAAGTAAGTTAGAAAAATGGTAAAAAAGTAAAAAGGGTAAAGAATACTAATAACTAAAAAACAATGACAATATTCAAATTCTATTCGTTCGACAATCAACCCATTGAAAACACAGCACAGTTGTTCGAGATAAGCGAGGGTGCTCAACCTAAGCCCATCGACCCTGTGCAGCGGTTCGGAAGCCTGTTTACAACAGGCAGACAAATCGAACTGACTGTGCCAAAGGATATACACGGCAAGGAATGGGACATCTTCCGCTGTCAGGTGCTGCGCCATGAGGATGGGGTGGTGCTGATGGCGCTGGAGAACAACCGCAGCAAGCACACTACTATCAATCTAAAGGACGTGGAGCATGAGCACCATCCCTTTTGCCTCGTCATCATCGACAATCGCCCCGACCGTCAGTTTGTAGGTATAGAGCGTAACTCGGCTTTTGGAACCAACACCGACAAGGTGGCAGACATATTGCGCATGGGGCTTTCGTACAAGATGAAGGAATACAGACGAAGCATCGAGATAGAACGACTGACGAAGCAGACCACCGACTTCTGGGACGTTGTGGATGAGATAAGAAGCACGTTTGACGACCACGTGACAAGGATAAGCATCGACTATATGGACAACGGTAAAAGCACAAAGTCGCGACGTGCCAACGACCTGCTTGCCGCTATATGCCTGCTTGCACAAAAGTCGAAAAGCGACGCCCTCTTCGAACTCAAAGCCAAGACCGACGAAGGAGTGTGCCTGAATGAAATACGCCGTGACGTGCAGCACATTGCCGACATCTGTCTGACACAGCCTAATTATGACTTGTCTGTGAGGTTCAAGAATTTTGGAGTCTACCGCTACGGTGCTGACCTTGTGGCTCAATTCAGCGTAGACGACAATGTGGCTGTCGACTTTGCCTATGGCAAACCGATTATCGACTTTGAAACGGGCGGGCGAAGCTACGACCTCGTGTATTGGCTCAACCGCCTCAGCAAGCTAATGAACAACAACTATAAGAATGAACCTATTCAGCCCAAAAGAACGCGACGCAGTAGAAGATAAATACTGCGACACTCCCGTCTATGAAATGGCAGAGGATGTGTGCAGCCGCTGTCTTGCCGACTGTCGCACATTCGCACTTCACGCCTCAGAGCTGCTTTATCTTGCCTTCTACATCATCGACACCATCAGAGGCTACGACCACGCCCACGCCCGACGTTTTGTAGACAGATGCTACGACGACCACATGGCTTATCTGCGCCACGACAAGCAGACGGGAGCATCAGACGAAGATTTGCATACGGCCGTGACAGTCACGCTACACACTACTGTGCAATGGCTGCTTGACAGCGGACATGGGGAATGGATGTGGGTGGCACGGTCGTTGGAGCAACAGATAGTTGAGCGACATGGAGAAGGGCTTGTAGACTTGGCGCTTAGTTTTGAATGTGTATATGGAGAAGACGAAGAACGACAACAATTCATGCAACACTATATGGAGAGCATGACTCTTATTTCGCAGGAGATAGACAATTTGCTCGACGCTTTGGCTAATGTTGCTGCGAACAATGATGACGGCAAAAAGATATACAATGTACATGGCGACTTCGTAATGCAGAAGCACGTGGAATATGAGGTGAATGGAGTAGCCTCGGGAGGTGTGGGAGTTAAAGTCGGAGCCTGTAATTAAAAATGAATTATCAAACTTATTATGGACAAGGAACTTTTAGAAAAGATATTGAAGGGCGGAATAACCGTACAGGGCGACTTCGTAATGGAGAAGCAAGTGGAGAATGAGATTGGCAATGTTGAGGCTGGAGGTATTGGTATTCAGATTGTGCACGGTTCTTCTGATAAAAACAAGTCGTGTCCGGGGCCCAATGCCAATGCCGACTCGCTCGCCCTGCTCGACACGCCCGAAGCACAGCAGCTATGGGAGAAAGCCATCGAAGCAGGATGGGTGGACGCTGACCGCCAGCCTACCAACCGCTTGTCTACGAAGGCTGCCAAGGCGGTGTTTGCCAATGTGATGATAGAAATGCTGAATATCCCACAGCCTGCCTACGTGCCGTTTGAGGCGCTGTGGGGTGTGACTGGATTGCAGAACTCTTATTCAAGCGGCAATGCGTATGGCAAAAACAACAAATTGAAAGAAGAGATAAAACAACAACTTCGTTAATTCTTTATTCTAATGCCTTCGTTAGGGCAACCGTAATGACAACGTGCTTGACAACGTGTTATTACGGTTGCCCTCTTTTTTTGCCCTTATCTTTGCACTCGTAATCCTTACGGCAAGCCGATGGCTGCCCAAGGGTTGCGAGTGTTTTTTTGAATATTAATGGTTTAAACATTTTGATGTTATGACGAATAAGATTCAGATTTTCGAAAGCCCGGAGTTCGGACGGATTCGGACGGTGATGGGCGAGGCGGGCGAACCGCTGTTCTGCTTGACGGATGTGTGCAAGGTGCTTGGACTGAAGCAGAGGCATGTGAGAGAACGACTTGACGATGGGGTCGTTTCAACCGACACCATCACCGACTCGCTTGGAAGAACACAGATGGCTAACTTCGTTAACGAGGACGGTCTGTATGATGTTATCCTCGACAGTCGCAAACCTTCGGCAAGGGCTTTCCGCAAGTGGGTCACTTCTGAGGTGCTGCCGCAAATCCGCAAGACGGGCGGTTACATTCCTCTTAATAACGAGGACGACGAGAAGACGATTCTGGCTAAGGCGGTGAGGATTCTGAACCGGACGCTGCAGCAGAAGGACGAGCTGATAGAGGCGCAACGTCCTAAGGTGGAGTTTGCCGATGCGGTGACTACGGGCGACGGTTGCATACTGATTAGCGAGCTGGCCAAGCTGCTGACGCGTAACGGTTATCCTACAGGACGCACACGCCTGTTCCGCTGGATGCGCGAGAACGGCTACATCTTCAAACGCTCTACGGAACCTATTCAGAAATGGGTGGAGGAAGGACTCTTCGCAACTTCCGTCACGATGATCAAGACGCATCATGGTTCGGAAGAGAGGGTGACAACCAAGGTGACGGGGAAGGGACAGGAGTACTTTCTCAGCAAGCTTGGAAGCCTGACACAAAGCCCCACCCCCTGACCCCTCCCCCGTAGGGAGGGGAGCGGTATGAACCGACTACTTACAATATAAGG